>NZ_JBEXMW010000002.1:0-897592 GCF_040610775.1 Nonomuraea sp. NPDC003709 | reverse complement strand
CCGGGGGGTATGGCAGCCCCGCCGCACGGGCGTCGGTCCGCAGGCGCAGTGCGTCGTTGAACACCACGCGGGCGCACCCGAACGCCCGCGCCAGCATGGCACGCTGGTCGGCGTCGGGATACAGCCGGTAGTTGCAACGAAGCTGCACCCACTGATCATACTCTTTGGTTTGTGGCCGAACATGAAGACATCAGAACTGGCAGACACTGTGTTTTCGCGCTCCACGCGCATTTGGTCTTCATGACCAAGTTCCGGCACAAGGTGTTCACCGACACCCACCTGAACCGGATGGAGGAGATCATGCGGGACGTGTGCGCCGACTTCGAGACCGAGCTGCGCGAGTTCAACGGCGAGAACAATCACGTCCACCTGCTGGTGAACTTCCCACCCAAGATCGCCCTGTCCAGACTCGTCAACTCGTTGAAGGGCGTTTCCTCACGCAGGATGCGCCAGGAGTTTCCCGAGCTGGCCCGTCACTATTACCGGGCGAACAAGCTGTGGTCGGGCTCGTACTTCGCCGGGTCGGTGGGCGGCGCACCGATCAGCGTCCTGCGCCAGTACATCGAGCAGCAAAACCGTCCCGGCTAGCGGGCACACGTCCAGGCCTCAGAGGGCCTTCCCGCGCGGGCCTTCACCTCCGGCCTGAAGGCCGGAGCACTGACCCGCATTCCGGTAGCTGGGGCATACGCAGTTCCTGTCGTCCTGTGGCGGGTCCACGACCTGGTTCGCGATCGGAGCCAGCAGCGTCTCGATCGCCTTGGCCGAAGCGACCGCAGCCTCGGTGACGCTGTAGGGATCGGCGGTGTCGGCCACGCTGACGTCCAGCCGATCCCCGTGCGACCAGACGTGGGCGCGTTGTCCGGCGATCTCCACGTGCCCCGGCTGCCCGATCCCGGGAAAGAGCGGCATGGCGACCGGGAAGCGGGCGAACTCGGCCGCGGTGTAGGCGACGCCGGGGACCGGCCGCGGGTCGCCGGGGCCGAGCCACGTCACGGGCACGCCGAGCGCGGACAGCGTCCGCACGAGGTCGTCCTGCGTCTCGATGCGCAGCCCGGCCAGCAGCTGGTCGCCGTCGTTGGCGTGCCCGCCGTACGCGCGGCAGAAGCGGAAGTAGGCGAGCTCGCGTGCCCACGCGTGCAGCTGGATCGGCGGGTGCCGCTCGTAGAGGTAGTCGGTCCAGCGCTGCCCATTCATCCGCCGGATCGTACCTCGCTGCCCACGTGGAGCTCGGTCCAGTGTTGCCCGTTCACTCGCCGGATCGTACCTCGCTGTCCGCGTGGTGGACGGTGAGGTCGCCGTACGGTGACAGCTGCGCGGTGAGATCGCCCGGTTTGCCGCGTAAGGTCGCGTCGAGGAATGCGGCGCTGGTGGCGGTTGTGAGGCGCAGCCCGGCTGTGCGGCCCAGCGACCCTGCCAGTGCGGGCACGGGCGGAAGGTAGAGCGGCGCGTCTGTGAAAGTCAGGTGCGCCGTCCCCGGGACGGTGAGCCGGTAGCTCGTGGCGGTGCTGAGGTCGAGCACCTGCGTGAGGCGGGGAATGTAGGTCGGGTTGTCCGCCGGGTCCACCGGGTGGGTGAGCGCGAGCACCGGTTGGCGGAAGGGCCGCGGCTCGGGGTCGTGGGCAGCGCCGTCCAGGTCGATGACCGCCGCGAACCGGGGATCCTGACGGGCCGCCAGCAACGCGGCGGCTCCGCCGATCGAGTGGCCGGTCACCGCGGCCCGAGCGGTGTCGAGGCGACCGGTCAACGGGCCTGCGACCCCACCGCGGTCGAGGCGGCCCAGCTGGGTCAGGACGAAGCTGAGGTCGGCGGCGCGCACCGCCGTCCAGCCAGCGGCCCGCCGCTCGTCCTCGCGCTCGTCGCCGGTCGCGGCGACCCGGGTGCGGATCGTCCGGCCGTCGGCGAGGACGACGGCGGCGGAGTCGTACGGGTGGTCGAGGGCCACCACGACGTAGCCGAGACTGGCCAGCTCCTCCGCCCACGCGGTGTTCTGGGTGCGCACTCCCCCGAGCCCCGGCGAGAACAGCACCACGGGGAACCGTCCTCCCGCCCCGGCCACGGCGGCACCCGGCACCGAGCGGGTGCGGGCGGTCGAGGCGCCGTCGAGCAGGAAGCCGGGCACCCCGAGGTAGTCCGCCGCGGCGCCGGAGACGACGCGCGCCTCCCGCTCCGTACGGCCGAGATACACAGACCGCGCGGTGCCCGTGGCGCTCCCCTGCGCCGGGTACCAGAACTGGACGACCACCGTGCGCCGGTCATCCGGGTCGGGGGTCGCGGGCTCCGGACGCGCCGGATCGGTCCACTCCAGCACGAGGGTGCCGACTGGAAACCGGCCCGACGGCTCGGGGAAATCGGGCACCGGAAACGCCCACGCCGCCACCGGCCCCGCGGCGAGGAGGCCGGCGCACGCCGCCCAGCCCGGCAACGCCAGCCACCACGGAGCCCGCCACGCGGCTCGGCCCAGCAGCACGGGAAGACTGAACGACAGCAGGATGGCCGCTCCCGCGAGAACCGGCACGAACTGCCAGCGCACCCCGGCCAGGAGCAGCGCCGCCGCTGAAAGCAGCACAACCGCCGACGCGCCCATCGTGACCGGCCGGCGAGCACGGGACGACGGGAGCCGGCGAGCGAGCACCAGCAGCGCGGCGGCCAGCACCACGACGATCTCCGGGAAGGACATGCTCAACGTCACCCGGCCATTGTTGAGGAGGGACGCGTCCCACCGCGTCCACCTGAGGTCTGGGTTTCAGGTCAGACCTACGGTTGACGCCATCGCCGTCGGGTGACCGTCGTCGAAGAGCTTCACAAAAGGGCCCGCCACGCCTTGGAGAGGGCGTGGCGGAGCTGGCCGACCTGGCGCGCGGACAGCTCGGCGATCATGAGCTCCTCGAGCTCGCGTACGGGCTCGGCGAGGCGGGCCAGGAGTTCGCGCCCCGCGTCGGTGAGGAGGATGTGCAGCTCGCGGCGGTTGGCCGGGTTGCGCTCGCGCCGGATGAGCCCGCGTTCCTCCAGGGCGCGCACCAGGTCGGCCACGGACTGGGCGGTGACGAACGAGTCGCGGGCCAGCTGCGCGGCCGACAGCCCGTCGTGCCGCTCCAGCACGGTGAGCGCGGTGTACTGCGTCACCGTGATGCCGGCCGGCCGCACCAGGTCGTCGAGGCGTGCGCGGACGACGAGCTCCACCTGTTTGACCATGTAGAGCAGCGACGGCGGTGCCTTGTCCGCGGCCGTTCCCGCCTGCTGTTCCGCCGTTGCGGCCATCACCTGCTCCTGAGTCGTCGTCGGGGAGATCCAGGCTAGGCCATTGACAGGAAACCTGTTGGCAACAAGACTGCCCATCGACAGGTTTCCTGTCAATTGAAGGCGGCTTGTCCGCGGCGTACCCGGCCTTTTCGTCGTGTGGCCGGGGCCACTCCGCGGCCCTGCCACGGGCGGTATCCGTGAGGGAGAAGCGCGACCATGAGCGAACCCGAGCCCGAGCCCGAGGAAGGCCAGGGGCGGCCGTGGCCGTGGCGGATATGACCGGCGTCGACGCGGCCAAGAGCGGCCGGGCCACCGTGATGGACCCGTCCACCGGTCAGGTGGCCGCCGCCGTACCCGCGGCGGACGAGACCGTGACGGCCGCCCGGGGCACGTTCGTCCTGGTCGGCGCACCGTCGTCGGCACCGGGCCGGTCCTCGACCTCGACGCCACGCCGCCGAGGCAGGCGCGTGAGGTCCGGCACCGAGCCGGCCCTCGACGTGGACGCCATGCTGCCGGGAGCGGGCGCGTGACCGGCCTGACCCTCGACGCCGGCCGGCTCCCCCAAGTCTTGGGCGCCGGCCGGCTCTCCCGAATCCTCGGCGCGGGCCGGCTTTCCCCGACGCCCGGTGCGGCTGAGACGCGGGCCGCGATTCCCGCCCTGGTCCCGCTCGTCCGTGCCGGCCGGCTGCCGGTACGGACGCCAGTCAGCCACCGGTGCAGAAGCCGACCGACCGCCAGTGCAGAAGCCGGCCGGTTTCCGGTGTGGAAGCCGGTCGGTCGCCGGTGCAGAAGCCGGCCAGCCGCCAGTGCGGAAGTCGACGGGCCGCCGGTGCGGAAGCCGGTCTGCCGCTACCCGTTCGACGACATCGATCGCGCCGCGCAGGGCAAGGCGATCGACCCCGTGATCACGTTCTGAGAGGTGTCCCACATGGATCTGACCGGCAAAGTGGCGATCGTCACCGGCAGCGGGCGTGGCCTCGGCCTGGCCTATGCCGAGGCCCTGGCCGCGGCGGGCGCCGCGGTGGTGGTGAACGACGTCGATCAGGAGACGGTGGACGCCGCGGTGGCGAAGATCACCGCGGCGGGCGGGCGGGCCGTCGGCGTGGCCGCCGCAGTCGGCGGTACAGCGGCGGCCGACCACCTGATCGGGGCGAGCGTACGGGAGCTCGGCCGCCTCGACGTGCTGATCACGAACGCGGGCATCCTGCGCGACCGGGTGCTGTGGAAGATGTCCGACGAGGACTTCGACGACGTCGTGAACGTGCACCTGCGGGGCACGTTCACGTGCGCCCGCGCGGCGGCGGTGCGGATGCGCGAGCAGGGCACGGGCGGGCGGCTGATCCTCGTCGGCTCGCCGGCCGGCCAGCGCGGCAACTTCGGCCAGACCAACTACGCCGCGGCCAAGGCCGGCATCGTCGCGATGGCCCGGACCTGGGCGATGGAGCTGGCCAAGGCCGACATCACGGTCAACGCGGTGATCCCGGTCGCGGCCACCGAGATGACCAAGACCATCCCGGCGTTCGCACCGGTCATCGAGGAGTCCGAGCGCACCGGGGAGCCGCTGCCCGGCTGGCTGCGCAGGGACGAGGGGCTGGGCACGGTGGAGGACGTGACCGGGCTGATCACGTACCTGGCCTCGGACGACTCCAAGGGCGTCACCGGACAGGCGATCGGCGTCGGCGGGGACCGGCTGGCCCTGTGGGCGCACCCGAAGGAGAAGGCGGTGGCGTACGCCGACGGCGGCTGGAGCGCCGAGGCGATCGCCGGGCAGTGGCACACGGGCGTCGGCGCCGAACCCGAGACCTACGGCATCCCCGCCCCCAAGGGAGCCGGACGGTGAACCTCGACAAGCTGGTCGCGATCGACGTCCACACCCATGCCGAGATCTCCAAGGACGGCCACGCCTCGCTGAGCCCGGTGCTGTTCGGCGCGTCCGAGCAGTACTTCGGCTCGCACGAGCGCCCTGCCATCCCCCAGATGGCGGCCTACTACCGGGAACGGAAGATGGCCGCGGTGGTGTTCACCGTGGACGCCGAGCACGCCACCGGCCACCCGCGCATCGCCAACGAGGAGATCGCCGAGAGCTGCGCCGAACACGCCGACGTGCTGATCCCCTTCGCCAGCATCGACCCGCACAAGGGCAGGGCCGGGGCGCGGGAGGTCCGCCGCCTGGTGGAGGGGCACGGGGTGCGCGGCTTCAAGTTCCACCCCAGCATCCAGGGGTTCGCCCCGAACGACCCGATGGCCTACCCCCTGTACGAGGTCATCGAGGAGCTGGGCGTGCCCGCCCTCTTCCACACCGGGCAGACCGGCATCGGCGCGGGAGTGCCCGGCGGGGGCGGCATCCGGCTCAAGTACTCCAATCCGATGCTGGTCGACGACGTGGCCGTGGACTTCCCCGAGCTGCGCGTCATCCTGGCGCACCCGTCGTTCCCCTGGCAGGACGAGGCGCTCGCCGTCGCCACGCACAAGCCGTACGTCCACATCGACCTGTCCGGATGGTCGCCGAAGTACTTCCCGCCCCAGCTCGTCCGGTACGCCAACAGCCTGCTCAAGGACAAGGTGCTCTTCGGCTCCGACTACCCCGTCATCACCCCGGACCGCTGGCTGGCCGACTTCGCCAAGCTCGACATCAAGCCCGAGGTCCGCCCCAAGATCCTCAAGGACAACGCCGCCCGCCTGCTCGGCCTCGACAAGGAGACCTCATGATCACGGTTGACGGACTCGCGGAGATCAAGGCCCTGGCCGGCCGCGACCTGGGCCACAGCTCCTGGCTGGAGATCACCCAGGAGCGGGTCAACACCTTCGCGGACGCCACGAACGACCACCAATGGATCCACGTGGACACCCGGCGGGCCGCGGACGGCCCCTTCGGCGGCACCATCGCCCACGGCTATCTCACCCTGGCCCTGGTCATCCCGCTGTTCAACGAGGTGCTCGGCATCCAGGGCGTGAAGATGAGCATCAACTACGGGCTGGAGAAGGTCCGCTTCCCCGCCCCGGTGCGCGTGGGCGCCAAGGTCCGCCTGGCCGCGAAGGTCGCCGAAGTCGAGGACGTACCCGGCGACGGCGTGCAGATGCTCTGCGACTTCGCGGTCGAGATCGACGGCGTCGGCAAGCCCGCCTGCGTCGCCCGTGCCGTCTACCGCCACTACGCCTGAGAGGTGACGGGACGGTGTTGAACGCAGGGCTCGGCGGGTGGCCGGCCAGGCGGGCCGCGATGTCGCCGGACCGCACCGCCTTCGTCTTCCGCGACCGCGCGACCACGTACGCGGAGGTGTTCGACCGCACCACCCGACTGGCCGGGCAGTTGCGCGCGGCCGGGGTGCGCAAAGGGGACCGGGTGGCCTACCTGGGGCAGAACCACCCGGCGTTCGTGGAGACGATGTTCGCCACGCACATGCTCGGCGGCATCTTCGTGCCGCTGAACTTCCGGCTCGCCGCGCCGGAGATCGACCACCTGCTGGCCCACAGCGGGGCGACCGTGCTCGTCCACGCCCCCGAGCACGCCTTCGGGCAGGCCGTACGCACGGTGGTGGCGCTGGGCGCGGACTACGAGGAGTGGCTCGCCGCCGGCGACCCCGCGCCCATCGACGTACCGGTCGGCCTCGACGACGCGGCCTGCGTCCTGTACACCTCCGGCACCACGGGCCGCCCCAAGGGCGCCACGCTGACCCACGGCAACCTGATCTGGAACTGCTACAACCTCCTGGTCGGGGTGGACGTCGCCGCCGACGAGGTGACGCTGGTCAGCGCGCCGCTGTTCCACGTGGCGGCGCTCAACCAGTGCCTGCTGCCCACGTTCCTCAAGGGCGGATGTTCGGTCATCATGCCGTCCTGGAGCGTGGACGCCTGCTTCGACCTCATCGCCGGGCATCGCGTCACCTGGATGTTCGGCGTGACCACGATGTTCGCCGCGCTCGCGCGGTCGCCCCGCTGGGCGGACGCCGACCTGTCGTCCGTACGCTGCCTGATGGCGGGCGGCGCGGCGGTCCCGCCCGCGCTGATCCACACCTATCAGGAACGCGGCCTGACCTTCTGCCAAGGTTACGGCCTCACCGAGACGGCGCCGGGCGCCACGTTCCTGGAGGCGGGCGAGAGCGAACGCAAGGCCGGATCCGCCGGGGTCCCGGTCTTCTTCACCAATGTCCGCTGCGTCCGCCCCGACCTGACCGACACCGCCCCCGGCGAACCCGGCGAAGTGATCATCCAGGGCCCGAACGTGACCCCCGGCTACTGGGACGACCCCGCCGCCACCGCGCGGGCCTTCTCCGAGGGCCGGTGGTTCCACTCCGGCGACATCGCGTACGTGGACCCCGACGGGCACTTCCACATCGTCGACCGGGTCAAGGACATGTACATCTCCGGCGGCGAGAACGTCTACCCGGCCGAGGTCGAGGCGGCCGCCTACGAGCACCCCGCGGTCGCCGAGGTCGCGGTGATCGGCGTGCCGGACGCCACGTGGGGAGAGGTCGGCCGGGCATTCGTGATCACCGCCCCCGGCCGCGGTCTGACCATCGGCGAACTGCGGGCGTTCCTGGCCGAGCGGCTGGCCAGGTACAAGCTCCCCGTGTACCTCGACCTCGTGGACGACCTGCCTCGCACCGGCTCGAACAAGATCCAGAAGAGCCGGCTGCGCGACACCCTCGGGAGCGCTCCCGGCCGGACGTGACGCGGCGACGCTGGCGTTGGCGTCACTTTGGCGCCATAATGGCGCCATGGATCTCAAGCCGTACGTCGACAGGCTACACAGGGACCTCGCGATCGCCGCGGAAGCAGGCGGCGAGGACGCGCGCGCCCTCGCCGAGCGACTTGTCTCACCTCTCGAGTCATCCGTCCGGCTGATCCTGCTGGAGGTCCTGTCGGCGGCCGCCGACGAGATCACCCGCGAGCTGGCGCCGGGTTCGGTGGAGGTCCGCCTGCGCCGCGGCGATCCCGACTTCGTCCTGACCCGATCCCCGGCGCAGCACCCGTCCGCGCCGGATGCCCCCGATGACGACGGCGGGCCGTCCGGCGCGGGCGTCCAGCCCGTGGAGATCCAGGAAGGCGGCACGGCCCGCTTCAGCCTTCGGCTCCCTGAGCACCTGAAGGTGCAGGTCGAGGAGGCCGCCCGCCGGGAAGGCCTGTCGGTCAACACCTGGCTGGTGCGTGCCGTCGCGGCCACGTTGGAGCCCGGCGGCCGCCGGGCGGCGGGGCGCGGCTCGGCGAGCGGGCGCAGCTACACCGGCTGGGTCGGCTGAGGCCCGGACGTACGCAACCACGAGGAGGGTTTCATGCCGACATTCGACACACCCGAGCCGATCTCGGTCAGCATCGACCTGCCCGGCGCAGAGGTCAGGATCATCGCGAGCGACCGCGCCACCACGGTGGTCGACGCCCGGCCTGACGACGGCGAGGGAGGGGCGGCCGCGGTCCAGATCGGCTACGCGGCCGGCAAGCTGGTCGTCAAAAGCGCCCAGCAGGAGTCCGCCCAGTCCCGGTATGCGGGCGCCGGAGCAGGCCCGCGGCGCCAGGGGTGGGGCCTGTCAGCCCTGGCCGGCCTGTTCGGCGACTGGGGGGAGTCGGTCCGCGTGACGATCGAGCTGCCGTCGGGCTCGCACGTACAGGGCTCGACGACGTCGGGCGAGTTCCACTGCACGGGCCGGTTGGGAGACTGCCGGCTGCAGACGGACCACGGCGACATCCGGCTCGACGAGGCCGGCGCGATCCAGCTGACCAGCGACAGCGGCGAGATCGGCGTCGAGCGCGCCACCGGCCGGGCCGAGGTCTCCAGCGCCTCCGGCGAGATCAGGATCCAGGAGGTGGACGGCCCCGCGTCGATCAGGAACGACGACGGGGAGTGCTACATCGGCGAGGTGACGGGCGACCTGCGGTTGATCGGCACCAGCGGCGACATGCAGGTCGAGCGCGCTCACGGCGGCGTCGAGGCGAAGAACGTGCACGGCAGCGTGCGGATCGGCGAGGTCGCGCGCGGCTCGGTCGTCCTGACAAGCACGACCGGCGACCTCGAGGTCGGCATCCGGCAGGGCACGGCGGCGTTCCTCGACGTGAGCACGGCCAACGGCAGGCTGCTCAACTCCCTCGACGCCCGCGAGAGCCCGGACGGGTTCGACGAGACGGTCGAGATCCGCGCCCGCAGCCACGACGGCGACATCACGATCCGCCGCGCCTGACGGGCCGCCCCCGATGAAGGGCGGCGGGTACGACACTGCCGTCGAGCCGCGCGGGTGATGGCGCGTCCGGGGCATCACGTCCGAACCTAGTAGCGTGACGGTACGTTCCGGCGAGTCCGTGCTCGTGGTCATCGACATGCAGAACTACTTCGTTCGCGATGTTTCTGCCCATATCGTCCCCGTCATCGCGGACCTTGTCGCCCGGTGGCGGTCGGCGGGGAACGACGTGGTGTTCACCCGCTACGTCAACCATCCGGGCTCGCCGTACGAGCGGCTGCTCGGCTGGACAGAATGCATGGAGCCGCCGCAGATCGAGATCGTCGACGAGCTGCGGGCGCACGCGCGGCAGGCGACGGCCGTCATCGACAAGAAGGGGTACAACCTGTTCGCCGACGCCGGCGGAGCGGCGCTGATCGCCGGACGCGGGTGGCGGGACATCTACCTGTGCGGGATCGCCACGGAAAACTGCGTGCTGGCGACCGCGCTCGGGGCGTTCGAGCTCGACCTGACGCCGTGGCTGATCGAGGACGCCTCCGCCAGCCACCGCGGGCGTCACGCCCACGACGCGGGAGTGTTCGTCGCGGGGAGCTTCATCGGCGGAAGACAGATCATCTCGGTAGCGGATATCCCGGCCTTGCCGACAGTCCCCGAGGACCGGAATCTCTGAGCGGCCAGCCCCGCGCCGGAGGGCCGAATCCCTGAGCGGCCAACCCCGCGCCGGTGGCCCGAATCCCTGAGCGACCGGACCACGCTGGAAGCCCGAATCCCTGAGCGACCGGTCCCCGCCTCGGGGCGCTCGCGAGGCCGGGGCCGCGAACTCGGCGCAGGTGTATTCGCCAGGTAGGGACTACTTGACGCGGCCGTGCAGGAGCTCGACCAGGGTCGCGTGAGTGCGCTCCAGCGGCCGGTCCGGATACAGGGCGCGGCGCTCGATGGCGACCGTCAGCACCATGCCGAACACGGCCGTCGCCGCCGTCTCCACGTCCAGGTCGGCTCGGACCTCGCCGTTCGCGGCGGCCCTGCGCAGCACGTCCGCGTACACTCCGAGCGCGCTCCGGCGCAGCCGCCCCACCGTCTCCTGCCACGCCGTCCGCCACATCTCGGCCAGCAGCACCCGGGCGAAGGCCCCGTGCTCCTCGAAGAACCTGAGCTGGCCGAGCACCACCGAGTCGAGCGCGTCCAGCGCGCTCTCCCCGGTGTCGGAACCGGCCAGCGCCTCGGCGAGCATGTCGATCGAGTGCTCCAGCAGCGCCTCGAACAGTCCCTCCTTGCTGCCGAAGTTGTAGAACACGGTGCCCTTGGCCACCCCGGCCCGCTCGGCGATGGCGTCGACCGTGGTGGCCGCGTACCCGTGCTCGGCGATCAGCTCCACAGCCGCCCTGAACACCTTCTGCCGGGTGTCCTGCCTGCTCCCGCGCCTGGCGCTCCGCTCATTCACAGCGCCAGCTCCGGGTGCAGGCGCTTGACGGACCAGATGCGGCCGCGCTCCACGGCGAGCGTGGTGAGCGCGAGCCCGAGTACGAGGAAGGCCGACAGCACTCCGCAAGCCTGCCACACCACGGTGAGATCGCCACCGCTGATCAGCCTGCGCAGCGCCGACACCACCCAGCTCATCGGCAGCCACGGCGAGATCGTCTGGAAGAACCCGGGCGACGTCTCGATGGGATACGTACCGGCCGCCGAGGTGAGCTGCAGCATCAGCAGCGCCAGCGCGACCACCCGTCCGGGCGGGCCGAGCAGCGCGTTCACCGCCTGCACGACCGCCATGAACGCGGCGGTCGCGAGCAGCAGCAGTCCGGCGAGCCCGGCCCAGCTCGCGGCCTCCAGCCCGAGCCCGAGCCGCAGAACCGCCACCAGCACGCCCACCTGCGCCGCCCCGAGCACCACCGCCGGCAGCCAGCCCGCCAGCGCGATCCGCACCGCGCCCGTCGTGCCCGCCAGCCGCCGCTGGTTCAGCGGCTTCAGCACCATGTACGCGATCATCGCACCGACCCAGAGCGCCAGCGGCAGGAAGAACGGCGCGAAACCGGTGCCGTAGTTGGGCACCTCGTTGTCGACGGTCTTGGCCAGCCGGACCGGATCGCTCATCACGTCCGCACGGTCGTCGCGCTGCTTGCCGTCGTAGTCGGGGATCCGGGCGGCGCCGTCGCCGAGCCCGCCTGCCAGCTCCTTCGATCCTGCGGCGAGCTTGGCCGCGCCCTTGTCCGCCTGGCCCGCGCCGTCGTGGAGCCGGTCCACGCCGGTGCTCAGTTCGCTCGCGCCGTCGCCCAGCCTGACCAGCCCGCCGCCCAGGCGTCCGATGCCGTTCGTGACCTGGCGCGAACCGTCGGTCAGCTTGGTCGCACCCTGGTAGAGCCGGTTCGCGCCGGTCGCGGCCGTGCCCAGGCCGGAGTTCACCTTCGCGGCGCCATCGGCCAGCTTGCCCAGGCCCGTGTCCAGGGCATTGAGCCGGTTTCTGGCCTGGTCCAGCTTGGACCCGAGCTGAGGTGCCACAGCCGCGATCTTGCGAGCCTGCGCGGCCAGCTCCCGCGCCTGGTTCCTCAGGTCCGCGACGCCGTCGATCCGGGTTCCCGCGCCGCTGCCGGCGCTCGTCCGGGCGGCGTCCTGGGCCTGGTCCGCCTGAGTGGCGGCCCGGCGCGCGGCGGCTGCCGCGTTCTTCAGCAGGCCGCGTACCTCGGGGTCGGCGTCCGCGCCGAGGCGGTCGAGCGCGGCCTGCGCCTGCGAGCTCGCCTCCCTGGCGCTGTCGGCCGCGCTTCCCGCGTGGGTGTTCGCCGCGCTCGACTGTGCCACGCCCGTTGACGACCCGTCGTCGGCGACCTTGTCGGCGGCGTCGGCGACCGCCTCGGCGGTCCGGGAGATCTTGGGACCCCATTCGTCCAGCACGGGGACGTACGTGTCGGCGAGCTGGTTGACCGTGCGGGTCTGAGCGTGAACCTGCTGGTATGCCTCCTTCGCTCCGGAACTGAGCGGAGCGGTTCCTTTCTCGTGGAGCTGGTTCAGGCCGTCGCGCAGTTGCCCGATGGCCTGCTGCGCCTGCGTGAGGCCCTGCGTGACCTGGGCCGAGCCGTCACGCAGCCTGCCCGTGGCGGTGTTGGCGGTGCTCAGGCCGGCGGAGAGCTGCCGGGCGCCGTTCTCGGCCGTGCCCAGGCCGTCGCTGAGCCGGGAGACGCCGTCACCGAGCCGCACGACGCCGTCGTGCAGCTTGTCCGCGCCCTCGGCGGCCTCCGCCGTCTTGTCGTGGATGTCGCCGATCGAGACGAAGACGTTGTCGAAGTAGTCGTGGATCGCCGTGCGCTCGGCCGCCGCCCGTACCTCGTTGAACACCGCGTCCGAGATGCTGCCCATGATGTAGCTGCGGCCCGTGTCCACGCGCAGCCCGAGCCGCGCCGGGCTCGGTGCGGCGGCGTCGTCGGCGGGTGAGGCCAGCTTGGCGCTGAAGTCGGCGGGCACGGTCAGCGACAGGTAGAACGTGCCGTCCGCGACCCCGTCGGCCGCCTGCCTCGCGGTGGTCTCGTGCCAGCCGAAGACGTCGCGCTTCCGCAGCTCGCCGGCCAGGTCGCGGCCCGCGTGCAGGGTCTTGCCCGCGGCTTGGGCAGGCCGGTCCTCGACGACCAACGCGACCGGCACGCGGTCCAGATTGCCCTGCGGGTCCCAGAACGACCACAGATACAAGCCCGCGTACAGGAGTGGCAGCACCACCACCGCCGCCAGCGCCGCTCTCGTCAGCCGCGACCGCAACATGCCCTTCATGACAGCTCCACCAGCTGGTCGAAGCGGGCGGGCGGCGTCACGCACGAGGCCACCACCGTGCGGTCGAGGCTCCGCAGCAGGTTCCACAGCGCCTGCTGCCGGTCGGCCGGCAGGCCCGCGTCCACGTTGTCAGCGACGATCACCTCGGGCTCGTCCAGCAGCGCCAGCGCGAGGCCCAGCCGCACGCGTTGCTCGCGATCCAGCTCCCGCACCAGCGTTCGCTCCTGGCCCGCCAGCCCGACCCGCTCAAGAATCTCCTGGTACGGCCGGCGCCGCCGCTCCCGCAGGTGCTCCCCGACCGTCAGCGACCGGTCCAGATCCGTCACCCCGTCGATCAGCGCCAACGCCACGGCTTTGCGGATGGCGCGGCGCCCGGCGTGCCCGGCGACGTTCAGTGCGCCTTTGGTGGGCTTCATCCGCCCGGCCAGCGTCAGCAGGAGGCTCGTCCGCCCGCTCCCCGCCGAACCCGCGACCACCGTGAGCGTGCCGGCCCCGGCCTTCAACGAGACCTCCGGGTACACCTCCTCGATCGCCAACCCTTCCGCAACGATCATCATGACTCCATTCTTTATACTGACCAGTCAGTACAAAGATAGAGCCGGTTCGCGCGGCCGCACCTATGGAGGCGCGGTGGCATTCGTCACCTTTCGGCATGCTTGCCGGCCTGCCGTGGCCACGTGGCCGGCCGGCGTCGCCCCACCCCGGCTTCAGACGGACCGTGCCGTCTACACGGTGTTGTTGAGCGTCAGATCGTGGATGTCCCGATTCCTCAGCACACCGGCGTACAGCCGCTTCGCCAGCGGCCCCCTGACGGGGCGGCTGAGGATCAGCGGAACGAGCTGCTCGTGCCTGCTGCCGTGGGATCGGAGACCTCCATGGAGCTGGGAGAGATCGTGATCGACCGCATGGCGGCCGAGCGCGGTGTCGGCCGCGGCCGCGAGACCGAGGTCGCCGATGCGGTCCACCGGAAGCTCGTAGATCGTCGCCGCGTCCTCACGTTCCCAGACCTCTTCGATACCGGGCAGTGCCGCGAGGGCACGCACGGCGGCCTCGCGATGCTCGGGAGCCAGATGCAGCCAGGCGAAGCCCCCGAGCGCCCCGTGATGCTTGGGGTAGGGGTCGGTGATGGGCAGCACGATCTCCTCGAACGGGACGCCCGCTTCGGTGAGGAGGTCGCCGAGATAGTGCACCCGAGCGGTGCCGGCGTCGTGGTGCTTGGCGTTCATTCCATGATCGGCGGTGATCCCCACGGTGCACCCGGCGTCCAGGTACGCGCCGAGCAAGGCGTCGAACTCGACGAAGAACCGGTCGGCGAGTTCGTCCCCGGGTGCTGCGGCATGCTGGACCCGGTCCGTGAGGGAGACGTAGATGAGGCGCAGCCCGGGAACCCGCTGAAGCACGGCGAGGCCGATGCGCATCGCGTAGTGGCTGGCGGAGGGGTCGTAGACGTCGGGAGCAGGTGTTCCGACGAGCTCCTCGATGTCGTCGATCCCGTACTCGGGCAGTGCGGCACCTGTTGCGCGTTCGACGCTGACGCTCGGCACGCCGCCGTTTCCGAGCAGGCGCCGGAGCTTGTCCTTGGTCGTGACGGCCAGGGTCGGGATCCCGCGGGCGGCGAACTCGGCGTGGATGCTCGGCGCGCGAAGAAATCGAGGATCATTGAGCAGCTCCAGTGAGCCGTCGGGCAGCCGGCAGTAGTTCCCGGGGATGCCGTGGATGGCAGGCGGAACGCCGGTGACGATGGAGATGTTGTTCGGGTTGGTCAAGCTCGGCATCTCTGACGCTCCGACGGAGAAGACGCCGCCGTCGTCGAGCATCCGCTGGAGACGGGGCATGATGCCGCGGCTCAGCCCGTCCCGGAAGTATCGTGGGTCACCGCCGTCGACGGTGATGACGACGACGGGGTGATCCGGGACGGTGTACGGGCGATCGTTCACGGTGATGGTGGTCATGGTGTCCTTTCTTCACGGACGCTTTCGATGAAGAGCTCTTCGACCAGCGTCGGCGGTCGTGCCGCCAGCCTGATCAGCTGGATCGGGCGTTCGGGAGGCGCCGGGTCGAGATGGACCTCGGCGACCCGGCCGAGCAGCAGGGCCTCCTCGGCGACGGCCCTGGGCAGGCAGGCCAGGCCGAGACCCTGGGCCACCGCGGCGACGATCGCGCTCGTGCCGGCGATCGTGCCGGCATGGGTGCGTGGGATTCCCCACCTCTGCGCCATGTCAACCTGGTACTGGCGCGTGGTGGACCCCTCCTCTCGAAGCAGGATGCGGGTGCCGCGCAACAGGCGAGGCTCCACCCGCTGCCCGGCGAGCGGGTGATCGCCGGCCACGATGACCACCTGCTCCTCGCTTCCCGCTGCCGTCGCGCTGAGAGAGGGCTGCTCGCTCTGAGCGGCGACGAGCGCGAGAGGCAGCTCGCCGGAGAGCACCTTCTGGGTGATGAGCGAGGAGTTCGCAACGTGGAGTTCCAGCTCGACGTCCGGGTAGCGGTCCAGAAAGGAACGCAGGAGCCGTGGAAGCAGGCGCTCCGTCGCAGTGGTCGTGCCTCCGATGGCCAGGACACCGGCCACCGGCGCCCGTCGTACACGCGTGATCTGATCCAGCGCCTCGTCCGCGAGGGCGAGCAGACCACGGCCGTACTCAAGGAGCTTCTCACCGGCCTCGGTGAGCCTGAGCGACGGCGCGGAACGGTCGACCAGCACCGCACCGACCTCGCCTTCGAGCTGCTGAAGGTGAGACGAGACGGTCGACTGCGCGACGCCGAGCGCTCTCGCGGCCGCCGAGATACCGCGGTGATCGGCGATCGCCACGAATACCTGAACCCGTTGGAGGCTGAGTTTGCCGGTCATCGGCCGCTGACCTTCTCCGGCTCGGATGTCAGCGGGACGGGAGGCGCGGACTTCCCGGACATGACGGCGTTGGCGGCTGACGACGAGATCTCGCCTTGCCAGCGCGCGATCACCAGACCTGCCACCGCGTTGCCGAGCGAGTTCACGACGGCGCGGCACTCGGACATGAATCGGTCGATCCCGAAGACGAGCATGACACCCGAGACCGGGATGACGGACGTCGCCGACACCGTCGTGGACAGCATCACGAAGCCGCCTCCGGTCACACCCGCGGTTCCCTTCGACGACAACAACATCACCGCGAGGAGCAGCAGCTGCTGGCCGAGATCGAGGTCAATCCCCAGTGCCTGTGCGATGAACATGCTGGTCAGCGTGAGATAGATGCATGTGCCGTCGAGGTTGAACGAATAGCCCGCGCTGACGGTGATGCCCGCCGTCCCCTTGTCGACGCCGAGGCGGGTGAGTTTGGCGACGATACCGGGGATCGCGGCTTCCGAGGAGGACGCGCCCAGCGCCAGCAGGATCTCGTCCTTGAAGTACCGGAAAGTGTGCAGCGGGTTCAGCCGTACCAGCAGCAGGATGCCGCCGAGGACGACGACCACGAACGCGATCGATGTGCCGTAGAAGGTGCCGATCAGCTTCAGCAGCGCGCCGATGGTCGCCACCCCGAAGTGGCCCACGGTGTACGCCATCGCGCCGAACACGCCGACGGGGGCGGCATACGTAACGAGTCGCACGATCGTGAACAGGACCTCGCCGATCCGGTCGACCGCCCGGGCCACGGGCCGAGCTCTATCGCCGAGGACGGCCAGGGCGACGCCGAACAGAACGGCGAAGAACAGAATCTGAAGAATCGCGCCTTCGGCGAAGCTCGCCACGATGTTCTTCGGGAAGATCTGCAGCACGTAGTCGGTCCACGACATCTCTGACGCCGCGTCAACCCGCGCGCTCACCTCGTCGGTGAGCTGAAGCTGGGCGGGGTCCACCGCCAGGCCGTCACCCGGGCGCACCAGGTTCACGGCGAGGAGCCCGAGCAGCAGCGCCAGCGTGGTCACGATCTCGAAGTACGCGATCGAACGCAACGCGATCGCGCCGACGTGCCGGAGCCGGTTCACGGCTGCGATGCCGCTGACGACCATGCAGAAGACGATCGGTCCCAGCAGCATCGTCAACAGCCCGACGAACGTGTCCCCCAGAACCTCCAACGACGTCGCGAAGCCAGGTGCCACCAGGCCGACGATCACGCCTGCGGCCATTCCGGCGAGCACCCACGTGTACAGCTGCCGGTACCAGGGCCTGCGCACGCGCTGAGCACTCTCGACAACGGCTGAAGCCATGATTTTCCACCTCCACCTGATGAGGCGAGCGCATGCCTCGCTCCGCCCACCCGGACATCGTGGGCGGCGACACGTAGAGGAAGGTGAACGACGGCCACCCGGCCAGGCGAATGTGCGACGACAGGCCGGCCACCGTCCGATGGCCCCCATCGGGTATGCCGATCAGCAGGTACGCCACCGGGGAAGCCCCGTCATGACTTCGACCGCGGATACGGCCCGGCGACGAACCGGATGCTTCGGCTGGTCCGCGAAGGAGGCGACTGGCGGACGCTTTCCGCGGAGGTCTTCGACGGCAAGGGCTCGTGGGGCAACGGTGCCGCGATGCGCGTGGCGCCGCTCGGCGCCTGGTTCGCCGACGACCTGCCACAGGTGGTCCGACAGGCCGCCCTGTCGGCACAGATCACCCACACTCATCCGGAAGCGGTGGCCGGCACCATCGCCGTTGCCGTGGCCACGACCGTGACCGTCAACGAACCCGGCCTCCCCGCCGGTCGTTTCCTCGATCGGGTCAGAGAGCACGTGCCCGCGAGCATGGTCCACGACGGTATCGCCGAGGCGCGGCAACTCCTCACCATCAGCGACCCCGTACTCGCCGCCCGGATGCTCGGGAACGGGCGACAGGTCAGCGCTCACGACACGGTCCCGTTCACCCTCTGGGTGGCGGCTCGCGAACGCCATGACTTCGAAGCGGCCATGTGGACCACCGCGGCGGCCGGCGGGGACGTCGACACCACCTGCGCGATCGTCGGCGGCATCGTCGCGGTTGCCGAGAACGCTCATCTGCCGCAGGAGTGGAGAAGACGATGTGAACCGCTCCCGGACTGGGCAGGCGACCCCAGCCCGTCTCCACGTGAGGCGCACGGCCGATGATCAGCTGCTGTATCTCGGCCAGGTCCATCTCATAGGCGGTTGCCCGCTGTGTACCGGTGCGGTGCGTCGCCGCCCTGCCCGTCGGAGACGTCGACGATGCCGGGCAGTTCACTGATCAGGCGGGCCTGCGCCGTCGGGGAGAGGAAATGATGGTGCAGGTCGAGTCCGTGCAGGTGTGTCAGCGGCTGACCGGTCAGTAGCGCCTCCGCGCCGGTGTCGCTGAGCGTGCCCAGCGACAGGTCCAGCACCTCCAACCTGGCCACCACCGGCGCCGTCGCCACCGCCGCGGCTATCTCATCTGCGAGTTCGGCGTTGCGCAGGCACAGACACCGCAGCCGCGGCCACCGCGCGCCCGAGAGGATCGGCGCGAGATCGGCGATCGTCGGCCCGTCGTGGAGCTCGTCGCCCAGCCACAGCTCGAGGTGCTCCAGAGCCGGAAGGTCCGACTCCGCGATCGCGACCACCGTTTCGCGGGACAGGGCGCCGGACTCGATCGCCAGATGTCGCAGTGACGCATGCGTGAGCGGACGGCGAAGGCCGGTGCTGTCGCCCATGCCGCCGCGCACCCGTAGCGTCTCAAGCCGCGGATATGCGGCGAGCAGCTCCTCCACGTGGGCGTCGTACCACTGGTCGAGGCCGGCTTGCTCGCCGACGAACATCGCCTTCAGCCCGGTCAACCGTTCGGCCGCCTCACCCAGGATCTGGATCGGCGCCTCGTCCTCCTCCAGCTCAGGCCCCCAGCGCCCGACCACCAGCGCCTCGACGGAGGCGGGCGGCACCGTGTCGAGGAAACCCTCGAAAACCGCCCGGAAGATCGGATGGGTGCGATCACCCTCGAACTCGGCCGGCACTTCCCACTCTTCGCCTGAATCGTCATCCGCCTGGGGGCCGATGCTGATCCTCCAGGCCACGGTTTCATCGGACTGCCGGCCGTCCGGTTCGTCGCCCCCGAAATCGACGACGGCGCGACCGGCGAAGGCGCTGGGAGACTCGGCGCCGTCCGGATGATTCCGGTAGTGCCCCGCGTAGGTCCAGCTCATTGGCGCTCCTGTCCCAGGACTGTCGGGCCGCCGCTCCGCCGGCGGCCGGCCGGGGCGACCCTATCGATCGCCCTTGCCGCCTGACTCGACGTTGATCGTCCTGTTGTCTCGCCGGGCGCCGTGTCAAGGAATGACTGGACCAGGGCCGGCCAGCTGCTGGCGTGTCTGAACGAGCAGCTCTGGTACCGCGCGGCGGGACAGGGCAAGCGCCTTGCGCGCGATGCGGCGGCCGTCGCGCGTCCGGCCGGCGGCGCTCAGCACGAGCGCGTGTGCTGTGAGCGCCGAGAGCAGCGCCGGGGTGTAGGCCAGGGCGTCCTGCCTGGCCGCTGACTGCGTCACCTGGACCATCCGCCCACTGCTGGAGATCGCTTCGTCAGGATCCGTCCGGCAAAGGATCTTGGCGTGGGTGCCGCTGACGCGTGCCAGGAGGTGGAGATACTCACCGCGGTACAGGTTGATCAGTCGCTCGCAGCATTCGACCGCCTCCTCCGCGTCCGTGAGTGCGTCCTGCTCTCGACCGGCGGCAAGCTCGCAGGTGGCGCGGATGTCCAGGACGCCGGCCAGGGCGGGCAGGTAGCGGTGGTCGTCGCGCGCGCTGATCGTACGTAACGCCGTCAGGGCCTCCTGGCTCGCCGCCAGGGCCTCGTCGTGCCGCGCAGCGAGGCTGAGCAGGCTTGCGCGGGTGGCGAGGGTCATGGCCACGTCACGCTCGTGGTCGGGGCCGCCGCGCCACTGGCCGAGGCCCTCCCTGCGGACCCGCAGGGCCTCGGCGTTCACCTCAAGGGCCTCCTGGGGCCGTCCGGCCAGCTGGAGCATGCCCCGGTGCGCGTCAAGTGCCTCGGCGAAGCCGTCGAGATGCTCGCGGCGGCGGTCGGGGGCGCTGTCCAGCAGGCTGCGATGATGCCCGATCCGTTCGGCGCTCGCCTTCAGTGCCTGTTCGACCCGGCCCGCGCCCAGCAGGGCCCTGGCATGCTGGTCCAGGGCGGTGGCCAGCTGAGGCAGGTAGCGCTCGGGGGCGGCCTGGGACGGGGCGCGCAGGGAGTCGGCCGTGGCGGCGAGCTTGCGTATCCGCCACCACTTCCAGATCGGCGGCAGGAGCCAGCCGAGACCGATGATCACGGCGAACGGCAGCACCGTCGCCCAGCCCGGCCACACGATGAAGGAGATCAGTGCGGTACCGGCCACCAGTCCCAGGAGGGCCATGACCGCGCAAGATCGCATCATGACGACCAGTGTGACGCCCGGTGACCAAAGCGCAATCCCGGGCTCAGGCTCAGCGGCCCTCCCGATTGTCGCGGAGGGCCGCTGCCTCTCCTAGCGGCCCAAAGGGACCGGTCGGCTAAGCCCAGGGGCGGGGGAAGGCGTCGCCGTCCAGCCGCTCGCCTGCGGCGAGTCCGAGAGGATCGGTCACGACGTGCCCGGCCCCGCTGTAGCGGGTCGCCTCGTCCATGTAGATGGTGACGTGCGCGAGCCGGGCCTGGTCGGTACGGTTGGGCAGCGCCATGTGGCCGGTGTAGCCGCTGTGGAAGGTGCAGTCGCCCGCGCGGAGCGGCACGGTGACGCGGGGGATCCAGCGCAGGGACGGGTCCGCCTCGAACAGGTCCTCCTCTTCGTGGAGGTCCTGCGGACGCAGGCCGTCGCGATCCTGGGTGCCGGGCAGGAAGGTCATGCAGCCCCGCTCCGGAGGAACGTCCACCAGCGCTATCCACGCCGACAGCGGGAGCCGGTCCCCCGTGTGCGGCCAGTACGGACGATCCTGGTGGAACTCCGTGGCGGCGTTGTTGTGCGGCTCCTTGACCAGCATCTGGTCGTGCCAGAGCCGCAGCGAGAACCCGGCGAGCTGCTCGGCGATCCGGCCGATCAGCGGGTCGAACGTGAGCTCCCGCAGCGTCTGGTCGCGTTGCCAGACGTTGACCAGCTGGCTGAAGGTGCCCTGCTTCTCCAGGCTCTCCGCGCGGTGCGCCTCCAGGAACGCCTCGGCGCCGGCCCGGAAGCGCTCGACCTGGCCGGGCTCGAGCACGCCCCTTACTCGGACGAAACCGTTTTCGCGGTAGGCCGCCACCAGCTCGTCCGGCACCCGGCCATCGGCGCCGACATCGCTGACGAACTGCTCGGTCGTGGTCGTTGCCATCGCTGACCTCCAGGGTTTCTTGCTGTTGGGATACCGCAAGCCTCGTCGAGACGTGCCGCCACGGGCTAGGCCGATCCCGGCGATTAGTCGTACGATCCCGACATGCCTGCCATGCTGCACGAGCACGCGCTGTTCGCCGGAGGCCCGGTCCTGGCAGGTGTCCACCACCTGAACCCCGACATCGAGCCGCACGCGCACGACTTCCTCGAGATCGCCGTGATCGGAACCGGTCACGGCCGGCACATGACCAGCCGGGGCGAGCACCCGCTGCGGCGCGGGCAGGTCGTCGTGCTCCGCCCCGGCGCGTGGCACGGGTTCCGCGACTGCACCGACCTGACCGTCGCGAACTGCTGCCTGTCCGCCCAGGCGCTACGGGGCGAACTGGCGGCGCTGTACGACATCCCGATGCTGCGCCGGATGATGTGGACCGACCCGGTGGCCTCCGGCACGCACGGCGTGGCGGTCACGACCGTCGATCCGGCCGCCGCCGAAGAGGCCATCGCGGAGATCGGCCTGCTCGAACGGGACCTCGCCGCCGAGCGGCGCCGGCCGGGCCGCGTGCTGGGCCGGCTGGTCACCGTGCTCGGCGTCCTGGCCGACGGCCGCGACCCCGAGTGGCAGCCGCTCGAGTCCACCGTCCACCCCGCCGTCGCCGCCGTCATCGCCCGGCTCGAGGCAGCGCCCGCCGATCCGTGGCGGCTGGACGAGCTCGCCCGGTCGGTCAACCTGGATCCCGCGTATCTCGGACGGCTGTTCAGGCAGTACGTCGGGCTGACGCCGCTCGGCTTCCTGGCCCGGCTGCGGGCCGAGCGCGCCGCCACCTTGCTGGCGCACTCGACCCTGCCGACCGCCCGGGTCGGCGCCGCCGTCGGCTGGGACGACCCGACGTACTTCGCCCGCCGCTTCCGGGCGCTGGTCGGGCTGACACCCACCGAGTACCGGCGACGTAGCCGATCAGCCGCCCATGCTCAGCTCGGCGGCCCGGCCGAGCGGACGAGTTCCTGACCCCCAAGGAGGCCCGCCACCTGGACCGTAGCGTCACCCCGTCGGCGAGAGCGGGCCCGGGCGCCGGTGCCAGCGCAGCCAGGCGGCCTGGCCGCCGTCGATGAGGATGTCGGTGCCGGTGATGTAGAGCGATCCCGGCCCGGTCAGGAACGCCACCACTTCGGCGATCTCGGCGGGCGTACCGGTCCGGTCGGCGCCGCAGGCGTCCAGCATCGCCATCATGTGGTGGCCGGCGGAGGACTCCGCTTCGGACCTGGCCATCGCGGTGGAGATCACCCCGGGGCTGACCGTGTTGACGCGGGCGCCGCGCCGGTTCCACGCCAGGGCCGCGGCCTGGGCGCGGACCTGGTTGCCGCGTTTGGCGAGGATGTACGCGGCCGTCGCGTCCTCCCCCACCGTGGCGATCACGTCGAGGGAGAGCAGGTCGCCGGTGGGCGCGGTGGCGAGGGCCCGCTCGTCCTCGTGGCTCAGGCTCGCGTAGTGGCCCGCCATGCTGGCCACGCAGACCAGCGAGGTCCCCCTCGTGGCCACCGTCTCGAACGCGTCGATGACGTGCGCGGTGCCGGCCAGGTCGACCTGCATGATCTTCTGTACCGTCGAGGTGGCCGCGGAGACGCCGGCGGTGTGGACGACCGCGGCGACGCGTCCCTCGGCGGCCGCCGCGGCGGCGAGCTCGGTCACCGATCGGGCGTCGGAGACGTCGGTGAGGTGCCCCTTGGCGTCGTACCCTTCGGCGCGCAGGGCGGCGACGGCCCGGTCCAGGGCGTCGGGGAAGGCGTCGGCCAGGATCAGCGTGCGGCCGCTGCCGATGCGACGGGTGACGGCCGTGCCCATGCCGCCGGCGCCGGTGACGACCACGACGTCGGGTTCGGTCATTGCTGCTCCACCAGGCGGATGGCGGCGGCCGGGCAGACGGCGGCCGCCTCGCGTACCTCGTCGTGATGCTCCGGTCCGGGCTCGGCGTCGAGGAGGACGGCGACGCCGTCGTCGTCGCGCTGGTCGAAGACGTCGGGGGCGACCATCGCGCACTGCCCGGCGGCCACGCACTTGGGCTCGTCGAACTCCACTCGCATGCTCATCCCCTCACCACGTCACCGGCAGCGACTTGAGACCGTACGCGACGCCTTCCATCGCGAACTCGACCTGCTCGAACGGCACCGCCAGCGCGAGGCTCGGCACGCGCCAAACGGATCACCGGCACGTGCCGGACGACGCTATCGGCGGGGACAGAGGCGGTGGCGGGCGAGCGCGTCGTAGAACGGTTGGTGGTGCTCGGCGATGCGGCGCAGGTGCTCGTTGGTGTCGGGCGTCTCGCGCCGCTCGGGCGCCTTGGCCACCAGCCCGCTGCTCTCGGCCACCTCGGCGTGCCACCGGTCCGTACGCTGCCAGTTCGCCTGTCGACCGGGATCCCAGCGCATCGCCTCGGGCATGAACTCGAGCCCGACCCGCTCGCAGTATGCCCGGACCGTCGCCTCCGGATCGGCCACGAGATCGTCGCCGTCGATCACCAGGGGGACCTCGCCGGTGGCCGACCGCACGGCGTCGAAGATGGCGTGCAGGTATTCGAACCCGTACTCGTCCTGGGTGGCCTCGGGGTTGATGGCGTAGTGCGAGGCTATCGCGCTCCGCGGCTCCCGGATCATGAACGTGTTGATGACCTCGCTGAACAGGCGCCCGTCTTCGAGCAGCGGCGCGTACGTGTAGTCGGAGGTGTCCTTGGCGAACACCCGGCGCCCGCCGGCGTTGACCTCGAGCATCGCGTCGAGCAGCTCGACCGCCGACGTGACGCGCCGGCCCGTGAGCTCGAAGTGGCCGTCCACCTGCAGGTACGAGAACGGCTCGTGGACCACCTCGAGATCGCCGCGCTCGAGCATGATGCGCAGGAACGCGGTGGAGCGCGATCGGGGCACGGCCCACAGCAGGATGGGCTTCGGCGCGGCGCTCATTGCGACCACGCCGTGGGGCGGCGGTCCCAGCGGTGTTCGCGCAACTGCGCCATCAGCTCTTCGCTCAGTGGTTCGGCGTCGCTGGTGGCGATGTTGGTCCGTACGTGCTTGAGGTTGCGCATGCCGGGGATCACGGTGGCGACGTCGGGGTTCTGGAGGATGAAGCGCAGGGCGAGTTCGGGCATGGTCATGCCCTCGGGCACGATCCGCGCCAGCCGCTCGGCGCGCTCCACGCTCGCGACGAGGTTCTCGGGTACGAAGTAGGTGTTGCGCCAGTCGCCTTCGGGCCAGCGGGACTGGCGGGTGAGGGTGCCGGTGAGGGTGCCTTCGTCGAAGGGCACCCGTGCGATCACCGCGACGTCCAGCTCGCGGCATGCCGGGAACAGTTCGTCCTCGGGGGCCTGGTCGAAGATGTTGTAGATGACCTGCACCGCGTCGATCAGCCCGGTGTTCAGGGTCCGCAGGACGTTCCAGGGTTCCCATCGGTTGACGCTGATGCCGACGCCTTTGATCAGCCCGCGTTCCTTCATCTGGATGACGGCGTCCTGCCAGGCCGCGTCGTGCGCCCAGTCGTCCTCCCAGACATGGAACTGGAACAGGTCGACGGACGGCGTGCCCAGCGCTTCGAGGCTGCGGTGCAGGTATTCCCAAAGATGGTCCGGCGGGTACACCTCGGACAGTTTGGAGTCGCGGGTGGACGGCCAGGCGCGATCCTTCGGCGGGGGCTTGGTCGCGATGCGGAGGCGGCGGTCCGGGTGCCGCTTGACCAGCTGCCCGAGCATCCTTTCGCTGTGTCCGCGGCCGTAGATCCAGGCGGTGTCGAAGTAGTCGCACCCGAGCCGCACGGCTTCGTCCAGCGCGGTGTCGCCGGTCCCGTCGCCGGCGCCGGTCCATCCGCCCTCGCCACCGGCTATGCCCCACATCCCGTAACCCACGTCGCCGACCATCCAGCCCAACCGGCCGAATCGACGCTCACGCATCACTTCCTCCTTTCGCGCCTGAACGGCGACTTCCTAGCTCCAGCGGTTGCCGCCCGAGCCGAACCGCGTCTGCTGCACCACAGGGCCGGCGGCCTTCATCCGCTCGACCTGGACGAGGCCCCGGTGGACGGACAGGGTCACGCTGCCGCCGATCTCGCCGACGAGCCGGTCGATCCCTTCTCGCGCGGCATGCGCGGCGGGCTCGAGCCAGCGCGCCTCATACATGGCGGCGCCCAGAACGGCGGCCAGCCGATCGTAGAGTTCGCGGCCCGCCGCATCGAGGCTGGCCTGCAGGATGCGGGTCCACGCGCGTTCGAGCAGTTCCAGGCCGGGCGCCTCGTAGATGCCCCGGCAGACCGTGCCGATGATGCGCCGCTCGACCACGTCGCGGAGCCAGATACCGTGCCGCGCGCCGATCTCGTTGGCCAGCGTCATCCACTCGACCGGGTCGGGGCCGCTGCCGTTGACGTCGGCGACCCGTCCGTCGAGGAAGGTGACCGTGACGGTCTCGGGCTCGGCCGGGCTCTGCCCGGGCCAGTTGCTCCACCTCGGCTGGAGCCGGGTGACCGGCGTCTCGAGGTCTTCCAGCTCGGCCGACTCGTGCGAGATGCCGGCGAGGTTGGCATCGGTGGACCGCTCGGCGCCGCTGCCCGGGTCGAGATGCAGCCCGTGCTCGGCGACGGCCGCGAGCATGACCTCGCGATCGGGGAACCGTTCGAGCGCCTGCGGATCCGTCCACGGCTCGATGAGGGACAGCTCCGGTGCGACCTGGGCGCCGTAGCGCGCGAAGCGGCGCTGGTCGTTGCCCCCGCCGACGCAGCCGTGCGTGAACGTCCGGCATCCGTCGGCCCGCATCCGCGGCGTGAGCTCGCTGACGAGCACGAAGCGCGCCGCACCGGTCGTGTTCCAGTAGCCGCCGTCGTGGCGGGCCCGATACCGCAGCAGATCCGACGCCACGGCGGCGATCGATGATCGTAGATCCAGGACGACTACATCGTCCCCGGATCTTCGCAGCGAAGAGGCCAGCGCGTCCATCTCCGCGCGCTCCGATTGACCAATGTCGGCGATATAGTGCCTCGTCGGAGTGGACCGTTCGTGAAGCCAGACTCCGACGGCGAGGGCGGAAAGTCCGCCCGATTGGAATAATCCGACGCGGGCGTTGCCATTGGCCTGCCGCACAGCCTTCCCCTTACGGTGGTGGACGGGGGCGATGTCAGCACTCTATACGCCGACCGCCACCGACCCTACCCACGGACCGCGCGCATTCACACCCGGCACGCCAATGATCTAGAAATTGACCTGTCATACCGATGCGGCCAGCGGATATGTCCTCGAAGAATGTCCTTCGAGTTGACCAGCCCGTCGCGGAGAACGCTTCCGTGGATTGGCGGGCGCCGGCCCGGGTAAGGCCGGGTATGCCTCTCGGGCAATCTCTCATTTGCGCAGGCCATAACACCCTGCGCGGCGGGTTGCGCCGGCCGTGGCGGTGCCCGGGGTTGCGAATCCTCGCCACGTGTTCCAGTATGAGCAGTAACCCATTAGCTGCCAAATACCGGTTACCCACGTCCGGTGGAGGGAGGAACGCGTGTTCACTCAGCTTCACGATTCTCCAGCTCATCCCCCATGTTTCGGCACGTTGTCGCGCTGATCGCGGAGGAGCCGCCGCTTTTCCGGAGCCATCACCGGAAGGCGTGACGGCGCCGGTGCAGTACGGGCCGCGGACCGCCGCGCGCGTCGCCACGGCCGAGCCGGCCGGTTCCGACGCCCGATCAGCCGGCCGATGCCGGCGAAGCCGCTGACGCGGTAATGCGCCGACATATCAGCGCGCATTCGCCGGGGTCTGGCAATTCGCGTGATACGTAGCCACCTATTAACGGCCGCCGAAAAGACCTCCGAGGGCCGGCCCTGGCTACCTGAAACTCACAGACCTGAATAGTGACCGATCTGCCTGACCCGAGGATCTGTTGCCGGTCGCGACTATGGGAGCACGATGCCACGCCATCAGCAGACGCACCTGAGCGAACAAGCCCTGACCGCCATTCACTTATCCCTGGGACCGCGGAATGCGTTCCCCCGGCAAAGCACGGTCCTAGACCTGTTCCGCGTACAAAAAGAGAACGCGCCGGACCGTCCCGCCGTCCGCTACCGGGACACCACGATGAGCTATGCCGATCTCGATGCCGCGGCCGACGTCACGGCCAATCGACTGATCCGCAACGGCGTTCCGGCCCGGCAATTGATACCCGTGCTGGCCGCGGACGGGCCCGAATTCCCGATCTCGCTCTTCGGGGTGCTGAAAACAGGCTCGGCCTTCGTGCCGCTGGATCCGGCCTGGCCGATCGACCGGCTCAACGCGATCATGGCCGAGCTGTCGCCGCCCGCCGTCGTGGCGTCGCCGGCGACTGTCGAGACCGTCGCCGAACTGAACTCGTCCCTCCCGACGGTGATCGTCGACTGCGCGGAGCGGCCGTACGATCCGGCTGACCGCACACCCCCGCCGGCCGGCCGTGAACCTCGACCCGAAGACCTGATTTACGGGTTCTACACCTCCGGCTCCACCGGCACGCCCAAATGCGCGCTCAACCACCACCGCGGCCTGGTCAACAGGTTGACCACGATGTCGCGCCGGTTCGGTGACGGGGCCGATCACGTGACGCTGCAGAACAGCCGGTCCACGTTCGACTCCTCGATGTGGCAGGTGTTGTGGCCGCTGGTGTCCGGTGGGCAGGTCGTGCTGCCGCACCGTGACGGGATCCTCGACCTTGAGGAGACCGCGATGACCATCGGCCGCCACGGCGTCACGATGACCGACTTCGTGCCGTCCGTGCTCGCGGCGTTCGTGTCGCTGCTGGAGGCGCGCGAGGACCTGCGGGAGGCGACGTCGAGCCTGCGGCGCATGCTGATCGGCGGGGAGGCGGCCGGCCCCGGCGTGGTGCACCGGCTGCGCGCGCTGCTGCCCGAGCTCAAGGTCACCAACACGTTCGGGCCGACGGAGTGTTCGATCGGGTCGGTGTTCCACGAGGTCACGGACGCCGACGTGGACCGGATCCCCCTCGGTCGCGCCATCGACAACACCGCCGCGATCGTGCTCGACGACGACCTCAGGCCCGTCCCCGTGAACACGCCCGGCGAGCTGTACCTCGGCGGTGAGTGCATCGGCGCGGGCTACCTCGACGATCCAGAGCGCACCGCGCGGGTGTTCGTGGCCAACCCGTTCCCCCAGATCCCGGGCGAGAAGCTCTACCGGACAGGTGACCTGGCCCGGGTCGGCGAGGACGGGCTGCTGTACTTCATCGGCCGGCTCGACGAGCAGGTCAAGCTCGGCGGGGTGCGGGTGGAGCTCGGCGACGTCGCATCGGCCCTGGCCGAGCATCCGCTCGTGGGCAGCGCGGTCGCGGTCGTGCTCGGGGAAGCGCCCCGATCCACTCTGGTCTGCTGCGTCACGCCGCGCTCGCCGGACGACTCGCCGTCCGCGGAGGAGCTTCGCGGGTACGCGGCGGAGAAGCTGCCAGCCGAGCAGGTCCCTCATAAAGTCGTGGTGCTGGAAGCGCTTCCACTCAACCGCAACGGCAAAGCGGACCGCAAGGCACTGGCCGCGCTCATCGTGGCCGAGTCCGCGTGGCAGGCGGACCCGGAAGAGCACGTCGAGCCGCCGGCCAACCCGATGGAGGAGCTGGTCTGCTCGGCGTGGCGCGAAGTCCTCGAGCAAGAACAGGTCTCGGTGGCCGTCCCGTTCTCCGACTACGGGGGCACCTCGCTGATCGCCTACCGGCTCACCGCCGCGGTCAGCCGGCGGCTGGGCAGGCCGGTGCGTCCCAGGGATCTGCTCGTCGCCTCGACCGTGCGCGCGCAGGCGGCGCGGCTGACCAAGGGCATCGACGACGACAGCGCCGAACTGGCCTACATCAAGCACGACCTGGCGTGGCGCCCGCCGCAGACGCTGCTGCTCACCGGCGCGACCGGGTTCGTCGGGGCGCACATCTTCGCCGAGTTGCTGATGCACTCCAATGCCGAGCTGATCTGCCTGCTGCGGTGCTCCGACCCCCCTGACGGCGCCCGGCGGCTGACCGAGGTCCTCGATCAGTACGGGCTGACCTCCGCCTGGCAGCTGCTCCCCATGGCGCTCAAGACCGGACGCGTCGAGGTCGTCCCCGGCGACCTGGGCAGCGAGCTGCTCGGCCTGCCGCAGCGGCGATTCGACGCGATCGCGTCGGCCGTGTCCGGTGTCGTCAACGCCGCGGGCGCGGTGAACTTCCTGTCCGGCTATCTGGACCACCGCCCGGCCAACGTGCTCGGCGTGCAGGAGCTCATCAAACTCGCCTCAGGCGGCGCCCGCGTGCACGCCCTGTCCACCCTGAGCATCTTCCCGCCCGCCGGGAGGGCCGCCCCGCGCATCACCGAGGACCAGATCCCGGAGACGGACCAGGTCGCCGCGGACGGCTACAACAGATCGAAGTACGTCGCGGAGAGCCTGCTCGCCGACGCGCACCGGCAGGGCGTCAGCTCGGTGGTGTACCGCCTCGGCGAGATCTGGCCGCACCAGGCGATAGGCGTGGCCAACCCGGATTCGCTGGCACACAACCTGTTGTACGCGTGCGCGCGCACCGGATGCGTGTTCCCGACCGAAGCAGAGACCGACGTGACGCCGGTGGACGTCGTCGGCCAGTTCGTGGCACGCGCCGCGACCGGCGACATCAAGGTGCCCGACGGCGCGATGCACGTGCTGTGGCCGGCGAGGCTGCGCTTCGCCGAGGCGTTCGGCGCGCTCGCCGACCGGTGCGGGCTCGACCGGGTCGGCTACGCGCAGTTTCACGATCGCCTGGAGGCCGTCGCCGAGCCCGACGAGAGGCTCGCCGGGCTGCGCCTGCTGCTGCCGCCCCCGGCCGGCGACTGTGACGCGGCGCCGGTCGAGTTCGACCAGCTGTTCACCGACAGCTCCCGGCACTTCGACGCCCGGCGGTTCAGCCGGCACGCGGTCTCGCTGGCGCGGCCGACGGCGGACGGGCTCAGGACGCTCGATCGCTACCTCAGCGAGCTGACCGACATTCCCGCCTTCGTACCTCAAGAAAGGTAAGCGAATGGAAGAGAAATTCGTCGTGGTGATCAACCACGAGGACCAGTACTCGATCTGGCCCGCCGGCCGGGAGATTCCGACCGGCTGGCGCGAGGCCGGAGCCGAGGGCGGCAAGAGCGATTGCCTGGCCCACATCGCGCAGGTGTGGACCGATCTGCGCCCGCTGAGCGTGCGACGGTGAAGGAGGAACCCGAGATCATGTCTGCCCCGAAGGAACGCAACGTCGCCGACATCAGGCGCGCGTTGCTGGAGATGAAGGTCCGCCAGCGCGTGGCGGAGAAGGCCGAGCGGGAGCGGATCGTCGCCGTCCCGCGTACGGGCAAGATGGCCATCGCCGAGCAGCAGCGGTTCCTGTGGTTCCTGCACCAGATGGTCGCGGGCGCGCCGGTCTACAACGTGCCGTTCGCGATGCGCGTGCGCGGGCCGCTCGACGTGGCCGCCCTCTCCGAGGCGCTGCGCGGGATAGTCGCGCGGCACGAGAGCCTGCGCACCCGGTTCGGCGACGAGCACGGCGTGCCCTTCCAGACCGTCGATCCGCCGCCCGAGACGTGGGACCTGCCGGTGACCGACGGGACCGAGGAGTCCGTCCAGGACTGGATCGACGGGCAGGTGCGCGAGGAGTTCGACCTGCGCAACAGCCCGCCGTACCGGTTCGCCCTGCTGCGCCTGGGCCCTGAGGACCACGTGCTGTCCATCGTCTGGCATCACATCGTCATCGACGGATGGTCCTCGCGCCAGTTCGCCGAGGAGCTGACGGCCCGCTACGCGGATCCGCAGGGCGCGGAGTTCCCCGAGCTGACCCTTCAGCCCGCCGACTTCGCGGCGTGGCAGCGGCTCTGGCTGCTCAGCGAGGAGCCGGCCAAGCAGGTCGAGTACTGGCACTCCGCAGTGGACGGGATGGAACCGCTGGAGTGGCGTACCGACCGGCAGCGCCCGTCGGCACCCACCGGCGCCGGCCGTATCTACGAGACCCGCCTGCCCGACGACCTCGCACGCGGGATCCGCAATCTGGCCAAGGCCGAGGGCGTCTCCCTGCTCGCCCTGACGATGGCCGGATACCAGGTCCTGGTGAACCGCTACACCGGCCAGCAGGACATCGCGCTCGGCTCGGTCCTTTCCGGGCGGACGCGCTCGGAGATCGAACCCATGATGGGGTTCTTCGCCAACACGGTGGTGGTCCGCGGCGATCTCGAGGGCAACCCCGTGTTCCGCGACCTGGTGCACGCCGCCAACGACAACATCCTCGAGGCGATGGCCCACCAGGACGTGCCGTTCGGCCGCCTGGTGGAGGAGCTCAAACCGGAGCGGCTGCCGGGGCGGAATCCGCTGGTCGCGCACCTGTTCACGCTGCTGCCCGAGCCGATGATCGCGCGCTGGCGCCTGCCCGGCGTAGAGGTCGAGATGCTGACCCCGCAGCCGGAGACGACCCGGTTCGACATCACGTTCCAGATCAACGACCTGCCGGACGGCGGCTTGGGCGTGTGGATCGAGTACTCCTCCGAGCTGTTCGACCACGAGCGCATCGAGCGGCTGGTGGAACACTTCGCCACGGTCATGTCCGACGCTCTGTCCAGGCCGGACGCCCGGGTGGACGCGCTGGACATCATGCCCAGCAGCGAATATCTGCGCGTACTCACCGAATGGAATCCCCCGCCCGGCGAGCACGACGAGCGCCTGCTTCATGAGCTGTTCGCGGCGCGTGTGACCGAGACGCCCGACGCGGTCGCGATGCGTTTCGGGGACGAGGACCTGACCTACGCGCAGCTGGACGAGCGGTCCAGCCGGCTGGCGCACGCGCTCGTCGAGGAGTTCAAGGTGACGCCCGGGCGCGTGGTCGGGGTACTGCTCGATCGCGGCTTCGATCTGCCGGCCGCCGAACTCGGCGTGCTCAAGGCGGGCGGGGCGTGGCTGCCGCTCGACCCGCAGTATCCGCCGGAGCGGCTGGCCTACCAGCTCGGCGACGCCGACGTGGCGGCGGTGGTGACGACGTCGGATCTCGCCGACCGGGTGCCCGCGGACGTGGGGCGGATCCTGCTGGACACGGACGCGCTCGACGGGCGGCCGGCATCGCCGCCTTCGGTGCACGTGGCGCGGGAGGACACGGCGTACGTCATCTACACCTCGGGCTCGACCGGCACCCCCAAGGGGGTCATGGTCCCCCACCGGGCGGTGGTGAACTTCTGCACCACCTTCCGGCGGATGTTCTCGGTGACGCCGGACGACCGGATCCTGCAGTTCTCCAACCCCGCCTTCGACGTGAGCGTGTCGGACGTGTTCTCGACGCTGACCGCCGGCGGGACCATCGTCGGCGCGCCGCGCTCCGAACTGCTCGACCCCGAAGCGTTGCAGGGGCTGCTGGCCCGCGAGCGGGTGACGATGGTGGACATCCCGCCCGCCGTGCTGGGGCTGCTCGATCCGTCCGCTCTGGACGATCTCCGGGTGTGCTTCATCGGCATGGAGCCGTTCGGCCCCGATCTGGTCAATCGGTGGCGCAAGCCGGGGCGCGAGTTCCACAACGGATACGGGCCGACGGAGGTCACGGTCACGTGCGTGGACTACCTGTGCCCGCCGGAGCCGCTGGACGGGCCGCCGCCGATCGGCCGGGCGATGGCCAATCAGCGGGCCTACGTCCTGGACAAGGGGTTGCGGCCCGTGCCGGTCGGTGTTCCCGGGGAGCTGTTCATGGCGGGCGCCGGTCTGGCCATCGGCTATCTCGGCCGGCCCGACCAGACCGCCGAGAAGTTCCTGCCCGACCCGTTCGCCGTCACCCCGGGCGAGCGCATGTACGCCACCGGCGACCTGGTGCGCTGGAACGCCGACGGCGATCTGGAGTTCCTGGGCCGGGTCGACCGCCAGGTGAAGCTGCGCGGGCTGCGCGTGGAGCTCGGCGAGATCGAGCACGCCATCGAGAGCTTCGACGGCGTGCAGCAGTGCGTCGTGACGGTGCGCGACCCGGGCACGACGTCGGCCTGGCTGGCCGCGTACGTGGTCGGCGGGTTCGAGCCGGACGCGCTGCGCGAACACCTGGCCGGGCGGCTGCCCCTGCACATGGTGCCCACCGACTACGTACAGCTGGAGCAGCTCCCGCTGACCTCGACCGGAAAGGTGGACCACGCGCGGTTGCCCGATCCTCGCCCCGACGGCGAGGCGGGACAGGTCGAGCTGACCACCGAGACGCAGCGCCGGCTGGCCGAGATCTGGCAGGGCCTGCTGAGCCTCGACGCCGGCCGCATCGGAGCGCAGGACAACTTCTTCGTCCTCGGCGGCAACTCCCTGCAGGTGACGCAGATGATCTCGCGGGTGCGCGACACCTTCCAGGTGACGCTCGACCCGCGGCGGCTGTTCAGCTATCCACTGCTCAGCCAGTTCGCCACCCAGATCGACGATGCGCAGCGCGCGCTGCTGGGCGAGGACGAGGTGGCGCAGTTGGAGGCCCAGGTCGCCGACCTGCCCGAGGACGAGCTCGATCGGCTGCTGAAGGAGTCGGGCTGATGGCCGGTCCGCCTCCCTCCACGGTGGAGGAGAAACGGCACGCGCTGCTGCAACGGCGGTTACGGCACAAACGGGAGGAAGCCCTCGCTTCCGCCCCGCAGGAGGGGCGGACGATGTCCCCGCTGGTGCCGCTCAGCCCCGCGGGCGCGAAGCCACCGCTGTTCCTCGTGCACGCGGCGGGCGGATCGGTGGCGCCCTACGCCGCGCTGGCCGCGCTCCTGGGCGACGACCGGCCCATCTACGCGCTGGAGGATCCGGGGCTGCACGGCGGCACGATCGCGGAACGGCGGCTGCCCGGCCTCGCGGCCACCTATCTGGCCGCGGTCCGCGAGGTCCAGCCCGACGGGCCGCTGCACGTGGGCGGCTGGTCGGTCGGCGGGGCGGTGGCGCTCGAAATGGCGCGCCAGGACGGCGACGTCGCGCTGACGTTCGTGCTCGACACCGCCATCCCGGACGACGCGCCATCCCGTCCCGGCGACGACGAGCTGAGCGCGTGGTTCGCCGCCGACGTCGCGGCGATGGGCGCCGAGCCGGGCGAGGCCGAGCTGGCCGAGCGGTTCCCGGTGTTCGCCGCGAACGTGCGCGCGCTCCTGGCCTTCCGTCCGTCGCGGGTGGACAGCCGGGTGGTGCTGCTGTCCGCCGCGGACTCGGAGCCAGGACGGCTCGACCGATGGCGGGCCTACGCCGATGAGATCCAGGTGGTGCGGGGCGACCACTACACCATGCTGCAACCCCCACACATCGAAGCGCTGGCGGAAGCCATGCGCGACAGACTGAGCGAGGTGAGTGTCCGATGATGCCGGCCTTCACGCCGGAGCAGGACGGCTTCCGGGAAGAGGTCTGCAGGCTGCTGTGCGAGGACGCGGTACGCGCCGAGATCGCACAGTCCCGGCGGATGCCGTACGGACAGGAGAGCGGACTGCTCGACGTGCACCAGCGGCTGGGCAAGCTCGGCTGGCTCGCGGTCAACTGGCCCGAGCGTTACGGCGGAGCGGACGCCACGATCGTCGAGAAGGCGATCCTCACCGAGGAGATGATCCGCCACGGCGTGCCCGACAACGTGCACTCCCTGGGCATCGACATCGTCGGGATGGCCATCCACCTGTTCGGCACGCAGGAGCAGAAGGAACGGCTCCTGCCGGGCCTCGCGCGCGGCGAGATCACGGCCAACGTGCTGTTCAGCGAGCCGGAGGTCGGATCCGACCTGGCGTCGCTGGCCACGCGCGCCGAGCCGGACGGCGACGGCTGGCGCCTGTACGGCCGGAAGATCTACAACATGAAGGCGCAGCACAGTGATTTCGCGCTGTGCGCGGCCCGCACGTCGACCGGCCCGGTGAACTTCTTCGGGATCACGCTGTTCCTGGTCCCGCTGCAGAGCATGGGCGTGGTCATCGAGCCGGTGTGGAACCTGTCCGAGGAGCGGTTCGACCTGGTCACTCTCGACGGGATCCGGGTCAGGCGCGAGGACGTGCTCGGCGAGGTCGACGACGGGTGGCAGGTGCTCGGCAAGGTGCTTCCGCTGGAGCGCACCGGGCTGGACCACTCCGCCAAGGCGGAGCGCACGCTGGCCGCGCTGCGCGAGCACGCGCCGCCCGGGTGCGAGCAGCGGCTGGTGCAGTTGGAGACGCGGGTACGCGCGGCGCGGCTGCTGGCCTGGCGGTGCGTGGCCAACCTGCACGACGGGCGGCCCGACGAGGTGCACTCGGCGACCGCCAAGTGGTACACGTCGGAGACGGCCAAGGAAGTGTCGGTGGCGGCGGTCGAGCTGCTCGGGCCGCGGGCGCTGCTGGACGCACGCGATCCCGACGCGATCGCCGAGGGCGTCTTCGACGCCGCGCTCCGGGAGGCTCCGGGGCTCACGCTCGCCCAGGGTTCTTCGGAGATCATGCTGTTCTTTGTCGCCACATCGAAATTGGGGTTGCCGTCATGACCGCAGTGGAGACCACGGCGATCGCCGACTTCTTCGACGAGGATCTGGCGCCGCTGGTGCGGCGGATGGCCGATCGGCCGCGCGCCGAGGGCGGAGGCGACGACAGTCGCGAGATCCGCGCGATGGTGTGGGAGGGGCTGGTCGGGCTCGGCGCGCTCCGCGCCTCCGACACCGTACGGCTGGCCGAACTGCTCGGCTCGGTGCTGTATCAGGGGCCGCTGCTCGACACCCTCACCGCTCGGGAGCTGCTGCGGGACGACGACCTCGGCCAGGCGCCGGTGGCGCTGGCGGTCGCGGCCGAGCCGTGGTCCGATCAGGACGGGGCGATCTCCGCGCGGCGGGCCTTCGTCGGGTTCGCGGCGGAAGTGGACCACTTCGTCGTGGGCGGCGTCGACGACGTCGCCGGACTGCGCCTGGCGCTCGTACGGGCGGGCCATCCGTCCATCACGATGCGGCGGTACGAGGAGACGAGCCGCGGCGAGGCGTACGAGGTCGAGTTCGCGGGCACGCCCGTGGCCGCGCGGGCCGGCTCCGCCGCCGAGTGGGAGGCGGCGCTGGCCGGCGCGCGGGTGCGCCAGGCGGCGTACCTGGTGGGCCTTGCCCAGGCGGCGCTCGATCACGCCGTCGACCACGCCAAGACGCGCCGCCAGTTCGGCCAGCCCATCGGCAAGTTCCAGGGGCTGGCGTTCCGGCTCAGCGAGCTGTCGATGCACATCGACGCGACGCGCCTGCTGGTGCACGACCGCGACGCGGCCGCGCACGCGGCGGCCAACCTCGCGGCGGCCTCGGATCTGGCCCGCACCGTCACGACGCGGACCATGCAGATCCACGGTGCCGCCGGCATGCGGTCCGACAACGACGCGCAGTTGTACTACAGGCGGGCGGCGGCCGAATCGGTGCGGCTCGGCACGCCGTCCCAGCTGCGCCGCGAAAGCCGGAGGACGTGATGGCGGCGGCCGGGAGGCCTGCGGAAGACGACGTGGCGCAGGAGTAGACCGATGGACCTGGTGATACAGAAGTACGGCGGAACATCACTGGGTGACGTGAGCAAGATCAGTCACGCGGCGAAGCGCATAGCCGCCGCGGACGGGTCCGTGGTCGCCGTGGTCTCCGCGATGGGCAGCGCCACCGACACCATGCTCAACCTGGCGCGTAACCTCACGGCCACGCCACACGCCCGGGAGCTGGACCTCCTGCTCAGCACCGGTGAGCAGGCCTCCGCGGCCGCGCTCGCCCTGGCGCTGCACGAACTGGGCGTGCCTGCCCGGTCGTTCAGCGCGCGTGACGGCGGCATCATCACCGACGGAGTGCACGGCTGCGCACGCATCGTCAGCGTCGACCCGGTGCGGATCCGCGAATGCGTCGCGACCGGCCATGTCCCTGTGGTGACCGGTTTCCAGGGCATCGCCGCGGACAGCGGCGAGCTCACCACGCTGAGCCGAGGCGGCTCCGACACCACCGCCGTGGCCCTGGCCGCGGCGCTGCGGGCCGAGGCGTGCGAGATATTCACCGACGTCGAGGGCGTGTTCACCGCCGATCCGCGACTCATCGCCGACGCCCGCAAACTGGACCATCTCTCCTACGAGGACATGGCCGAGCTGGCCGCCGGCGGCGCCACGGTGCTGGCGCATTCCAGCGTGCAGTACGCCAGCACCCATCGCGTCCCCGTTCACGTCCGATCCAGCACGACCGAGACGGCCGGCACCTGGGTGACCGGCCTGCGCTCGGCCGCGCCGCTCGACGGCGAGCGGTTCACCGCCGTCGGCGTCGCCCACCGCACCGGTCAGCTCCGCTGCCGGCTCGACGGAGTCGACCCCATCGCCCTGACCGCGATCGCCGCCGCGCTGGCCGATCCGCTGCTGCACGTGGACCTGCTCGGCTTCGCCGACACCCCGTGTTCGCTGCGGTTCGTCGTGAACGCCGCCGACCGGGACCAGGTCGACGGGGTGCTCGCCGACCTGCGTGACGCCTTCACCGGGTGCCGCTGGTCCGGGCCTGTGGGGAAGGTGTCGTTGGTGGGCCGCGGGTTCCGTACCCGCCATCCCCAGGTGGGGCTCCTTCTCGACACGCTCAAGGCCCATGGCGTCGCGGTGCGGGACATGACCGTCCATGCCCGGCGGATCTCCATCACCTGCGCCGAGCACGACGTACTCGACGCGGTGACGCACCTTCACCGGATGTTCCTCGACCCGACTCCCGCGAAAGGGATGTGAAATGAGCGAAGCATCGTCGCACGCGACTGGAAGGGTGGAGAGCAGATTCCAGTCCCGGCAGTTCTGGCAGCTCACCGTCATCTGCGGCACCCAGTTCCTGGTCGCCCTTGACTATTCGATCATCAACGTCGCCGCCCCGAGCATTCGCGAGGGCATGGAATTCACCGGAGGCGGCCTCGCCTGGGTTCTTTCCGCCTATCCCCTCGCTTTCTGCGGCTTCCTCCTCCTCGGGGGGAGGATCGCCGATCTGTTCGGGAGAAAGCGGGTGTTCATCTGGAGCATGGCCGGCTTCGTTCTCGCTTCGCTCCTTGCGGGCCTCGCCTGGTCGCCGGCGGCTCTCATCGCGGGCCGCGCCTTGCAGGGGGTCGCCGCCGCGTTCATCGCTCCGGCGGGTCTGGGGCTGCTCCAGGCGGCCGTCCCGGAAGGAGCGCAACGCGAACGCGCTCTCGGCATCTACGGGTCGGCGCTGTCGGCGGGGTTCGTCTCCGGCATGGTGCTCGGGGGCGTTCTCACCGAGTACGCCGGTTGGCGGTCCGTCTTCCTGATCAACGTGCCCATCGTCCTGGTCGCCGGTCTGCTCGCGAGGGCCTATCTCGATGAGAGCCGGGATACGCACGCATCCCGCCATCTCGATCTCATCGGGGTCGCCTTGGCGACCACGGGCATGGTCGCGCTGGTGTTCGCCCTCACCGACGGGGAGAAGTACGGCTGGCTGTCGGCTCCGATCCTGCTCTCCGCCGGGATCGCGGTGCCTGCCGTGGCCCTGTTCGTCTGGGTGGAGTCGCGGAAGGACAGCGCCCTCGTGCCGATCTCCATCTTCCGCACCTCCGCCATCGGCGCGGCCAACCTGGTCAACGTCCTGCTGATCTGCTCCTACGGCGGAATGCTGTTCATTCTCACCCTCTACCTTCAGACGCATCTCGGCCTGGGCGCGCTCACGACCGGATTGACGTTCGCGGTCTCAGGCGCGATCGCGATCGTCACCGGAATCTACGCGGGCAAACTGGTCGAGCGCTTCGGGCTTTACCGCGTTCTCCTTTCCGGAATCGTCATCGAGACGTTCGGCATCCTGATCATGGTGGGCCTGCCGGAAGGTTACGGACTCGCTCTCGTCCTGATCGGCACCTCGGTGAACGCCTTCGGCCACATCCTCGCGCTGATCACGACCAGCATCGCCGGAACGAACGGCGCCGACGAGGGGCGGCGGGCCACGGCCGGCGCTCTGATCAACGTCTCCCAGCAGCTGGGGCTGGCCGTGGGCGTCGGAGTCGTGACATCGGTGGCGGCCCACTTCGCCAGGATCGCCGGTGGGACCGATGCCGTCCTCGCGGGCTGGCGCTGGTCTCTCTGGTGCTCGGTCGGGTTCGCGGTCGCGGCGGTCATCACGACCGTCCTTCTCCGGAGACGCTTCAAGGGAGAGGTCACGTAGATCGGGCTTCCGGTGCGCCCTGGCCTGCGAGCAAGAACCATATATACTCCTTATAATGGTTACTTTTGCTTCCAAGGCCCGGTCACCCTGGCAGGACGCCCACTTCATCGGCGGCCACCCGGTCCTGGACCTCACGAACACCGTCTTCGATCGCACACACCCGGCCGAGGACGGCGAGCTGCTGAAAGCACCCTCGGACGTCTTGACGTGGTGCGCGTCCGCGGGGCTGTTCGAGGAGGTGCCGTCCTTGACGGAGGCGTCCGCGAGCGGCCTCGTGCCGGAGGTTCAGACCGTTCGCGAACAGGCGTGGGCCGTGTTCAGCGCGGTCGCGCACGGCGAGGCGGTGCCGGCCGAACCTTTCGGCGCGCTTCTCGAACGGGCCGGTACGGGCGTGCGGGCCGAGCAGGTCCAGCAGATCGATGCCGCGCTCGACCGCTTCACCGTGGACTGGACGGCGTCGGGAGCGATCCCCGCGGCCTTGTCCTTGCTGGTGGTCCAGGCACTGTTCACCCTTCCGCGCGACCGGATCAGGGCCTGCGGGAGATGCGGTTGGCTGTTCCTGGATTCCTCGCGGGGTGGACGCCGCCGCTGGTGCAGCATGAACATCTGCGGCAATCGCGAGAAGGCGCGCCGCCACCGTCAGGGCCGAACGCACCACTGATCGCTTCTCGCCTCATCCGGCGGCGCGGAGCTTGCGCCGCATGATCGGCCGATCGCCACGCGGCCGGGCCACCTCGGAGAATCCGGCGCCGAGGAAGGCGCTGGCTATCCCGGTCATCGCCGTGTCCGCGCCCGCGCGTTTGCCGTCGCGAGGTTCGATCGGATAGCCCTCGGCGGTCGGGTAACCCGCGGAGGCCGCGTACTCGCAGACGGCTTCGAGAATGTTCGGCAGCAGCCCGGAGCCGCGATGCTTTCTCTGCACGAAGATGCACGTGATCGCGCAGACCGGCTCGTCGTCGATGCTCGCGAGCAGCGGCGAACGCTCAAGTCTCGGGAACGACGAACGCGGTCCGAGCGAGCACCATGCCACCGGCATGTCGTTCTCGTAGACGACGACGCCGGGCACCGGCTCGCGCTGGGCGAGACGCCTCATGGCCCGCTTGTTTCCCTCGCCCTTTCCTTCCGTCCACTCCGCGATGGACAGCCGCCAGTGCATGCACCAGCACCCGCGGGCACCTCCGTTCGTCCCGAGAACCGCCTCGAAGTCGTCCCAGGTCTTCTCGGACAGCTCTTTGACCGTCAGGGCATTCATCGCCGCACCGCCGATCTGGCTCGAATAACCGATATAGCGCTTTTATAGGTTACTATAGAAGAGCATGGCCGCGGGGATCAGGAGACCGATCCGCGGCCGCCCTTGAGGTCGCTCGACACCGCGACCGGCGGCCGGACCACCGAAGAACGGTTAGCGACGACGGAGGGCCGATACGTGGCCGAAGAAGACGTCCTGGACATGCTCGAAGCCGAGGCGATCCACGTGCTGCGCGAGGTCGCCGGGGCCTTTCGCCGGCCCGTGTTGCTGTATTCGATCGGCAAGGACTCCTCGGTGCTGCTGCACCTGGCGACCAAGGCGTTCGCGCCCGGCCGGATGCCGTTTCCCGTGCTGCACATCGACACCCGCTGGAAGTTCCGCGAGATGATCGCCTTCCGGGATGACACGGCCAGGCGGCTGGAGCTCGACCTGCGGGTGCACACCAACCCGGAGCGGGTCACGCCGTTCACCCACGGCGCGCACGAGTACACGCGGATCATGAAGACCGTCGCGCTGCGCCAGGCGCTCGACGACAGCGGGTTCGACGCGGCGATCGGCGGCGCGCGGCGCGACGAGGAGCGGTCGCGGGCGAAGGAAAGGATCTTCTCGCTGCGCGAGCCCGGCCACCGCTGGGAGCCGCGCTCGCAGCGTCCGGAGTTCTGGTGGTGGGCGAACACCGAGCTGGCCGACGGCCAGTCGATGCGGGTGTTCCCGCTGTCGAACTGGACGGAGCTGGACGTCTGGCGCTACATCAGGCGGGAGGGCATCCCCGTGGTGCCGCTGTACTTCAGCGCACCACGCCCGGTCGTCGAGCGGAACGGCTCGCTGATCATGGTGGACGACGAGCGCTTCCCGCTGTCGCCCGGCGAACGTCCGCTGCTGCGCCAGGTACGCTTCCGCACCCTCGGCTGCTACCCGCTGACCGCGGCCGTCGAGTCGAAGGCCGAGAACCTCGACGAGGTCATCGACGAGATGCGGCTCGACCGGAGGTCCGAACGCGCCGGCCGGCTCATCGACGGCGAGGGCGGCACATCCATAGAGAGCAAGAAGTCGGAGGGGTACTTCTGATGATTTCGGTGCTTCGAGTGGTCGCCTGTGGCTCGGTCGACGACGGCAAGTCCACCCTCATCGGTCGGCTGCTCGCCAACACCGGCAGCGCCACCGAGGACCGGCTCGACTACGCGCGGCGGACCAGGCGCGGCGGTTCCACGATTCCGGCCGGAGCGGTCGACTATTCGCTGCTGACCGACGGGTTGGAGGCGGAGCACGAGCAGGGCATCACCATCGACGTCGCCCACCTCTTCCTGGACCTGCCGTCCGGGCGCCGGGTGATCATCGCCGACGCGCCGGGACACGAGCAGTACACCCGCAACATGGCGGTCGCGGCCTCCACCGCGGACGTCGCCGTGTTACTCGTCGACGCCACCAAAGGGGTCCGCGAGCAGACCCATCGGCACCTGGCGATCTGCGCGCTGATGGGCGTGCGGGCCGTCATCGCGGTGGTCAACAAGCTCGACGCGGTGGGCTACGACCGGGCGGTGTTCGACCAGCTCGCGAGCGAGGTGCTGTCGGCGGCGAACGGCCTCGACATGGCGGCCAGCGTGATCCCGGCCAGCGCACTCGATGGGGACAACGTCGTCGACCCGTCGCCGAACCTCCCCTGGTACGACGGGCCGACGCTGCTCGGCGCGCTGTCCGCCTGGGAGCCGCCCGGCCCGCCGCGACCGGACGGCGCCGACGGCTACCGGCTGCCCGTCCAGTACGTGATCCGGGCGGACGACTTCCGCGGTTTCGCGGGCACGGTGGTCGGCGGCCCGGTCCGACCGGGCGACACCGTCGCGGTCGCCGGCAACGGCATGGAGTCGAGGATCGACCGGGTGCTCGGCCCCGGCGGCGGCGACCTCGACCGGGCCTCCCCCGGCACCCCGGTGACGGTGACGCTGGCCGGCGACGTCGACGTCCGTCGCGGTGACCTGCTGACCACGCCGGCCGCCCTCGGCGACGGGCTCTCCCCGGCCTCGGCGTACTCCGCCACGCTGGTCTGGACCGCCGAGGAGCCGGTGCGGCACGGCCGCTCCTACCTGCTGCTGGCCGGGTCGCGAACCGTGCCCGCCGTGGTCACGACCGTGCGCGGCCGGATGGACGTGGTGTCCGGCAAGCAGTTCGCCGCGCGTACGCTCGGCCTCAACGACATCGGCACCGTCGAACTGACGACCGACACCCCGATCTGCCTGGACGGCTACCGGACGTGCCGGGACACGGGCAGCTTCCTGCTCGTGGACCGGGTCAGCAAGGAGACCGTGGCGGCCGGCATGGTCCGGCACGCGCTGCGGCGCGGCCGCAACGTCGTTCCACACGCCTACACCGTCGACCGCGACGCCAGGCAGCGGCTGAAGGGGCAGCGAGCCAAGGTGCTGTGGCTGACCGGCCTGCCGGGCGCCGGCAAGTCGACGATCGCCAACGCGCTGGAGCGGCGGCTCCACGCCATGGGACTGCACACCTACGTGCTCGACGGCGACAACGTCCGAAGCGGGCTGAACAAGGACCTCGGGTTCACCCCGGAGGATCGCGCGGAGAACGTGCGCCGGGTCGCCGAGCTGGCCCGCATCCTGCTGGACGCCGGGCTGATCGTGATCGTCGCGCTGGTCTCACCGTTCCGGACGGACCGGGCGGTGGCCAAGAGCCTGTTCCAGCCGAGCGACTTCGCCGAGGTCTGGGTGGACACCCCGGCCGAGGTGTGCGCGCGCCGGGACCCGAAGGGCCTGTACGCCCAGGCGAAGGCCGGCACGCTGCCGAACCTGACCGGCCTCGGCCAGGCCTACGAGCCGCCGGAGCACGCCGACCTGGTGGTCGACGGCGCCGGTTCGCTCGATGACGCGACAGACGAGCTGTGCGCCCTGCTGCGTGATTGAGCCCGCTCGGCCTTGTCCAGAATGGCGGCCACCTCATCGGCCCTGAACAGGAATCCCACGTGTGACGTGTCCAGCGTGTGCACCTCGTACGGGTTGCCGGGCGTCAGGGCGTCCGCTTCGGCGATCAACCGGTCCTGCATGGCGATCGGGAGGGATCGGTCGTCGGTGAGGCGGATGTAGGTGCGGGCGATCGTGCCCCAGGTGCCGGCCTGGACGCGGGCGTCGGCCGTCATCACCGCGATCGATTCGTCCGGCTGCAGGATGTTGAGGAAGGCACGGAACCGCTCGTCGCTGACGTCCGCCATGGTCGCGGCCTTGAGCGCGTCGAGCAGCTCCACGTCCGCGGTGCGGTAATTGGCCCGGCCGACACCGAGCTGAGCGGGGTCGCCGACGTTGAACGCGGCCAGCGGGCCCATCAGGTTGTCGGCGAACTCGGGCTCCTGCATGTACTCAATGGGGTTGGAGCGCTGCACGCACGACCAGGCGGAGATGTAGACGAGCCGGTTCACCAGCTCGGGGATCGCGTTGCCCACGCCGGTGATGGTCACGCCGCCGAGGCTGGCCGCCACCAGCACCACGGGCCCGTGCTCCGCCACGCGTCGGACCACGTCGACGACCGTGTCGACGTTGTGCTGCAGGGTGACCCCGGCCAGCGTGGACGGTTCGGCCGCCCACGTGTCGAGGTCCTGGGGGGCCTGGTAGGCGAGCGGGTACTGCGCGTCGAGACCATGTCCCGGCAGATCGACGGCGAAGCTGCGGTGACCGAGCAACGCCAGCTCGCGCTGGACGGGAGCCCACATGAAAGAACTGGCGCCGGAGCCGTGGACCAGCACGAACGTAGGCGACGACGAGCGGTTGGAGTTTGATCTCATGAAGAACAGTCCGTTTCGATGGAAGGCACGGCGAACATGCCTGCGTTGCCGAAGCCGGCGTGCGGCTGCCGGGCGAGAACACGGCAGGACAAGCCCTGAAATGAAGCCGGCGGTCGGCTGCGGGCGAAAACCGTGTGGTGCGCCGCTTGTGCCACGGCACCTGTCTGCGGGATCGCCTCAACTGGCGCCGGCCGCTGAACGACCGGCGGGCCGACCGCTTCAGCTGTTACGAAGCCGGATGAACTTCTGGATCATGCCTGACAGCGTATCAGGGGGCGACGCCGCGTCTCGGCGTGCAGCTGGAGGCAGCTAGATGATCTTGCAGTTCGGCGTGGCGGAACTGGTAGAAGGGTCCCACGGTCCGCAGGACGCCCAGGTGGTGCAGATCGTGCAGGAAGCGCATCAAGCGGAACGGCAGCCGGCCCGATGGCCCAAGGTGTACCAGGGCGATGGTGGACATCAGCCACAGGTGCTGGCGTTTGGTCACCAGACCGAATGCTATGCCGCAGATGATGCCCATCCCCATGTCCACGGCCGCGGACGGGTGAGGCGGCACGATGGACGCCTCGTTCATGAAATCGACTGCGAAGCCGACGATCGCCCCCAGGAGAAGTGCGTTCATCAATTGCAGACCCACGAGGTTTCGGTTGACCCGCCAGGTGGATTGCGGGGTGACGGCGGCGGTGAACGGCGGGAGTCGATTCTCGTCTGGCTGGGCGGGCTTCTTGTCCTGCTGCCGCGACACCCGCACCGTCACCCAGCCGATGCCAAGCGCTGAGAACAGGGTGGCCAGGCCCATCTTCCAGCCGTGCGCCCACGCGTTGTAGCCCACCGCCGGCAGGCCGAGGCCGACCGGCATGATGAGGAAGATCATTCGCACGTCGGACAACAGGCCGCGGGTGAAGTCCTGCAGCCGTTGCCGTACGCGCAGCGGAGCGAAGTCGGGGGTGCGGGCGGCCTGCACCGCGGACAGGCCGAAGAAGATGCCGAAGGCCGAGCCGAAGACCGGCCCATAGGTCAGCATGGCGGTCAACGCGGCCGGGAGTGCGAACACCAGACCGCTCAACCCGCCGATCCAGGCACGGGCGAGTGCGCGCCGCGTTCGTGCGGCGGGCAGTGCCTGGTCGGTCAGCCGCCACCAGGCCAGGTCATGACCGCCGGCTTCGGCCTGCAGGCGTGCCAGCCGCTTTGTCCATTCGGTGATGCCGGCCGGATCCCATGTCGTAGGCCGGATCGTGGTGCGTGCGTTCAGCAGCGCACCAAGGACATTGTCGAGCAGGTGAGCGCGCAGGGCCCGCGTGTCGTCGGCGTACTCGGTCGCCAACGGAGCCGGATCGGCGTCCGGCTGGTCGATGTAGACGGCCCGGACCAGCCATAGGCCCAAGGCGGTGGAGGTGACGTCGGCCAGAGCCGGCGCGGCGCCCTCCCTGAGGGCGCGTAAGACTTTGGTCCACGCCGAGGACGAGGAAAGCGCGGGCAACGCGGCGCTCAGGTAGTTCGCCACGATGTCGGGGGGCAGCGCCTTGGGCGCGATGACGGCGGCGGCCTTGAGCGGGCGCCGTGCGGCGGTGACCGCGTTGCCGTACTCGGTGGTACGCGACGTGATGATCACCTGATCGCGTTCCATGAGCGTGTCGGACAATTTCTCGATCACCTTGGCGCGGGCGGGCTCGGGCAGTTCGTCGAGGCCGTCGAGAATGGCCAGAATTGAGCCACGGGCCGCCAGAATGTCGGCGCCGTCCTGCTGGTTACCCGGCGTGCGCAAGGCGGCGTAGTCGGTGCGCACGCGCTCGGCCACCCAGTCCTGAAACCGAGGGTGGGCCTCGATGTCCCAGTCGGCGACGGGCAGGAGCACCGGGACCGGGTCGTTGTCAGCACGCGTGCGGATCAGTTCCAGCATCAATTGGATGGCCAGGGTGGTCTTGCCCGTGCCCCGGCCTCCGGTGATGACCAGGCGGCGACGGCGCAACGCGCGGAAGGCGACGGCGAGCGCGGCGATGTCGTCCGATCGGCCCGACAGCGCCGGCTCACGGTCGGCGATCAGCTGCGGGTGGTCCATGAGCTTGGTTCGGCGGGTCATGTGCCAGGAGACCGGGATCGGCGGATCGCCGAGGGAACGCGTCACCACCTCGTCGCTCCACCGCTCGTGGACCAGTTGGGCGAGCTCCCGCATGGTCTCGGTGACGGTCCCGGAGGCGGGGGCGAGCACGCGCCCGGCCCGTTCGACGATCAGCCCGGCCGCGACCGCCGCCACGATGGTGCCGGCGAGCCAGGAGCCGCTCCACACGCCGTCGTTGAGCACTTGGTTGGCGGCCACCGACACCACGACCGGCGCGAGCACCATGGACAGCCACAACAGCCGGGCTCGCCACCGCCGCTCGCCCACCACGGCGGCCATCGTAGTGATCGTGACCTGCGGCCGGCGACCTTCCATCGCGTAACACCTTCCGCTGCGTAAAAGAGGGACGAGGGACCGCCTGGAACTCTCGGCCTGCCGGCGCGGGACCGCTCCTGATCTTGTTCGGTCCGCTGCGTATGCGGAGGTCCGGGCACCAATATGGGGATCAAGCGCCCGTGATGCCGATGGAGGCGATGAGCCTTCTGGTGGCCGAAGCCATGACGCTGCTCCTTTCCGCTGTCGATCGGGCCTTGCGCTGATGAAGGTAGGCCGCGACTGGTTGAGGATCCGTTGAGGATCTGTAAGGCGGAGCGTGGCCTGCCCCCACCGCTCCTGGGCCAGACGCAGCCGGCCGAGAGCTTCGTGAGGCGCCACCGGGTGGCGACTTGAAAGTTTCACGCCGCATTGACACCCGGAAAGCGCTTTCCTACGGTGTGGGTCATCCCCAACGCGGAGGTGTTCGTTCATGTGAGCGGCCGCCGGCGACCGCGCCGAGAAGATCGCACCCGTTGTTCGAAGGAGAAGGTGAACCGAGGATGAGACGAGCAGTCGCGTTGCGACTCCAGGTGGTGCTGGCCGCGGTGGCCATCGCGGCCGCGGCCGGTGTGGCCTTGCCAATGCTGCAGGCATCAGCGGCGGCCGGCGGCGCCAGCGGCTACGCGAGCGTCAACGGCGGAACCACCGGTGGCGCGGGCGGGCAGACGGTGAGGGCCACCACGGGGACCGCGATTCACGCGGCCCTGTGCAACCGGGCCAGCAGCAGCACCCCGATCATCATCGAGGTCTCAGGGACCATCAACCACGGCAACACCACCAAGGTCTCGGGCGGAAGCTGCAACACCGCCGCCGACGTGATCGAACTCAAGCAGATCAGCAACGTCACGATCATCGGGGTCGGCAGCGGGGCCGTCTTCGACCAGCTGGGCATCCACATCCGCGAAGCCCGCAACATCATCATCCGCAACGTGACCGTCCGCAACGTCAAGAAGTCGGGCTCACCCACGTCCAACGGCGGTGACGCCATCGGCATGGAGAGCAGCGTCCGCAACGTCTGGGTCGATCACGTCACCCTGGAGGCCTCGGGCGGGGAGGCAGAGGGCTTCGACGGCCTCTTCGACATGAAGGACGACACCCAGTACGTGACCCTGTCCTACAGCATCCTGCGCAACTCCGGCCGCGGCGGGCTCATCGGATCCAGCGAGAGCGACCGCTCGAACGGCTACATCACCTTCCACCACAACCTGTACGAGAACATCGACTCCCGCACACCCCTGCTGCGTGGCGGCATCGCCCACATCTACAACAACTCCTACGTGAGCCTTCACGAGTCGGGTATCAACTCCCGGGCCGGAGCCCGCGCCAAAGTGGAGAACAACTACTTCAAGAACTCCAAGGACGTCCTGGGCACCTTCTACACCAGCGAGGCCGGCTACTGGCAGGTCGGCGGCAACATCTTCGACAACGTGACCTGGTCCGCCCCGGGTAGCGAGAACAACCCCGCCGGACCCAACCCGCAATCCAACACCACCGTCAGCATCCCCTACTCCTACAGCCTCGACGGGGCGAGTTGCGTGCCGGGCCTCGTCCTCCAGATGGCCGGCGCCAACAAGGGTCTGCAGGAGTCGAACGGCAGCTGCACGCCGCAGACACCGACGGCCACACCGACGCCGACCGTCAGTCCCACGCCGTCACCCACCCCTTCGCCCGGCGGGCCCAACCTCAGCCTCGGAGCCGGCTCCGACGGCTCCAGCAAGGCCGACGGGACCAGCTACGGCAACGTGCGGGACGGCAACATGAGCACCTTCTGGTCGCCGGCCGGCTCGACCGGTGACATCTCGATCAAGTGGGGCTCCGCCACCACGGTCTCCAGGGTCGCCATCCGTGAGGCGTCAGGCTCCGAGGGCGGCATCGGAGCCTGGCAGCTCATCAACGCCGGCACCGGAGCGGTCCTGAAGTCCGGCAGCGGCGCGGGCGCCATCACCTTTACGCCGACCTCACTGAGCAAGATCACCTTCAGGATCACCAGCTCGGCGGGCACGCCGAAGGTCGCCGAGTTCGAGACCTACGCGGGGTAGCGGCCGCTTCCGCCGCCCGCTCCGTCCGCCCAGGGACGAAGGCGGGGCCGTCAGCCGGACGGCCCCGCTCCGTCTCCTTGGGAAGGTGCCGGCTGGTGCGGCAGGTCGCGGGTTCGATCCGGAGCGGTTGTCCCTCCGGTGCCGATCACGCGTTCCCGTCGCGTTCGGGGTGGATGGCGTCGGTGTGCTCGGTGTGGGCGAGAGCCAGGTCGAGCAGCATCCGTACGTGCGGGTCTTCCAGTCGGTAGTAGGCCATCCGGCCGGAACGGCGGGCGGCGACGATGCGGTGCGCGCGCAGCAATCGCAGCGCGTGGGACACCGCGGACTCGCTCTGGCCGGTCACCGCGGCCAGGTCGCACACGCACAACTCGCCGTCCAGCAGGGCCACCAGCAGCCTCAACCGGTTCGGATCCGACAGCAGCCCGAAGATGTCCGCGGTGTCAGTGAGGTCCTCGGCGGCCGGCATCCGCTCGTACACGGCGGCCACCCGTTCACCGTCGACCACCTTGACCGTGCAACCGTCTATTGCCAACACACCATCATCTGAAGAACCGTTCACATGAATAGTTTGTCGGCATTGCGGCAAATGTCAATGACGTCATGTTCGAGCAGGTGACACTGCGCGGGGCGGTCGTGGGACGCGGTGGCGTGTCCCCCGAGTGCGGAGTTCATGTCCGAACGTTCGGGTCATGGCAGGTGGAAGCCGGCGCCGCAGGCTCGGCCGCGCCATCGTCACCACCGGCCGTCTCGTCAGGTCGGCGGGCGTGATGGGTGGGGCCGTGCGGATCGGCGCAGTGCTGTACGAGCCGACGTAGGGCGCCGTCGTCGTCGAAGGCGTGGCTGTCGGGCGAGGCGTGGTCGACCTGCAAGGTGGTGTGCTCGATGCCGTGCCGGTCCTGCAGCAGGCTCTCGACCGCGAGGCGCGTGGCGTGGCAGTCGGCCCCCGGGGTGACCAGCACGTGGGCCGACAGGGCGGCATATCCGGATGTCACCTCCCAGATGTGGAGGTCGTGCACCTCGACCACGGTGTCGAGGGCGGCGATCTGGCGGCCGACCTCGGTGGGGTTCACTCCGGCCGGAGCGGCTTCCATGAACACCCGTCCGGCGTCGCGGACCAGGCCCCATCCTGCCTTGAGCATCAGGGCGGCGACGATCAGGGCGGCTATGGCGTCGGCGCGGGTCCAGTCGGTGAGCCAGACGACCAGGCCGGCCAGGGTGGTGGCGATGAAGGCGTACAGGTCGTTGAGGATGTGCTGGAAGGCGCCTTCGACGTTCAAGCTGGAGCGGTTGGCCTTGGACAGCAGCCAGGTGGCGGCCACGTTGACGACGATGCCGGCCAATCCGGTGAACACCACGAACAAGCCCTCGACCTGGGGCGGCTCGATCAGACGGCGGATGCCCTCGAAGCTGAAGTAGGCCGCGAGCAGCAGCAGGGTGATGCCGTTGACCTGAGCGGAGATGATCTCGGCGCGCTTCAACCCGTAGGTGAAGCCGCCGCGCGGCGGTCGGGCCGCGATGCGCATCGCGATCAGGGCCAGCACGATCGCCATCGCGTCGGTGAGCATGTGACCGGCATCGGAGATCAGCGCCAGTGACTGGGCGATCACGCCGATCACGACCTCGACGGCCATGAAGCCGACGATCAGAGCGAGCGCGCCGCTCAGATAGCGCCGGTCGGCCTGCGCATCGACAGCATGTCCGTGCCCATGCCCGTGGCCGTGGTTCCGTCCGGCCCCTTGGTCCTGGTGCCTGTGTTGATCAGACATGCGCTGAGCTCCTTGGACGACGGTGAATGACGTGTGATGGCCAGGCCATGCGGGTCGAGCAGCCGACAGACCGGCTCTGCGGATGCATGGCAGGCATCCTGCGCAGTTGCCGACGAGAAAGACCTCCGCCATCTACGACATCTGCTCAAGTGTTCATGTATGAACATGATTTCGACCGAGGCGCTCCTCGTCAACACTTCCCGCACGCCTTTCCTTCTACATATGAACATTCAGTCAGATGTTTAAACTCAACGTAATGAGTCAACTACTCTGCGTAGAAGCGCATGGGAAGGGCAGCGCATGAGAACCGTCCGCAACTCCGCACTGGCGATGGCCGCGACGACCGGATGGCCGGCACTTTCGAGCCTGCCGGCCGACGCCACCCCCGTACCCACCCTCCAGCCTCGCTCGCAAAACCCGTGGTCTGCAGCCTCCGGAACGGCGCCGGTGATCGCGCGATCGTCGGCGGCCGGGTGCACCTCACCACGACCTCCGGAGCGCACGGCTGGACCTGGAACGGTTACCCGCGCCGGAGCGCCGCCGCTGGCGCGACCACGACCAGGTGACGACGCCGGATGAGCCTCTCACCCCGCCCCCGGCGGCGTCCGCCGACCGGGGACGGCACCCTCGAGGCACCGCTTCCACGGCACCCGCCCCTGGCACACGGGCGGTGCCGTGCCCTCGTGGCCACGTTCACCGCGGTCATACAGATCGTCACTACGGCGGTCCCGGCTGACGCCGCCCGGGCGGCGGGGCAGTGCCGTGCACCCGGCGTGATCGCCCACCGCGGCTATCCGCCCTCCGGGTCGGAGAACACCCTCACGTCGCTACGGCAGGCGCTGGCGGCCCATGCCCGGCAGGTGGAGATAGACATACGCTTCACCAGGGATCACCAACCCGTCCTCATGCACGACGCCACGCTGGATCGCACCACGAACGGCAGCGGTCTGGTGGCCACCTCGTCCATGGCGCGGCTGCGCACGTTGCGCGGTGGCGACGGCCTCGCGCCACCTGCCTTGGCGCAAGTGCTGGACGCGCTGCGCGGCCGCGTCGACCTGGTGCTGATCGAGCTGAAGAGCGTCCCGGACGACGCCGACGCTCGCACTCTCACCGCCGTCTATCACCGCTATCGCGCCTACGACTGGACCGCGCTGACCTCGTTCCTGCCCACCGCGCTGAGCCGCGTCTCCTTCCTGCCAGTCGCCCAGGGGCTGCTGGCCAGCACGACGCCGCCCCCTGCCCAGGCCGAGCACTACGACTTCGTCTCCGTCCGATACGACCAGCTGTCTCGCTCGTGGGTGGACAGCTACCACGCCGCCGGGGTGCACGTTTACGCCTGGACTCCCAACACCCCCACCGCCTGGCGGCGCCTGGCCGGCTATGGCGTCGACCGCATCATCACCGACCGCAGTCTCAGCTATTCGAGCTGGGCGGTCACCCTGTGCAGCCGCTGATACATCGCATCAGCCCTCGTCCGCACGCCTGACTGCCGGCGCGACGCGGCACTTGTTCGATTGCCCGTCGACGGACGGCATGGGGACGGTAGCCTTCTACCTGGAGTAGAACACGGCAGGAGGGCCACGGTGCAGCTGGGCAACCTGGAGCGATCGGTCATGGAAGCTCTGTGGGAGCATCCGGACGGCATGTTCGCCCACGTCCTCGCAGCCGGCCTTCCGTCCCAGCCCGCCACCACGACGGTGCTGACCGTCCTGATGCGGCTCTCGAACAAGGGCATGGTCTCCCGCGAACGCATCGGGCGAGCACACCTCTACAAGGCCACCGCGGACAAGGACGCCTTCGTCGCCGAGGCCATGCGCGCCGCCCTGGACGAGGCCGGTGACGTCGCGGCGGCCGTGCAGCGCTTCGTCGGCACGGTGACGCCGGAGGTGGCCGGCGCCTTGCGGGAGGCGCTGGGCGAGCGGGACGTATCCGCGCCGTGATCGCCTGGCTGATCGCGGCCGGAATCGCCCTGCTGCCGCTGGCGCTGGGCGACCGGGCCGCGCGCAGGCTGGCCGGGGCGGCGTGGACGCACCGCAGTCCGCACGCGGCGCTCGCGCTGTGGCAGGCGATCGGAGTCGCCGCCGGCCTGGGCGCGGTCGGTCTCGGGCTGGTGGCCGCCGTCGCGCCGCTGGCCGCGGTCTTCCCGCACGGGGCGCACACGCTGGCGCGCCAGATCGTCAGCGGCCACGGCCTCGACGGGCTCGGGCCGATGCACCTGCTGGCCCTGACCTGGTCGGCGGGCCTGATGAGCTGGCTGCTCATCCACACCGTACGCACCACCACCAAGACGATCCGCGAACGCCGCCGCCAGCGCCTGCTGGTCGACGTGGTGGCCGACCATTCCCCGGCCCACGACGTCTACGTGCTGCCGGTGGCCGAACACGTCGCCTACTGCGTGCCCGGCAGGCATCGGCGCATCGTGCTCAGCCAGGGCACCCTGGACTCGCTGACCGGCCAGGAACTCCAGACGGTTCTCGAGCACGAGCGCGCACACGCCCGAGGCCACCACGACCTGGCGCTGCTCCCCTTTGTCGCGCTGGAGCACGCGTTCCCGTGGCTGGCCTGCGCCCGGACCGCACGGCAGACGGTGGCCGTACTGCTGGAGATGATCGCCGACGATCACGCCAGCCGGGCGCACGGCGAGTTGCCGCTGGCCCGCGCGCTCGTCCGCATGGCGACCTGCGGGCCCGGCCCTGGCCTGGCCTCGTTCGGCCTGGCGGACGCGGGCGTCGTCGAACGGCTGCAGCGGCTGCTCAGCAAGCGCCGTCAGTCTCATTGGGTGCCTGCGGCGGCTTACTCGGCAGCCGGTCTGCTGCTCAGCGGGCCGGTGGCCGTGCTGATCGCTCCCGTGGTGTGCATCACCGTGTAGGTCGTCCTGACTCGCGCGCATGAGCCTGATCCGGTCGATGCGCGGCGCGAGGCGGACTCCTCGGTGGTTCAGTCGCCGTGCAGGCCGTCCGGGTCGCAGTAGTCGATCCGGTTGGTCGGCCTGAAGGAGGAGACGATGATCTCGCGCTTGAACGGGCCGCCCTTCGGCACGTCCTCGGCCGACACCTCCAGCGTGAACTGCTGCATCGCACGCAGTGCGCGGCCGCCGACGACGACCGGACGGCGCACCAGATAGATCGCGGACCAAGGGCAGCAGTAGTAGCTGCCGAACGGTTTCCCCTGGGCGTCGGTGGCGAAGGTGATTGCGCCGCTCTGCCGGGCGGCGTCGATCTCGGCCTGGATGCGCAGGGTGAGGGCGGGGGCTGGGTCGTACTCCCACATCTCCTTGATCGCCTGGCGTGCCCGCGGATCGGCCTGCCAGAAGCTCCGCTTCTGCGGGTCGGTCAGGCACCAGGGGTCGAAGTCGCGGACGTCGGCGACTTTCAGGTTGGCGGGCGGGACGGCCTGCCGTCCGCCGGGGCCCCTGTAGCCGCCGATCAGTCCGGGCATCGCGATGAGCTGGCCGAGGTGGTAGTAGATCTCCAGAGCGCGCTGCAGGCGCTGCTCGATGGCCTCGTGCATGCGCGGCGCCGGGTCGGCGTCCAGCAGCCCTTCGGCGTAGTCGGCGGCCGTCGCCGCCTCGGCGGCCAGCTGGCGCAGCCGTTCCAGTGCGTAGCGGTGCCTGTCGGCGTCGGCCACGGTCTGCTCGAAGACGCCGAGCGCGACCTCGGCGTGGCGGCGGATGGCGCGCGAGGCGGCGAGCATGCCGTGCAGGTGCGGCAGCGGACACGGGCTGGCCTCGGCCCATTCGGGCAGGTCGGCGGGGAGCAGCACCTCCTTCTCCACGAGGTAGCGGGAGTTGCCCGCGGCCTGGCGCGCCCGTGACACCCAGCCCTCCACCTGGGCGAAGCAGGCGTCGACCTGCAGAGCGGTGACCTGCGGCACGTAGCCGACGGTGCTCGGGTCGGCGGCGTAGTCCGCGTCGAGCAGGTGCTCGCCGATGGCCTGCAGGACGAACGCGTTCCAGGTGCACAGCAGCTGCCCGGCGGCGGCCTGCGGGCCGTGCCACAGGTTCACTCCTTCGACGGCCAACCGGGCGCGCAGCGCCTCGGCCCGCTCGAGTTCGGTGTAGACGAGCCCGCCCGCCCGGCGATAGGCCTCGAGCTCGTCTGCCCTGACCTCCCCTTGAACGCCGCCGCCATCCGCGTCATGAACGACATGCATGCCTCCCCGTTGTTCCCCGTCCGTCGAAGCGTAGGGGCGGACATGATCCCCCAACCGGTACATTTCGATCACGACTTGCGAACATCACGCCGAACGTCAATGACCTCAATAGCCGAGGAGAATGGCGAGCCGCCGGCCCTTGGATCTCCTGGCCGGACATCGGCCGAGTCCAGTTCGGCTGGGCAGCGCTGCAGGGTGCCTGCCGAGGGTTGTCAGTACGCGCCCAGGATGTCGATGACGAAGACCAGAGTGTCGTCGTCCTTGATCCCCGCCGCCTCCGGGCCCTTCTTGCCGTACCCGTCCTTGGGTGGGATGACCAGCAGCACCCGGCTGCCGACCTTCTTGCCGGTCAGCCCTTCGAGGATGCCGGGAATCGTGCCGGTCAGTGATGACAGCGGCGCCACCTCTCCTCTGTTCCAGGAGGAGTCGAAGACCTTGCCGTTGCGCCAGATCTGCCCCTGATAGTGGGTGACCAGCATCTGATCGGCGCGGATGGCCGGGCCGTCTCCCTCGATCAAGGCCTCCGCCCGCAGTTCGGCAGGCGGATCCGTCGCCGGGATCGCCACCGCCGGAGCCCCGCCTGCCGGCCCTGCCGTCACCTGAGGAAGAGCCGGGCCGGCCGGACGCGCGCGACCACGCGCGGAGGCGGTCTTCGGATACGTGGCGAGCAGGTCGACAACGTAGATGAGCGTGTCCGTGCCGGTCACCCCGGTCTCCGCGTTGCCGCCGGCGCCGTAGCCGTCCTTGGGGGGAATCGACATCACCACCCGGCTGCCGACCGTCCTGCCGAGAAGGCTCTTGTTCAGGCCGGGGATGAGCTCTCCGATCCGCATCACCGCCGGTTTGCCGCGGTCATGGCTGTTGTCGAGCTCCCGGTGAGAGGTACCGGTCCAGGCGTAACCGGCGAACTGGACGACGGCCAGGTCTCCCTGGGCCACGGCCACGCCTCTGCCCGCGATCACGGTCTCGGCCTTGAGGTCCTCGCCCGGCCGCCCTCCCTCGGCGAAGGTCACCTGCGGCTGCTCGCCGAAAGCCCCGGTGACCGTCAAAGGGTCCTTTCCGGGCAGCAGGTAGAGCGTGATCCCTGCGGCGATCGCCAGAAGGACCACCCCGCACACCAGGACGATCAGGCGTGTCGAGCGCCTGCCCTCCGTGCGGCCGGAGACCCTCCTGGATGTGACTTGAGCGAGCTGCCCCATCAGGCCTGGTCCCCCCTGCGGTTCGCCGATCATCAAGAGCTACGCGTCTTCGCCGCCGGTGGTTCAAGTACGAAGGAATCGTCCCCTGAGTACCGGTTCGCCCCATAGACTCCCCCATACTTCTACGGAGCATAGAAGAAGCTGGAGAGGGAGCAGGCGTGACGGCTGGATGGCTGAGGGTCGCATATAGCACGGTCACCTCGTTCCTCGCTGTCGCCACGCTCGCCATGCTCCCGGCGCACGCGGAGCCCAAGCCCACCGCCGAGCAACTGCGCAAGCAGCTGAGCCGGCTCCAGAAGGACTTCGATCGCGCCGCCGCCGGCTACAACGCCAACCTGGCCGCCCTGGCCACCGCCCGGCGCGCAGAAAAGGATGCCGCCACCCGGCTGAAGGCCGCGCAGGGCGACTATGACGCCACCCGCGAGCAGCTGGCCGAACTGGTGGCGCTCGCCTACCAGAGTCCGCAGGTGAGCCAGAGCGTCCCGATGGGCGCCCAGGAACCGCACGCCGCCCTCCATGCGGCCGCGGTCCTGCAGGTGCAGGTGCAGAACCAGCAGGCGATCATCAGCCGGTACGCCACCGCCCGCGACGCTCGCCGACGCGCCGAGGAGGCCGCCACCGCGAGAACGCGTGAGCTGCGCGATCGTGGAACCCGGCTGCGCGCGGAACGACAGAAGGCCGACAAGCTCATCGCCCAGATCACCGACCGGATCGACCGCCTCATGGTCGCGCCGGGAGTGCGCAGGTCCGACGGCAGCTGGGTGCCGGAGCTGCCGTCGGGCGCCGACAACATCACCCCTCGCACCCGGATGGTGCGAGATCAGGTGAAACGCCGGTTCACGTTGCCCAGCGTCGGGTGCTTCCGCTCGCTTCAGGACGGTGGCGAGCATCCGCAGGGACGCGCCTGCGACTTCATGATCACGCGAGGCGGCACGTGGCCCTCCCCCGCCCAGTCGGCCCAGGGCGATGCCCTGGCGGCATGGGCGATCAGGAACGCCTCCCGCCTGGGCATCAAGTACGTGATCTACAAGCAGCGCATCTGGCAGGGCTCCAGCTGGAGAAGCATGTCCGACCGCGGCGGCATCACCGCCAACCACCAGGACCACGTGCACATCTCGATGCGATAGCGAACTCTTACAGCCTCTGTATTCGACATGCGATAGAAGTTCTACTTGATGTAGAAGTTTGCAGGTGCGGCGCGGAGTCGCGCCCTCGGCCTCCGGCTGAACAGCCCTGCCTCAAGGAGTACTCGTTTGACCGCGCGCATCTCCCGGCTGCTCCTCGCCGCGACGGCCATCGCCGGGGCCGCCCTGGCCGTCGGCCTGGTGGTGGGCGGCGCCGCCACCACTGTCGAGATCGCCGGACTCCCCGACGCCGGAACCGTCACGCGCTGGGGACTGCCGGTCGCCAGGCTCGGCGCCGACCTGTCCGCCGTGACGACGGTGGGCCTGCTCCTCATGGCGACCGTCCTGCTCCCCTCCACCAAGGGACTGCTGTCCCCCGAGGCGCGGGGATACGCGCGCATGGCGTCGTGGGCCGCCCTGTCCTGGGCCGGGATGACCGCGCTGACCATGCTGTTCACGCTGTCGGATCTCCTGGCGGTGCCCGCCACGGGGCTGACCGGCACAGTGATCGTCAGCTTCGTCACCACCATCCCGCAGGGCACCATGCTGCTGCTGGTGCTGATCCTGTCGGGCTGCGTCGCGGGATACGCCAGAGGGGTGGGGAGCGCGCATGGCGCCGCCGGACTGCTCGCCGTCGCGCTGCTGACGCTGCTTCCGCCCGTACTGACCGGCCACTCGGCCAGCTCCCCCAACCACTCGATGGCGATCACCGGGCTGGGGCTGCACCTGGTGGCTCTGGCGTTGTGGGTCGGCGGCCTGGCCGCGGTCACCGTGCACGCCCTGCGCGGCGGGGCAGATCTGGCGCTCGCCGCGGGACGATTCTCCCGCCTGGCGCTGTGGTGCCTGGCAGGGGTGGCGGTCAGCGGCGTGGCCGGCTCCGCGGCCCGCCTCACCGAGATCGGGCAGCTGTTCTCCTCCTCGTACGGGCTGCTCATCCTCGCCAAGGCGGCCATCCTGGTCATCCTCGCAGCGTTCGGCCGGCTGCACCGCCGCCACACACTGGCAGCCCTGAGCGCCGGCCGGCCACGGGCCTTCATCCGCCTCGCGGCCGGCGAGGTCGTGGTCATGGCCGCCGCCGTCGGGCTGGCGGTGGCCCTGTCGCGGACCTCGCCGCCGCCCACCGTGCTGCCCGTCGACCTGGTTCGCGACCTGCTGGGATACGCGATGCCGCCCGAGCTCACCACGGTCCGCCTGGCCTCGCTGTGGCGCCTGGACCTCTTCTTCGCCCTGCTGACCCTCGCCGGCGCCGCCGGATACGCCGCGGGGGTCGTCCGGCTGCGCCGCCGAGGTGACTCCTGGCCCCTGGGGCGCTCGATCGCCTGGGCGGTCGGGCTCGTTCTCATCGTCGTTCTCACGCAGAGCGGGATCGCCACGTACGCGCCCGTGCTCTTCAGCATGCACATGATCCAGCACATGGGCCTGGCCATGCTGGCGCCGATCTTCCTGGTCCTGGGCGCCCCGGCGACGCTGGCCCTCAGAGCGCTGAGACCGGCCGCCCGGCGCGGCGACCGCGGCCCACGCGAGTGGATCGTCTCGGCACTGCACAGCCGCGTCGCCGAGATCGTCTCGCACCCGGCATTCGCGTTGGTCGTCTTCGTCAGTGGCTCGTACGCGCTGTACTACACCTCGCTGTTCGAGACCGCCATGCGCCAGCCGGTCGGCCACATCCTCATGAACACGCACTTCCTGCTGTCCGGCACGCTGTTCTTCTGGGTGGTCATCGGCGTGGACCCGGCGCCGCGCCGCCTGCCGTACATCGCCAAGCTCGGCACGCTCATGATGACCATGCCCATCCACGCGTTCTTCGGCATCTCGATGATGATGATGGGCAAGTCGATCGCCTCATCCTGGTACGACCAGCTGACCCGCCCCTGGGGAGCGAGTGTGCTGCAGGACCAGAGCGTCGCCGGGGGCATGGCATGGGCGTTCGGCGAGATCCCCACCATGATCGTGGTCATCACCATCGCCGCCCAGTGGGCGCTCAGCGACCACCGCCGATCCAGACGGCTGGACCGCCATGCCGACCGCCGCGGGGAGGCGGAGCTGGCCGCCTACAACGACTACCTGGCCGGGCTGAACAGGCGTTCCCAGGAACGGTGAGCCGAAGATGACGACCAACGTGAAGATCGCCCTCGCCATCGGCGCCGTCGTGACCCTGATCGTGATCATGGTGGCAACCGTGATCGCGATGTTCGGCTGAGCCGCAACCGGAAATCGCCCTGCTGTTCAACCTGGTCGGCGTCAACATGGCGTCGCGGGCCCCGCCGCCGCATCCGAGCGCCTGAAAGTGAGAAATCCCTTGTTCGAGATCGTGTCCGCCCTCACGCCTCCCCTCGTGGTCGGCGGAGCATTCATCGCCGGCGTCGTCTCCCTGGTGCGCTCCGAAAGCCGCGCCAGGTCCGCCGAAGGCCGCCAGGACGCGCCTCCCGTCGAGGCCGGAAAGGACGACGGACCGGCGCGTCCGGCTTCATGACCTCGAACGAGACGGCGTCCGGCAGGCCCGCGCTCCCGTGGCCGTCGGATCGCCTGGCGGTGCTGTCGCTCGTCCCAGGCGCGAGACCTGGTTCACCGAGCTGGGCACCCGCACGCCGTACTGCCGCCTGCTGCACGGCGTCGCTCCATCAACAAGATCGGGCCAGCCCTCTACGGTCCCATGCCTACGAGCACTTAAGCCTTCGTCACCCGGCTCGGAGTCCCGGAGCTACGGCTAACCACCGCTCAGCCAGGACCTTGATACGGGTGATGCCGGGAGAGCCGCTACGCTCCCGTGGCCCCATCGATGCGCTCCCGGATCAGGTCGGCGTGCCCGGCATGCTGCGCGTACTCCTCCAGGAGGTGAATGTAGATCCAGCGGAGGCTGACCTTGCCGGTCGGCGCCCGGGGGTCGTCGGCCAGCTCCTCAAGGTCGATGTCCGCAACCGCGGCGTCGCAGGCAGCCGTCTCCGCGAGGAAGGCGGCGTAGTCCGCCTCGGCGTCGGCGTCGGCCACCAGGTCGAAGTCGCCGTCTTCGAACTCCTCCGTGATGTGCAGCTCGGGCAAGTTTTCGTGCAGGAACTTCTCCCGGAACCACCAGCGCTCGACTTCCGTCATGTGTCGCAGGAGGCCGAGCAACGTCAGGTTGGACGGCTCCACGGAGGCGGTCTTCAGTTGCTCGGAGGTGAGGCCGGCGCATTTGCGCAGCAGGAACACCCGGCGGAGCTTCAACCAGTTATCCAGCATCTCGCGTTCGCCACAGGCCATGTCCGTCCGAGGTCCCCGCTCTACGTCGGGTGCTGTCCAGGTCATGTCACCATCATGACGACCTGCGCAACCGATTTTGCGGGGTACGCGTGTATCTTGCCCGCCGGGCGTATCGCTCGAAGATGGGGCTCGACCAGGGCTGCCATGACTGCTGGGCGAAGAGCGCGCCGGCCGCACTTCCGCCCCAAGCCGCTCCCATCGATCGCCTTCCGAAGAACGGCCTACCGCTAGGGGGCCGACCGCCAGTCGGGGAGGTCCTCGAAGTGCACGTCGTAGCGGTGCTGCTCGGGGAGAAGTGAGGCGAATTCCGCCTCGCCACGGCTGATGGCGGCCAGCTGCTCGAAGTAGCCGAACCGTTCGATACCAGGGCTGAGCACGACGACCACGTCGGCCACCTCACCCTCTGCCGCCCCAAAGACGTGCGGCAGGCCGGGCGGTACGACGACAAGCCCACCCTTTCCCACCGTGGTCAGAGTGTCGCCGAGACGGAACAACATCGTCCCGTCCAGCACATAGAAAAGCTCGTGGGAGAGCTTGTGGTGGTGCGGGGGTGCCCCGTCGGCGCCGGTTGCGAGAGTGAGCCTGCTGGCGCTGACCGCACCCCCGTCGGCGAGCAGCTCGAACGCGCCGTCCGTGAGCGGTGCCCCGGCCGCCTCACCGGGTTGCACCACCAGCGCAGTTTGCATGGCCTCCATAGTGACTCCTTCGATCGGACGTGCCGCCCGGTGATCAGTCTGGCGCGCCAGTCACCTCGCGAAGGACGTCACCGGGACCGCACCTGCTGTACATGTACAGTTGTAGCCCACGGCAACTGTACATGTCCAGTCGGGAAGTGCCAGACTGCCGGTATGGCAGCGACGAAGACCCCACCCCTCGACACCGACGCCCCCGGAGCACCGTCGCCCGATGCGACGCGTTCGCGGGACGGCGAGGCGTCACGCGCCGCGATCCTGATGGCCGCCCGTGCGGCCTTCGACCGCAAGGGCTACGCGCAGACGTCGCTACGCGAGATCGCTAGAAACGCAGGGGTCAGGCCCTCACTGGTCGTGCACTTCTACGGCTCGAAGGCGGGCCTGCTGGCCGCCACCGTCGAATGGCCCTTCGATCCCGACACGGTTGTCCGTCAGGTCCTCGCGATGGGCCCCGACCACATCGGCGAGCGTCTCGCCGACGTGTTCCTGGAGACCTGGGAGCAGGACGGTCGGCCCAACACGGCTCTCACCCTGCTGCACGCGGCCTGCGAGCGTCCGGAGGCGGCCACGCTCATGCGGGAGCTGTTCACCACGTGCGTGGTGGATCCGATCGTCACGGCCATCGCCCCCGAACGGGCCGAGCTCCGGGCCTCTCTGGTGGCCAGTCACCTGCTGGGCCTGCACGTGGGGCGCTACCTGCTGGAGTTCCACGCGATCGCCGGGGCGGATGCCGACGTACTCAAGCAGGCGCTGGCGTCCACCATCCAGCACATGTGCACCGGACCGCTCTGGTAGGCGCCCCCGAGCCCGGGCAATCGCAATCTGCAGGCGCGTTGAGACGACACCCCTGCGATGCGGGCCGTGCTGCGGGGCGGCTCTGAGCGCGGCCGATCTCAGGCACCGGACGGAGCGGCGCTGCGGCCTGTCTGCAGCTCGCCACCCAAGGTCTTGCGCAACGTCTCCAGAACGGCCGGGGCGGCCGAGACGACCCAGCGGCGTCCGACGAGGTGGGAGCCGCCGTACATCTGCGCGTAGTCCAGCCAGTCCCGCCTGCCCTGCTCCGTGGTGAAGCTGGTGACCACGTAGTTGCCATCAGCCGTCCTGCACACGCCCTCGCGCAACTCGGCCGCCTTGGTCCGCATGGCGGGCTCACACCCGACCTTCGCGGCAAGTTCCTCGGCACTCAGGGCCGCCTCCTGATAGAGGCCGGGCGTCGGGCTCGCCGCAGCCTCGGGCCGGGCCGCCGAACCGCACCCGGCGACCAGAACGAGCGCGGCCAGAGCGCCGATGACACCTCGCGATGGACCTGACATGCCGAACCCTCCCACAAGCGATCGATGGGAGGTACGCCCGGCACCATGCCCGCAGTTCAGTCAGGAACAAGGATTATCTACACAACATAGAAGGTCCTTTGGGCGTCAGCACCATCTCGATCCCGGGACGACCAAATGCACGAATAGCCCTTTTCCTGGAGCCTTCCCCACCAAACGGTCATCCGGCATATGCAAAGATTAATGGTCATTATTGTTGCGAATCCCCTCTCCGGGTACGTGTCACAGATAGTGACACGGGGGATCGGATGGCGGCACGACTGTTTCCGCGCTCGATCCGAGCGCGCGTGACCACGCTCGCGATCTTGATAGCAGCGCTGGTCTGCACCGTCACGTCCACCATCACCCTCGCCACCGTGCCGCCCTACCTGCGCGAACTCGTGCATACCAGGGTGGAACTGGCCGTACACAAAGTCGCCGACCAAACCCAAGCCAGCCGCCTTCCGGCGAAGCTGGAAACGCCGTCGCACGTGCATCTCCTGCAGGTCGTCTCCGAGGACGGCAAGGTGCTTGCCGCCTCCCCCGATCCGCACGCGGCCTCGCCCGTGATGACCCTCCAGGCGGACAAGCGCGAGAGGATCCACATCACCGAACGTCGGCTGCCGCCCGTCCAGGGAGAGGACGGGGGTGAGTACCTCGTGATAGCCAGGCCTGTGCACATGCCGCAGGGTCGTGCCACGGTGTGCGGTGCGGCCTCGCTCGCCGAGGTCAACCGGGCACTGGCGTGGCTTCACGCGCTGGTGTTCCTGGGCACGCCGCTGGCGCTGGTGATCGTCGGCGCGACGACGCGGGCGGTGGTCGGGCTCGCCCTGCGCCCGGTCGAGCGCATCCGCGCGGAGCTGACCGAGATCACCGGCCAGGACCTCAGCAGGCGCGTACCCGTACCCGACACCAGCGACGAGATCGCCGACCTGGCTGCCGCCACGAACCATACGCTCGACCGCCTCGAACGCTCCGCCGAGTCCCAGCGCCGCTTCGTGGCCGATGCCTCTCACGAGCTGCGCAGCCCCCTCTCATCCCTGCACACCCAACTGGAGGTCGCCAGCGCCTACCCGGACGAAACAGACTGGCGGGCCACGGGCACGCAGGCCCTGGCCGCCGCCGACCGCCTCACCGGCATCATCGACGAGCTCATGATGCTGGCCCGCCTGGACGCCCACGCGGTCGTGCAGCGCCGCGTGGTGGACATGTGCCGGGTGGCCCAAGAGCAGGTGCGTCGCCGAGAAGGCTCCAGAGCCCCCATCGTCATCACCCCATGCAGGCCTGCCCCGGTGTACGGCTCGCCGATCCAGCTCGACCGCATGCTGACGAACCTCCTGGACAACGCCACCCGGCACGCCGCCACCAGGATCGACCTCTCGGTCAAGGTGGCGGACGGCAAGGTGATCGTCACCGTGGCGGACGACGGCGACGGCATCCCACCGCAGGACAGAGAGCGGATCTTCGAACGCTTCACCCGCCTGGACGACGCACGGGCCAAGGACAAGGAGGGCAGCGGCCTCGGCCTTTCCCTGTCCCGCGAGATCGCCATAGCTCACCGTGGCACCCTGGCCGTCGCCGACCACTGGCCCGGCGCCCAGTTCGTAGCCGTCCTGCCGCTGTACGAAGGAGAGCGGTAGCCTCCCTCAGGGCTGGTGGACGGTCGTGAAGTCCTTGCCGCCGTTCATCGACTCGTAGACCGTGCCGTCCATGGCGGCGGCCAGGAGACGCTCGGCGGATACGGCGGTGAAGGCGACGGCCTGCATGGGCAGGCGCCCGGCCGGCTGCCAGGTCGCTCCTCGGTCGGCGCTGACCTGCACCTGGCCGCTCGGATCAACGCCGACCAGCCGATCCTTGCCGACCACGTCCAGGAACGACAGCAGCGGGGCTCCCTTCAGCGCTTCGAAGGACCTGCCGGAGTCGCCGCTGACCTGCACGCCATCGGGCGTCGTGGCGTACAGGCGATCGGGCGCGTCGCCTCCGGCGGCGAGGTCGAGCAGGTCAAGCCGGGCGGCCGGCTTGAGGTCGGCCCCCTGCCCGCGCCAGATCTGGCCGGTCTGGCTGTCGTACCCGTAGGCCGTCTTCCCCGCGACCTGCAGGGCGTGGAAGTCGGCCTTGCCCGCCAGCGCCACCTGCTCCCAGGTGAGACCGGAGTCGGTGGAGCGGATCAGCCCGAGGTGCGGCGGCTCGCCGGCGGTGACGTCATCCGCGGCGGGGTGCCCGCTGGCGTAGAAGGTCTTCGGGCCGGCGACCGTGAAACCCATGTGGTCGGCGTCCCGGTCCCCCACCCTGACCAGCTTCCCGTTCTCCAGGGTGAACAGGCCGAAGTGGCCCGCGACGTAGGTCTTGCCGGTCGCGGGGTCCACCCCCAGGCCGTGAACGTGCCCGACCCCCACGTCGGAGGGCTTGGCGGAAGGGGTGGCGGCCGGTTCGCCGGCACCGCACGCCGTCAGACCGATGGCCAGGGCAAGCGCCGGCCCCAGTTTCTTGATCATCGCGCGTGTCCTTTCAGGCCTGGTAGCCGAGCAGGCTCATCATCCCGGCCTCGGCGTGGTAAACGTTGTGGCAGTGGATCATCCACAGGCCGGGGTTGTCGGCGTCGAAGTCGACGTCGAGGGTCGCGCCCGGGAGCACGATCGCGGTGTCCTTCCTGAGGCCGGTCCGCGCCAGGGCGAAGGTGTGGCCGTGCAGGTGCATGGGGTGCCACATCAGGCTCTGGTTGACGAACGACAGCCTGACCCGCTCCCCGGACCTGATCGGCTCGATGACCTTCGGGTCGTATTTCCTGCCGTTGATGGCCCAGTCGTACGTGGCCATGCTTCCGGTGAGGTTCAGGGTGATCGTCCGGTCTGCGGCCCGCTGCGGCAGCCGTACGTCCTGCGCGGGTTTCAGCTGGTCATAGCCGACGATGCGGCTGTTCAGCTCGTCAGGCCGGGCATCGGCCTGCGGGGTTCTGGCACTCTTCGCGGTGCGGACCAGGGCACGGGCCAGGCCCCGCTTGCCTTCCGCCAGCGCGACCAGGGGAAAGGCGCCGTCCTTGAGGGTGACCAGCACGTCGTAGCGTTCGCCCATGCCGAGCAGCAGCGCGTCGGTCTCCACCGGCTCCACCGGGAAGCCGTCGGCGTGGGTGACGGTCAGCCGGTGGCCGCCCAGCGCCACCCGGAACGCGGTGTCGCCACCCGCGTTGATCAACCTGATGCGCACCCGGACACCCGGCTTGGCGGTGAACGTCTCCGGAGCAGCGGCCACCCGCCCGTTGACCAGGAAATGCGGGTAGTAGACGTCGCCGGCGTCTCCGCCGAGCAGGTCGCTCTCGGCGTTCATCATCATGTGCGGCCACTTCGCCGACGTGGTCGGCGTGGGCGTGGGCATGGCCATGCCGCCGTGGCCGTCGTGCCCGCCGCCACCGGTCGTCATGCCCGCCATCGCGGTCAGCTCCGCCAGCACGTCGTCAGGGGTGCCGGTCACGCCGTCCATCCAGTCATCCAGGACGACGACCCATTCCTCGTCGTAGCCGAGCGGCTCGGCCGGGTCCTCGACGATCAGCGGCGCGTAAAGGCCGCGGTCGAGCTGCGTGCCATGGTGCGGATGGAACCAGTAGGTCCCCGGATGGGCGGCGGTGAACTCGTAGAGGTGCTCGCCGCCGGACGGAACGGGCTGTTGGGTCACGCCCGGCACGCCGTCGGCGTCGTTGCGCAACGCCAGGCCGTGCCAGTGCACGGTCGTCTCCTTCGGCAGCCGGTTGACGAGCCTGGCCCGGACCACCTCCCCCTTGGCGACGCGGATCGCCTGGCCGGGCAGGCGATCGCCGTACAGCCAGGTCCGCACGGTCGGCCCGCCGAGGTCGGCTCGCCCCTCATGGGCGAGGAGCCGAAACTCCCGTACGGAGCCAGGGCGCCGGGCGGCTTCGGCGGCCCGCACCTGCACCCCACCAGGTTGGACAAAAGCGGTGCTCTCGCTCGACGAGCACGCTGACAACACGGCTCCTCCCACGGCGGCCACGCCGGCACGCAGGAAGAACCGTCGATCGATGGATGTCATGAATCGCTCACGGTTCGAAACGGACGGGAATCCTTGACGCCGGGCTCAGCCCGGCCCAGAGGACTCCTATGTCCGCAGAACCGCTACGCGTCGGAGGGAGAGCGCGTACGGCAGCGGCGACCCGCGCACCGCGGGCAGTTCCCTCGGACGATGCGTGCCCGAGCCGCCGATGGCATTCGGCCGGCCGAGGCCGAACAGGGCCAGCACGAACACGACGACCACCGCGGCCAGCGCAACCAGGCACAACACAACAGGACCGTGATCGGCGCCGAAGGACGACGCGTGGCCGGCGCTCATGCCAGGATGATCGTCACCCGGCGCGGCGGCGCAGGCGCCGACCGCGGTATGGGAGGCCGCGCAGAAGTGCCCGGTGGCGTAACTGAGCCCGACGCCCAGCAGCACGGCGGCCACGAGCACAAGTTTCGGCAGCACCGCGGCGAACGCGTTTCTCCCGCTCATGACGCATCCCACCGGACAGGCACGACCCCACCTTACCGGCGCAGGGCATCGCCCCATTTCTGGCCTCCGGAGGAAGACGCCGGCGGCGCTGCGCGTGATGCGGCATCTCCCGCACAAGCCGGGCAACCGCCGTCGCGCGGCCATGGAAAGACCCGGACGGACTGCCGGCCGTGGTGGCGTTGGGAACGGGACCGGCGGTGACACCAGCCCCGGCCGGCGCGCGGCTATGGGGCCGACATCGGGCTTGTCCTCCATTGGTCGAGATGGGCGTCGATGAACTCGCGTATCGACGTGGGCTCGCGTCCAGTGATCCGCTTCACGGCCCCCGAGACCTCGCCGAAGCCGCCGTGTCGGACACGACGGTAGAGGTCGTCGAGAATGTCGGCTGTCCACGGGTCGAGGCCGAGGAGGGTCTCCTCCGGGGCGGGGTCCTCGGCGCGGATCTGGTGGCCGAGGCGCGCGGAGAGCTCCTGCGCGACGGACGCGACCGGCACCGGCTCCGGACCGGTGATCGTGTACGCCTGGTCGTGGTGCTCCTCCGGCGCGCTGAGGACGGCCACGGCGACGTCCGCGATGTCGCGTGCGTCCACCCACGCGATCGGGGCACCCCCCGAGGGCAGGCTCAGGACGTGGTCGTCCCGTATGGCGTCGCGGTAGAACCGAGGGTCGGTCAGGACCTGGTGGAACCAGGACGGACGGAGCAGTGTCCAGGAAGCGGCCCGGGTGACGACCGCGTCCTCGACCCGGCGCGCCCAGTGGTCCGGCGAGAGGGTTTCGGCTCCCTGCTCGGACAGGAGGACGACGTGCGCGTCCGGGTTCACCTCGATCAGGCCGGCGACGAGTTCGGGGGCGGCGGGAAGGTCGGGGCGCATCAGGTAGATCGCGTCCACGGCTGTGGCCGCCTCGCGCCAGGTCTCCTGGTCGTGCCAGTCGAACCGGACCGGATCGGTCCCGGTGGCTGGTGTCCTGGCGGGCTGCGACGACCCGGCGCGGACGAGGATCCCGGAGCGGCGTAGCCGGGCGGTCACCTCGCGTCCTGTCTTGCCTCGGGCTCCGGTCACCAGCACTGCACGGGTCATGCCTGCTCCTTGAGCCGGACGACGGCCTTGCCGATCGTGGGTGCTCCGCCGTGCAGCAGGCCCAGCAGGGCTTCGGGCACCCGCTCGATGCCGTCCAGCACCGTCTGCCGGTGGACGATCTCACCCGAGCGCACCCAGGAACCCATCTCGGCGCGGAAGGCGGGCATCTGGTCCTGGTGGTCGGTGACCAGGAAGCCGCGCGCGGTCGCCCGTTTGGTGACCAGCTGGTACAGGTTCCGCAGGCCGTGCGGCTCCCGGCCGTCGTACTGGCTGGCCATCCCGCACAGGGCCAGCCGGGCGCCGACCCGCAGTTGGTCGATCGCGGCCTCCAGCTGAGCACCGCCGACGTTGTCGAAGACCACGTCGATGCCGTCCGGCGCGGCCTGTGCAAGGTGCTCACCGGCCGCACCGTCGTGATAGTCGAAGGCGGTGTCGAAACCGAGGTCGTCCACCAGATGGCGTACCTTGGCGGACGATCCCGCGCTGCCGATCACCCGCTTGGCTCCCCGCAGCCTGGCGATCTGACCGGCGATGCTCCCGACCGCCCCGGCCGCTCCCGTGACGAACACCGTGTCGCCGGATCGCACCGACGCCACCTGGGTGATGCCCAGCCATGCGGTCAGGCCGGTCACACCGAGCACACCAAGATAGGTTTCGGCGGGCAGATCGCCGGTGTCGATCGGGACGACCCCGGCCGCCTCGATCACGGTGGCCTCGCGCAGCCCCAGGAAGTGCTCGACCACCTGGCCCGGCTTGACGCCGTCCGCGCGGGACTCGACGACCACGCCGACCGCTCCCCCCTCCAGCGGCGCGTTCAGCGGGAACGGAGGGATGTAGGACGGGCGGTCGTCCATCCGGCCACGCATGTACGGGTCCACCGACAGGTGTGTGTTGCGTACCAGGACCTGGTCGGGCCCCAATTCGGGAATCTGGGCTTCGACCAGCGCGAAGTCGTCTGCTGACGCCTGCGCTTGCGGCCGTCGTGTCAGGTGCCACGCCCGGGCCCGTCCCCTGCTGGTGACCGTCATCGGAATGCCCTTCCGGTAGATACTTGATTCACTCAAGCATCTACCCTGACATACATACTTGATTGCATCAAGTTCTTGGTAGAGTGGCCCTATGGCCGTACCCACGGGGCCCGTCACCGCCTCGACCGATGCCGAACGGGCGATGTTCGACTTCGTCGATGCCTACGACCGCGCCTACGAAACCGCCGCCCTGGAGCACGGGCTGAGCGTGGCGCAGGCCTGTGTGCTCGGGCGGCTCACCCGGCAGATCGGGATGCGGGAGCTGGCCGACGAACTCGGCTGCGACGCATCCAACATCACCCAGATCATCAGCAGGCTGGAGGCGCGCGATCTCGTCCGCCGGCACCCCCACCCCGACGACCGCCGCTCCCGGCAGATCGTCCGAACCCCCGACGGCACCGCCCTCTACGCCGCCTTCGAGGCGTCCTTCGAGTTCGCCCGGTCCGCCACCGCCAATCTGAGCTCCCGCGAACAGGACCAACTGGCCACCCTGCTCCGCAAGGCCCTCAACGGAACGGCTAAACCGTGAGTGGCGCCGCCGAAACCGGCACATCGGCAAGGGACTGAAGATCCCGTCCCGGGAGAAGCCGACCGTTGAGGGTCCGCGCCGAGCCGCCCGGCCTCAGCGCTGACACGTGGCGGAGACGATGATGATCGTATGTCCGTAGACCTTTCGCCATAGCTCCTGCGCACCGGTGCGCGTCGTGTCAACCCCCGCGTGATGTCTTTCCACGTCCGCCAAGGCGCTCGCGCCGTGCGTTGTCCCGTTGCGGGATCGTCAATCGGTCCGGGTGCGGAGGCTGCGCGCCAGGATGGGGATCATCACCGTCGCAGGGACGAGGTGTAGCCCGAGGAGGGCGGTGATGGTGACGGTGTTCGCCCCGGAGAGGAAGGGCGGGATCAACGAGATCGCGGTCAGCGACACTGCCGTCCACACGAACCGCTCGGCGGGACGAGCGCTCCAACGAAGCAGAGCGACGGCAATGACGATGCCACCGACCGAGAAGAAGCCGGTCACCACGGCGAACCCGGCCAACGGGATCGTCTCGCCACCATCGGGGATCTCGAAATCGACGCCAACGGCCTGGGCAAGCGCAGCGGCGAGGGTGGTGGCCACCATCGCCGCGAGCGTGGCAACGAAGCCGGTGCCGGCGAGCCCGCGGAGTCGGTGGGTGTGGCTGGTCTGGCCCGATGCCGGGCCTGCGACGTCCCCGGTGTCATTCATGCTGTTCATGTCGTTCCTCCATCATTCGGTAACTGGCGTGACGGTCCTGGCCCTGGGGATGACGATGCGCACCCTCGCCGTGCGACGGCCGGGGTTTCGCAGGGCGCGGACGCCGGTGCCGCGGAGCCAGAACCCGGCGCCGCGTCCGAGGACCGGCCCGGGCTCGCCGTCGCGCAGCTCCAGCTGCACCCGCCCGCGGGTGACGACGCCGAACGCGTCGTACCACTCCTCCGCGACCACCGCGACACGCGCGCCACCGCGCAGCGCGAGCGTCCACACCGGGACTACTCCGTGCCGTCCGCCGGCAGGCGCTCCGGCAGCCCGAGCCGCGGGAACCGGTCGTCGTGGAACGTGACGATCTCGGTGATCGCCCCGCCGGTGACGCGCAGGACGTCGATCGTCAGCGGCAGGTACGCGTCCTCCCGCTTCCGCCAGAGGTAGAAGGCGACGGCGGGCTGCCGGTTCACGGAGGTGAGGACGGCGCGCAGGTGCTTCATCTCCTCGAAGCCGCTCTCGACCCAGTCGTTCACCACCGCGTCGCGGCCGACGTACAGGCCCGGCGTGGGCGGCATCGAGCAGCGGACGTCGTCCCGCAGCAGTGCGGCGAGCCCGTCGATGTCCGTGGCCACGCTGGCGTCGGTATAGCGGCGCACCAGCTCGCGCGTCCCGGCGTCCTCCGCGCCGCCGGTCCAGTCCTGCCGCTCGGCGGGCAGGTGCTCCCGCATGCCGGCGCGGGCCCGCTGAAGCGCGCTGTTCACGGAGTTGACGGAGCCCCCGAGGAGCTCCGCGACGTCCTTCGCCGGCCAGCCGAGCACGTCCCGCAGGATCAGCACGGCCCGCGGGCGCGGCGCGAGGTGCTGGACTGCGACCAGGTACGCCAGCTCGATCGTCTCCCGCGCGACGGCGACGGTCTCCGGCTCGTCCGCGTCGCCCGCGGGCAGCTCGTCGAGCAGCCGGTCCGGGTAGGGCTGCAGCCACGGCACCTCGCCGCCGGTCGCAGGCTCCGGGCGGCACTTGGCGAGCAGGTCCAGGCAGGCGTTGGTGGCGATCCGGTACAGCCAGGCCCGGAACGTCGACCGCCCCTCGAAGGTCTCCCGCCGCCGCCAGGCACGGAGGAACGTCTCCTGCACGGTGTCCTCGGCGTCCTCGAACGACCCGAGCATCCGATAGCAGTGCACGTGCAGCTCCCGCCGGTGCCGCTCCGCCAGCCCCGAGAACGCCGGCTCGTCGACCTCGCCCAGCCCGCTCACACCCAGACCGCTCACGCCCAGCTCCTCCAGCCGCGTGTCCGCACTCATCACGTCATCCTTCCGCCTCGTCGTGTCCCGTCGTAGGTGTGACGGGTACGGGCGCGACAACTCATCACTTGGGTCGGTCGGCATCGCTGATCCGGTGGCGGAGCACGACGCGCGGTAGGGCGAGGAGGGCGCGGGTGCGCGGCCGCCTGGCGCGTGACGGGGTCGCCTGGCCCACGACGACGCGGCGGGCCCGGGGTGTCATAGCGCTCGTATGCCTGCAGAACTCGGCGAAGCCGGCTTGCACGGTGAATCCCGCACGCCCGGACAGCGAGCCCCCACCGCACATCAAGACCGATTCAGGCCTGCCAGATCACAAAAGATCCGGGTCAAACCATAAACAATATCGCACAATATTTACGATCCCATGAAAATAGGAGCGTCCAATCCAAACCCGGCATGGACCACTCACCAGCCTGAGTGGATAACAGAAAATCCTCTTGTCAGCCAATCGACGACATTGCTATGGTCAGTAGTCGGAGACGAACCGCGACCTTCGGGAATCACATGGCCGATTCCGTTATTCGCCGGACCATGGGCTGGGAGTTGGAACGCTTCGCCGATCTGACGGGCGCCTTCATATTCGTTCGCAAACCCGTCGCGACATTGATCGTCGACAGATTCAAGCTCTATTTGCTGGAGATCTGCGACGGCCAGACCGTGGCGGCGACAGCGCAGCGCGTTTCTCACATCATGCCCGCAGTAAACATCGATCAGTGCATTGCTCTGGTGAACGAGCAACTACGCCAACTCGCGGCCCACGATCTGATTTCCCTGGAAGGGTAATACCGTGTCGTCGACCCCAGTGCATCAATCGGCCGTTGCGGCGAAGACAACGGTTTCGGAGGTGGAGAGCCACCTGGGCACAGGAATGTTCGGCGATGGCGACAACGCCGACCAGACGGCCGACGTTTATTACCGAGGGCTTGGCAGACTGTGCGCCGATGCGATGCAGATCGATCGGGAGGCGCTCAACGCCTGTGCGGCCCCTCAGCTTGAGGCCCTGCGCCGGGGTGCTCTGGATCTCGCGCTCCGCGAATTCCAAGCCGGGCGGAAGGAAGCCGCTCATGCGGCCATCAACGATTTCCTGATCATCGCAAGCGGCAGCGACGGGCAGCTCACCGTCGACGAGTCGAGGTCCAGGCATTTCCGTCCTCGCGTATGCCGCGCCATGCGGGGCACGTGCGCCGGCGAGGAGGTCCTGTCCCGCTGGAACGCGCAAACCGTCGCGGACGGCGAAAACCTTCTGGTGGAAGCCGTTGAGGTCGGAGACGACCTGGAGCGGGCCGCTGACCACGCGATGGACCTGCTCGCCGAAGCCCTGCCCGTGGTCGCTCCCGACGTCCTGCGGTGCGCCTACGGTCTCGTGCCGCTCACCGGAGCGATCATCAGCGGGCACTTCGCCCAGACGCCCAAGCTGATTTTCGTCAATGTGTCCGCGCTGCGGAATGTCTACGATGCCGCCGAGTCGATCTTGCATGAATCGCTTCACCAGAAGCTCTTCGACATCGGGCTTGCCCGCACGATCTTCCGGCCAGGCTACGTGGACGCGGAGAGTCACACCATTCCCATCCCCTGGAGCGGGGACGAACTGAGAGTCCGCCAGTTCAGCGCCGATCGCGCCATCAGCGCCTACCACGTGTACGTGCACCAAACTCTGCTCTACCTGGCGTTGCTGACCCGCCGTCGCTCTTATGCCGAACCGGACCCGGAGATTCTGCACAGAACCGCGGTCGCATGGGCACGGGCGCGTGAGTTCAGGCGAGGCTTGCACGGCGATGGCGCCCGGACCGAACTCGGCGAGGACGGGCTGGCCTTCCTCCACTGGCTGGACAGGGCGCACGACGCTCTCGGAGCTGTCGTTCTGCCCGACGGCTCCGCGCTTGCCGGCCATGAAGGGAGTTACGCCTCGTCCGCTTACAGACGACCCGCGGCGTCCGCCACGGGTTAGCCAAGAAAGGGGAGCCAAATGAATGCGATTGAGCTGCTCGAACGGGATCTGGCCGACTTGTTCGCCGATGTGGAATCGCTCGACATCCGGGAGACCCCCGTGGTCGGCACCGAGATCCGCGAGATCCGCGACGACCTCACGATCCTGGCGATGAACAAGCCGAAGACCAACTGACTCCTTCCGGCGTGCCCTGCCGCCACGGCGGCAGGGCACGCCTCTTTATCATCAAGCAGGATTGATGGATGATTTCTTGGTGGTTGAGCAGAACCTGCTCGCCGAGCTTGTCCGGGAGATAATGGAGCTGCCTTACGAGGACCTGCCGGACTGGCGGTTGCTTCACCACCGGCTCGCGGGCGTCGACGTCACTCGGGGCCTCTTGGCCGAACACGAGCTCGACCGAGCCGCGGAGACACTCAGGTCGCTATTGCTGAGACGCGCTCACGCGATGAGCGAACAGAGATTCCGCTCGCCCGACACGATGCTCCGGACGGTACTGCCCAGCGGGTGCGAGCTCGACCACAGCTATGAACGGAACATGACGGCTTCTCACCTGGAGGCACGGCTGGCTGCTGCCGTGGCGGAGCATGTTCCCACCGGATGGGCGCTGGAGAGCGTGGCTTTCTCCAGCGGAATGGCCGCACTCACCCATGTGCTGCAATCGCTCATTCATATGATGCATCCGACCGAGGCACACCCGTTGAAAATCGCATACTGGGGTGACTACTTCGAAACCGATCTCCTCCTGGAGTACCTTGCGTCTTCCGCCGTCTCTCACGAGAAGATCCCGCCGTCGGCGTTGACGGACCCGGCATCGTTTTCCGGCGCCGACGTCCTCCTTGTCGAGCCGGTTCGTTACAGCCGCACTCTGGATGTTCTGCCGCTGCGGCGGTGGCTGCGTGCCTGGGCGGAAGATCCGGCTCGCCCCCGGGTGGTGATCGCGGATACCACGCTGATCTCCCCGGCCTGGCCGATGCGGCAGGTGTTGGAAGCGATGGCGGGTCGTGACGCTGTCACGTTCATCGAGGTGCGCTCGGCGCTCAAACTCGACCAGCAGGGGCTGGAACTGGCCAATCTCGGCGTCGCCAATGTCCTCCATCACCAAGGGATGGTCGGTGGGGTGCCGCAGGCGGGCGAACTGGCGAAGGTGCTGCGGCTGGTGCGTGGGGTGACCGGCGCCGGGCCGAGCGCCGCCGATATCGCGGCGCTGGACGCTCCCTTCCTGTTCCGCCCGGCCTGGCATCGACGGCACGCGGGCCAGGTGTACGCCAACAATCGGTATGTGGCCGAGAGGCTGGCGACGGTCAGCGGCGTGTTCAGCTCAGTAATTCACCCCTCGCTCGCCTCGGAGAACGACATCATCCGCGACGCCCCGTTCGTCATCATCGAATTGGCCGAGGACAGCGCCGAGGACAGCGTCGCCAATCATGGGTTCGTCCTGGGTGTGCTGCGCCACGCGGCCGCCATCCGAGGAATCCGCCTCGTCCACGGCGCGAGCTTCGGTTTCCGATCGCACCGGTTCGACGCGGTCATCCCGCGTGTCAGCCAACCGCGCGGTCTGCTCAAATTCGCCGCGGGATCACGAAGGGGACCATTCCTCGACGCCGCAGCCGACATCCTCGCCGAGATCGGCCGCGTCGCTGGAATGGATGCCCTGCGAGCGCTTTATCCGGACGTGAAGGAGATCCCCCTCCTACCCCCTGAGGCGGATGCCGAGGAGCAGTCGTGAACCACCTTGCGCTGTCGGACCCCATTCGGGAGAACAAGAGGACGGTCGGCCTTCTCGTCGGGCTGGCCATGGTGCAGTGGGGCGCGGAAGCATTGATCCCGTGGTCGCTGGGCAGAATTCTCGCGATTCTGATCGACGCGACCTCCGGCGTTGTGAGCTCGATTGCGCTCCTGGCAATGCTGGCGGCGGTCACCATCGCGGCATCGATCACCCGTTATGTCGTGGCGGCCAAGTTGAAGATCCGGGTGTCATTCGACTTGAAGGCCCGTCTGGGCGATCGGGTCACCAGAGGCGTGCAGGGCTCCACGGGCGAGCTGGGCACCTCGGTCAACTCCGACACCGACGCGATCGGAGGGTTCCCGAATGCCATCGCACGGTTGCTCGGTTCGATCGCCGCGATGGCGGTGATCGCCACGTACCTGCTCGCGGAGTCCCTGGCGCTCGGCGGGGCCGTCCTGCTTGGCGTCGTGCTCGTCTCCCTCCTCACCACAAGGATCGCGGTGCCGCTGGAGGGCCGGCAGCGGGCCCACAGGAAACTCCTCGGCACGCTGAATGAGCTGGGGGTCGACCTCGCGGGAGGGCTGCGGGTGCTCCGTGGTCTCGGGGCGCAGGCCACCTTCGAGGAGCACTACCGAGTCGTGTCGAAGCAGACACTCCGAGCGGGCGTCGCGGTGGGAGGCACCCAAGCGCTGTTGTCGGCCTCCGCTGTCTTCCTGCCGAACCTGCTGCTCATTCTGGTCACCTGGGCCGGCGGACGACTGGCGCTGAGCGGCGAGATCGAACCAGGCGCACTGGTTGCGTTCTGTGCCGCGGCGGTGTTCCTGGTCGAGCCCGTTGGATCGGTCGCAGACTTCGTGAGGACCCGGGCCGGGGCATTGGTCGCGACAGAGAATTACAACGCCTGCTTGGGAGACCCCGACCGGGAGCAGCCTCCCGTAGACGAACAGGGCGTGCTCACGGGTGAACTGACCACACCTCGCACGGGAATCGTGGTCCGACCGGGAGAGCTGGTCGTCGTCGTTCCCGAATCGCCGGCCGACGAGACGCGGATCGCGGAACACCTGGCGGGGCTACGAGCCGATGATCCCGCCTGGCGAGCCTCGATCGGCGGCACCGCACTGGCCGAAGCCCCTCGCTCCGACGTACGCAAGACGGTGCTCTATCACGGCGCGCAGCCGTTCCTCTTCTCCGGAACCATCCGTGAGGCCGTTGACTCGGCCGGTGGCCTCAGTGATGACGAAGTACTGGAGGCCCTGCGCACAGCCGTCTGCGACGACCTGCTGACCATGAGCTCCGAAGGCCTGGACCTGACGGTGGGGCCGCGTGCACGCAATCTGTCGGGCGGCCAGCGCCAACGGCTGGCCCTCGCCTCCGCTCTCGCACGTCAGAGCCCCTATCTGGTCATGGTACGGCCGACAGAGGCGCTGGACAGCGCCACCGAGCAGGAGGTCGCGTCGCGCCTGCGTTCCTTCCGGCAGAAATCGGGCACCGTGGTGCTGACCCGGAGCCCGGCGTTCCTGGAGCTCGCCGATCGGGTGCTCTACCTGGAACGCGACCTCGTCAGCGGAACCCACCGTCAGCTACTGACGACCTGCAAGACCTACCGAGCCGTAGTCGCACGGGAGATCCAGGATGTCTGACGCCACCCTGCCGACAGCCGACAACGCGAGGATCCGCACCGAAGTCCTGCGGCTGCTGAGGTCCAACCGCGGCACACTGGGCGCCGTCGTCTGCCTCTACCTTGTGGCGGTAGCGGTCGGGCTGGTACCGCCGATGCTCCTTGGCGATGTCGTCGGCAGCATCGCGCACAGGTCGCCAGGATTTCCCCTAGACCTCGCCGTCGTGGGAATCGCGGCGTGTGTCCTGCTCCAGGGCGTCCTGGTGTTCTTCGCCAGGAAGTCGGCCTTCAGGCTGGGCGAGAGAGTGTTCGCCGATCTGCGCGAGACGTTCGTCAGCCGCGTACTGCGGATGCCGTTGCAGCGGGTCGAGAGCGTGGGAACGGGTGAGATCCTCTCCCGGTCCACCAACGACATGGAGGTCATCCATGAGGTCGTGAGATCCGGGTTGCCGGAGACGGTGGCCGCGCTGCTCACGCTGGTGCTCACGGTCACTGCTTCCTTCGTGGCCAACCCTCTGCTGGGCTGGACGGTGCTGGTCGGTGTTCCGATCATCGTGGTGGCGACGCGCAGGTACGCCAAGCGGCTCCGGAAGGCCTACCAGGACGAACTCGCCGCCCAGTCACGGCTGTCGACCCTGGTGCTGGAGACCGCGCAGGGCGCACAGGTGGTAGAGGCGTTCGACCTTGGCGGCCGGCGTGGTCGACTGATCGCTTCCGGGGTGGCCGAGGCCAGGGATGCTTCTGTCACCCCTGTTGATCTGTCGGCCCGGTGGTTTCCCCTCGTACAGATCGGCTATTTCCTGCCCCTGGTCGTCACCGCCGGCGTCGGGGCGTGGATGGTCGGCATCGGGCTGGCGGACGTCGGTGAGGTGACAACCGTCGTCCTCTACACGCAAGCCCTGATCGGGCCGCTCGACGACCTCGCCGACTGGTTCGACGAGTTTCAGAGCGGCTCAGCCGGGCTGGCCAGAATCGTCGGAGTGCCCGAGACGCCGTGGGAGATCGAGAAGTCCGGCCCCGAACCGGTCGACCGATCGGTAGTGGTGGAAGGCGTGACCTTCGCGTACAAGCCGGGCCGTCCCGTGGTCGAAGACGCCCACCTGCGCATCGAGCGCGGCACAAGAACGGCCATCGTGGGCCCGTCGGGGGCAGGCAAAACCACCCTGGCTCTGCTCATGGCCGGAGTCCAGCCCGCGTCACAGGGACGCATACTTGTCGGCGGCACCGACATCGCCAGTTTTCCGCCAAGCGTTCTGCGCCGTCACATCGCGCTGGTCACTCAGGAGGACCACGTCTTCAAACGGAGCGCCGCGGCCAACCTACGCCTGTTCATGCCTGCAGCCACCGACGAGCAGGTGACCGCCGCTTTGGAGGCCACCGGCGCGATGTCCTGGATCTCGCAGTTGGACGGAGGCATCGACGCCGAGTTGGGAGAAGAGGCGTATGTCCCGACTCCAGCGGAGTCGCAGCAACTCGCCTTGGCTCGAATCCTGCTGAATCCCCCGGCGATCCTCATTCTCGACGAGGCCACCTCCGCGCTCCCCAGAACGACGCAGCGGCGGCTGGACGACGTGCTCCGCCGCTCACTTCATGGCCACACGGTCATCCAGATCGCTCACAAGCTGGACACGGCCGCCCAGGCGGACCAGATCATCGCCATGTCGGGCGGCCGTATCGCTGAAGTGGGCTCCCATGACGAGCTGCTCCGGCGCGACGACATTTACGCAAGGCTGTGGCGGGTCTGGGACACCGGCAGCAGCCTGGAGCACACGCCGAATGCCTGAGCAGGAAGCGTGGTCGGCGCTGCCGCTCGTGATGGTCCGCATGCCCGTCCTGCCGTGCGACATGCCGGACCACAGTCACGAGGGGGATCCCATCATCCGGCTGTGGTCGAACGCCGTCCTGGCCGAGGCTGTCTGGGTGGCCAACCCGCGCTTCGCGAGCCGCCTGGATCTCTATGCGTCGGGAGCCTGGCAGCCTGATCCCGAGGCCCGGCAGCGCATGCAGTGGACCTTCCTCAAGTACGTCAACCGTATGAGCCATCGTCCCACGCCCTTCGGTCTGTTCGCCGCCACGGGCTTCACCACCTGGGGCGCGGACCAGGGCGAAATCCGCCCCCGCGCCTTCACCAAGAGGGTCAGGTTGGACGCCACCGTGGCGTGCCGTCTCGCTGACAGCACCGCTGCCACGGTCGAGGTGAACCCGAGCCGGCGGGTGACCGCTCGGCGGATCCTGTTCGCACCTCCCGGTAACAACGTGACCATGCGTTCGGTACGACGGCTGCCCGTCGTCGACACGATCTGCGACTACTGCACCGAACCACGTGACATCGACTCTGTTGCCGAACTGGTTCACATCACGGACCCGGGGATCCTCGATCCTCGCGCCTTCGTCAGCCGGCTGCGGGAGGCCGGGCTGCTGGTGAGCTCTGCACGTCGACCTGCGCCACATGAGTTGGGCTATCGGGTTCCCCTGCTGCGTCAGCTCGAGCAATGCCCTCTCGGGGAGGGGATCGATGCGGTCAAGAAGGCGACTGAGGTCTTTGACTGGCGGGATGCCCGCGCGTGCCTGGCCATGGATCTGGCCATGTCCGTGGACGGCCGAGCGCCGAACGCCCTGAAGCACGCCCTGCTTGCGGCCATGCCGATCCTCCTGCGATTGGCCATGGCGCAAGAGCCGGACCGGTGGATCGCCGACTTCGCAGAGAGGTTCGAACGACGTTCCGGGCATGAGGAGGTCCCCCTTGAGCGGGTGCTGGACGAGGAACGGCCACCGGCACCAGGCGTGGCCGATTCCCCGCGACTGGCAGCGCTCCGGGCTGCCCTCATCCGGCGTGCGGCAGCGAACAGGGTCTCGATCGTTCCGGAGGACGTCGCCACCCTGCCTGTGCTGAGCCGGGCTGCCGTGTCGTACGACGTCTTCGTCCAACGAACCAAGACGGGCGATCCACGGGACCCGGGCTGGGTGCTGGGGCCACGAGGATTGGCCGGCCCCGGCGGCCGGGCCTTTTCACGCTTCGCCGGACTGGACCCGCGTGTTGAGGAACATGTCGCGGCGGCGGTGTGTCGTGAGGGCTCAGAGGCGCTTTTCCTGGCGATCGACTATTGGCAGGACGCTTTGCGCAACCTCGCCACCGGCTGTTCTCCCTACGAAGGGCTGCTCGCCTGGTCGTCGGCTCCCTCTACCGCGGAACGGCCCGTGACACGCCCCGCCGACCTGATGGTCGGTGTCTCGGATGGCGTGCCGTACCTGCGGTCGCGGACTGACGGGCGCAAGGTCGTCGCACGTACCCACCACCTGGTCAATACCGGTGATGCGCCCCCGCTACTGGATTTCGCCCATCGGGTGTCCGCCTTCGGCACTGCCGTACCCGGCTGGGACTGGGGAGCACTGCCCGCGACGAACAGTGCGCTGCCGCGGGTGGAGATCGGCGATCTGATCATCTCCCCGGCCAGGTGGCGGATCGACGCAGCGCTCGGCGGTCCGGCGATGCCCAGGTACGTGCACGTCGGGGAGGGCGATACCCGGCTTCTGCTCGACCTTGAAAACCCCCTGCACCGGGACCTCCTCGCGGACGAAAAGCGCCGTGGACGCGAATGGGTCGAGGAGTCCTTTGTCAGCGGGCTGGCTGACCGCCCCGTCGAATTCGTCGCCACCATGGTCAACACGGAACACCCCCGCATACCGGCGGACGTCTCTCAGGTGACCGAGCCGGTCGTGCACCTTCCTGGCGACCGGTGGTGGGCCTTCCACATCCTCGCGGATCCCGATGACGAGGACGAGGTGATCCGTGTCCTCGGTAACCATCTTGAGCGCCGGAAGGCGCAGTGGTTCTTCGTCCGGTACGACGATCCCGTCCGGCATCTCCGAATCAGGATCCGAAGCGAAGACACGAATGTCATCGAAATGAGTCAGGTGCTTCGGGTACTGGCCGGAAAGGACCTCGTGTCCACCTTCTCCATTGAGCCCTACCGCCCGGAGACCCGCCGATATGGGGGTGCTGAAGGCCTGGCAGCCTGCGAACGCTCCTTCTGCGAAGACAGCAGATCCGCACTCGCCTGCCTCAGGCCGCTCCGGCAGTCACAACAGGACAGGGCCTTGCTGGCGGCCGCCTTGACCCATCTCTATCTCGGCTCTTTGCGCGCTCCTGCTGATGTCGTCACTGAGGTGCTGACCCGTATGAGCGCGGGGCTGCCGGCTCGGAAGGTGTCACGACGACGTGCGCATGAGGCCCGCAAGGAGCTCATGAACGTGCTGACGGAGGAGCAAGCGCCCTGGCTCACGCACATTCGAGGGTTGTACGAAACCCGCACGGCGGACAGCCTCTCAGATTTGGCCGACAATATCGGCGTAGTCCGCAGCCTGACCCATATGCATCTGAACAGACGCGGCATAATGCCGGCCGATGAGCAAATGGGAGCGCTGTGGCTACTGGAGACCCGGCGACGGCTTTCGGGCCGCCATCACTCCAGTAGGGCAGACAGGCGATCTCAGCGAAACTTCCGGTAGCCGGTCTCACGCCGCGACCCGGGCGGCTGAGGTTTCGCAGGTCACCTGGTACCGCAAGAGTGCGGTGTGCAGGAAACTGCACACCTCATCCGCCACATCGGATCTGCTCAGTCGCCGGCCGTCATCCCCGGTCGGCGACCGGAGCTTCGCTGTTGCCTATTCAGAAATCGCGGTTCCCGACCGAGAAATCGCGGTTCCCGGCTGAGAAGTCGCGGTTGCCGACTGAGAAGTCGCGGTTCTCGGCGCTCGCCGGAGCGGCGGCGAACGCGAGTCCAGCCCCGGTGAACGCTAAAGTCGCGGCCAGGGCAAGAACGCTCTTGCGCACTTTTCCTCCTGATGCTCGTGTCTCTCGGTCTCCTGCAGTGGATCGTACGGAGAGGTGGAATGCCGGACTATCCGGTAAGCGAGCGGCCTGCGGCGCGATCCGGATACCGGACGATCGTCATCGCGCGGAGCCCGCGCGAACAGTGGCGAGCACCAGGACCTCATGGCGGACGATGCCCTCACCCTTCAACCGGTCGGACGCGTCTCGCATCCTTAACCATCGCCTTCGCTATCGTCCTCGACGTGTGACGGAGGGCGCGTGACCGTAGGTCTGGCGGTAGAGGGAGGCGAACCGGCTCAGATGCACGAAACCCCAGCGGAGCGCCACCTCTGTAACAGTAGTCTGGCTGCCTGTCGCCGCGATGTGGACAAGATCGGCGTGAGCCCGGGCCAGCCGTACGTTGCGCAGATAGGCCATGGGCGTTGTCTGCAGGTGTTCGCGGAAGCCCGCCTGAAGGGTACGGACGCTCACCCTGGCCGCAGTGGCGATGTCTCTTGGGGTGATCGGCTCAGCGGCGTGTTCTTCGCAGAAGTGGCGCGCGCGTCGAAGCGCTGCGGAGATCGATAGGGCACTGGGCTCGTCGAGGTCGGCAGAGTAGGTATGGGGCTGTGAGCCGAGCATGGTGTGCAGTAAGAACTGCTCGAAATGGTGTTCGGCGAGAGATGAGGCGGCAAAGGGGAACGGTGTTCCTGCCGTAGCGGGGAGGGAAAGTGCGGTGAGTGCTCGACCCAGCGGGCTCTCATCGATGACTTGTGGCTCGAAGTGCATATCTTTTTTCGGGGCGTCACCGAGCCGATCCTCAAGGAGGCGATCGACAAGCACCTCAGGAATCTGGATGATCATGATATCGTGATCGACGCTCCAGTTCATGTTGATGCGCTGCCGAGGGCCGATGATGGTAAGTGGTGCGGCAACGTCCTGGCGCCCGACCGTCAATCTTCCACCACCGGTCAACGGCACGTGAATGTTGTAGAAGTCGGGCAGCGCTGGTACTTCGACACGGATTTCGGCCCCGTACGCCAGTGTGTGCAAGACGATGTTCCCGCGGTGCAGAAGCCTGTACCGGCCACCGTTCGAATGGCTTTTGATGACCTTGAGGCCGTGCGGCGAGAAGTTCTGCGAGACCTGCGCTCGCATTTCCTCTACGTCGCCTTTGAATATCAGGGCCGGTGCGGATGGACTCGGGAGGTTTCCCAAGCTCTGTGATCTCAATTCATTCATGGTCTTGATCCCCCAGCTCCCGTGGCTGGACCTACCCAATTGGCCGGACAGAGGTGTGTCAAGCGATCTCGCCGGCAGGAGAGGAGCGACCCGGTCTCAGAGGAACCGCCCGTGTCGCCTCGCTCGGAAGGGCGGGTCCGCCGCGCGGTGGAGACAGCGTGTCCGGCCCTGATCGCGGACGTCGTGCACATCCTGCGTCGATTTCCGCCTCACGGTATGAGGCGCGGATGAGCCTAGCGACGCACAGCGGCAGGCAATATCCACGTTACGACTGATCCACTGCGCGTTCGGGATAGATTCCGTCCAGTCGGTGGCGCGGGAGTTCGGGATCAACGGTACAGGCGGATGGCCGGCGCTCTCTGCACCCCAGGGCAGGGGAGAGTTCGGCCTCAGGGCAGTTGGTCAGGGGTCGCCGTCAGACCGAAGTAGATACGCGGGGCGCCGTCCAGCCGGACCTTGACCTTGCCTTCGCGGGCGGTGAGCCGTCGTTCCCTGCCGATGCAGTCGAGCTCCCTCACCGAGCTCCCGGCGGCGGCCACCTTCAGGTCCGTCTTGGTCGGCCAGCCGTCCACCCACGGTTCCGGTGCGGCGAACCAGGTGGAGCCCGGCGCATGGTCGGTGTTGAGCAGGTATCCGTCCTTCCTGCTCCACAGGATCGAGACGGGTCCTTCCGGCGTGCTGAACAGCAGTCCCTTCAGGTCGGGGTCGGCCGGCTTCAACCAGCGTACGAACGTCGCCCTGTCCAGCACCTGCGCGGCCGTGGCGTAGGCGAGCATGGACGGCTTGGCGCTGGTGTCGCGGTTCATGAGCCCGTAGTGGTACTCGGGGTTGGCCGGGTCGGCCATCTGCGGCTTGCCGAGGACGCTGTCGTGCAGCTGGTACCAGTTCACGCAGCGCACCCCCTCGGCCTTGGCCAGCGCCAGGGTGAGCAGGACGTTCTCCGCGGCCTGCCGGTAGGTGTCGTGCCACCAGCTGTTCGGCTTCGTGCAGGCGTAGGCCTCGGTCAGCCACAACTCCTTGTGCCCGTACTCCGCGATCATCTCGCGGGCCTTGCGCAGGCCGCCGAGGAAGTTCCAGTAGGAGCCGTTGCTGCCCTGCGTCCATTCCTCAGGAGGCGGCGCGTAGTCCGGCGTGAAGTTGCCCCTGCCCGGGTGGAAGGCGAACCCGTCGATGAGGTCCCAGCCGCCGGCGTCGTGGAAGTTCTTGGTCCAGACGTGATCCATGCCGGCCAGGCCGGCGTTGAGCACCTTGGTGGGCGCTCCCGCTGCGGTCAGCCGGTCGCGTACCGGGCGTAGTCCGTCCCGCACGTAGGCGGCGGCGGTCTCGCCGCTCATCCATGGCTTGTTCACCTCGTTGGCGACCTCGAAGTAGCCGGCACCCGACCCGATCGCCTTCTGCGTGTTCGTGTCGGCCCAGGCGGCGACCTCGGCGGCCGTTCCGCCCAGGGGGATCCCGGCGAGCTCGATGTTGTGACCGATCCCCGCCGCGTCGAGGGTGGCGGGCGGGAGACCAGGCCCGCCGTCGTAGGAGATGCGGACACGCTGGATGCCCAGGCGTTTCATCAGTCCCACGACGGCGGCGGTGTCGGGCTTGAGCAGCCAGGGGTAGTTGGCGATGCCGAACATGCTGTCGGCGCCCGCCTGGTAGGTGTGCGGCGGCAGGACGGCGAGGTTGGTGCGGGCGAACGCGCTGTCGGTGCCCGCGGTGGCGCTCACCTCGGTGAACACGATCCCGCGGGGTGGCGAGGTGACGGTGAAGGTCTGTTTCCACGCGGCTCCCGCCGCGACCGTGCCGGTCACGCTGCCGCCGGCCAGCGTCTTGCCGTCGAAGTCGCGCGCCCACCACGACAGCTTGACGTTGCGGGCGGTCTTCCCTCCGTTGGCGACCTCCGCGTGCAGGGCCATGGGCCGGCCGCCGGCCTCCCAGAGGGAGAAGGGCTGGTCGGTCCAGACCTCTACGCCGAGTGGAAGGCCTGCGCCCATGGTGCCGCCCGCCGCGGGCCGCATCGAGCCGAGCACCAGGTCGGCCTCCGTCACGGCCGCGCTCGCGGTCCCGGTGCCCGGCGCGTGGATCCAGGTGGCGTTGGTCCAGGCAGGTGTGGTGGTGGCCAGCCGGAAGTAGGCGCGGGTGTCGGCCCAGGTCTCCTGGTAGACGACCCCGGCATTGCTTTCGTACGGCACTCCTCCCCCGGCGTCGCGGTTCCACGTCGTCAGCGCGGCGAAGGACTCGGGCGCCGAGGGAGAGACGACGGTGCGGCCGAGCATGAACCCGGCCGGGATCAGCGTGGTCGAGCCGCCGACCTCCCAGCGGAGCTTCGCGCGGTGCGGCGCGACGCTGAAGACGCCGCGGACGGTGATTCCGGCGGCCGTGCCGGGGAGCGTGTAGTCGACCTGGATGGCCTGCGTGCCGTCCTGGAGCGTGATGAGCGACGGCGTTCCGCCGGTGGTGCGCTGGATGCCGGTGACGGAGTCCTTGGCCATGAACCCGGTGAGCCTGACCCGCTCGACGCCACCGCCGTCGCGGACGGTGATGCCGCCGTCGGTGGCCGCGGTCAGCGTGATGCCGTCGGCGGAGATCGAAGGGGTGTCGGCCTGGGCTTGTGCCGCGGGAACCAGCGCCCCTGCGAGTCCGGCCGCTACGGCTCCGCCGAGGAAACGGCGTCGGGGGATGTCGGACATGAAGATCTCTTCCCTGTCGACCTAATGCGGATTAGGAAGAGGTGTACTCCGGCCGGAACGAGAGTGTCAAGGGTGATTTGTGTGCATCACGTAATCTGCCGGTAACGCCTTGACACGCCCTCCTAATGCGGATTAGATGCCACCTAATCCGCATTAACCCAGAGGAGTAGCCATGGATGTGCCAGCCCCCAGAAGGTGGATGGCGGGGGCGCTCGTGCTCGCCGCCGCGACGGCGGGCTGCTCGTCCGGCTCGTCGGGTGAGGACCCGGGCAAGACCACGATCACCGTGGCGGGCATGCCTCCCACGACCGCCGCGAAGACCCGCACGCAGTTCCTCGACGCGGTCGCCGCGTTCGAGAAGGCCAACCCCACCATCAAGATCAAGCCGACCGACACGCAGTGGGACGCCAGGACGTTCGCGACCAGGCTGGCCGGCGGAAACGCGGAGACGGTGCTGACCGTGCCGCTCACCGAGCCGCCGGGGCTCATCGCCCGGCGCCAGGTCGCCGACCTCAGCGCCGAGATCAAGAGCCTGCCGCACGCGGGAGACTTCGACCCCCGCGCGCTGGCTCCCGCGACCGGCGCGGACGGCAAGGTCTACGGCCTGCCCGTCACCGAGTACGCGCTGGGCCTGGTCTACAACCGCGCCCTGTTCACGAAGGCGGGGCTCGACCCGGACCGGCCCCCCGCCACGTGGGACGAGGTCAGGGCGGCGGCCAAGAAGATCGCCGGGACGGGAGCCGCGGGGTACACGCAGATGACGGTCAAGAACACCGGCGGCTGGATCCTGACCGCGATGACCTACTCCTTCGGCGGGCGGATGGAGAAGCAGGAGGGCGACAGGTACGTGCCCTCGCTCCTGGACGGCCCGGCGGAGCAGGCGCTCCGGCACCTGTCCACGATGCGGTGGCAGGACGACTCCATGGGCGCCAACCAACTGCGCACCCAGCAGGACGCGGAGCGCGACTTCGCCGCCGGCAAGATCGGCATGATGATCGGCACCGTCAACAGCTACAGCCGCTACACCACCCTCTACTCCGGCAAGCCGGACGACTTCGGCATCGCGGCGCTGCCGCAGCAGGGCGGCGGCAAGGCGACACTGCTGGGCGGGCTGGTCGCGGCCGTCAACGCCAAAGCCACGGCCGCGCAGCGAGCCGCCGCGGTGAAGTGGATCGACTTCTACTACCTCAAACCCAACTACGACCCGGCGGCCGCCGAGCAGCTCGCCGTGGCCAACGCCGCCGACAAGCTGGCCGTCGGCCTGCCCACGCTCCCGTTCTACGGCACGTCGGTGTCAGGCCCCGTGAACGCCGCGATCGCCAAGCACGGCAACATCCCGGTGTCGAACTTCGCGCCCTACGTGAAGGACACCGACAAGCTGGAGTACGTCGTCGAACCCCCCGTCGCCGCCCAGGACCTGTACGGCGCACTCGACACCGCCGTGCAGGCCGTCCTGACCCGCAAGGACGCCGACCCGCGCGACGAGCTGACCAAGGCGGCGGCACGGGTCGCGCCGCTGCTCGAGAAAGCCCAGTGACCCGGGGCAAAGGCGTCGCGGCCGCGCTGTTCCTCATCCCGACGGTGCTGGTCTTCGGCCTGTTCTCGTGGTGGCCGATCATCCGCAGCGTGGTGCTCGGATTCCAGCAGACCAACCTGGTCGAGGCGGCGACCTTCGCGGGCCTGGACAACTTCCGCACCCTGCTCGCCGACCCCCTGCTGGGCACGGCGGTGCGCAACACCCTGCTGTTCACCGGCCTGGCCCTGCTGATCGGCTTTCCGCTGCCGATCTTCCTGGCGGTGCTGATGTCGGAGCTGCGGCGCGGCTCCGGGCTGATGCGGGTGCTGGTCTACCTGCCGGTGGTGGTGCCGCCGGTGGTGGCCGTGCTGATGTGGAAGTGGTTCTACGACCCGGACTCCGGCCTGTTCAACCAGTTGCTCGGGCTGGTCGGACTGGGACCGTACCCCTGGTTGCAGTCCACGGGCATGGCGATGCCGAGCCTGATCCTGGAGGCGACCTGGGCGGGCGCCGGCGGCGTCGTGCTCATCTACCTGGCCGCGCTGGCCAGCGTGCCGACCGAGCTGTACGAGGCGGCCGAGCTGGACGGGGCGTCGGTGTGGCGCAGGTTGTGGCATGTGACGCTGCCGCAACTCCGGCCCATCCTGCTGATCATGCTCCTGCTCCAGGTGATCAACACCTTCCAGGTGTTCACCGAGCCGTTCGTGCTGACCGACGGCGGGCCGGAGGACTCGACGGTCACGGTGCTGCTACTGATCTACAGGTACGCGTTCGTCAACGGCGACTACGGCACGGCGGCGGCGTTGAGCGTGAGCCTGGCCGTGGTGCTGGCGGTGCTGTCCGCCGTGTACCTGCGGCTCACCAGAGCTTGGGGGACGAAGTGAGGGGAGTGATCTCCGACACCGAACGGCGTGGGCGCGGGATGCGCCTCGGACTGGGCACCACCCAGGTGCTGCTCATCGTGGCCCTGCTCCTGGAGGGCGCCGGACCGATCTACTGGATCTTCAAGGGCGCGATCTCCTCCACCCAGGAGTCGCTACGCCGTCCGCTGGCCCTGTGGCCGGCGGACGTGCGATGGTCGAACCTGGCGGAGGCGTGGACGACCCTGGAGGTCGGCCACTACCTGACGAACACCGTCGTGCTCGTCGGCGGCTCCTGGTTCACGCAGCTGTTCGTCGCGACGACAGGCGCCTACGCGCTGTCGGTCCTGCGACCCTCCTACGGCAGGTACGTCTACGGCGCGGTCCTGGCGACGCTGTTCCTGCCCGGCACCGTCTCGATGGTCTCGCTGTACCTGACCGTCCTGGACCTGTCCATCGCCAACACCCCGCTGTCGGTGTGGTTGCCCGCCGGGGCGCACGCCTTCAACGTCCTGCTGGTCAAGCAGTTCTTCGACGGCATACCCAAGGAGTTGTTCGAGGCGGCGCGCCTCGACGGCGCGGGACCATGGCGGATCTTCACCCGGGTGGTGCTGCCGATGTCACGTCCGATCCTGGCCGTGGTATCACTGCTGGCTGTCATGAACGCGTGGAAGGACTTCCTCTGGCCCATGATCGCCATCACCGACACCGAGAGCCAGCCGCTGGCGGTGGCCCTGCCCCGGCTGGCGGACACCTCGGACCAGGCCCTGCTCATCGCCGGGATGCTGATCGCGATCATCCCGCCTGTCCTGGTATTCCTGCTGTTCCAGCGGCAGATCATCCGGGGCATCGCCTTCACGGGGCTGAAGGGATGAGGGTCCTGGTCACCGGTGCGGCCGGCCGCCTCGGCTCCGCCGTACTGGCAGAGCTCGCGTCGCGGGACATCGCCGTGACCGCGCTCGTCGCGCAGGATCCCGGCCCGCTGGCGGCGGAGCGGGTCGTCGTGGGCGACGCCCGCGACCCGGCCGCCGTCCGCGCGGCCCTCGAAGGGGCCGACGCCGTCGTGCACACGGCGGCCCTGGCCTCGCCCGAGGTGGCGGCGCCCGAGGTGGTGTTCTCGGCCAACACGCAGGCGACGTTCGTGGTGCTGAACGAGGCGGGAGAGCAGGGGGTACGGCGGGCCGTGATCGCCGGCAGCCTGTCGGTCACCGGCCTGCCGTTCGCCAGGTCGCGCCCGAGCCCGCCGTACCTGCCGCTGGACGAGCGGGTGCCGTTGCAGATCGAGGACCCGTACGCGCTGTCCAAGCAGGTGGACGAGGCGACGGCGGCGATGATGCACCGGCGGCACGGCATGACCGTGGCCGCGCTGCGCTTCCCCTTCCTCGGTGACCAGGCCAGGCTCGCCGCGCGCGCGGAGCGGCTGGCCGGGGATCCCGCGGCCGGGGCCGCGGAGGTATGGAGCTACCTCGACCTGCGCGACGCCGCGCGTGCCTGCCTGCTCGGGCTGACGGCCCCGCTGCACGGCGCGCCGGTCATCTTCGTCGCCGCGGACGAGACGCTCGTGGCGACCCCCACCGAGGAGTTGCTCGCGGCGCACCACCCCGGCGTGCCGCGCCGTACGGCATTGCCCGGCAGGACCGTGGCCATCGATCTCGAGCCGGCCAGGCGACTGCTCGGATTCACTGCTCGGCATCCGTTCCCAGAGGAGCGACAATCATGATCATGTCGGAGACGCAGGCGCCGTGGCAGGCCAGGGACGGGCTGCGCATCACCGGTGTGCGCACGATCGTCACCGCTCCAGGCGGGGTTCCGCTCGTGGTCGTGCGCATCGACACCTCCGAACCCGGGTTGTACGGCCTGGGCTGCGCCACCTTCACCCAGCGCTTCCACGCCGTGGTCGCCGCGATCGAGCGGCACCTCGCTCCCATGGTCATCGGCCGGCACCCGGCCGACATCGAGGACATCGGCCGGATGCTGCACTACTCCTCGTACTGGCGGGGCGGGCCTGTGCACAACAACGCGCTGTCCGGCATCGACCAGGCGTTGTGGGACATCGCGGGCAAACGCTTCGGCGTGCCGGTGTACGAGCTGCTGGGCGGGCGGGTCAGGGCGGCCGCCGCCGTCTACACCGGGGCTCGCGGTGGCGAGGTCGAGGAGTCGATCGAGCGGGCCGCCGCGCTCGCCGAGCAGGGCTACCGCTACGTGCGGCTGCAGGCGGGCGGGCCGGGGCTCGGCACGTACGGCGGCGTCGGCACGCCCGGCGGGTATCCGGGCAGCCCCCATCCCGACGGCTGGGACGTCGGCCACTACCTGCGGAGCACGCCGAAGTTGTTCGAGCGTGCCCGCGAGGTCCTCGGCGAGGAGCTCGGCCTGCTGCACGACGCGCACAACCGGCTCACGCCGAAGGAGGCCGTGGCGCTCGCGCGGTCGCTGGAGCCGTACCGGCTGTTCTTCCTGGAGGACCCGCTCGCACCCGAGCACTTCGACCGGCTGCCCGAGGTGCGGGCGGCCGCGCCGATGCCGATCGCCTCCGGCGAGCTGGTCTCCTCGGTGACCGACGCGGCGCGCCTCATCACCTCCGGCGGCGTCGACTACCTGCGCCTGCACGTCTCGGCCGTCGGCGGGCTGACGCCCGTGCGCAAGCTCGCCGCGCTGTGCGAGCTGACCGGGGTGCGGACGGCCTGGCACGGGCCGCCCGACGTGTCACCGGTGGGCGCGGCGGCCAACGTCACGCTCGACGTCACCAGCCCCGCGTTCGGGATCCAGGAGGCGCATGTCTACCCGGAGACCGTGCACGAGGTGTTCCCGGGAACATTGAGGACGGTGAACGGCTACATCGCCCCCTCTGATCGACCCGGCTGGGGCGTCGACCTCGACGAGAACGCCGCCAAGCGATACCCACCGGAAACGCACCTGCACGAGCGGTGGGCCGCGCGGGTGCGCAGGCCCGACGGCGGGATCGAGGCTCCGTGATCTACTACTTCTTGGGGGATATGCCATGAGACCCAGCGGTCGCCCTCGTCAGGCGGACATCGCTCGACTGGCCGGCGTCTCACAGCCGACCGTGTCCCTGATCCTCGGCGGCGGCGCCGCTGCCATGGGCATCGCCCAGGAGACCCAGCGCAAGGTCATGGAGGCCGCCGAGCAACTCGGGTACGTGCCCGACCCGATCGCCACCCGCCTGGCGGCCGGGCAGAACAACCTGCTCGGCCTCTACACCTTCACCTCGACCTTCCCCAATGAGATATCCCACGCCTACTACCCGTTCCTGGTGGGTATCGAGGAGGAGTCGGCGGCGCAGGGCTACGACCTGCTGATGTTCATCGCCTCCAGCACCACGGGCGAGCGCCCGCACGCCCAGGTGCTCAACCGGGTACGACTGGCCGACGGCTGCCTGTTCCTGGGCAGGCACCTGCCCGTGCGGGAGATGGACCGCCTGCTGGCCACCGATCTGCCTGTCGTCTACATAGGGCGGCACGACGAATTCGGCGACCGCCTGGCCTACATCGGCGCCGACTACGTGTCCGCCGGCGCCGCCGTGGTGCGGCATCTGGCGGGGCTGGGCCACGAGCGCATCCTGTACGTGCGCGAAGCCGACGAGGCGATCACCTCCGTCGACAGGGAGGCGGGCTTCCGGAGCGGCATGGAAGAGTGCGGGCTGGCAGCCGAGGTAGTGCGCACCGACGGCGCCGACCTGACCCCCGACCGCCTGCGCGCCTGGCGCGACCAGGGCATCACCGCGGTGGTCACCGAGGCCACCGACACCGACGCCGCCCACCGCGCCCTCCTGGCGGCCGCCGAGCGCGCGGGGCTCCGCTTCCCGGACGACCTCTCCCTGGCCACGTTCGGCGACCCCCGCGACCGCGCGGCAGGGCTCACCGGCTTCGCCGTACCCCGTCGTGAGATGGGGGCCGCGGCCGTCCGGCTGCTCACGAAACTCATCGCGGGAGACCGTACGGTCCCCAGGCACCAGCTCCTGACCTGCGAGCTTGAGCCAGGCGAGACCGCGGCGCCTCCCCGCTAGCCCTCTCGAAAGGCATCATCCATGACCGACATCCTCATCGTCGGCGGTGGGCTGGGCGGCGTCGCCGCAGCCCTGGCCGCCTGCCGTGCGGGCCACGACGTCGTCCTCACCGAGGAGACGGACTGGATCGGCGGCCAGCTCACCGCGCAGGCCGTTCCCCCCGACGAGCACCCGTGGATCGAGAGCTACGGCTCCACCGCTACCTATCGTGACGTGCGCGGCTCCATCCGCGACTACTACCGGCGCTGGTACCCCATGACCGGCGGCGCGCAGCGCTGGCGCGAGCTGAACCCCGGCGCCGGATATGTCAGCAAGTTGTGCCACGAACCACGCGTCTCCCTGGCGATCCTGCAGGCCATGCTGGCTCCCCACGTGGCCGCCGGGCGCCTGCGCGTCCTCCTTGAACACCGCCCCGTCGATGTCGAGGTGGACCGTGACCGCGTCAGGGCCGTCACGCTGCTGGACCTCCGCTCCGGCGACTCACACACCATCGCCGCCGCCTATGTCCTCGACGCGACGGAGACCGGCGATCTGCTGCCGCTGGCGAAGGCGGAGTACGTCACGGGCGCGGAGGCCCGCGGCGAGCACGACGAGCCGCACGCGCCGGACGAGTACCAGCCGCTGAACATGCAGGGCATCACCTACTGCTTCGCCGTCTCCCACCACGACGGTGAGAACCACGTCATCGACCGGCCTTCGGACTACGGATTCTGGCGCGATTACCGGCCCGGCTTCTGGCCCGGGCCGCTGCTCGGCTTCAGCGCGCCGGACCCACGCACCCTGGAGCCCGAAGCCCGCTGGTTCGACCCCAACCCGCCCGGCGATCCCCGCGGGGTGCTGGCCGACCAGAGCGCCCAATCGGGGGACAAGGACCTGTGGATGTTCCGCAGGATCCTCGCCCGCGACCTGTTCGAGCCCGGCTTCGCCGCTTCGGACATCACTCTGGTCAACTGGCCGCTGAACGACTACTGGCTGCGCCCGATCATCGAGGTGGATGCCGACACGGCGGCGCTGGCGCACAGGGAGGCCAGGCAACTGTCGCTGTCGCTGCTGTACTGGCTCCAGACCGAAGCGCCCCGACCTGACGGCGGCACCGGCTTTCCCGGGCTCCGGCTCCGCCACGACGTGGTCGGCACCGCGGACGGATTGGCGAAGTCCGCCTACGTCAGGGAGTCGAGGCGCATCCGCGCGGTCACCACCGTCACCGAGCACCATGTCTCCAGGGCCGTCCGCGGCGACCGCGGCACGCTGCGGCACCATGACTCCGTCGGAGTCGGCGCGTACCGCATCGACCTGCACCCGTCGACCGGTGGGGACAACTACATCGACATCGCCAGCGTGCCCTTCGAGATCCCGCTCGGCGCGTTGCTGCCCGTCAGGATGCGCAACCTGCTGCCCGCGGGGAAGAACATCGGCAGCACGCACATCTCGAACGGGTGTTTTCGCCTGCATCCTGTGGAATGGAATGTGGGTGAGGTCGCGGGCCATCTGGCCTCGTACTGCCTGCGCCGGGAGGTGGAACCGCAGGAGGTCAGGGAGAAGGAGACCTTGCTGGAGGAGTTCACCGGGGAACTGGACACGATCGGGATCGAACGCCACTGGCCGGCACCGGCGGGCTACTGATCCTCGGCCCGCGGTGTCGAAGCGCCACTGTTGACCCGAGACGACGCCGAGTTCATGACCAGCCCCCGCCTGGCCGCCATCGCCGAGATCGGCTGATCACCCGCCTCGACCTTGGTGGCCAGGAGGCCCGCTGGGACATCTGACACTCGTGAGCGCCAAGCCCTCGGGAGGCGGCGTCGCAGCGCTCATCGACGACGGCGCCGCCCGCCCCAGGCGGGGCCTGTGCCGCCGGAGCCGCGAAAGGCCCATTCACGACCGGTACGGGCCTGGCGCCTCGCGCCTGACGCGAAGCCACTCGACACACGTGAGTCCGACACCACGAGTGGGACCCGCTGACGGGCGATTGTTAGCGAATTTAGGTAGATCTTTCCGTATATCTCCCATCAGGCGACACATCGGACACCGCCTTCTACCTGGGACTTTACCTTCGCCGGAAGCGTTGAACCCTCCTTGGGGCGCACTTGACCTGCGGAAACATCAGGCTACCCTCGCCCTATCGCAGACTTCCGGTTTATTCACATTGGTCACAGGATTACCAATTTTGTCAGGATCAATGTGCATATATCCGGTCTTGTTCAGGAGGTTCCCTCACTTCCATGACGCCAGAGACGCAGAGGTTCATCGAACTGCTCCAGCGCCAGCTCGGGTATGCCGACAAGGGCTCGAGCACCAAGTTCGGCGAATGGTACGGCAGCAACGTCGAGTTCGACGCCGACTACAGCTCGGCCCCGTGGTGCGACATGTACATCTCGTGGGCGGCGCACAAGCTCGGCTACCAGGCATGGGTCGGCCAGTTCGCGTGGACGGTGGCACACGCGAAGTGGTTCAAGGAACAGCACGCGTGGGGGAAGGTTCCGACGCCCGGCGCGTTGGTCTTCTTCGACTGGAGCGGCTCCGGCAAGATCGACGACATCGACCACGTCGGCGTCGTGACGAAGGTGCGAGGCGACACGATCTTCACGATCGAGGGCAACACCGACGGCGGCGTCGTGGAGAGCAAAGAGCGCAGCACGAGCAGTGTCGTCGGGTACGGCTATCCGGAACGGGTCAAGGCCGACCTGGACGCGACCAAGTCCGTACTCCAGCTGGTTCAGGCGCGGCCCGGACCCGAGGCGCCGCAGCAGGCGGCCGGCGACTGGTCCGCCGAAGCACGACCCGGGTCCCAGACCCGGCAAGATCAATACGCCGACCAGACGTCTGAGGCATCACGCGACATCCACGAGAACCAGGAACAACCCGGTCACCGGCCCACTGGCTCGCGGCCCGACGCGGACACGACCACCAACAAACCCTCCGACCGGGTACCCCGCCAGCCCTCCGGCGATCACACAGGACAAGCGCAGCCGTCCAGTGGTCACACGGGGCAAGAGCAGCCGTCCGGCGACAAGACAGTCCAGAGCCCCCACGACCAGAACCCTCAGGCCACCGACGACCACGCGGCTCCGTCAGGCGCCCGGCCCGGGGCTGACGACCCGGGCCGGAACACCGCCGACGGACCGGGCACCCACGCCACGGACGAGCCGGGCCCGGCCACCGCGGACGGACCGGGCACGGGTGCTGCGGACGGCTCTCACTCTCAGGGGCAGTCGGCTGACCCTGTGAGCCCAGGTGACACCCAGGACGACCCTCACTCCGCCACCGCACCCGAACACACTCAGGCCTCGGACTCACCGCCGAACGCGACAACCCCAACCCGGGATCCCGCCGACATTCCGCCCGCCACGGTTGCCCCGGCACCGAGTTCCTCCGACAACCCGAGTGCCAGTCCGACATCGGACACACCGTCCACCACCCCGACCTCCGACACCCCGGCCAGCACCCCGACCTCCGACACCCCGACCGCCACGGTCACCCCGACTTCCGACACGCCCTCGGCCACGGCCACGGCCATCCCAACGCCAACCGCCTCCGAGACACCCCCCACAGCCAGCGCGACCCCGACCGCCGACGCGCCCTCTGCCACACCGTCGACCACGCCCTCGACGACGGCCACGGCCACGGCCAGCGCATCGGTGCCGCAGACGGCTTCGGAGACCACTCCTTCGCCGACCGCCACCACCGCCGCCGCCGAGCCGACCGCTTCTCCCGAACCCGAGCCGACCGCTTCCCCGACGGAGTCGGCGGCCACGTCCCAGTCCGAGCCGACTGCCACCCCCACGCCGGCCACCGCCCCCTTCTCCGCCGAGCCGGTCCCCGAGGAGAGCACCCCTGCCGCGCCGAAAGCGGCTGACACCCCGGTCGCGACGGCGTTCCCCACGCACCTCCAGGCCTCGGTCAGCGGCCCGCTGCCCAGCCTGTCCACTCCGGCGTTGGTCACCTCGGCCGTGGTCACCGTCGTGGTTCTGTTCGCGGTGTTCGTGGTGCTCAAGACGCGCGCCGGCGCCCGCTCGGCCGCCACCGCCGCCGCCGGGTACGCTCCCCCGAGCCCGCCCGTGCCGGTCGGCCCGCGACACGGCGTCGCCGAGCCGGACGAGGGCACGGTGTGGAGATGGGAGCTCCTGGAAGCCATCGAGGCTGCCGTAGCCCTCGACACCACCCCACCCGGCGAGCAGGACAGCACCCCCTCCCAGCAGGAGAACCGGCGGCCCGACCCCGCTCTCGGCCCTCAGGAGGATGACGCCTTGACCGAGCCGCTGGAGTCGATCGTCAACCCTGGGCCATTGGAGTCGACCGTCGACACCGGGCCCATCGAGCACATCGTCATCCCCGCGGCGACGAGCCCGTTCAACGCCTTCACCCCGGCCGAGTCCACGGACGAGAACGTCCCCGACCCCGCCCGCAACGGGCGCAGCGACCAGCACGCCGGCGATGAGGATGTCACCGGCGGGAAGACACCCCCGGCCTCCGACGCGCTCTAGCTTGAGCGCCCGCTCCTGACCGTAGGCACGCTGACGCCCGCCGTGCGGGAGATCGTCCGTGCCGCCGACGCCGGGTCGGACAGCGCATCCCGGTCTCGGGCCGTACGGCGGGACCTACGTACCGGCCTGCGGCCGTCGTCGCCGCACGCCGGTACGGTCCCGTCTGCTTCTACCGCCGCGTGACCTCCGCCCCCGCGAAACGGTAGTGCCGTGCCGGGTCGAAGTCGGGCCATGGCTGATAGGCGTTCACGCCGGGTTCGCCGCGCAGGTGGAACGCGCTCGGGTAAGGCTGCTCGTCCGCCGTGATGCGGGTCGAGGTCGGGATGTAGCGGATGGTCAGCCCACATCGCCGCTCTGGCGAGGTGTTCGCGTTGCTGCCGTGCACGATGTTCGGGTGGTGCACCTCGACGTCGCCCGGCGCCAGCACCATGTCCACGGCCGCCGACTCCTCCACCTCGGCCGCGATCTCTTCACCGAGCACATTGTCCACCGTCGTGTTGGGGCGCATCGCCTGGATGTCACCGCGGTGGCTGCCGGGGATCAGCCGTACGCAGCCGTTCCCCGGCGTCGAGTGGTCGATGGCCAGCCAGAGCGTGACCACCCGCATCGGCTCCAGCGGCCAGAACGCCGCGTCCTGGTGCCAGAGCACCGGCTGCCCGGAGTACGGCGGCTTGCTGATGTAGTGCGAGGCGAACAGCGCGATGTCCGGGCCGATGAAGGTCTGCGCGATGTCCAGCAGCCGGTCGTCCGAGATCAACCGCAGCCAGAACGGGTCGTCGCGCAGCAGCGTGTGGCCCAGATGTTCGGGCCGCAGGTCCGGGTGGCGGCGCTGCAGCCAGTCGACGTGGCCGGCCGCCTCCCGCACCAGCTCCCGGTCGATGACATCGCGGAAGACGGCGTAGCCGTCGCGGTCGAATCGCTCGAGGACGTCACTCACAAGGCTCCCCCATACGCGCGCCGGGATGGATGACGCGGTTCGCAGATCGAAGTCGAGTCGCCGGTCTCGCGCCCCGTCACAGGGTGATCTCTCGTTTCTCCTGCGCTGACCGGTAGGCCGCGAGAATGACCTTGAGCACGTCCGTGCCCTCTTCGTGGGTGTGCACCGGCCGCGATCCGGCACGTATCCGGCGGACGAAGTCGGCGCAGACGGCCGGAATGGAGTCGACGGCCGGAAATTCGAGTGTGGTGGCGGCCCCGCCGCGTGGCTTGTGGCACAGCGTCGTGCCGTCGCTCCACAGGCTGCCGAGCTCGCCGACCGCCGAGAACTTCTCGGTGAACGGCGCCGCCTCGTACGCCCAGCTGGTCACCACCTCCCCCACCGCGCCGTCGGCGAAGCGCACCAGCACCCGGGCGGAATCCTCGCCTTCCATGAACGCCAGCCGGTGGGTGCTGAGCATCGCCGTCACCGCGACCGGGCGGGCGGACGCCAGGTACAGCAGCAGGTAGGTGGGGTGGTAGCCGGTGTCGATGAGCTCGCCGCCGCCGCTGGTGGCCGCATGGGCGCGCCAGCCCATCGTCGACGGGTCGAAGTCGTTGAAGAAGCTGTCGGTGGTGCGCAGTTCGTACACCCGGCCCAGCGCGCCGGAGTCGATGAGCTCGCGGGCGTGGGCGACCGCGGGCAAGGTGAGCTGGTTGTGCGCGCACATCAGGGTGACCCCGGCTGTGCCCACCGCGTCGGCGATCCGCTCGGCCTCGGCGATCGTCAGGCACAGCGGCTTCTCGCACAGGATGTGCTTGCCGGCCTTGGCGGCGGCGATGACGGCGTCGGCATGCAGATGGTGGGGCAGACAGATGTCCACGGCGTCAACGGGGGCCTCCTCCAGCATGCGCTCATAGGAGCGGTACGCCTGGGCGCCACCCGCCTGCTGGGCGCGCTCGGTGGCGGTGTCGAGGTCCACGTCGGCGACGGCGGTGACGGCCGCCTCGTCCGGGACGGCGAGATAGCCGCGCAGATGGGAGCGGGAGATGTTCCCGCAGCCGATAAGGCCGATGGAGAGGGTCATATGCGGCTTCCTTCCTCGCGGCTGTCGCGGGTGGCGGCGACCATCAAGCGGGTCAGGTCGAGGCCGAGGGCGAGGTTCTCCTCGTCACGGGTGCCGTCGGCGACATGGCGTACGAACAGCTCGAACGGCGTGCCGGTACGCGGCGGCACGGGCAGTTCGCGCCAGGCGCCGCCACTGCTGAGCAGCATCCGCGGCTCGGGCGTCCCGTACACCAGGGAGCCTTCGGTGCCGTGCAGCTCGATGGTGAACGGGGAGGCCGGTGCGACGAAGGACGCCTCCACCACGCCAAGCGTGCCGTCCGCGCAGCGCAGCACCGCGACGGCGTTGTCCTCGACGGCGCGGTTGGTCACATGGCCGAAGGACCCGGTCACAGACTCGGGCATGCGGCCGAGGAACAGCCGGGCCAGGTACATGGGGTGGCAGCCGAGGTCGATGAGGGCACCGCCCGCGGTGGCGGCCGGGTCGTAGAAGTGCTCGGGGAGCCAGCCCTCGCCGACCGAGCCGCCGTGAGCCAGGCGGATCCGGACAAGGGTGAGGCGGCCGAGTTCGCCGTCGGCCAGCACCTTGCGGATGGCCGTCGTGTAGCCGTCGTACAGCCTGGGGAGCGCGAGCATCAGCGCGACGCCGGACTTCTCCGCGGCGGCGGTGATCTCCGCGCACTCGGCCGTGGTCGGGGCGAGGACCTTCTCGGTGAAGATGTGCTTGCCGGCCGCCGCGGCGGCCGTGATGACCTCGCGGTGCGCGGTGGTCGGGCAGGTGACGATAACGGCGTCGACGTCACCGCGCGCGAGTAGTCCGCCGAGGTCGGGATGGAAGTCGGCGCCGAGGTCGTCGGCCCAGGCCCGCCCGCGGGCGGGGTCCTCGTCCCAGACGGCGGTGATCTCGGTGCCGGGGTGCTCGGATGCCTGGCGAGCGTAGTCGGGAGCGTGCACGTGCCAGAAGCTGAGGATGGCGAGGCGCAGGGGCACGAATGATCCTTGCGTTATGGGCGGATTCAGCCTTCGGAGATGGCCATACCTTTGTCGAACCGGTCCAAAACCCTACCCGGGACGGTAGTCCTGGACCGGTTCGATGGCAATACTTGAACGAAAAACTGCGGTAATACTGCGGCAACTCTTGCGATGAATACGGGCCGATGTCAGCATCGGTCACGAGCGCCGGTCGTCCGCGCCCTTCGGAGAGATCTCCCCGCCCAGCCACCCGTCAGGCAAGGGATTGACGCATGCCTTACGCAGTTGACGAGTTCGCCTTCGACCTGCGCCAGAGCGTGGCGCCCGGCCACACCTGGGTCACCAGCGGCTGGACCACCGTCCACGCACCACCGGGCTCGGTGTGCGGGGTCGGCGGGTGGTTCGCGCCACCGTACGCGGTCCCCGACGCCGCGCTGGCCGTCGAACTGGACGTGGACGGGCACCGGATCGCCGACGGTGCGGCGCCCGGCGTGGCCGGAGTGGGCCTGCTCCACGCGGGCGGCACCTGGTGGCCCGGCCGGATCGAGAGGCAGGGCACATACCACCGCCGCCACCACGGCGAACTCGTGTCGGTCGGGGTGCGGAGCACCCTCACCCCGCTGTACGGCCAGGCCGGGTTCGTCCTGGAGGTGGAGATCACCAACCGGTCCGGGCGCGACGTCGCCGTGACCCTGCACCCGCGCGCCGATCCCGGCGGCCCCCGCCGTGTCTCGCTCGGCGAATGGGGCTGGGTCCCGCCCGAACCCGGTCCGGCGGCCACGCGCACGGGACCGTGGACCTGGCAGGCCGGGGACGTCACCGTCGAGCTCTCCCACGAGGGACTCCAGCAGGACGTCCCGGCGGGCGGGAGTGCGGTGTTCGCGCTGGCCGTTCGCGCCGGCGCGGGGACGCCGCCCGGGCGGCTGCGGGAGCTGGCCGCCGAATCCCGCCGCCAGTCGGAGCGCCGGCTGGCCGCGGCGCTGGCGCGGGTGCCGCGGCTGTCCAGCGACATCCCGGGGCTGGAGGCGTACTGGCGCGGCTCTCTGTCCAGCGGGCTGGCCTGTCTCTGGGCCAACCCCGGCTTCATCACCTCGCCCTTCGTGGCCACCTCCGGGCTGGACGGCGGGGCGCTGTGCTCCTACGCGTGGGACACCGGCGGGTACGCCCCCCACCTGCTCTCCCTCATGCTCGGCGACGCCACCACCACTGTTCTGGAATCCCTCATGAAGGTGGACCTCACCAGCCACTACGCGATCGCTCCCGACGGCACGGGCCAGGGCGTCCCGTACGCCTACAGCGGCTGGTCCCTGGTCACCCTCGCCACCGCCGTCGCCGCCCACCAGGGCATCTCCCCCGCCCTGGTCACCCAGCTCCACGAGCTGGTCGAAGGGCTGGACGCCCGCTTCACCCCGGCCGGGGCGCTACGCGACTACGGCACCCAGCACAACCTGCTGGAGATGCGCGGCACCGGCTGGGAGCACGTGGTCGCCAGCCCCAACGCCGAACGCGCCTGGTGTCTCGACCGGCTCGCCGAGCTGGCCGAGGTGTCCGGCGCGCGGCTGCCCGTCGATGAGTTGCGCTCCCGCGCCCATGACATCAGGCACGCGATCGCCCGCGAGCTGTGGGACGAGCGCGAGGGCTGGTTCCGCTGCCGTTACCCCGACGGGCACACCGAGCTCGTCCAGCACGTCCAGGCGTTCGACGCGATGCGGAACGGCGCCTGCACGCCGGAGATGGCCTCGGCCATGCTGAGGCGGCTGCGTGACGGCTCGTTCCTCGCACCGTACGGCGTCAGCGCCGTGGCCGCGGACGACCGGCTGCACTACGAGCTCGGCGACACCGACTGGTCGGGCGGCGGAGCGTACACCGGGGAGGGCCCGCAGCTCGCCCTGACGCTCTGGGAGCACGGCGAGCCGTCCCTCGCCTGGAGTGTCATGCGACGGCTGCTCTGGATGGGGCAGCACTTCCCGTACTACCCCCAGGAGCACTACTGCGACCGCCCGGCGGCACCGCCCGCGGGCCGCCGGGTCAACATCGTCGCCGGGCTGGCCGGCGCGGAGGCGATCCTGACCGGCGCGGCGGGCGTGCGCTTCCGGCTCGACGGCAGCCTGGTCGTCATCCCGGCGGCGCTCCCCGACGGGGACGTGGAGCTGACCGGGCTGGTCCACCGGGGGCGCATGATCGACGTCTCGACCGCCTCAGGCGTCGTCACCGTCGACGGCCGTCCGCGCAAGGCCGGCGCGGTGATCGAGTAACGGCAACGCCGGGCTACGGGGCAGCGCCCAGGTGGTCGGGCTGCTCACGCCGGGCGGCAGGACCGCCGAGCCGGCACGCCATCGGCCCGTATTCGTCGCAAGAGTTACGGGCGAGTTACTCCTGTTTTTCGTCGAAGTATTGCCATCGAACCGGTCCAGCGCTACCGTCCCAGGAAATGGTGTTGGACCGGTTTGACAAAAGGCCGGACGCAGTTGGGGAACGGGCATGGAGAAAATCACGATCCGCGATATAGCACGGCTGGCCGGCGTATCGAAATCCACGGTGTCGCTGGTGATCAACAACAGCCCGCGGGTCGACCCGGCCACCCGGCGGCGCGTGCTGGCGGTCATCACCCGCCACAACTACGTGCCCAGCGCCACCGCGAGCGCGCTGGCGAAGGGGCGGCCGCCGTTCATCGGCATGATCGTGCCCGGGCTGACGTGGCGGATGGTGGCCCCGCTGAACTTCGGGGTCGCCTCCGTCATCGAGCGCACGCCGTACGAGATCATCCTCTACACGAGCACCAACGACCGCGACTACGGGCCGGTCATCGACCGCATGCTCGCCTCGGGGTTGTCGGCCGGGGTCCTGGTGATCAACCAGGACCAGCCCATGAAGCCCCTGCTCGACCTGCACGGGCAGGGCGTGCCCGTGGTCCTCATCAACACCCTCGGCTCCCACTTCGACCTGCCGTCGGTCGAGGCCGACAACTACGAGGGCGCCCGCGGCGCGGTCCGCCACCTGCTGGACCTCGGTCACCGGCGGATCGCTTCGCTGGCCGGGCCGATGACGTACCCGTGCTGCCAGGACCGGCAGCGCGGCTACGAGGACGCGCTGACCGAGGCCGGAGTCCCGATCGACGCCTCGCTCACCGCGCAGAGCGCGTTCGAGCCGCCGCGGGCCCGCGAGCTGGTGCGCGAGCTGCTGGATCGCGCCGACCGGCCGACGGCGGTGTTCGCGCACAACGACGTCACCGCCTACGCCGCCATGGAGGCCGCCGCCGACCGTGGTCTGCGGGTGCCCGAGGACCTGTCAGTGGTCGGATTCGACGACATACCGTCGTCGGCGCACGTCAAGCCCGCCCTCACCACGGTCGGCCAGCCGTTCGAGGCGATGGGCCAGCAGGCGGCCCGGATGCTGCTCGCCATCGTCTCCCCCGAGTCCGGGTCCGGGTCCGGGTCCGGGTCCGGGTCCGGGTCCGGGTCCGGGTCCGGGTCCGGGTCCGGGCCCGGGTCCGGGGAAGACCCGCCACCGCCCACCCGCATCCAACTGCCGACCACTCTCGTCGTCCGGGACAGCACGGGCCCCGCTCCCGCCTGACACGCATCTCACCTCCACTTTCACATCGACGAAGCGAAGACCGGCGCCTGGCGGCACCGGTCATGATCCCCCCTGCCCGTCGAAAGAAAGGCCCCCTCATGGGTCGCTTCACCAAGGCGCTGGCGTACGTGATCCCCGGAGCGCTGCTCGCGGCGCTGATGGGACCGGCGGCGCCCGCGACCGCCGCCGCACCGACCGAGGTCATGCCGGCCGACGTCCTCGAATCGTTCACCCAGTTCACGGGTAATCCCGCACCCCAGACGAAGATGGTCACCGTTCAAGGGCAGCCGGACTTCGACCAGGCGCTGCAGGTCACGGTGACCGGGCAGCCGAGCTCGTCCGGCCTGGACGGCGAGTACTCCTTCGGCGTGGGCGTCCCGTCCGCGCAGCCCACGGTCAAGGACGAGGCGATGCTGGCCACCTTCTGGGCGCGGTCGGTCACGCCGACCCCGTCCGGATCCGGCCTGGCCCACTTCGTGTTCGAGCAGAACGGCGGGAGCTACAGCAAGTCCACCCAGGCGGCGATGAAGTTCGGGGCCGTGTGGCAGCGCTTCCAGCTGCCGTTCCGGATGGCCGCCGACTACGCGGCCGGGCAGGTCCGCGTCAACTTCTGGCTCGGGTACGGGCCGCAGGTGCTGCAGATCGCGGGCGTGTCGGTGCTGCGGTACGGACCGGGGACCCCGGCCGGGTGGCCGCAGGCCACCTACGCCGGTCGCGACGCGGCCGCGTCCTGGCGGGCCGCCGCCGCCGACCGGATCGAACGCGACCGCAAGGGCAACATCTACGTCAAGGTCGTCGACTCCCAGGGCCACCTCGTCCCGGGCGCCACCGTTCAGGCGGAGATGACCAGGCACGCCTTCAAGTTCGGCTCGGCCGCGGACGGTGTGCGGCTGATGACCCAGAACACCGCGGGGCAGAAGTACCGCGACACGCTGCTGGCCAACTTCAACCAGTTCACGCTCGGCAACAACCTCAAGTGGAACCACTGGGAGAACGTGACCGAGCGGAACACGTACACGCTGCCCGCGCTCCAGTGGGGACGCGACAACGGCCTGTTCGTCCGCGGGCACACCCTGATCTGGCCGTCGTGCGGCAACATGCCCGCCGACGTCTGCGGCCTGCGCAACGACCCCGCCGCGCTGCGGAACAGGATCGACACCCACATCACCGACGAGGCGAGTACGCTCGCCGGCAAGATCGACGAGTGGGACGTGGTCAACGAGCCGTACGCCAACCATGACGTGCAGAACGTGCTCGGCGACGGCGAGATCGACCGCTGGTTCCGGCTGACCCGGCAGGCCGACGCGGGCCCCAGGCTCTACCTCAACGACTACGACATCATCGAGGACAACGGCTGGGAGGTCCGCCACCAGGACCAGTTCGCCGCCCTGGCCCGCTCGCTGAAGGACGGCGGGGCACCCATCGGCGGGATCGGCATCCAGGGGCACTTCGCCGGTGAGCAGCTCACCTCGCCGCAGGACCTGATCACGCTGATCAACAAGTTCGGCGGGATCGGCCTGCCCGTCGCGATCACCGAGTTCGACGTGGGCACCACCGACGAGCAGCTCCAGGCCGACTACACGCGTGACTTCCTCACCGTGATGTTCAGCATGCCGCAGGTCACCGGGGTCAGCACGTTCGGGTTCTGGGAGGGCGACACCTGGGATCCCAAGCGGGCCCTGTTCCGGACCGACTACACGCCCAAGCCGAACGCCGTGGCCTGGCGCGACCTCATCTACGGCAAGTGGTGGACCAGGGCGACGGCCACGACCGGGGCGACCGGATCGACCACGGTGCGGGGCTTCCTCGGCGACTACACCGTCAAGGTCACGGCCGGCGGCGTCACCAAGGAGGTCGCCGTCTCGATGCCGACCATCGCCGGCAAGGCGATCACGGTTGTCGTCGGCTGATGTCAGCACATCGAGTCGGCTCATCGAAAGGAAAGTCCATGTCAGCCATTCAGCTCAGCCGCCGGCAACTCCTGGGGGCCGCCGTCGCCACCGGCGGCGCCGCGTTCCTCGCCGGCTGCGGCGACTCCCGGCAGAACGCCGCCCCGGCGCAGGGCACCACGCTGGCGTACTGGGACTGGTACGTCAGCCAGGCGCCGTGGGTGGACAACGAGATCAAGCTCTTCCAGCAGGCCAACGGCAAGACCACGATCAAGAAGACCACCCAGGTCACCGACAAGTACCTCGACCTCGTGGCGCTGGCCTTCCGCAGCGGCACCGCCCCCGACGTCCTCCTGCTGCCCACCAAGCCGAAACTGGAGACGCACGTCGGCGAGGGCTGGCTGATGCCCCTGGACAAGTGGGCCACCCCCGAGTGGCGGTCGAGGTTCCCCGCCAACAGCTTCGTCGAGGGCGTCAACATCTTCGGCGGCAAGGTCTACTCCGCGCCCTTCAGCGGCCTGGCGCCGGCGCTGCAGCTCTACATCCACAACGGGGTCTTCAAGGAGGCCGGCCTGACCAACCCCGACGGGACGGTGCTCATCCCGAAGACGTGGGACGACATCACCCGCGCCGCCGAGGCGATCACGAGCAAGAGCGGCGGCAAGGTCTTCGGGCTCGGCTTCGGCAACGCGCAGAAGGGGGCCCTGCCGTGGCTGATCGAGCTGTTCTGCCGCGGCGCCGGGTCGCCCGGGGGCACCCAGTCGGTCGACTACCGCACCGGGAAATGGGCGTACGGGACCGACCGCAACTACGCCGACTTCCTCGCTCTGCTCCTCGACTGGAAGAGCCGCGGCTTCATCTACCCGAACTCGATGAGCATCTCGGACGAGCAGGCCAGGGCGTTCTTCTCGAAGGGCCGGTTCGGCATGATCGTCGGCGGCGTGTGGAACCAGGCGCCCTGGGAGGAGGCCGGTTTCAAGGACTACAGCCTCATGACGCTCCCGTCGCCCACCGGCACCCCGCAGGGCTTCTTCTACGGGGCCCCGGGCAGCTACCTGATGGGCATCTCGGCCAAGGCCAGGAACCCCGACCAGGCGTGGGCCTGGCTCGACTGGTTCTACAGCCCCGCCGCCGGCAAGCGCTGGGTGCAGGGCGGCTACGGCCTGTCGGTCTACCCCGAGAACAACGACCCGGCGGGGGTGACCTCGCCGACGTTCAAGCAGTACGTGGCCATGGCGAACACGGCCCTCGTCGGCCCGGTGCCCGCCATCCGCAACCCGGAGATCGCCAAGGTGGAGGTGGCGCCGGTCCAGCCGGACCTCCCGGACGTCGCGGCCGGCATCTACACCGGCCAGCTCAAGGACACGCCCAAGGCGCTCAAGGAACTCGAGGACCGCCTCAACGGCGCCCTGGGCGAGGCCGTGTCGAAGGCCCGCGGGCAGGGGCTCAAGGTCAGCATGGACGACTACGTGTTCGCCGACTGGGACATCGCCAAGCCGTACACCACCAAGCGCGGATGAGCTGATGACGGACATCCAACTGGTCGGCCGGCCCCGCGCGCTGATCGCGGGCAGGGCGTCCCGCCTGCGACGGCGGATCGCCGCGGCGCGCTGGTCCTACCTGTACGTCCTGCCGATGCTGGTGCTGCTGCTGGCGTTCGTGATCTACCCGATCATCGCGTCGCTCGGCTACACCTTCTACCGGTGGGACGGGATCGGCGAGCCCGGCGACTTCGTCGGGCTCGCCAACTTCGCCCGGGTGATGACCGACTCCATCTTCTGGGGAGCCCTGCGCAACACGTTCTTCTACGTGCTGCTCGTGGTGCCCGTCCAGCTCGTTCTCGCGCTCGCGCTCGCCCTCGTGCTGAACAACCGCCGGCTGCGCGGCAGGACTCTGTACCGGACGCTCTTCTTCCTTCCGGTGGTGACGTCGGCCGCGGTCGTCGGCGTGGTCGTCCAGCTGCTCTTCTCCAATTTCGGCGACGTGGTCAACGACGTGTCGATGTCGATCGGCCTCACGGACGAGTACGTGGACTGGCTCGGCGACCCGAGTTTCGCGATGATCATCATCATCGGCGTCGGGATCTGGCACACGCTGGGCTACAACCTCGTCTATTTCCTGGCCGGTCTGCAGACGATCCCCGACGAGCTGTACGAGGCGGCGCGGCTCGACGGCGCGGGCGCCCTCGCGAGCTTCCGCTACATCACCGTCCCCATGCTCAGGTCGGTGGGGGTCGTCATCGTCCTGCTGTCGGTCATCGGCTCGTTCCAGGTCTTCGACCTCGTGCAGGTGCTCACCAACGGCGGGCCGTACTTCGCCACCGAGGTCGTGAACACCTACGTCTACCACCTGGCGTTCGGCGGGTTCGGCGGCACCGGCGTCGAGCGGGACGTCGGCCTGGCCTCGGCGGCGTCGTTCTTCTACGGGATGCTGCTCATCGTCTTCGCCGTGGCCCAGGCCCTCTTCCTGCGGGTGCTGGTCAAGCGCAGGGGAGGTCGCGCATGACCCGGCGCGCGCCGTGGCTGACGCACGCGTTCCTGCTCCTCGGCGGGATCGCCTGGCTGTACCCGTTCCTGTGGACGCTGGGCAGCTCGCTGAAGAGCACCGACGAGTTCTTCGGCCGCGGCCTGAACCCGCTGCCCGGCACGCCGCTGTGGGCCAACTACGGGCAGGCCTGGCAGGGGGCGTCCTTCGGCCAGTACTTCCTCAACACCCTCACCATCACCGTCGCCACGGTGGTCATCACCCTGCTCGTCACCGCCATGGCCGGCTACACGCTGGCCCGCACCGAGTTCCCCGGCAAGGGGCTCGTCCTGGTCGTGGTAGCGGGGACGGTCTTCCTCCCCCACGGCTACACCATCATCCCGATCTTCGACATCATGGACGGGCTCGGCCTGCTCAACAGCCTCTGGTCGATCATCATCGTGCAGTCCGCGGGCGGGATCGTCTTCGGCACCTTCCTGTTCATGGGCTACTTCCGGGCCATCGACCACTCGCTGGAGGACGCCGCCCGGGTGGACGGGGCCGGCTTCCACCAGGTCTTCTGGCGGATCATGCTCCCGTTGTCGGGTCCGATGCTGGCTACAGTCGGCCTGTTCACCGCCATCTCGGCGTGGAACAGCTTCTTCATCCCGCTCGTGTTCACCCTCGCCCGTCCCGAGCTGCGCACCCTGGGCGTCGGGATGTACGCCTTCATCGGCGAGAACTCCACCGACTGGACGCTGCTGTGCGCCGGCTCCGTCATCACGCTCGCCCCCATCATCGCGATCTTCCTGGTGCTGCAGCGGTTCTTCGTGAACGGACTCGCCGGCGCCGTCAAGCAGTGACAGAAAGGTTTCCGTGTCCCATCCCCGGGGAGCCGGTCACCCTCTCCGGTGCAGAACAGGATTGAGCGGGGTGTCCGGGACGGCTCCCACCTCGGCTCCGGGCAGCCACGCACGCAGGTCGTGCCGCTGGTTGTCGTTGACCGGCCGGGAGACCGTGATGTCGGCGTCCATGTAGATCACGGTCATGACCCGGCGCGGGAGGTCCGAGCGGTTCGGCGCGGCGTGGTGGAACGTCCACCCGAGGTGGTAGCTCACCTCGCCGAGCCGGTACGGCGTCTCGACCGACGGGAAGTCCCGCTCGGCCAGCGCCCGCTGCAGCTCCCGCTCGGACTCGTCACTGATGGGCAGGTCACGGCCGTACTCGAAGCGGTGGCTGCCGGCGGCGAAGGCCAGCGGCCCCATCTCGGCCGGCGTCTCCTGCAGGGGGATCCAGACCGTCACGGTCCGGTCGCCGGCCAGCGGCCAGTAGTACTGGTCGGCGTGCCACGGGGTGAGCCCGCCGCCCGGCTCCTTGTACAGCGCCTGGTCGTGATAGAGCCGGACGCCGTCCACGCCGAGCAGCTCGGCCGCGATGCGGGCCAGACGCCGGGAGAAGACGAACTCGCGGACGAGGTCGCTGTGCCGCCACAGGTTGGTGACCTGGAGGAACGCCTTGCCGTACGTGTCGCGTTCGGCGAGGGGGAGGTGCTGGGTGTTCAGGTCGATGACCTTCGCGGTGATCTCGGGTTCGTACGCCGCGATCGTCCCGGCGTCCAGCACGCCGGGCAGTTTCACGAAGCCGTTGTCGTCGAAATGCCGCAGCGCGGCGGCGTCGAGGTCGTACCGGGACCCGAGATCGTGGGGTGTGATCGTCATGTGACCAGCCTCGCCGCACCCTGGTGTTCGAGCCACGCGACGGATGACCGATTCCGATACTTTCATGACGACGGAGCACCATGCGCGCGTTCTACGAGCACATCGAGGCCACCTCCCAGCTCTCTTGGACGCTGTACGTCCGCCAGGCCACGCACTTCCGCTTCGCCTGGCACTTCCACCGCGAATACGAACTGACCCTGATCACCCAAGGCACCGGCACCCGGTTCGTGGGCGACTGCGTCGAGGAGTACGGTCCCGGCGACCTGACCCTGATCGGCCCTCAGCTGCCGCACACGTACCAGTCGGTGCCCGGTCACGGCAGGCACGAGGCGATCGTCGCCCAGTTCCGCCGGGACTTCCTGGGACGGGACTTCTTCGACCGCCCCGAGTTCGCCGACGTGGCCGCGCTGCTCGAACGCTCGGCTCGGGGGCTGGGCTTTCCCCCGTACGCCGTGGACCTCGGTGACCTCGACGCGATGCCGCCGCCCGAGCGGACCCTTGCGCTGATCGACGCGCTCGTCCGGCTGTCGCGTCGCGCCGATGCGCGCCCGCTGGCCGGCGACCGGTACGTCCCCTCCCTCAACGGGGCCACTCGCGACCGCATCGACGCGATCGTCCGGCTGCTCAACGAGGAGTACGCCGGGCCGGTCACGCTCGAAGCCGTCGCCCGCGCCGCCCACCTGGCCCCGGCCTCGGCCAGCCGGTTCTTCCGCCGCACCACCGGTGCCACGATCACCGGCTACCTCACCATGCTGCGGGTCAACGCCGCCTGCCGGTTGCTGAGGGAGACCGACCGCACCGTCTCCGGCATCTCCGCCGACTGCGGCTTCTCCAACCTGTCCAACTTCAACCGCCGTTTCCGGGAGCTGAGGGGCATGTCGCCACGCGAGTACCGGGCGCTCTGGCGGACCTGACAACGGGACCACGGCTGCCGGCTCTTCGCCGGCGGTCGAGCGTGCCGGTCAGGGATGGCTCGTCGAGCTGGCGCGCGGGGATGTTCCTCGACCTGTTCGGCATGTCTCCGCAGCCCTTGCCCGTCGACGATGCCTTGACCCCGGCTCACCGCTCCGGTCCCACCCAGAGGCCATGTCGCTGGACGGGACCCTGAGCGCACGCGACCATAGCTTCATATGCCAGCAAACCAGCTAGGAATAGCACTCTTCGGGCGGCAGTCCGAACAGCGGCGTCTCGGCGATTTCGTGGACGGCGTCCGCAAGAGCGGCGGGGCGATGCTGGTACGCGGCGAGGCGGGGATCGGGAAGTCGGCCCTGTTGCTGGACACGGCGGGGATCGCGGCCGCGCGTGGCATGCGCATCTTGCGGACGGCCGGTGTGGAATCAGAGACGCACATGCCCTTCGCCGGTCTGCATCAGATGTTGCTCCCGCTGCGTACCGAGATCAGGGAACTGCCCGCCCCGCAGCGCGACGCGCTGGGAGCGGCGTTCGGGTTGACCGACGCCCGGGTGCCGGACCCGTTCCTCATCGCCCTGGCGGCGCTGAACCTCCTGGGCGAGGCCGCCGCCCGCTCGCCCGTCCTGCTCCTCGTCGAGGACGCTCACTGGCTGGACCGCGCGAGCGCCGACGTGCTCGCGTTCGTCGCGCGGCGGCTGGACTCCGAACCGATCGTGCTGCTGGCCGCGATACGCGACGGTTTCCAGAGTCCCCTTGACGGGGCAGGGCTGCCGGAGTTGCTCCTCGATCGGCTCGATGACACCGCCGCGACCGCCTTGCTGGACTCCTGCAGCCCCACCCTGACGCCGGCGGTGCGCACACGGGTGCTGCGGGAGGCTGCGGGAAACCCCTTGGCCCTCGTCGAGCTGCCGATCGCCGCGCGGGACAGGAAAGGGCCCCTGCCGCCGGGGTGGCTCCCGCTGACCACCCGGCTGGAACAGACCTTCACCGCCCGCATGTCGGGGTTGCCATCGACCCTTCGGACCGTGCTGCTGGTGGCCGCGCTCAACGACAGCACCGCCCTTTCCGAGGCCCTCGACGCCACCGCGCTGATCACCGGCGTAACGGTCACGGCAGAAGATCTGGCTCCCGCCGTCACCGCACGGCTGGTCGACGTGGACGAAGCCGCGGTGTCGTTCCGGCACCCGCTCATGCGCTCGGCGATCTACCAGGGAGCGAGCATCTCCCAGAGGCACGCGGTGCACGCCGCCTTGGCCGACGTCCTCACCGACCGGCCGGACCGTCGCCTCTGGCACCGTGCGGCGTCCACCCCCAGGCCGGATGAGAGCATCGCCGTCGAGCTGGAGACCACGGCCAAGAGCGTGCGACGTCGGGGCGACCTGTTGTCGGCCGTCGCGGCCCTGGAGCACGCGGTCAGGCTCAGCGAGAATCCCGCTCACCGGTGTGAACGGCTGGTGCGAGCCGCCGAGTACGCGGCTGAGATGGGACGGCGCGACATCGTCATGCGACTGCTGGGAGAAGACGAGCAGCCGCAGCTGTCGGCCCAGCAGCAGGCCCGTATCGTGTGGATCCGCGAGAGCTTCCAGGACGGCATCCGTGACGACAGCGCGGCAGCGCACTCTCTGGCCGATCTCGCCGAGACGATGGCGGCGCAGGGGGACGTCGATCTCGCGCTGAAACTCCTGTCCAGTGCGTCCCTGCGATGTTTCTGGGCTCATGCTGACGAGCGGTCGCGGCAACGCGTCGTCACCGTGGCCGAGGGCCTGCCCGTCGACGATCTGGACGGACGACTGCTGACGGTCCTGGCGTTCGCGGCTCCGATCGAGCGTGGCAAGGTCGTGATCGAGCGATTGCGCCATCTGGCCGCCCACCCGACCGGCGGGCGGCCGGCGGCCCGCCTGCTCGGCAGTTCGGCGTTGATGGTGGGGGCGTTCGACCTGTCGGAGGAGTTCTGCGCCGCGTCGCTGCCGGCCCTGCGCGCGCAGGGCCGGCTCAGCCTCCTGACACGGGACCTCGGGGCACAGGCGTGGAGCGCGGCCCGGCTGGCCGACCTGAGCGTGGCCATCCCCGCGGCCGAGGAGGCCGCCCGTCTGGCGCACGAGACGTCCCAGCCGCTGATGCACGCCATCGCTCAGGCCTCGGGCGCGGTGCTCGCCGCGCTGCGTGGCGAGCAGGATCGCGTGGAGAGCCTCGCGGTGGCGGCCGAGCAGGTGGCCCTGCCCGTCGGGGCCCGCCCCGTGCTGGCCACGGTGCAGCTCGCGCGTGGGCTCGCCGCGCTGGGCGAGGGACGTTACGCCGACGCCTTCGACCATCTGCGGCGGATGCACGACCCCGCCGATCCGGCCTTCCACCTGGCGCTGCGCTGCTTTTCCCTGGCCGAACTCGCAGATGCGGCAGCGCACAGCGGTCAAGGTCGCGCGGTGGCCGGCATCATCGAGGAGTTGGAGGCGGTGGCGCTCACCACGCCGTCGCCGTCCTTGCACGCCGACCTGCGCTACGCCCGGGCCGTTCTGGCCGATGAGGCGGCAGCGGAGCCCTTCTTCGATGCCGCGCTCGGGGCCGACCTGCGGCGATGGCCCTTCGTACGGGCTCGGGTGCTGCTGGCGTACGGTGAATGGCTGCGGCGCCAGCGGCGTACGGCCGAGTCGCGCGCGCCCTTGCGTACGGCTCGCGAGACGTTCGACGCCTTGGGGGTGATCCCCTGGAGCGAGCGAGCACGCCAGGAGTTGCGGGCCTCCGGCGAGAGCAGCCGCAGGCGCAGCAGCGAAGCGCGCGACGTGCTGACCGCGCAGGAACTCCAGATCGCCCAGATGGCGGCCGACGGCCTGACGAACCGGGAGATCGGCGAGAAGCTCTATCTGTCTCATCGAACCGTCAGCTCCCACCTCTACAGGATCTTCCCCAAACTGGGCATCACCTCTCGATCGGCGTTGAGCACGGCCCTGCGCGTGTGACGCTCGGTGACGCAGTCATGTGACGCTCGCGAGGCGGGCAAGGGGCTTCCTACGGTGAGGCCATGACCACAGGGAGATCCTTCAGAAACGGCAGCACGCCGACCGTCGTACTGGTTCACGGCGCCTTCACGGACGCGTCGAGCTGGGCGGGCGTGATCGCCGAGCTCCAGGCTTCCGGGATCCCCGTGACCGCGGTGGCCAACCCGCTGCGCGGACCGGCCACCGACGCCGCCTACCTCGCCGGCGTCGTCGCCGCGATCGACGGTCCGGTCCTGCTGGTGGGTCACTCCTACGGCGGTGTGGTCATCACCCGGGCGGGAGCCCAGCCGGGCAACGTGATCGGGCTGGTCTATGTGACCGCTTTCGCCCTGGAGGAAGGGGAGAGCGTGCTGGACGTCACGGGCCGCTTCCCCGACAGCCTGCTGGGCCCGGCGCTGCGGCCGGCCGTCTTCCGCACGGGCGATGGAGAGGAGGCCGTGGAGCTGTATCTCAAGGACGACCAGTTTCCCGCGGTGTTCGCCGGCGACCTGCCCCGGCGCCTCACCTCGGTGGCGGCCGCCGCGCAGCGCCCCATCGCGGCCGTGGCGTTCGAGGAGAGCTCTCCCGCCGCGAGCTGGAAGACCCTGCCGTCCTGGTACGTCGTGGCGACCGCCGACCAGGCGATCCATCCCGCCGCACAGCGTTTCATGGCCCAACGCGCCGGGGCCGACACCATCGAGGTCGACGCCTCACACGCGATCGCGCTGTCGCAACCGGCAGCCGTGGCCGGCCACATCCGCACCGCCGCCACCGCAACCCAGGCCGTCCAGCACACCCATCCGGCATGACAGCCGTGTTCCTGAGGAGCAACCGATGACCGCACCGACCATTCCCGTCATCTTCATCCACGGCCTGTGGCTGCACGCCACCTCCTGGTCCTCCTGGACCGAGCTGTTCACGACCGCCGGCTACGACGCGACGGCTCCCGGCTGGCCGGGGGACAGCGAAACCGTCGAACTGTCCAGAAAGGACCCCGACAGCATCGCCGACCACGGCATCGACGACGTCGTCGCCCACTACACGGAGATCATCAACGCTCTGGACGTCAAGCCGATCCTGATCGGCCACTCCTTCGGCGGCATGATCGCCGAGAAGCTGCTCGGGCAGGACCTGGCCAGAGCCGCGATCGCGATCGACGCCGCACAGATCAAGGGGGTGCTGCCGCTGCCGCTGTCGGCGCTGCGCTCGACCCTGCCGGTGTTCAAGAACCCGGCCAACAAGCACCGGGCCGTCTCCCTCACCCTCGACCAGTTCACCTACGCGTTCGGCAACGCCATCCCGGCCGAGGAGGCCGCCGAACTGTACGAACGCTGGACCATCCCCGCGCCGGGCAAGCCGCTGTTCGAGGCCGCCGCCGCCAACTTCTCCCCCCACTCACCCGCCAAGGTCGACACCGGCAACAACGCCCGGGGGCCGCTGCTCCTGATCGCCGGCGGCAAGGACCACACTGTCCCCGAGACCGTCACCAAGGCGACCCTCAAGCAGTACCGGGACTCCACCGCGATCACCGACTTCCAGGAGTTCCCCGACCGCGGCCACTCCCTGACCATCGACCACGGCTGGCGTGAGGTCGCCGACGCCTGCCTGACCTGGCTCACCAGGAACAACCTTTAGCCGAAAGCGTTGATCGCCGTCACCGGTCAACGCTGCGGATCGTGCCTCGGCAGGGCAGGATCGCGGTGGTGACCGGTGCCGGCCAGGGAATGCCTGCTGCACCGGTCGGGTATGCCCTGGCATTCGTCCGGCCCGAAACGGAGCCGACTCCCCGAGGAGCCGGCTCCCTCTTCCATGACGCCTTTGATCACTGTTGACCGTCTGGATCGAGCCACGTCGCCTCAGAGCACAGGACGCGTGCGGCCTCGTGCGGCTCCGCCTCTCGCACGACGTACCAGTTCGCCCGGCCGTTGTACCGTTCGGGGCGGAGGATCGTGACGATGCCCGACGCGTAGATCTGCCGGGTGTAGGGGTCGCGGGCATGAACCTGCCGGCCGACCACGAGACTCTCGTCGAACGGCAGGCCGTCGATGATCTCGTCTTCCCATCGCCAGAGGCGCCGGGTGCTCCCGGGATGGAGACGCTCGACTCCCCGCTGCTGGTAGGGCATGGAGAACTCGCGGGCGTGTCGAGGGTTCAGGTCCTTGGCGATGCGTTCGTCGTCGGCGAGCTCGCGCAGGCGCTCTTCCTGGACGTGCGGTTCCCAGCCGTCGAAGCCGTGCGGCAGCCCGAACATCTGGTCGGCGCGGGCGAAGTAGCGATCGACGTAGGGATCGTGGAAGCGTCCCGGCCGGTCCTTGAGGCCGTCGAGGACGTCCTCGGTGATGGGCGTGTCGTCGGAGACGTCGGCGCCCTGCTCCCGAAGCCAGTCGTGGACCGTGACGCCCGTCTCGGCGAGCCGTTCCTCCAACCGCCGAAGCCGGTCACCGAACTCCCCGGGCTGCATGGCGGCCCACTCCTGCGCCGTGGAAACGGGGACGAGTGCCTGGCGGGGCTCCAGCGGCGGAGGCAGCATCTCGGGCGGGAGTGGCAACGGCACGTACTCCTTGGGCATCCGGATGAAGCGCTCCATCGCCCGCATATGAATGAGAGGGTCGAAAACATCGCGGATGGGCCAGAACCGCAACAGCCATCGCAGGTCGGGGGCGTCCTCACCCCGCGCGTCGACCGTTCGCACGTGCGCGGTCAGTCCGTACTGGAAGCACGGCGGGCCGATGAGGAAGTCGTGGCCTCGCCCGTCCATCATGGAAGCCAGGTGGATCACTCCGCTGTCAGCCACGAATGTCGGCTGATCGACTTGCGTCCATGAGTCATCGACACCTGGTGGCTCGGCGTCCCATGCCTCCATGCGGACGGCGGCGATGTAGTGGTAATCCTCCGGGTCTGGGCTGCTGATCGCGGGAAGATCGGTGTCCGCGAGACCGAATTCTCCGTACTCCACGTATAACTCGTCCTCGATGCTGCGGAGCAGTCGCGCCATGGTGCCCTTCCATCGTCCAAGCGGCAGTTGATGATCAAGGACAGCATGCCGTACAGGTGTGACAAACTCGGCCGCCGGCTCGTCGCTGATGCGCGGATAACCCCACGAGGCGATTCCGGGCCAGGCGCGGCACCGCTTCCTCGGCGTCCGTACGGATGGTCGGACGGCGCGGCACCAAGCTTTCGCCTTCCTTGAGCCGGTCACGATTCGAGCCGACGTTCCAGCGAGGCGACGGTGGGCCGCCCGTCTTCGACGACGTTGCCGCCCGTACCGGCGGCGTCGCAGCCGTCGCTCGTCGTGCGCCGCCCCCGGTCGCGCGGGTTCCGTGCCGCAGACGCGAAGCCCTCCGGCGACGTTTCCTCCCTGGCGATCGGCCCGGGGGCGGTCCTCAGCCCGCTCGGGGACGCCGACGGCAAGTTCCTCGGGGCGTCGCCCTCACCCCGAATGGGGCCCCCGCGTACGTCATCAACAGCGACTCGGACGCGCTCACTCTTTTGGCGTGGTCAGCTAGCCGTCCGAGCCGGCATCCGACGGCGGTGCCTCGACGACGAAGACCAGGAAGGCAAGCTTGCCCGCGAAGTCCTGGAAGTCGTCCGGGAACAGCTCACGGGCGGCCGGGTCGGGCTGCGGCTCGCTGATGACGGCGAGGCGGAAGCCGGCGGCGGTGAAGGCGTCGGTCATCGCGTGCAACGGCCTGCGCCAGAAGGTCATCGGGAAGGACTTCCCGTCGAACGTCCACTCGTCGGTATAGCTGGTGGTCGCGAAATAGCTGCGCCGAGGAGGACTCTGGGTCACGTGCTCCACGAAAGGGTGGTTCACCGACGCGATCAGCCGGCCGCCGGGCCTGAGCACTCGCCGAATCTCGGCCAGTGCCGGCCCCCAGTCCTCCAGGTAGTGCAGCACCAGCGACGCGACCACGTCGTCGAACGCACCGTCGGCGAACGGCAGGGGGTCGCTCAGGTCGGCCACCTGCAGGTTCGAGTCGTCACCGAGCCGCTGCCGAGCCAACGCCAGCATCCCGGCGCTGGAGTCGATGCCGGTGACGACGGCACCGCGGTCGCGTAGCACGGCGGACAGGGGGCCTGAGCCGCAGCCGGCGTCCAGGATCCGGCGACCGGCCACGTCTCCGACGAGGGCCAGGATCGAGTACCGCGCCCAGTACTCGTTCAGGATGTTGTTCTCGGTTTCCGCCGAGTACGCCTCGGCGAAACCGTCGTAGTCGTTCACCTGGTCCGGATCTGCGGGCTGGGTTGCGGGCGAAACCCAGGATGGATGCCCTGCGGCGCCATTCTCGGACACGTCGGTTACTCGTTCCATCGTCGCAGCCTAGCGATCTTGGTCTCGTACATCTGGCTTTTTGTGTCAAAGTTCCACGATGCCCGAGGGAGTCCATCTGCTGATCGCCTGGCGCGTGATCCTTGGCAATTCCTCAAGGATCAACAACAACCCCTCCCCCACCACCCTGCCCCGTGATAGATCCCCGGGCTGAGCGAGACCGACATCAAGATCCGCCCCATCGGCCAGGAGACGGCCACCGCAGTCGTGCGGGCCGCCCCAAAACCCGCAGGTTGGCCCTTCGTGGGCCCGAGGTCCATTTCACGGCTTTGCGATCACCCCTGACTTCACACTTGCTTTAGGGGTGTCCGCGATGCATGCAGCGCGGTTACCTTGGCTTCATCGAGCTCGCACGCGGAATATTCAACGCGAATCCCAGGAATGGGAATTTCGCCGACACCGTGCTCTGAGGGGGACCGGAATGCTGAGCTCCGTTGAAATTGTTGTGGGTCTTTTCCCGGGTCAGGGAGCCTATCTGCCGGGCGCTCTGCCACGGCTACGCGCACATGATCCCGGCACCGCCAAGGTGATCGAAACCATTGACACGGTGGCGGACGGCATTCTCGGAAAAGGCCTGAGCCGGGCCTTTTCCGATGATTCCGTCGATCAATTGGTCGAAGCGGCGCCGGACGTGCTCCAGCTGGCTGTTTTCGCCACTTCGGTCGCCGCCTTTCGTGCGCTCTCCGATCAGGGAGCGCGGTTCAGCGTGCTCGTCGGGCACAGTCTCGGCGAAATCGCGGCGCTGGTCGCCGGTGGCGCGCTGGACGCCGCCGAGGGCGCGGAGATCCTCTGCCACCGGATCACCGTGCTGCGCGAGCACGACACCAGCGGCGGCGGGCTGCTGGCGCTGGGCTGCGAGCCCGACCGGGCCCAGCAGATCCTCGACCTGCTGGCGACCTCCGGTGCCGTGATCGCGGTGGACAACGGGCCGGCGCAGACGGTGGTCGCGGGGCGGGCGGACGCGCTGCGCCGCACGGCGACGATCGCCACCGCGATCGGGCTGCCGTCGACCACACTGCACTCGCCGCATCCGTTCCACAGCCCGCTGCTCGCCCAGGCGCGGCAGGAGCTCGCCCGCCGGCTCAGCGGATACGGCCGGAGGGGCCTGCGCATTCCCGTCTTCTCCCCTATTCTCGGCCGCTACTACCGTGATTCCGACGACCTCGGCGAACTGCTCGCCTCCCACCTCGTCACGCCGGTGCGGTTCGGACCCGCCGTGGAGCGGCTGCACCGCTCGGGCGCCGGCGTGTGGGTGGAGGTGGGCGCGGGACGCGCGCTGACGTCCCGGGTCCGCTCGATCGAGTCGTCCGCCTCCGTGCACACGCCGCTGCTGCCGGACCTGGACACGCTCCGCGAGACCGGCCAGTTCCTGGCTCCCGCCGCCGAGCCACGTACGGTCCGGCACACCGGCACGACCATGACGTACCCGCCCGCACCCGCCGCCGTGACACCGGAGCCGAGCACGCCTCCCGCAGTGACACCGGAGCCGAGCACGTCTCCCGCCCCGGTTCCGCCGCAGGACACGAGCGCGCCCTCCGCCCCGACGCCGCCGGCGGAGACACCCGCAGGGTCCACGTCGAGGGAGACGGTCGCCGTACGGGTGCGTGATCTCTACGCCACCACGCTGGAGTACCCGGAGGAGGTCTTCGAGGACGGCGCCGAGTTGGAGGCCGACCTCGGCGTCGACTCGGTCAAGCGGGTGGAGCTGATGGGCAGGCTCGGCGTGCTGTTCGAGCTGGGCCCGCCGCCTGACGACATGCGGATGGCCGATTACCGGACGTTCGGCCAGGTGGTGGACTTCGTCCTCGACTCGCTGGCCAGGGCGGGCACGACATGACGGGCTTCCAGGGCCGCGTCGCCCTCGTCACCGGCGGCGCGGGCAGCGTGGGCGCGCGCATCGTACGCTCGCTCGCCGAGTCCGGCGCCAGGGTGATCATCAACTGCTTCCACTCCTACGACGAGGCCAGGACCCTCGCGGCCGAGCTGGGCGACGGCGTCGAGGTGATCAGGGCGTCAGTGGCCAAGCCGGATCAGGTACGGCGCATGTTCGACCAGGTCAGCGCCACCCACGGACGGCTGGACCTGCTGGTGAACAACGCCGCGGGCGGGACGTTCACCGCCTGGGACGAGCTCGCGGAGGAGCACCTGGACCAGGCGTTCGAGGTCAACGTCAAGGGCGCGCTCTGGTGCGCGAGGGAGGCCCGCCCGCTGCTGGCCCGATCCGGCGCGGGCTGCATCGTCAACGTCTCCTCGCTCGGCGCGTCTTACGCCCCGGCCAACTACCTGCCGATCGGGCTGTCCAAGGCGGCTCTGGAGGCGCTGACCCGCTACCTGGCGGCGGAGTTCGCCCCGGACGGCATCCGGGTGAACACCGCCTCCGTCGCGCTCATGGACAATCCGGTCGGCCGCATGTTCCCGGGGTTCGAGTCGGTGAGCGCCAACCTGGTGGCGGCCACCCCGCTGGGGCGGCTGGCCACCCCGGACGACCTGGCCGACCTGGTCCTGCTGCTGGCCTCTCCCGGCGCGGGATGGATCACCGGGCAGACCGTGGTGGCGGACGGCGGCATGTCGTTGCAGCGCCGCGCCACGTCCCCAGACCCGGAGCAGAAACCAGGCCCGGAGCAGAAGCCGGAACCGGAGCCTGAGCCAGAGCCGGAGACGTATTCCGATCACGACGTGGATCCTGTCGCGGTGGTCGGCATGGGGCTGGCCGTGCCGGGGGCCAACGATCCGGACGGCTTCTGGTCGCTGCTCATGGAGGGCGCGGAGCTGTTCGTCGACGTCCCGCCGGATCGCTGGTCGATGGCGGGCTTCCACGACGACGACCCGGGCGCCGCCGACAAGACCTACCAGCGCCGCTCGGGCTTCATCACCGGTTTCACGCCGCACCGCAAGCTGGCCGCCGAGCGGCCGGACGACGGGCTCGACTTCACCACGGTGTGGCTGCGGCACAGCGTGCACCAGGCGCTGGAGGGCGTGGCCAGGCGGGACGGCGACACGTACACCGCCTGCTTCGGTTTCACCCCCGACGGCAGCCAGCACCTGCAGGAAGCGCTCATCCGCGAGGAACTGGGCGAGGTCCCCGACTCCGTGCTGTGGCACGGTGACGCCACCCGATCGCAGCCGTTCCCGCACCGGATCGGTGCCAGCGCCATCGAGGGCCTGTTGCCGGCGGACACCCGGCTGCTCATGGTGGACACCGCGTGCTCGTCCTCGCTGTACGCGATCGACCTGGGACTGCGTGACCTGTTGTCCGGCCGGGCCGACGTCGCCGTGTGCGGCGGGGCGTTCGCGCTGGTCCCCAGCGGGTCGGTGCTGTTCTCCAAGCTGTACGGGTTGTCCAGGAGCGGAGAGGTGCGCGCGCTCGACAGGACCGCCGACGGCGTGCTGTTCTCCGACGGAGCGGGCGCCGTGGTGCTGAAGCGGCTGTCCAGGGCGCTCGCCGACGGTGACACCGTGTACGGCCTGGTCGCCGGGGTCGGCCTGTCCGCGGACGGCAAGGGCAAGGCCATCTACGCGCCGTCCAGCGCGGGCCAGGAGCTGGCCGTCGCCCGCGCGCTGGACAAGTCGCGCGTGGAAGCCGGCGAGGTCGACTGGGTGATCGCGCACGCCACCGGAACCCCGGCGGGCGACGAGGCCGAGTTCCTGAGCCTGCGCGCGGCCTACGCCGGGACGCATCCGGTCCAGGTGACCTCGAACAAGTCCCTGATCGGCCACACGGGCTGGGCGGCCGGGGTGGTGTCGGTCATCCACGCTCTTCTGGGGCTGCGGCACGAGGTCATTCCCGCTCAGCACCGCTTCTCGGCGGCCCCGGACAGCTTCGGCCTGGAGTCGTGCAATCTGGAGATCCCCGAGCGACCCGTGCCCTGGCCGGCGCGGCCGGACCGGCCGCGCACCGTGGCCGTGTCCGGCTTCGGTTTCGGCGGCACCAACGCGCACCTGCTGATCCAGGAGTTCCGGCCGGGCCGTCGCGGAAAGGCCGGCTACGGAGCCAGGACCGGCGAGCCCATGGTGATCGTCGGCTGGTCGGCGCACGTGCCCGGCGCCGAGAGCAACACGCAGGTCGCAGAGTGGGCGCAGGGCAGGCACATCCTGCCGAACTCCTTCGGCGACGGCTACCCGAGCCCGCCGTTCGCCCGGCTGCGCCTGCCGGCCTCCACGATCCGGGCGACCGACCGCACCCAGCTCATGATCATCGAGTGCATGCACCGGATGGACCCCCGGATCCGCGAATTCTGCGGGCGGCACAGCCGTACCACCGGGGTGGTGGTGGGCCACACCGGGCCCACCAGGAACGCGGTCCTGTACGCGATCCGCGCCCACCTCGACGAGCTCGACCGCCAGGCCGTACCCAAGGCGCAGGAGCTGCGTGAGCGCGTGACCGGACTGATCGCCGCGCCGGACGAGGACTCCTTCCCAGGCGAGATGCCCAACGTCATCCCCGCCCGGCTGTGCAGCTACTTCGACCTGCGTGGGCTCAACATCGCCGTGGACGGCGGCGGAGCCTCGCTCGCCGACGCCTTCGAGGTGGCCGAGTGCTACCTGGACTTCGGCGACGTGGACGCGGTCCTGGTCGCCGCGAGCAACGGCAACAGTCTCACGTCCTGGGGCCGCCTGCTGGGCTGCGGGGAGATCGGCGAGGGGACGTTCCTGTTCGCGATCACCAGGAAGTCGCTGGCGCTGGCCGAGGGCCTGCCGGTGCTCGCCGAGGTGTCCGTGGAGTCCACCGTGGAAGAGATGCTGGAGGCCATCGCATGACCCGCGCGAACTTCCTGGGCGCGCAGGGCGGGCGCGAGCTGATCGCCTTCCTGAGCGGCGCGCAGAGCCGGACGGCGGTCGAGCTCAGGGCCGACCGGCAGGCGAGCCCGCGGGTGATCCGGCTGAGCAGGCAGCCGAAGGCGGCCAATCTGCTGGACCGCCACGTGATCGAGCTGGCGCCCGCCCCACGGCGGCCGATCCGCTCCGCCCCGCCCGCGATCCCGGCGGACTCCGTCGTGCTCACCAACTCCACCGCGTTCCGCACCGCGCTGGCCCACCAGGACGGCCAGGCACCCCGGCACGTACGGGTGCTGGTCGACGCCACCGATCCCAGCCTGCGCGAGGCCCGCTGGTCGGACCCGGTCCGCGAGCTGCTCGCGCTGCACGAGCGCACGTTCATGACGGCCAAAGAGTGCGCGCCACGCCTGGCGGGCGGCTCGTTCGTGGTGAGCGTGGTGGGCGGCGTCACCGAGGCGGGGGTGCCGCTGCCCGTCACCGGGTTGTTCACGGGTCTGGTCAAGAGCCTGGCGCTGGAGCTGCCCGACACGAACGTGCTCGCCACCGTGCATGCGGCGGCGCCGCTGGAGGAGGTGCTGGCCACGGTGAGCGCCGAGCTGGGCGCCGGCCAGCTCCTCCCGGTCACCTATCACGTCGGCGGGCGCCGGCTCACCCCGCGAGCGGTCCCCGCCGAGGCGGTGCCGGCCGGGATGCCGGACGGGATGCCGGCGCTGGGCCAGGACTCCTTGGTGGTGGCCGCGGGCGGGGCGCGCGGCATCGGCGCGCCGATCCTCACGGCGCTGGCCGGGCGATACCGCCCGCGCATCGTGATCCTGGGCAGCTCCCGGTTGCCCGGCGACTCCGGGGAACTGCCCGAGCGCAGCACGTTCATCAGGGCCCAGCTCAACGGGCCGGACCGGGTCAGCGTGGCCGAGGCGAACGCCAGGTTCGACCGGCTGCGCGAGCAGCGGCAGGTCCGGGACACGCTCACCGAGCTGGAGCGGCTGTCCGGACCTGGGCGGGTCCGCTACCTGCGCTGCGACCTCCGGGACCCGGACGCGGTCAGGCATGCCGTCGACTCCGTGGACGGCCCCATCGACCTCCTGCTCAACGTCGCCGGCACCAACCGGGCCTCCGACGTCACCGCGAAGTCCGTCGGCGACTTCCGCACGGTGCGTGACCTCAAGGTGCATACGTACCTCAACCTCAAGGAGGCGCTGCGCGGGCGGGAGCCGCGCCGCTGGTGCAACTTCGGCTCGTTCATCGGGCTGACCGGCCAGCGCGGCGAGACCGACTACGCCGCGGCCAACGACTTCCTCAACATGGCCGCGATGAGCGCGGAGAACGAGTTCACCATCGGCTGGACACTCTGGCGCGACGTCGGGCTCGGCGCCACCCCGCTGATGCGCGCCTTCCTCGCCGAGATCGACGCGTACACCCCGATGCCGACCGAGGAAGGCGTCGACCATTTCCTCACCGAGCTGACCGCCGTGCGGGACGCGCCGGCCACGGTGTTCCTGGGCGACAAGGAACGGGAGCTCGTCAGGGGCATCCGGCCGGAGTTCCTGGACTTCTGCATGGGCGAGGCGCGCGCGCTGCCGTACATCGACACGGTGCTGCGCCGCAACGCCACGGAGCTGGTCGCGGAGCGCACGTTCACCCTGGACAGGGATGGCTATCTGGAGTTTCACCAGGTGCGCGGCTATCCGACCCTGCCCGGCACGTTCGTGCCCGAGCTGGCCGCGCAAGCCGCGGTTTCGCTGGTGCCGAACCGGGTCCCGGTCGTCTTCGAGGACCTGCGGCTGGAGTCGTTCCTGCGGATCTACCGGAAGGACCGGCCCGAGGTCAAACGGCTCACCGCCACGCTGCTGCGCACCGACGAGCGCGAGTCGGTGGTCGCCGTCCGCGTGCTGGGCGACGTGGTGGCGCCGAACGGCGTGACCGTCGCCCGCGACAAGCTGCACTTCTCGGTCACCGTACGGCTGCGCGACGCTCCCGTGCCCGGCCCGAGGTGGACGCACTGGGACGAGCACGGCAGCAGGCCCCTCCGCGACCCCTACCACGCGCCCGGGTCGGACGTACTCCTGCGCGAGGTGTTCCGGTCGACCACCGGCACCCGGGAGCATCCGCTGGGACGGCGAGGCCGGCTCGCGCTCGACGCGCCGGCGCTGCGACGCTGGTTTCCCGACCTGCTGGTCCCCTCCGTCACGCTCGACGGTCTGGTGCGCGTGGCCGTCCTCCACACCGTCGCGGACCGCTGGACGCCCGTCGCGATCCCGCGCACGGTCCGCCGGATCGACCTGTACGGCGGCCACACCGACCTGACGCTCGCCGCGCTGACCGAACCGGTCGAGCTCTACGTCACCCCCGTCGACCTCGACCTGGAGGATCCCGAGCCGGAGAACCGGGCGATCGCGGTGGCCGCCGACGGCGAGGTGCTGCTCCAGGTGAAGGACATCACGGGCGCCATCGTCGGCTACGTGGACCAGGAGACCGGCCAATACCTCGACAGGGAACGATTCGACCGCCAGGAGCGCTCATGACCCGCCAAGGAACCTGCCCTGTCGCCCACGGCCCGGCCGGGCTGCCGGTGATCGGTGACGCCATCCCCTACTTCAAGGACCCGCTGGCCTACACCCTGCGCATGCAGGAACGCGACTCGCTGGTGTCGGTCAAGCTGCCCATCCCGTTCGTGCAGGTCACCGAGCCGGAGGCGATCGAGCGGGTGCTGCGTACCAACCCGGACAACTACGTACGGGGCAAGCTCTACCGCGGATTCTCCGGCGTCATGGGCTCCGGCCTGCTGACGCTCGACACCGACCAGTGGCGCGGGCCGCGCAAGGCCGTCCAGCCCGCGTTCAGCCTGCAACTCGTGCGGAGCAACGCGCGCGAGGCCGTCGGCGCCACCGAGGAGGTCGTCCGCCGCTGGACGGCGCACGCGAAGTCCGGCGACGTCGTGGACGTGGCACCCGACCTGATGGACATCGCCGCCAGGGTCCTGGGCATGGCGCTGATCAGCCAGGACCTGTCGGGCACCGACTACGCGCGAGCCGCCGCGATCGCCAACAAGGTCATCTTCACCCGCACGATCATGGGCTTGCCCGCCATGATCCCCTCCTTCGTGCCGACCCGGTATCACCGCGACCGGAAGTGGGCGGACCGGGTGCTCGACGGCATCATCCACCGGGTGATCAGCTCGCGCCGCGCCGGCGGCGAGTACGGCTCCGACGCCGCCGGGCAGCTGCTCGGCGCCGGTCTTTCCGAGGCGGAGGTGTCGGACAACCTCCGCACCCTGCTGCTGGCCGGCTCCGACACCACCGGCCAGGCGCTCGCCTGGACCATGTACGAACTGGCCAGGCACCCGCAGGCCCGCCGCGCCGTCGAGCGCGAGGTCGACGAGGTGCTCGCGGGCCAGGCGCCCGCACCCGACCGGCTGGGCGAACTGGTGCAGACCACGGCCGCGATCAACGAGGCGCTCCGGCTGCACCCGCCGGTCTGGCAGTTCCCGCGCGACGCCGTCGAGCCGGACTGCCTGGCCGGCCGCACGGTGCCGGCGGGGACGACGGTCCTGCTCAGCGTGTACGGCACGCACCGCTCACCGGAGCACTGGTCCGACCCGGAGGCCTACGATCCCCGGCGTTTCCTCGACGACACCCAGGGCAAGCGGCACAAGTACGCCTTCCTGCCGTTCGGCGGCGGGCGGCGCATGTGCATCGGCAAGGGGCTGGCGATGGCCACGCTGGTGACCGCGGTGGCCATCCTGTCGCAGCGCTACCGGCTGCGGCTGTCGGGTGCGCACACGGTGCGCAGCGGACACTACGTGACTCTGTTCCCCAGCGGCGGGATCCCCGCGGTCGTGCAGGAGCGGACGTGACGACCGCCGCCCCGGTCCGCCCGCACCTGGTGTCCTTCGACACCACCTCCTTCGTCCGGCCGGTCCGTCGCATGATCTGGGAGCCCGTACCGCACCCGCTTCCGCCTCCCTCCCCTGTGGCGCGGCGGCTGCTGGTCATCGGCTCCGACGCGGAGCTGGCCGCGGAGGTGGCGCGCGCGCTCGGCGCGGACCTCTGCGTGCCCGGCCGCGAACCCGAGCGGGACGACTGGGACGGGATCATCGACCTGAACGTCGTGGGCGTCCCCTACCGGTTCGACGGCGGGGAATGGCGGGACGCCCTGGCCAGGACGACCCGGATGGTGCAGCGCAGATACGGTGCCTGGGGAGCCGACCCCCGCGCCGACCGGTACTGCTACATCGCCGTCACCGCCATGGGCGGGCTGATGGGTTACCACGACGGGGCGATCGACTCCCCGCTGGGCGGAATCTGGGCCGGCTTCGCCAAGTGCCTGCCCCGCGAGCTGCCCAACCTCGCGGTGAAAGTCCTGGACGTCGACGCCGTCGACCCGGCCCGCCTGGCCGAGCTGCTGACGGCCGAGCTGGCGGCCTGGGACCTGTTCGAGATCGGCTACCGGCAGGGAGTCCGCCACGCCTTGAACGCGCGGCCGAGCCCGGAACCGCCGCCCCGCGTCGAGCTCGGGTCCGACGACGTGGTGCTGATCTCGGGGGGCGCCCGTGGCGTCGGCTTCGCCCTGGCCCGCGGGCTCGCCGAGGAGGTCGGCTGCCAGGTCGTGGTGACCGGCCGCGACGAGCTTCCGGCCGACGCCGGCTGGCTGACCATGGACGACGCGGACTACTCCGAGTACTGCCGGGCCAGAGTGCGATCCGCCCGCACCGCCAGGGAACTCCGGGACGTACGCGCCGCGCTCAAACGCGAGGCCGAGCTGCGGCAGGTCGGCGCGAACCTGGCAGCGGCCCGGCGGGACGGCCTGCGCATCACGTACGAGCCGTGCGACTGCGTGCGGCCGGAACAGGTCGACGCGCTGTTCGCCCGCATCCCCGATCCCAGCGTGATCGTCCACAACGCGGGCATCGATGTGCCGACGAGGCTCGACAACAAGACCCCGGAAGACGTGGTGCGAACGGTCGACGTGAAGGTGACGGGCTTCGCCAACCTCACCCGCGCGGTGCTCCACACTCCCGGGAGGCGGGACACGCTCAAGGTGTTCTGCAACGTCGGCTCGCTGGCCGGACGCATGGGCGGCATGATCGGGCAGATCGACTACGCGGCGGGTAACGAGGCTCTGTCCAGGCTCGGGTTCTGGGCGCGCAACACGCTCGGGCTGCCCGCGCAGACGTTGTGCTGGCCGACCTGGGAGCGGCTCGGGGTCATCGCCAACTACGACGCTGCGGTCCGCTACGTGTCCACCATCGATCCGGCCGAGGGAGTCCGGCGGTGGATCCGCGAGCTGCGCTCCGGCCACACCGGGGAGGTCATGTTCATCGGCCAGGTCGGCAGCATGCTGGTGCCCACTCAGCTACGCGGCTTCCGGCTCTTCACCGGGCATCCGGATCTGCCCAGGTTGCACGGGCTCGCGCATTTCCTGGGCTCCGTCGAGCTGTTCGAACCGTCTCGCCGGCTACGCAGCAGCGTGATCCACACGCCGGGCTCTCATCCGTGCCTGAACGAGTTCACCGTGGACGGGCGTGCCGCGCTGCCGATCTCGGTGCTGATCGAGCAGGCGTGCTCGGTCGCCGACTGGGTCGTGCCGCCGGACCGGCCGCCGCAGCACCTGGTCGAGGTGCGGGACGTGCAGGTCCGGCTGTCCGCGCTGGTCCTGGCCCCGGACGGGAGCCGGTTCACCACCCGGGCGCTGGGCGAGACCCTGGAGGAAGGCTGGAGCGTCCAGGTCACGATCACGGCGGAGACCGGGGAGACGGCCGGGTCGATGCGACTGCTCTACCGGTCGTCGCCGCCGGCGCCTCCGCCGTCCGTGCCGCCATCGGTCACGCGCGGCGTGGCCGCTTCTGGCGGGCGGCTGGCCTGGTCGGGGCTGGTGCTCGGCGCGGGAGACCGGCTGCCCGCCGTGACCGCCGCCGATCTGTGGACGTCGCCGTTCCCGCCGCAGCACGGGATCGCCCCCGCCGCGCTCGATGCCGTGGTGCGCCGAGCGGGGCCGGTGACGGGCGATGTCGTCGAGATCGCCCGTGTCGTTCCGTATCCAGGGGCGCAGCAGGTCGACGAGCTCCGTCCGGTCGCCGGCGGCTGGGCCGGGCTGAGATCAGGCCGCCAGGTCCTGTCCGTCGAGGGGGTGGCGGCCGGGCCCGCCCTGCCCAGTCCCTGAGCCCGCCCGAGGGCCGTTGCGGCGAGCGCGTCAAAGAAGCGTCAGTGCCTTGGCCACGCCCGGGTCGCGCCCGGTGGCCAGGTCGAGGGCGGTCATGGGGGCGTAGTGGTCGACCGGGACGCCGATCGTGTCGATGATCTCGCGGGCGGGCCCGAGGTGCCGGACCTTGGGCAGGAGCAGGATGCTGCCGTCGTCGAGGAGGTATCCGTCGCTGGGGCCGGAGACGGCCCCGGCGGTGCGGGTCCCGATGAGAGTGCCGAGGTCGTTGTCCTTGACGGCCGCGCTGAAGTCCTCGCAGGCCGAGGCGCATCCGCGGTCGGTGAGGACGACCAGGCGCGAGCCGAGCAGCGGGATGCTGTCGTCGGTCCGGTTGGGCACGCAGTCGCCCTTGAGCGGGCAGAAGTAGCTGGTGACCTTGCCGTGCGCGAACGCGCCGAGCAGCCGCGTCACCTCGCGAGGTGACCCGCCGCCGTTGCCGCGCAGATCGAGGACCACCGCCTTCGGCTTGTCCTTCAGCTTGGCGATGACCTGGTCGGCGGCGCCTTCGTAGAATCCGGGCAGCTGGACGTACGTGACGCCGTCGGAGAGCTTCTTCGACGTCACCGCCGGAGGCTGCTGCGTGACGGGGCCCTCTCTGAGCTCGACGGTGCGGGTCCGTCCCGTTGTGGGGCGCTTGAGCGTGAGCGTCACCGTGCCGGCGGCGAAGGCTTGGACGATGCTCTGGTTCACGGTGTCCCCGATGAACGGCGGTATGCCGTTGGCCTTGACGATGATGTCGCCGGGCCTGATGTCGGCCTTGGCGGCGGGGCTGCCGGGCAGGACGCGGGTGATGAACAACGGCGGCCTGGCCGCCGGGTCGAGTTGCGGGCCCTGCTGGGCCGACACACCCACGATGCCCGTCCCGACCGGCCCGCCTTCCGGTGGAGGAGTCGGCCTGACCGCGCGGGCGTGGTTGTCGTGCAGTCCGGCGACCATCGCGATGATCGCCGCGCGCAGCGCGGGCACGTCACCGGCGCCGAGGGCTTTCGCGAAGGCGGCCCAGTCGGCGTCGCGGTTCCCGGTCAGTTCGGGCAGCTGGAGGTCGGGCCGATCGGCGCCGCGCCGCATCAGGTCCTGGGTATAGGCGGCGAAGGCGCTCTTCAGCAGCGCCTTCGCATCCATGCCCGGACCGCTGTAGTAGTTGTCCAGTACGCAGAAGTACGCCTGCCGGAGCGTGTTCACCGAGGTCGGCGGCGCAGACTCCGGCGGTGGCCCGGTGAGGGCGGTGCAGCGCTCGGCAGGCGCGGAGGTGGGTGCGGACAGGGAGCAGGCCGCCATCAGGATGGCGGCGCAGAGGGATTTGATCACGCCGCCAGCGTGGCCGGAAGCGGGTTGCTCGGCTGTGAACGGATCCGTTAACGCCGCTGTTACCCCGATTCGGGTACGAACATCGCTATGCGGGTTCTGGTGGCCGAAGACGAACGAGACCTGGCCGATCTCGTGGCGGTGGGGTTGCGTCGCCACGCCATGGCCGTCGACGTGGTGTACGACGGGGTCGCCGCGTCGGAGCGGCTGGCGGTGAGCGACTACGACGTTCTCGTACTGGACCGGGACCTGCCCGAGATGCACGGCGACCTCGTGTGCCGTGAGCTGGTGGCGCGCGGGAGCCGTACACGGATCCTGATGATGACGGCGGCCGCGGCGGTGCCGGAGCGGGTGGCCGGCCTCGGGATGGGGGCCGACGACTACCTGCCCAAGCCGTTCGACTACGCCGAGCTGGTCGCACGGGTGCAGGCGCTGGGGCGGCGCAGCCAGGCGCAGGTGCCGCCGGTGCTGATGCGGCACGGGATCGTGGTCGACACCCACCGGCTGCAGGCGTCGCGGGACGGGCGGCACCTGCATCTGTCGCTCAAGGAGTTCGCCGTCCTTGAGGTGCTGATGAGGGCGGACGGCGCGGTCGTGAGCTCTGAACGGCTGCTCGAAGAGGCATGGGACGAGAACGTCGACCCGTTCACGACGGTGGTGCGGGTCGTGGTCAGCCGCTTACGCGCGAAGCTGGGCGATCCGCCCTGCATCCAGACCGTTCCCGGCGCGGGATACGTGCTGTGACGACGGTCCGGGTACGACTCACCCTGATCTACTCCGGATTGTTCCTGCTGACCTCGACCGTGCTGCTGGTCACGGTCAACCTGCTGCTGCGCCACGCGCTGGACAGGAGGATCGGGCGGATCGGGCCGCTCCCGGTGGCGCCGGCGGCGCCGGCGGGGCCGGGCCTCGCGGACCATCAGCTGCCGACGCTGCCCGATCTGGTGGACGAGGTGATCGACTACCAGTGGGGGGTGACCGTGGCGACGGTCGGAATCCTGACGCTGGTGTCAGTGATCGTCGGCTGGCTGGTCGCCGGGCGGATCCTGCGGCCCGTTCACCGGATCACCGCCACGGCGCAGCGGCTGTCCATGTCGACCCTGCACGAACGCATCGCGCTCAGCGGGCCCAAGGACGAACTGAAGGAACTGGCCGATACGTTCGACGCGATGCTCGACCGCCTCCAACGCTCCGTCGAGGGGCAGCGGCGGTTCATCGCGAACGCGTCCCACGAGCTGCGGACCCCGTTGGCCGTCCAGCGAGCGGCGATCGAGATCGGCCTTCCTGAAGACGTCGGCGAGATCCGCGACAAGCTCCTGTTCCACAACCACCGCACCGAGAGCCTCATCGACGCCCTGCTGGTCCTGGCCCAGGCGGAGCACGGCCTTGAGAAGAGGACACCGGTGGCCCTGGACGAGGTGGTGCTGCTCGTCCTGGCCGAAGGCGGCTCGGACGAGGTCACCGTGACGACGCGGATCGAACCGTCAGTCGTCGACGGGGATCCGATCCTGCTGAGCCGGCTCGTCACGAACCTCGTCGACAACGCGGTTCGCTACAACCATCCCGGCGGAACCGTTGAGGTGACGCTCTCCCGTGGAGTCCTGAAGGTCCGGAACACCGGCCCGCACGTGCCCGAGGAACGTTTCGGCGATCTCTTCGAGCCCTTCCGGCGGCTGCAGACGACCCGTGGACAGGGCGCCGGGCTCGGGTTGTCGATCGTCGCGTCGATCGCGAAGGCTCACGGAGCCGACGTGCGAGCGAGCCCCAACCCGGGGGGCGGGTTGGAGCTCGTCGTGATCTTCGCGGAATCCGAGGATGCGGTGCCTGGCGCCTGAGTTCAGGCGACGACAGGTTCGCCGGTCAGGGCGACACCGGCCCGGCGCATTTCGTCCAGTGCGGTACGCGTGGTGTCGGCGGCGACGCCGGCCGTGTAGTCGAGCAGGACCCGCACCGTGAAGCCCGCGCGCGCTCCGTCGAGTGCCGTGGCCTTCACGCAGTGATCGGTCGCGATGCCGACGACGTCGAGTTCGGCGATGTCACGGGCCTTCAGCCAGGCGGACAGTGTCGTGCCGTCCTGGGCCGAGCCCTCGAAACCGCTCTTGGAGGCGGAGTGGGCGCCCTTGTAGAAGACCTCGTCGACGTGCCCGGAGTCGACGGCGGGCGCGAAATTCGGATGGAACTCGCCTCCCTCACTGCCGACGACGCAATGCACGGGGAATGAGTCGTGGAAGTCGGGGTTGTCGGAGAAGTGGGCGCCCGGATCGATGTGGTGGTCACGGGTGGCGAGGACGAAGGCATACTGCCCATCGGCGCGCCGGACCAGCTCGGCGATGGCGGCGGCTCGATCCGCGCCACCCTTCACCGGAACGCTGCCGCCCTCGCAGAAGTCCTTCTGCACATCGACGATGATCAGTGCACGACTCACGGAAATCCCCTTTCCTCGGGTGAGTCACATCCATCCAATTGTGACATTGAGTGCAAGCAACCTCACTATACGTGTTCATGTCAGGGGGTAGAAGGGAGCGCGCCGCTCGTTCGCCCGTCTCCCGCGGGAGCCGCAACCTGCCGTTCGAGCAGCCGATGGCGCTCGGCTCGGCCCAACGCTCAGCGGAAGACGCCGCTGTAGGCGTTGAGGGCGGGCTGGCCGCCGAGGTGGGCGTACAGGACGTTGGAGTCCTTGGGAATCTCGCCGCTGCCGACCAGGTCGATGAGCCCGGCCATCGACTTGCCCTCGTAGACAGGGTCGATGATCATGCCTTCCAGCCGTCCGGTGAGCCTGATGGCGTCGAGGGTGGACTGCACGGGGATGCCGTACCTGTCGCCGGCCCAGCCTTCCAGCACCGTGATCTCCTCCTCGTGCAGGTCCCGGCCCAGGCCGATGAGTTCGGCCGTGGCGCGGGCGATCTTCGCCACCTGGGCACGCGTCTCGGCGAGCTTGGCCGAGCCGTCGATGCCCAGCACGCGCCGGGGACGATCCTGGCCCGCGAAGCCGGCGATCATGCCTGCCTGGGTGCTCCCGGTGACGCTGCACACCACGATGGTGTCGAAGAAGACGTCGAGCTCGCGTTCCTGCCGCTGCACTTCGTACGCCCAGTTGACGAAGCCGAGACCGCCCAGCGGATGGTCGGACGCTCCGGCGGGGATCGCGTACGGGCGGCCGCCGGCGGCCGTGACCCCCTCCAGGGCTTCGTGCCAGCTGTCCTTGAGCCCGATCCCGAAATCGGCCTGGACCAGGCGGACGTCGGCGCCCATGATGCGCGACAGCAGGATGTTGCCGACCTTGTCGTTGACCGCGTCCGGCCAGTCCACCCAGCTCTCCTGCACGAGTACGGCCTTCAGCCCGACCTTGGCGGCGACCGCGGCCACCTGCCGGGTGTGGTTGGACTGCACTCCCCCGATGCTGACCAGGGTGTCCGCGCCCTGGGCGAGGGCGTCGGGGATCAGGTACTCCAGCTTGCGGGTCTTGTTCCCGCCGAACGCCAGCCCGCTGTTGCAGTCCTCCCGCTTGGCCCAGACGCGGGCTCCGCCGAGGTGGTCGCTGAGCCGGTCGAGGCGGTGGACGGGGCTGGGACCGAAGAGCAGCGGATAGCGCTCGAAATCGTCGATGGACATGTACGGCTCCTCAGGTTGAAGGCTCGTTCTCGGAAGCGGCGGGCATGGCATCGAGGAGTGGGACCAGGGTCCCCCAGTTGGCGCGTACGGCGAGCGCCGCCCCCTCCACGTCGCCGGCCGCGCACAACGCGATGATCCGTTCGTGTTGCGCGACCGACCCCCGGCCGCTCAGGGAGGAGAACCGCATCCGCTCCACGCGCCGCAGCACCGGCGTGAACTGGTCAAGAACGGCACGTATCGCATGATTCGCGGACGCGATCACCGGGATGCCGTGGAAGGCGTCATCGGCGGCGAGCGCCGCGTCCGCGTCGTCGCGGCGCAAGGCATCGGCGAAACGCGCGTTGGCCTCGCGCATGGCGTCGAGTTCGCCGGCGGACAGATTCGGCAGCGCCTCCCGTACGGCGAGCTCGTGCATGGCGGCCGTCACCGACTGGGCGGCGCGCACGGACCGGACGTCCACCGTGCTGACGATGGTGTAGCGGCCGGGCTTGGTCCGCACCAGCCCGGCCTGCTCCAGACGCGTCAGCGCCTCCCGGACGGGAGTGCGGCTCACGCCCAGCCACTGTGCCAGATCGCCGTCGTTGAGACGTTCACCCGGGGCGAGCGTGCCATCGACGATGGCGTCTCGGATGGCGCGATAGGCGTTCTCCCGGAGAAGCGACCTGGCGACCACTCCTCGGCTCTGTGGAACCGGCATGCAATATATTGCATGACGCATGTCGCGAGGAGTCAAGCCCCCGTCTCAGAAACGCCCGGCTGGGTGAAGGAGGCCGCTGGCGCAGATGCGGCGGATTCCTTCACCCAGGTCGTCGGCGGAGGCCGCGAGCGACAGGCGGATGTACTCGCCCGAGCGTTCGCCGAAGGCCGGGCCGGGGCCGACCGCGACGCCGTGCTCGGTGATCAGTCTCTTGGCGATCTCCATGCCGTCGAGATCCCGGTTGCCGGTGCGCATCCACAGGTAGAAGGCGCCCTGCGTCCGGTAGACGTCGAAGCCGTGGGCGGCGAACTCCCCGACGGCGAGGTCGCGGTTGGCCCGATAGGTCGCGACCATCGCGCGCTGCTCGTCTTGCGGCCCGGTGAGCGCGGCCCGTGCCGCGTACTGACCCGGTGTGCTGATGCAGGAGACCATCGGCTCCTGCAACCGCGTGATGATCTCCGCGAGCGACGGCGGCGCCGCCAGGTAGCCGATGCGCCAGCCGGTCATCGCGTACGTCTTGGAGAAGGTGAACACCGAGATCGTCCGCTCCGCGCCGCCGACGGCCGCCGTGGAGGCGAAGGTGTCGTCGAACACGACCTGGTCGTAGCACTCGTCGGAGACGATCCACAGGTCGTTCCGCTCGGCGAAGGCGATCAGCTCCGCGAGGGTCCCGGCCGGGAACACCGACCCCACGGGGTTGGACGGCGAGTTCAGCATCAGCACCTTGGTGCGCGGCGTCACGAGCCGTTCCAGCTCGGCGAGGTCGGGGAGGAACCCGCTCTCGGGCGCCAGGGAGTAGGCCGTGGTGGAGGCGCCGAGGATCTTCCCGAACGCGATGTAGTTGGGCCAGGCCGGGTCCGGGATCAGGATGTCGTCGCCCGGCTCGACCAGCGCGGTGAGCGTGGCGAACAGCGCCTGCACCCCGCCGGCCGTGACCACGATGTCCTCGGGGCGGGCGTCGAACCCGTTGACCCGCTTGATCTTGTCGCTGAGCGCCGCCCGCAGTTCGGGGATCCCGGCGTTGGCCGTGTACTTGGTCCGCCCCGCCGCCGCGGCCTCGTCGGCCGCGCGCACCACGTGCGCGGGCGTCGGGAAGCCGGGCTCGCCGATCTCCAGCCGGATCAGGTCCGGGCGGGTGCCGGACATCGCCGGATCCATGATCGTACGGATGCCGTTGTGCTTCATGCCTGCGACGGCGGGGGCAGCGCGCATGCTTGGCTCTTTCCTGGAGGACCGCGTCCGGCGGTCAGTGAATGCTGCGGAGGAACTGCTCGGTGCGCTCGTGCCGGGGGTGGTCGAAGAACTCCTCCGGCGAGGCCGACTCGACGATGCACCCCTGGTGCATGAACACGACCCCGGGCACAGGATCGGGGGACACGACCAGCAGCGGGGTCGTCGGGTGCCACGCGCGGATGATGTCCAGGAAGCCAGTGAACGGGTCCAGCAGCGCGCTGCCACCGAGCTCCAGGGGCGCTGAGCCCGAGGACTATTCCTGATCGAGCGCGACCGCCTGCCGGATGTAGCCACGCAATGCGTCATGGTTGAGGGCGTCCGGGCTCTTGAGCTTGACGTGCCTGGTGGTCTTCCCCACACCCTCCAGCAGGCCGTGGTCGTCGTCGAACTCCGCGCCTCGCGCGAACGCGAACGTGATGTGCGTCTTGCTGTGGCTGATGATCGCGAGGATGGTGCGGCCCTTCCACGCGGGGGAGCCGCGGCTGATCACCTCCGATGCGTCCGGCGCACCCTCGGCCATGAGCTCTCGCAGGATACGGACGATGGTCTGGTGCTGTGGCAGCAGCTTGGTCCGAACGAACTCATCTACGTCGGCACTGGACATGGCACGGCCCTTCTCGGCTACGGGTGCTTCGATGCGCCGCCCATGGTGCGAGGTGGTCTTTACGGTTTGTTTACGCTCACCGCGACATCCCGGTCCGCTGGAGGGCGAAAGAGCGTAAACAGACCGAAGGCGCCTTCGCGCAGGGTTGAGCACGACACGAACCCGAGGGAGGCCCGAGATGCCGGACGCCACACCACTGCGGCTGGTGATCATCATCGGCAGCATCCGCCGCGGGCGGTTCGGCCCGACCGCGGCTTCCTGGTTCGTCGCCCAGGCCCGCACGCGCCGGGAGCTGAACATCGATCTCGTCGACCTGGCCACGGCAGGTCTGCCCGACACCCTCACCGATCAGGACGAGCTCGTCCCGGAGCCGGTACGGGCCCTTGCTCCCAGGCTGGCCGCCGCCGACGCGTTCGTGGTGGTCACACCGGAGTACAACCGGAGTTTCCCCGCTCCGCTCAAGACCGCCATCGACTGGTTCTACGAGGAGTGGCAGGCCAAGCCCGTCGCCTTCGTCTCCTACGGGAGGGAATCGGGCGGCCTGCACGCCGTAGCCCAGTTGCGTGAGGTGTTCGGCGAACTGCACGCCGTCGCCATCCGCACCCTGGTCAGTCTGCCCTGCTACTGGGAGTTGTTCGCCGCCGACGGCAGCTGGCCCAAACCCACCGCGACGTGCAACAACACGGTCAAGACGACGCTGGACGAGCTGACTTGGTGGGCGTACGCGCTGCGCGAGGCGCGTGCCGTGCGCCCCTACACCTACCGATGATCGCAACCCCGTTACAGCCCCAGGAGCATGCCATGCGCAAAGTGATCGTTTCGGTCTTCGCGACGATGGACGGCGTCCAGCAGGACCCGCACGAGTGGTCCCTCGAGTACGCGACCGCGGAATATGAGGCCTACGCCCGCGACCAGTTGTTCGCCGCGGACGCCCTGCTGATGGGACGGGTTACCTACCAGGGCTTCGCCGAGTCCTGGCCGTCGATGAGCGACGACGGGCCCGCGTCCGACGATTTCACCCGCCGGATCAACACCATGCCGAAGTATGTCGTGTCGACCACACTCGACGACGTCAGCTGGACCAACTCGGCCCTGCTCAAGGGCGATGTCGTCGAGGCGGTGCGCGAGCTCAGGCGGCAACCCGGCAGGGACATCCTGATGTTCGGTTGCGGCGGGCTGGCCCGGACGCTGACTCGGCACGACCTCGTCGACGAGATCCGGGTCTGGATTCATCCTGTCGTCCTGGGGCGTGGAGAGAGCCTGTTCACCGGCTGGAGCGAGACACGGTTCCGCCTGACCGGCACGAAGACGTTCGCATCGGGAGTCGTCGTCCTGGCCCACGAGCCGGTAGCCGCCGACGCTGGAGCAGCAGTGGCTGGAGCCCCGCCCACAGCTCGTCGCTGACCTCCCACGGCTTCAGCGAGAGATCAAAACGCAACGAAAGAGGAAGCATCGCCATGACCGACATTCAGCAGCAGACGCAGGACACCATCGACCAGCTGGTCGGGTCCGGCGTCGAACGGGGCTTGCAGGTCGCCGTCTACCACTGCGGAGAGCTGGTGATCGACGCCGTCGCCGGCCAGGCCGACCCGGTGACCGGCCGGCCGGTCACGCCGGACACGCCGTTCCACGTCACCTCGACCGGCAAGGGGGTGACCTCCACCGTCGTGCACGTGCTCGTGGAACAGGGCGTTGTCACCTACGACACCCCGATCGCGGAGCTGTGGCCGGAGTTCGGCGCGCATGGCAAGGAGCGTGCCACCGTGCGCCACGTGCTCAACCACTCAGCCGGCGTGCCCGGCCTCCCACGGGACACGACACCGGAGGATCTGACCGACTGGGACAGGATGTGCGCGGCGATCGCCGACGCGACACCGTGGTGGGAACCCGGCACCAGGACGGGGTACCACCCGCAGTCGTTCGGCTACATCGCCGGCGAGATCGTGCGCCGGGCCACCGGCCGGCCGATCTCCCAGGTGCTCCGCGATGAGGTGGCCGGGCCTCTGGGGGTGGCGGACGAGCTGTTCTTCGGCGTACCCGCCTCCGAGCTCGGCCGGCAGGCCCGCCTGGAGGAGACGGCGGGCGGCATGGAGCTGACTCCCGACATGATTGCCGCCATGGCCGGGCAGGTGCCGTTCTTCAGGGTCGTGAACGGTTGGACGGCGGCGCCGCCGGCGGCCCTGCCGAGCGCGGCCTTCTGCAACCGCGAGGACGTGCTCGCCGCCGACATCCCCGCGGGCGGCGTCATGACCGCCCGAGCCGTGGCACGCATGTACGCCGCCCTGATGGACGAGGTCGGCGGCGTGCGGCTCATCTCCCCCGAGCGTCTCAGAGAGGTCACCACGGTGACGATCAGCGGGGTCGACGAGGTCACCGGGGCTCCGGCCGCCCGGGGGCTGGGGTACGACATCGGCTTCCCCGGACCGCTCGACAGCCCCACCCTGTTCGGCATGGCCGGAAGCGGGGGGACCGCGGCGTACGCCGACACCGCTACCGGCATGGTCATCGCCGTGGCCAAGAACCGCGTGAGCGCCGGCGACTACAGTACGTTCCACCACATCGGCGCGCTCGTCGCCAAGGCCCTCGGCCCGCGCTGACCGGCGTGCGGCCCCACACCGCCCGCCCAGGGCCGCACGGTCCGGCAGCCGGCGAAATTGTCGCCGGCCCGCGTTATGGTGACGGTCATGCGCTTCGGGGTGCTGGGGCCGCTCGCGGTGTGGCGGGACGACGGCGGCGCCGTCGCGGTGCCGGGTCTGAAGGTCCGGGCCCTGCTGGCGGCCCTGCTGACGCACCACGGGCGGCCGGTGCCCGCCGACCTGCTCATCGATCACTTGTGGGGCGACGATCCGCCGGGCAACGCGCCGGGCGCGTTGTCGGCGAAGGCCTCCTACCTACGCCGGGCAATGGAGGAGGCCGAGCCGGGTGGGCGGGCGCTCGTCGTGTCCCCACCGCCGGGCTATCTGCTCCGCGTCGACGCCGACGCGGTGGACGCCCACCGGTTCGAGAGCCTCACCGCCGAGGCCCGCGAGACGGCCGACCCGCGGGCCAAGGCCGAGCTGCTGTCCGGAGCGCTGGCCCTCTGGCGAGGCCCGGCCTACATCGACTTCGCCGACGAGGCGTTCGCACGCACCACGATCGCGCGCCTGGAGGAGCAGCGTCTCACCGCCATGGAGGACCTGGCCGAGGCCCGGCTCACGCTCGGCATGCACGCCGCGGTCGCGGGCGAGCTCGGCGAGTTGCTGGCCCGCCACCCGCTGCGGGAACGGCCACGCGCCCTGCACATGCTCGCCCTCTACCGGGCCGGGCGACAGGGCGAGGCCCTGAGCAGCTACGAGGAGTCGCGGGCCCATCTTGCCGAGGAGCTCGGCGTGGACCCAGGTCCCGCCCTGGCCGGGCTGCACCGTTCGATCCTGGCTCATGACCCAGGGCTCCACGCGCCGCTCGGCCCCGCGCCGGCGACCAACCTGCCCAATGCCATCACCGACCTCATCGGCCGCGACGACGCGGTCGCCGAGGTGCGCGCGCTGCTGCGACAACACCGGCTGGTGACGCTCACCGGTTCGGGTGGGGTGGGCAAGACCCGGCTCTCGATCGACGTCGCCGCCCCGATGGCCGAGACGATGGCCGACGGCGCGTGGCTCGTCGAGCTGGGCGCGTTGCGGCCCGGCCTGCCTGATGCGATGGGGTCGCTCACCGACCTGGTGATGGCGGTCCTGGACATCCACGACGGCGGCGCCGGACCGCAGGAAGCTCCCGCCGACCGGCTCGCCAGAGCCCTGCGCGCCAGGCGGCTGCTGCTGGTGCTGGACAACTGCGAGCACGTGATCGAGCCGGTCGCGGAGCTCGCCGACCTCCTGCTGCGCGCCGTGCCCGGACTGCGTGTCCTGGCGACCAGCCGGGAGCCGCTCGGCCTGGCGGGTGAGGTGGTCTGGCCCGTGCCGGCGCTGGAGGTGCCCGGCCCCGGCGACGACACCGACCCGGCGACGTTGGGGCGGTTCAGCGCGGTGCGGCTGTTCGTGGCGCGTACGGCCGCCGCAGCGCACGGGTTCGCCCTCGCCCCGGACAACGCGGAGGCCGTCGCGGTGCTGTGCCGCAGGCTGGACGGCATCCCCCTGGCATTGGAGCTGGCCGCCACCCGCGTGCGCACGCTGGGGATGCACGGCCTGCTTGCCAGGCTCGACGATCGGTTCCGGCTGCTGACGACAGGACACCGAGGTGCTCCGCCACGGCAGCAGACACTCATGGCGATGATCGACTGGAGCTGGCAGTTGCTCACCGAGGCCGAGCGCACGGTGCTGCGCCGCCTGGCCGTCCACGCCGACGGGTGCACCATGGAGGCCGCCCAGGCGGTCTGCGCGGACGACGGCGTGCGCCCCGACGAGGTGCTCGACATCCTGGCGCGCCTGGTGGACCGGTCGCTCGTGGTCGTGTCCGACCGTCGCCACGACGATCCCCGCTACCGGCTCCTGGAGTCGGTGGCCGTCTACTGCACCGAACGCATGCACGAGGCCGGCGAGCTCCAGCAGATCAGGCGGCGCCACCGCACCCACTACACCCAGCTGGCCGAGCTGGCCGAACCCCATCTCTACGGCCCCGACCAGCGGCGCTGGCTGCAGCGGCTGGACGCCGAGGCAGCCAATCTGCACGACGCGCTCGACGACGCGGCCCGGCAGGGCGCGGCCGACCTCGCGCTGCGCCTGGCCAACGCGCTGGCCTGGTACTGGTTCCTGCGCGGCCGCCTGGCAGAAGCAGGGCGGTCGTTCCAGGCGGCGCTGGACGCCCGGGGTGAGGCGCCCCGGGCCGCCCGAGCCAGAGCCATGGCCTGGCACACCGGCATGTCGTTCCTGCGGGGTGAGATCGCCGGCTGGCCGGCCCGGCACGAGGCGGTGTTGGATGCCTACGAAGGGGTGGCGGACGAGCCGGGGCAGGCCAGGGCCAAGTGGTTCCTCGCGTTCGCCGAGGTCGACCTCGGCGATGTGGTCGCCACCGGGGAGTTGATCGACCGGGCTCTGACCACGTTCCGCGCCGTCGACGATCAGTGGGGAGTGGCGGCCGCGCTCAGCCTGCGGGCCAAACACGCGCACGTGAAAAGCGACTCCGGCGCGCTCGAGCGTGACGGCGCGCAGAGCGCGGCGCTGTTCCGCCGGCTCGGTGACCGGTGGGGGCTGCTGCAGGCCACCGAGTGGCTCGGCGCCCACGCCGTTCTGATCGGCGACTACGAGCAGGCGACCCGCCTGCACCGAGACGGGCTGCGCATGGCCGGAGAGCTCGGGCTCTGGCCCGAGTTCTCCGGGCGCCTGTCCTGGCTGGGCTGGATCGCCATGGAATGCGGCGACTACCCGTCGGCGCGTGAGCACTGCGAGCGGGGGCTTCGGCTCGCCACGGAGCAGGGCTCCCCCCTCGGCGCCGTGTTCGCGGAGATGGGGCTCGCCTTCTCCGCTCGCCGGGAGGGCGACCTGGACGCGGCCGAGGCCCACTTGCTGCACCTGATGGACGCCGCCCGGCACCACACCGGACCAGGACACCCTCTGTATGCGCCGAGCGTCCTTGTCGAACTCGGCTATGTCGAGGAGCTGCGCGGCAACACCGCAGGGGCCATGGCTCGGCACATGGAAGCCTTCGCCATCGCACGAGACCTGAGCGCGGGAGCGGACATCGCACAGGCGCTGTCCGGCCTCGCGGGCGCCTGCGCACTCGACGGCCACCCTCACGAGGCCGCCCAACTGCTCGGAGCAGCCGCCGCGGCCCGCGAGTCGATCCCGAAGGCGGTCACGCCTGCCCAACAGGGCGACCTGGACAGGATCGCCCTCGCGGCCCGTGCCGCACTCGGCGAGGAGGCGTACGCCGCGGCGTACGCGCACGGCCGCGCGCTCCGCCCCGACGAGGCCCGCGCCCTCCTTGACCGACCCGGACGATTCGTGACAGCTTCGCCACCCCCGGTGGTCAGCCCTTGATCGCCCCCACCAGCCCGTTGACGAAGTAGCGCTGCAGAAGCAGGAAGAGCGCGATCACCGGAAGCACCGTGATCAGGGAGGCGGCCATGACCTCGTTGTAGCGCGGCACCTCGCTGGAGATGAGCGACTCCAGCCCCAGCGGCAGCGTGAACCGCGACCGGTCCGAGAGTGACACCCGCGTCAGCACGTATTCGTTCCACGTCGGCACCGCCGTCAGCACGGCAACGGTGATGTGCGCCGGCTTGGCGAGCGGCAGATACACCGACCAGAAGACCCGCGCCTCCCCCGCGCCGTCCGACCTGGCGGCCTCGCGCAGCTCGCGTGGGATGGAACCGTAGCTGTTGGTCAGCAGCAGCACCGTCAGCGGCGCGGTGCCGTTGACGAAGGGGAGCACCAGCCCCAGGTGGGTGCCCAGCAGGCCGAGGTTCTTCTCCAGGATCACCACCGGCAGCAGCACCGTGATGCCGGGCACGAACAGGAGCGCCACGAAGAACCAGTACAGGAAGCGGCGGCCGGGGAAATCCAGGACGGCGAAGGCGTAGGAGGCCAGGCTGTAGACCACCAGCACGCCGATCACGGTCATCGCCGTGACCTGGAGGCTGTTGAGGAAGTAGTCCAGGAAGTGCAACCGGCCCCACGTGGCGATGAGGGTGTCCAGCGTGGGCTCACGCGGCAGCAGGTTGTGTTCGAGGACCTCGCCGCGGGTCTTGAAGGCGCCCGACACCATCCACAGGAACGGATACATGCTGATCAGCGCATAGACGATCAGCCCGGCACAGGCGAAACGCTTCACTGGGCCCTCCGGAGCAGGCGCGCGTTGGCCAGGGTCAGCAGGACGGCTCCCGCGAACAGCAGCCAGCCCAGCGCGCTCGCGTGGCCGAGCGAGGGCGCCAGGCCCTTCATGAAAGCCAGCCGGTACGCCATCAGCCCCAGCACGTCGGTGTGCCCGCCGGGCCCGCCGTTGGTCGCGATCAGGAAGATCTGGAAGCCGTGCAGCGTGTCGCGGACGCCCAGCAGCACGATGGCCATGGTGATGGGCCTCAGCAGCGGCCAGATGATGCGCCGCAGCACGTGCCAGGAGCCGGCGCCGTCGATCTGCGCCGCCTCGACGAGGCTGCGGTCGATGGCCTGCAGCCCGCTGAGGTAGAGCAGCGTGGCCACCGGCACGCTCGACCACACCAGAATGACGATCAACGTCGGCAGCGCGGTGTCCGGGTTGCCGAGGAAGCCCTGCGGCTGCCGCAGGCTGCCCAGGCCCAGCGAGCCGAGCAGCAGGTTGAGCGCGCCGTCGGGCGCCAGCACGTAACGCCAGGCGAAGTAGACGGCGATACCGCTGGTCACGTACGGCAGGAAGTAGACGGAGCGGAGAACGCCACGCAGGCGGGTGATGGAGTTCAGCATCACCGCGAGCGGGAGGGAGACGGCCACGGTCAGCAGCGGCACGGCGACCATGACCTGCGCCGTGTTCCCCGCGGCCCGGCGCAGGTCGCCGGTGAGCGACGGGTCCGCGTACAGAAGGTCGGCATAGTTGCCCAGCCCGGCCCAGCGCCACTCGGGGGTGAAACCGTTCCATTTGGCGAAGCTCAGCAGGAACCCGCTGACGATCGTGTAGGCGCCCATCAGCAGGAACAACGCGACTGCGGGCGCGACGAAGGCCCATCCGATCAGCCGGCGCCGCCACCGCGCGGGCGGCTGCTCGCGCAGCCTCCGCGCGGGGAGCTCGACGGAGGTCGTGCTCACTCGGTGGACTTCCACATCGACGCCATGATCTTGTCCAGCTCGGTGCCCGCCTGCTGTGGGCCGACCTCCCCCAGCGGTGTCAGCCGTACGGTCAGGTCACCCGGCTTGACCTGGTCCCAGTCGGAGGGGAAGAAGCTGTCGTCGGCCGCCTCGTAGCTGCTTTCCGGCGGCCCGGTGAAGTACTTCTGGAGCGCGGCCAGGTCCTTGCCGAGCAGCGACTCCGCCTGCGTGCCCAGGTCCGTGGAGGGCAGGTCGAGGGACTCCTTGGCCACCATGCCCGCACCCTCGGGCGAGGTCACCCAGTCGATCCACTTGACGGCGGCCTCGCGGTTGCGCGTCGTGGCCGTCACACCGAGCCCGGTCAGCGCCAGCGGCGCCATCGAGATCTGCTTGTGCGTGCCCTCGGCCGACGCCGGGATGGGGAAGGCGAGCACCTTGTCGGGGCTCATCCCGTTCTGCGCGAGGAAGGCCAGCGTGAACGTGCCGCCCACGTCGAAGGCCGACTTACCTTGCGCGAAGGCGATGTCGGCCTCGTCGATGCCGAGCGTCGTGGCACCGGGCATCCAGTACGGCGTCAGCCTGGCATACGTCTCCAGCGTCCTGACGCCGTCCGGCGAAGCGAAGCCCTGTGTGGTGCCCTTGCCGAACAGCGCCTGGAAACGCTCCTTGCCGAGGTAGGCGAAGGCCAGCGGCTGATAGATCCAGTTGAAGCCGGTCTGGGAGATCTTCAGCCCCAGCGACAGCCCGCCCTGGCTCTTACCGGTCGTGGCCTCCAGCGCCTTCAGGAACTCCTCCCACGACTTCGGCGGGGTGTCCGGATCGAGCCCGGCCGCCCGGAGCTTGTCCTTGTTGGCGTAGACGATGCCGAAGGCGCCCGCCGTGAACGGCACGGAGAAGCGCTGCCCGGCCTTGCCGTTCTTGATGGGCGAGTCGGCGGCCACCGAGTCGATCTTCTTCTGCGTCAGCACGCCGCTCTCACGCGTGGAGGGCAGCAGGCGCTGCTTCCACCCGTCGGTGACATCGGCCGCCAGGTCCTGCAGCAAGCCCGACGAGCCCATCTCGAAGTCCTCGCCGGACGAATGCACCTCCAGCACGTCCGGCAGGCCGTTGGTCTGCGCGGCGCTCTGGACCTTGCTGACGAACACGTCGTCGGGGGTCACCGCCTCGACCGTGACGCTGATGCCCGTCTTGGCCTTGAACTGCGCCGCCGCCTTGTTCAAGGCGTCGGCGTGCGACTTCTTGAACGTCCACATCCGCAGCGACTGCCCGGCTTGCCCCTGCCCGCCTCCGCCGCCGCTCGAGCAGGCGGCGAGTCCCATCACGAGCGCCACGGCCAGACCGAGCGCGCGCTTGCCCACCGTTGTCATCGGTCTTCCCTTCCCGTACGGCTAGCGCACGCTCTCGAACTTCTCGACCCAGTACCGCGTGCGGCCCAGGTAGGCCGTCTCGGCGGCCCTGCCCTGCTTGCCGTAGGCGCCCTGGAAGGTCTGGTAGCCGTGACCGGGCGGCGGGGTGCGGTCGGCGGACTCGATGACCGAACCCTCGTGCCACTCGTTGAAGGAGGTAACCGACACCCAGGTCGGCGAGCCACCGATGGCCGGGTCGCCGGAGTCATAGGCGCCCAGGGCGGGGTGGAGGTCGGCGCCGACATCCTCCGGCGGGGTGTGGCCGCCCTGCTGCCAGTGACGCCACTCGCCGCTTCCGGCGGGCGTGCCGTACCAGGGGTAGGAGAACAGGTGCACGTTGCTCGACAGGTTCGCTGCGGCGGCCGGCGCCACCTGCGGCGACCAGGCCAGGGCCGCCAGGATGAGCGCAAGGGCGAGATTCCGACGTTTTGCGATCACGGCGTCCTTTCGGGGGGAGAAGGATGCTCCAGGCGCGCGCAAATCGTTAAGATCTCTCGAAATCTACACGTAACGATTGCGGTGTCAAGAGTTCGCCCTCAGGCGGATTGACGCCGTACGAGGCGCGCGGGCACGACCAGCTCGGTGGACGGCTCGTCGATGGCCTCGCGCAGCCGTTCCAGCAGCCGCACGGCCGTGGCCTGGCCTATCTCGCGGGCCGGGTTGGCCATGGTGGTCAGGCCGGGTGAGACCATGCCGGCGGCGTCGATGTCGTCGAAGCCCATCACGGCCAGGTCTTCGGGGACGCGCAGGCCCCGTCGAGCCGCCTCGTCCAGGGCCCCGATCGCCATGACGTCGTTCGCGCACAGGAGGGCGTCGGGCGGCTCGGCCAGCTCCAGCAGCCGCGCCACGCCCTCGGCGCCGCCCGCGCGACTGAAGTGGGTGTGGGCCACGAGGGCCCGGTCGGCCGGCGCGCCGGCCTCGGCGAGGGCCGCGCGGTAGCCGGCCACGCGCTCGGCCGCCGGGCCTTCGGCGGCCGGGCCGCACACGAAGGCGATCCTGCGGTAGCCACAGCCGAGCAGGTAGCGGGTGGCCTCGGCCCCGCCCCCCTCGTCATCGCTGTGCACCAGGTCCACTCCGTGCTGGACCAGCCTGCCGCCCAGCCGGACCACCGGGATGCCGGCCTCGATGACCGGCAGCAGGTCCTCGGCGTGGGTGTGGAACACGGCGAAGGCCAGCCCGTCGACCTGGCGGGCGATCATGTGCTCGATCGCGGCCTGCTCGGTGCGCCGGACGCCGTCGGTGTTGCTGATGATCTGGTCGTAGCCCTCCGGGCCGAGCACGTCCTGAAGGCCGCGGGCCAGCGCCGGGTAGAAGGGGTTGGTGATGTCGGGAATGATCAGCCCGATGGTCTGGCTGCGGCTGGTGCGCAGTCCTCGGGCCAGGACGTTGGGCCGGTAACCGAGCTCCTCGATGGCTTGCAGCACGCGCTGCCGCGTCTCCTCCGCCACCGGGCGGCGGCGGTTGAGCGTGTGGGACACGGTCGTCGCGCTCACCCCTGCCAGCTCGGCGACCCGCCGGATGCTCGGCCGCTCGCCGCGGAGTGCGCGCGAGTGCTCCTCGGGGACCGGCGGAGCGTGATGTGCCGCCGGCGCCCGATGGTGCAGGAGGCTCTCGAACGCGCCGCCCAGGACCGCGTACGTCTCCTCCAGCATGCGCACGCCTCGCGCGACGGCCTCGGCGGGTGGCACCCGCTCGGCCGCCTCCAGCAGGATCGACTCCCACACCTGCCGCAGGGGCCCGAGCGCGGCGACGGCCAGGATCCGCGGCCTGAGGCCGCCGCCCGCCTCCTCCACCAACGCCTCGGCCAGCGCGCGCTCGCGCGCCGCGAACAGCTCCCGGCCGTAGGCGCGCAGCGTCTCGCTGTCGCGGTGGATCCGGCCGAACAGCGCCAGGTCACCGGCCGGCTCGGCACGCAGCAGCCGGCTCAGCGCGACCAGCACCCGCCCGCCGGGCGGGCGCTGCCGCACGACCTCGGCGGGGTCGCCGGCCAGCAGCGGCTCGTGCTCGAAGAACAGCTGCTCCTTGGTGGGGAAGTGGTTGAACACGGTCTTGGCCGACACGTCGGCCGCCTCCGCGACCTCGTTGACCGTGACCGCGTCGAACCCCCGCAGGGCGAACAGGCGCAGCGCCGCCTCCGCCATGGCGCGCCGGGTCTCGGCCTTCTTCCGCTCACGGCGGCCCTGCGGCTGCTGGATCAGCATGCGGTGATATTACATCGGCATAATCCTTTCAGCCGCTGAACTTTTACGACAGGGCGCCTCCAGCCCTCAGTCGGGCTCGTCAGGGTGGCGTGAACCTCCCGGCTCGTCAGGGTGGCGGGAACCTCCCGGCCCGTCACGGCAGCACGTGCCTCGCGGTGAAGCCCAGCACCCGCTCGGCGGCGCGCAGGTCGACCGGAACGGCGCGGCCGGGCAGCGGCGCCCGCCGCTCGCTGCCGGGGTGGAACGCGGCCAGCAGTTCCTCGGTCGGCTCGGACATCAGCGTGTCGGGCGCGGCGACGGCGAGCACGTGGTGGCCCTCGATCGGGCGCGTGACCGCCAGCCAGGCCGCCCGCGCGGCGTCCCGGACGTCCAGGTAGCACCACAACTCCCTGGCTCCGGCGGCCCGGTCGGCGGCCCACTCCTCCGCCGTGCGCCGGAGCTTGTCCTCCGGCCCGCCCAGCCGGGGGAAGCGCAGCGCGACGGTCGTCATCCCATGCCGGCGGCTCATCATGGCCGCCGTGAGCTCGTCCGTCTGCTTGGACAGCCCGTACGGGTCCTCGACCTGCAACGGGATGTCCTCGTCGACGGGCACGTAGGCCGGGTGCAGCACTCGGTCCGCCCAGGCCAGCCCCAGGGCCGACATGCTGCTGGCGATGGCGGCGCGCCGCACGCCCGCCTGCCCGGCCTCCTCCAGCACCACGAACGTGGCCCTGGTGTTACCGCAGAACACCTCCTCCGGCGTGCCCAGCACGGGCGCGGGGAGCGCGGCGAGGTGGATCACGGCGTCCACGTCGTCCAGCGCCTTCCGCACGATCTCCGGATCGCCCGCGCTGCCCACCACCATGCGATCGAGCGGCAGGCCGCCGGGACCGCGCAGGTCCAGGCCCGTCACCGCCACCTGATGGCGCGCGAGGAGATCGAGGGTGGCCCGGCCGACGCTTCCTGCCGCCCCCGTCACCAGCACCCGCCGTGGAAAGCCGGTCATGTACTCCCCAACGTGCAAACCGATTTGTGAGACGCAGCATGACGGACGAGGCCAGGAGCGTCAAGGTAGGTATAGCGACTGTAAGTTTCGCGTCAAGGAAGCGGATTCCGCCCGCCTGGCCCGCGGACAGCACCCAGTGCGGCGACTCCGAAGTCGGCGGTAAGGAGGCCCGCCGCAACTCTCCGTTCGGCGGCCAGGCGGACGTGGGGACGATTTAATGCCACGGAGCCGACCGGCGCAAGACGGTGGAGCGCTCCAGGCGCAAAATTGCGGATAAGTGTTGATTTTTTACGGATCTTCATCGCCATCAACCGTTCATCGACCGAAATGACAGTTCCTTGACAGGCACATTACGGCGCGGTAAGCATCTGTATTGAGGCCAATTGTCGGAAAATCTCACTGCCAAAACGTCAAGCGCAACCTGGGGCAGCACCCCCAGCCCTACCAGCAAAGCGCGGTCGGCGCGCGCCTTGCCTGACGTCCCCCCGGTCAGGAAAGGAAGCCCATGTCTGCGTGGTCGAGGCTGCTCGTCGCGGCGTCGCTGGTGCTCACCAGCGCGGCGGCGATGGACATCCCTCCCGGCGACTATCAGCAGGTCCAGCTGGCCCTCGGGCCGGCCGAGCTAGGCGAGGCCATGTCCCTCGCGGTCCTGCCCGACAGGTCGGTCCTGCACACCGCCCGCGACGGCACGGTCCGCCACACCGATGCCTCCGGCGCTACCAAGGTGGCGGGCAAGCTCGATGTCTACACCCACGACGAGGAGGGGTTACAGGGCATCGCCGTCGATCCCGGCTTCGCCACCAACCGCCTCGTCTACCTGTACTACTCCCCCAAGCTGAGCACTCCCGCCGGAGACGCCCCCGTGACCGGCACCGAGGCCGACTTCGCGCCCTGGAAGGGCCACCTCAACCTGTCGCGCTTCACCCTCAAGGCCGACAACACCCTCGACCTGGCCAGCGAGAAGGTCGTGCTCGAGGTGCCCAACGACCGAGGCCAGTGCTGCCACGTCGGCGGCGACATCGACTTCGACGGCGCCGGCAACCTCTACCTCACCACCGGCGACGACACCAACCCCTTCGAGTCCAGCGGCTACTCCCCGCTCGACGAGCGCACCGACCGCAACCCGCAGTTCGACGCGCAGCGCTCCTCGGGCAACACCAACGACCTGCGCGGCAAGCTGCTGCGCATCAAGCCGCAGCCGGACGGGACCTACACCATCCCGGCGGGCAACCTCTTCCCGCCCGGCACCGCCAGGACCCGGCCCGAGATCTACGCCATGGGGTTCCGCAACCCCTTCCGCATGTCGGTGGACAAGCCGACGGGCACGGTCTACCTGGGCGACTACGGCCCAGACGCGGGCGCCGCCGACTCCAACCGGGGCCCCGGCGGCCAGGTGGAGTTCGACCGCATCACCGCCCCGGGCAATTACGGCTGGCCGTACTGCACCGGGACGAACACCACCGCCGAGACCTACAACGAGTACACCTTCCCCAGCGGCCCGGCCGGCGCCAGGTACAACTGCGCGGGCGGGCCCGCGAACAACTCCTTCCGCAACACCGGGCTCGCCACGCTGCCGGCGGCCAAACCGAGCTGGATCAAGTACGGCGACGCCGGCGCGCCGCCCGAGTTCGGCGGCGGCTCCGAGTCGCCGATGGGCGGCGACGTCTACCGCTACGACGCGAGCTCGACCTCGACGGTCAAGTTCCCGCAGTCCCTCGACGGCCGCTACTTCGCCATGGAGTTCGGCCGCCAGTGGATCAAGGCGATCGAGGTCAAGAGCGACGGCACACCCGGCGTGATCGAGGACTTCCCCTGGGACGGCACGCAGATCATCGACTCGGAGTTCGGCCCGGACGGCGCCATGTACGTGCTGGACTACGGCACCGGCGGCGGCAACCAGGCGCTGTACCGGATCGAGTACCTCGCCGGCGCCAACCGCAACCCCGTCGCCAAGGCCGCGGCCGACAGGACCTCCGGGCAGGCGCCACTGACTGTGGCCTTCTCCTCGGCCGGCAGTTCCGACCCCGAGGGCGGCGCGCTCACCTACGCGTGGAACTTCGGCGACGGCGCCACCTCCACGCAGGCCAACCCGACCCACGCCTACAGCGCCAACGGCACCTTCCGGCCGACCCTGACCGTACGTGACCCGCAGGGCCTGACCGGGACCGCCAGCCTGGTGATCACGGTCGGCAACACCGCGCCCACCGTGACGTTGACCACCCCGGTCGACGGCCGGCTCTTCTCCTACGGCCAGGCCGTGCCCTTCAAGGTCACCGTCACCGACCCCGAGGATGGCACCGTGGACTGCGCCGGCGTCAAGGTGACGTACCTGGTGGGCCACGACAGCCACACCCATGCGATCACCTCCAGGAACGGCTGCGAGGGATCGATCACCATCCCGGCGGACGGCGAGCACGACGCGGCGGCCAACCTCTACGGCGTCTTCGACGCCGAGTACACCGACAAGGGCGGGCTGACCGGCCACGGCCTCCGCACGCTGCAGCCGGTGCACCGTCAGGCCGAGCACTTCGGCGCCCAGCAGGGCATCCAGGTCGCCAACCACGGCGGGGCCGAGGGCGGCGCGACCGTCGGCTTCACCGACAACGGCGACTGGATCTCCTTCGAGCCCTACCTGCTGGCCGGGGCCACCAGGGTGACCGCCCGGGTCTCCTCCGGCGGCCCCGGCGGCACGGTCGAGGTGCGGGCGGGCTCCTCGACCGGGACGCTGCTGGGCACCCTCACCGTGTCCAACACCGGAGGCTGGGACTCCTTCACCGACGTCTCCGCCGCTCTGAGCAACGCCCCCAGCGGCACGACAAAGCTGTTCCTGGTCTTCAAGGGCGTGTCGGGGCAGGGCAACCTGTTCGATGTGGACGCCTTCACCTTCACCACCGGAGCGCCGCCCGGCACCACGGTCGAGGGCGAGTCGTACACCTCCGGCTCCGGGGTGCAGATCGCGAACCACACCCCCGCCAGCGGCGGCCAGACACTCGGCTACATCGAGAACGGCGACTGGGCAGGCTACTCCGGCGTCACCACCACAGGCGCCAAGACCTTCTCCGCCCGCGTCTCCTCCGCCGGAGCGGGCGGCACCATCCAGATCCGCTCAGGATCGGCCACCGGCACCCTGCTCGGCTCGGTCACCGTACCCGCCACCGGAGGCTGGGAGACCTTCCAGAACGTCTCCACCACCCTGACCGGCACCGCCACCGGACCGCTCTTCCTGGTCTTCACCGGCGGCAGCGGCTTCCTCTTCGACATCGACACCTTCACGATCACCAGGTAGGCGGCGATGATTCACAAACTCCTCGGCCTCGTACTCGTCGCGGCGAGCCTCACCGCCGCCCCCTCGGACCCGGCCTACCAGGTGCTGGTCTTCTCCAAGACCGCCGGCTTCCGCCATGACGCGATCCCGGCGGGCATCCAGGCCATCCGCGATCTCGGCGGCGGCAACAACTTCACCGTGACAGCCACCGAGGACGGCGGAGCCTTCACCGGCGCCAACCTCGCGGGTTACAAGGCCGTCGTCTTCCTCAACACCACCGGCGACGTGCTCAACGACACCCAGCAGGCCGCCTTCCAGTCCTACGTCGACTCCGGTGGCGGATACGTGGGCGTGCACGCCGCCGCCGACACCGAGTACGACTGGCCGTACTACGAGAAGCTGGCCGGCGCCTACTTCAAGAGCCATCCCGCCATCCAGCAGGCCACCGTACGCACCGAGAACCGCGCGCACCCGGCGACCGCCCACCTCGGTCCCACCTGGACGCGTACCGACGAGTGGTACAACTACCGCACCAACCCGCGCTCCTCCGTACGCGTGCTGCAGAACCTCAACGAGAGCACCTACAGCGGCGGCGACATGGGCGACCACCCCATCACGTGGTGCCACCCGCAGGGCCAGGGGCGCGCCTTCTACACCGGGCTCGGCCACACCATCGAGTCGTACGCCGACCCCGCCTTCCGTAACGTGCTCCTCGGCGGCATCCGGTACGCGGCCGGGGTCGCCAAGGCCGACTGCCGGCCGGAGACCGGCTACACCACGCTGTACGACGGCTCCACCAGCGGCTGGTCCCAGGCCGGCCCGGGCAGCTTCGCCAACGCCGACGCCACCCTGACCTCGCAGGGCGGGATGGGGCTGCTGTGGCACAACGCCAAGGAGTTCGGCTCGTACTCGCTGAAGCTGGACTGGAAGCTGACCGGCGACAGCAACTCCGGGATCTTCGTCGGTTTCCCCGCCTCGTCCGATCCGCAGTCGGCCATCGACAACGGCTACGAGGTGCAGATCGACGCCACCGACGCCTCGGACCGCACGACCGGGGCGATCTACGGCTTCAAGGCCGCCGACCAGGCCGCCCGCGACGCCGCGCTGAACCCGCCCGGCGACTGGAACACCTACGAGCTGCTGGTGGAGGGCGAGCGGCTGCAGGTCTTCCTGAACGGCGTGAAGATCAACGACTTCACCAACACCGACCCGCGGCGCTCGCTGCTCCAGGGGTACGTCGGCATCCAGAACCACAGCGCCTCGGACCAGGTGGCCTTCCGCAACATCCGGATCAAGGAGCTGGGCGGGAGCAGCGTCACGGTCGAGGGCGAGTCGTACACCTCCGGCTCCGGGGTGCAGATCGCCGGCCACACGCCTGCCAGCGGCGGCCAGACACTCGGCTACATCGAGAACGGCGACTGGGCAGGCTACTCCGGCGTCACCACCACAGGCGCCAAGACCTTCTCCGCCCGCGTCTCCTCCGCCGGAGCGGGCGGCACCATCCAGATCCGCTCAGGATCGGCCACCGGCACCCTGCTCGGCTCGATCGCCGTACCGAACACCGGAGGCTGGGAGACCTTCCAGAACGTCTCCACCACCCTGACCGGCACCGCCACCGGACCGCTCTTCCTGGCCTTCACCGGCGGCAGCGGCTTCCTCTTCGACGTCGACACCTTCACCCTGACGAGCTCGACGAACGGCGGCACGGCGCTGTCGGACAAGGTGCACATCTTCTACTACCCCTGGTACGGATCGCCGCAGGTCAGCGGCGGCTGGCGGCACTGGCCGCAGGGCGGGCACACCCCGCCCGACGACATCGGCGCGGACCTGTACCCTGCCCTGAGCGCCTACGACTCCGGCGACTTCGCCGGCGCGGTGCCCCAGCACATGAAGTGGATCAAACAGGCCGGCGTCGGTGTGCTGGTGCTCAGCTGGTGGGGCCGCGGCAGCTATGAGGACAACCTCGCCAGAGGCATCATGGACGCCGCGGCGAAGGAAGGGCTCAAGGTGGCCTGGCACCTGGAGCCCTACTCCGGCCGCACCGCCGCCTCCACCGTGGAGGACATCCGCTACATCAACCAGACCTACGGCTCGCATCCGGCCTTCCGCAACGCCTTCTACGTCTTCGAGAGCCTGCGCATCACCGACTGGTCGGCCCTGAGCCAGGTCAACCAGAGCAACGTCATCCTCGCCCAGACCACCGACACCACGAAGATCGCGAACTTCAACGGCATGTACACCTACGACGCGATCGCCGGCGCCACGGCGCCCGGCTGGCAGCAGGCCGCGGACTACGCACGCCAGCGCGGCCTGGTGTGGGCCCCGTCGGTGGGCCCCGGCTACATCGACGACCGCGCGGTGCCCGGCAACACCACGCCCACCCTCTCCAGAGACAACGGAGCCACCTACGACAAGGAGTGGTCCAACGCCCTCCAGACCAACCCCACCTGGGTGTCGATCACGTCCTTCAACGAGTGGCACGAGGGCAGCGTGATCGAGCCGGCGGCCGTGCGAACGGGGTACCAGAGCTTCGAGGGCGCCTACGGGCGCACCGGCGCCTCGGCTCAGACCGCCTATCTGGACCGCACCGCGTACTGGGTCAACCGATTCGCGAACGCCGGCTGACGACCGGATCCCGCCCGCCGACCGGCCCGTGCCGGGCGGCGGGCGGGCGTCAGTCGAATGCCGTCAGTTGTCGCTCACGCGCCGCGCTCAGGTGTCCTCGCGTCGCCGCCTCGGCCGCGTCCGGGTCCCCGGCCCCGATGGCCGCGGCGATGCGTTGATGCTCCTCGATCGTCGTGCCGGCGTGGGCGTAGGGGAAGTATCTCCGGTGCAGGTGAAGGTGGACATGCAGGCGCTCGAGGCCGTCGCGGAGCAGGGGGTTGCCCGACGCCTCGGCGATGAGATCGTGGAAGCGGGCGTCGTGGGCGGTGAAGGCCGCGTGCCAGCGCCAGCCTTCGGGGTCGTCCGGCTCCTGCGCGATCGAGGTGGCCGCCTCCGCGATGATCGACTCGCGTTGCGCTGAGGTGGCCCGCTCGGCGGCCCACCGCGCGGAGGCGCACTCCAGCAGCAGCCGCATCTCGAACAGGTGGTTGAACTCGGCGCGCGTGAGCAGCGGGGTGACCGTGTAGCCCACGAGGGGGCGCTTGCGGACCAGCCCGTCGGACTCCAGGCGGGCCAGGGCCTCGCGAATCGGCGTCTGGGACACCTCGAGCTCGCGGGCCAGCGCGTCGATGTTGACGCGGTCGTCGGGCTGCATGCTGTGCTCGAGGATGCGCGCCCTGAGCACGTCGTAGACGTCGTCGCCGAGCGTCGACCGCCTGAGCCGGATCGGTTCGGTGGATGCCATCGGGCCCAATCCTCCCACGGAGTCGACGTGTCGCCGGAAGGTCAAGTCTTGACGTCCTGACGGAACAGGAACTATACCTCCATGAAACATCCTATAGGATCTATGATCCTGAGAGGCTTAGTCATGAATCAACGATCACTGATCCGGCTCGGCGGGCTGGCTGCCGCCCTCGTGCTCGCCGTCACCACCACCGCCGGCTGCACGAGGAAGAGCGACGACACGACGCCGGCCGGCGCGTCCACCCGGACGCCCGACCAGGTCAAGATCGCCCTGGTCCCCGGCGGGGCACATCCCTACTTCCAGCCGTGGAAGGACGCCGCCACCAAGGCGAAGAGCGAGCTCGGCGTCGGCGACGTCACCTTCAACGAGACCTCCGACTGGGACCAGACCAAGCAGAACGACGTGCTGAAGTCCCTCGCCGCGCAGGGCTACAACGCCTTCGGCGTCTTCGGCGTCTCCCCGGAGAACATCAACGCCTCCTTCGAGGACCTCAAGCGGCAGGGCTTCCCGGTCGCCTCGCTGGCGTCCTGCCCGGCCGGCGAGGTCGACAAGGCGGACTTCTGCCTGTCCACCGACGTGCAGCTGGCCGCCTACAAGGCGGCGCAGGCCGCGATCGAGGCCATGGGCGGTCAGGGCGACCTCGTGCACCTGACCGGCAACAAGGTGGATTCCAACACCCAGCGCCGCATCGCGGGGGTGCAGAAGGCGGTCGATGAGACCGGCGGGAAGGTCAAGCTCCTGCAGACCGTGACCGACGTGGACAAGGACCTGCAGACGGCCCAGAAGGCCGTCGCCGACCTCCTCGCCGCCAAGGGCGACCAGATCCAGGGCATCGTCAACACCGCCTACAACCCCGCGGTGGCCTCCGCGGAGGGCGTCGAGCGGTCCAAGCTGCCGATCAAGGTCGTCGCGATCGACGACGACAAGACCATCCTCGCCGGCCTCAGGGACGGCTCGGTCGCCGCGACCGTGCTGCAGAACCCGGTCGGCCAGGCGTCCGTCGGCTCGTACGCGCTGATGAAGCTCGCGGGCGGCTGCACGATGGCGCAACCGGGAGTGATCATCGACTCCGGTTCCTTCGTCGTGACCAAGGACGACATCGACACCTACGACACGGACCGCCAGGCGAAGACGGACGAGCTGAAGAAGGCGTTCGACAGCCGGTACCTGTCCTGCAAGTAGTCCCACGAGCCCCAGGAGGAGCCTCCCTTGCCCGCGATCACTCACGCCGAGGCATATCTTGTCGACCTGGAGGTCGAGACCGTACGCACGGACGCCGTCCAGTCGTTCATCAAGCAGGAGACCGTCTTCGTCGAGATCCGGACCGACGACGGCGGCACCGGCACCGGTTACACGTACACGATCGGCACCGGTGGCACCGCCGTGCTCGCCCTGCTGCGCGACTACCTGCTGCCCAGGCTGGCGGGCGCGGACGCCCGCCGGGTGGAGGCCGTGTGGCACGACCTGTTCGCCGCGACCCGGGCGACCACGGTCGGCGCGATCACCTCCCTGGCCCTCGCCGCCGTCGACACGGCCCTGTGGGACTGGCGGTGCCGCGACGCCGGCCAGCCGCTGTGGGTCCTCGCGGGTGGCGCGAAGGACCGCATCCCGCTGTACGACACCGAGGGCGGCTGGCTGCACCTCACCACCGAGGAGCTCATCGCCGGCGCCAAGGCCAGCCGGTCCGCGGGCTGGCCCGGCGTGAAGCTCAAGATCGGCCGCTCCCCCGTCGAGGACGCGGAACGGCTGGCCGCCGTCCGTGCGGCGGTCGGACCCGACTTCGACCTGATGCTCGACGCCAACCAGTCGCTCACCCCCGCGGAGGCCGTCAGGCGGGCCCGGCTCCTCGAACCGTCCGACCCCTACTGGTTCGAGGAACCGCTGCCGGCCGATGACGTCGCCGGGCACCAGGCACTGGCCGCGGCCTCCTCGATCCCCGTCGCGGTGGGCGAGTCGCTCTACTCCGTGGCGCAGTTCCGCGAGTACCTGCACCGGCAGGCGGCCGGCATCGTGCAGGTGGACGTGGCACGCATCGGCGGCATCACGCCCTGGCTCAAGGTCGCGCACCTGGCCGAGGCGTACAACGTGCCGGTTTGTCCACACTTCCTCATGGAGCTGCACGTGAGCCTCTGCTGTGCGGTCCCGAACAGCCGCTACCTGGAGCACATCCCCCAGCTCAGGGCGATCACCCGGCAGGAGATCGGGATCGCCGACGGGCACGCTCTGGCGCCGACCTCCCCAGGGCTCGGCATCGAGTGGGACCGCGACGCGATCGACGACCGGAGAGTCGCGTGAGCACGCGGACCGCGACGCCGCCGGAGATCCCCGCGGCGGGTCCGCGCGAGCCCTCGAGGATGCCGATCTGGGCGAACCCGCGCCTCGGGCTGCTCATCCTGTTGATCGCCCTGGTCGCGATCTTCACCGTGCTGCGGCCGGCGTTCATGGACACCACGCTCACGCTCGTGCCGCTGCAGTCGGACATCAGCGTGTACGCGGTGGTCGGCCTCTCCCAGCTGGCGGTCCTGTCGCTGGGGCACATGAACATGGCCGTCGGCCGGATGGCGGCGATGAGCGCGTTCGCCATGGGCCTCGCCTACGACCGGCTCGGCGTGTCGCTGCTCGTCGGCCTGGCGATCGGGCTGATCGTGGGCACGTTGCTCGGCGCGCTGGCCGGGCTGATCATCTCGCGTACCGGCGTCAACTCGTTCGTGGTCACGCTGGCGATGGACTTCGCCCTGGTGGGGCTCATCACCATCCTCTACACCAGGTTCACCGACGGCGTCGCCTTCAGCAGCCGGCCCGCCGGCATAGACGCGCTGCGCAACGACACGTTCGCCGACTACTGCATGGGCGACCTGTGCGGCCCGTACATCCCACTCGTCGCGCCACTCGCCCTCGTCGCGGTGCTGGCGGTGGGCCTGCTGTTCCGCTTCGGCAGGCTGGGCCGGGAGATCCTGATGACCGGCGCCAACGAGAAGGCGGCCGAGCTGTCCGGCATCCCCGTCCGGAGCCGGGTGGTCCAGGCCCACGCGCTCAGCGGGCTGCTGGCCGGGCTGGCCGGCTTCCTGCTCGCCGCGAACAACGGCGCGTTCTCGGCGCGCATCGGCGACGCGTTCCTGCTGCCTTCCTTCCTCGGCCCGGTACTCGGCGGCACGCTGCTGGCCGGCGGCGCCGTCAGCGTGCTCGGCACGGTGCTGGGCGCGACGCTCACCCAGGTCATCTACAAGGGCTTGAACCTGCTGCAGTTCCAGCTCGACCAGCTCAATCTCTACATCGGCCTGGTGCTGCTCGGCGCGCTGTCGCTCGATCGGGTACGCCACGTCGCCGCGGAACGAAGGAGGGCACGGGCATGAGCACCGGCACCACGACCGCCGTCCGCGCCGGACTCGGCGGGCGGCTCAAGGATGTCACCGCCCGGCCGGAGTTCACCCTCGCGGTGCTCGCGGCCGCCGGTTTCGTCGCGCTCGCCGTCGCCACGGACGGCAACCTGCTCTCGCGCGGCACGCTGGACGCGTTCTTCCGCTTCCTCGCCGTCCCGATCGTGATCGGGCTCTCCCAGATGGTCGTGCTGGCCATCGGCCAGATGAACCTGTCGGTCGGCACCCTCACGGGCCTGTGCGCCATGGTCGCGGCGTGGCTCATGCTCGAAGCCGGGCTGCCCGCCCCGCTGGCCGTGCTGGGCGCGCTCGGGGTCGGTCTCGCCGCCGGCCTGGTCAACGGGCTGCTCGTCGTGTTCACCCGGATCAACGGGTTCATCGTGACCCTCGCCACCATGACGATCATCGAAGGGCTGCGGTACGGGGTCAACGGCCCCGACACCTTCCAGGGGTACTCGCCATGGCTGCGCGGCCTCGGCACTGCCTCGATGCTCGGGCTGCCGGTCGTCCTCGTCCTCGCCCTGGTGGTGGCCGCCCTGGTGGCCCTGTTCTTCGGCCGCGCGGTCGTGGGCCGGCAGTTGCTGGCGACCGGCGGCAGCCCGTTCGCCGCGCGGCTTTCCGGCATCTCCAACGATCGGTCGATCGTCATCGCGCACGGGCTCAGCGGCCTGCTCGCCGGCGTCGCCGCCGTCATCACGGTCGCCGCCTCCGGCTCCGTCAACTCCAGCATCGGCGACGATCTGCTGCTGCAGAGCTTCGCCGCGCCGATCATCGGCGGGGTGGCGCTCACCGGCGGGGTGGTCAGCGTCGCCGGCACCTGCCTCGCGGCGTTCCTGGTTCGGCTGGTGGACGTCATGCAGGCGCAGTTCGGCATCAACCCGCGCTGGATCGACCTGATCGTCGGCGCGGTCGTCCTCGGTGCGGTGCTGCTCGGCGCCGTACGCCAGAAGCTGTCGAAGGGGTCGTCATGATGCTCACCGCCGAGAACCTGGTGAAGACGTTCCCGGGAGTCCGCGCGCTGGACAGGGCCACCCTGCGGCTCGCCGCGGGCAGCGTGCACGCCCTGCTGGGCGAGAACGGCGCGGGCAAGAGCACTCTCATCAAGATCCTCACCGGTGTGCACAGGCCGGACGGCGGGCGGGTCGCACTCGGTGACGCCGAGCTGCACCTGAACGGGCCACTCGACGCCCAGCGGGCCGGCATCGGCGTGGTGCACCAGGAGCGCAACCTGATCCCCGAGTTCTCCATCGCCGAGAACATCCTGCTCCACCACCTGCCGCGGCGCTTCGGTCTCGTCGACCGGGCGCGGATGCGTGCCGAGGCCCGCCGCTGCCTCGACCTGCTCGACTTGGACCTCGACCCGGGCACCCCGGTCTCCCGGCTTTCCGTGGCGCAGGCGCAGCTGGTCGAGATCGCCAAGGCGCTGAGCGTCGACAGCAAGGTGCTCCTGCTCGACGAGCCGACCGCGTCGCTCACCGGGGACGAGGCCGACCGGCTCTACGGGATCGTGCGCAAGCTGCGCGACAGCGGACACGCCGTCGTGCTGGTGAGCCACAAGCTGGAGGAGGTGTTCGCGGTCGCGGACACGGTCACCGTGCTGCGCGACGGGCGCAGCGTGGCCGAGGCCGAGCCGCTCGCCGGCTACACGCAGGACCAGATCGTCGACCTCATGGTCGGGCGGGCGTACTCCTCGGTCCGCCTCGCCGAGCGACACGTCGACCCGGTGACGCCGCCGGCCCTGCGGCTGGACAAGGTGTGCACCGCGCGGGGACACCGCGACGTCTCCCTGTCGGTGCGCCCGGGAGAGATCCTCGGACTGTACGGCCTGGTCGGGGCCGGCCGCAGCGAACTGGCCAAGGCGCTGCTCGGGCTCGACCGGATCACGTCGGGAACCGTGGAGGTGCGGGGCCGTCCGGTGCGCATCCGCGATGTCGGCCAGGCGCTCCGCGGCCACCGCATCGGCTACGTGACCGAGAACCGCAAGGAAGAGGGCCTCTTCCTCGACCAGCCGATCACCCGCAACGTCGGCGTCACCGTCTGGCGGCGCCTGGCCAGGGCCGGGCTGGTGACCGATCGGGCGGAACGCCGCCTGGTGACCCGGTACGTCGACCGGCTGGGCATCCGGATCTCGTCGCCGTCCCAGCTCGCGGGCCAGCTCTCCGGCGGCAACCAGCAGAAGGTGAGCCTCGCGAAGTGGCTCGCCGCCGAATGCGAGATTCTCATCGTGGACGAGCCGACGGTCGGCATCGACGTACGTACCAAGGCGGCGTTCCACGAGCTGATCGCCGAGCTGGCCGGAGCGGGGCTGGCGCTGCTGCTGATCTCCTCGGACCTGCCGGAGATCGTCACTCTCGCCGACCGGATCGCGGTGATGAACGACTTCAGCCTCAGCGGCGAGCTGGTCAACGACCACGACTACGCGCGGATGAGCCAGGCGATCATCCGGTTGATCCACGCCGAACGGGTGCCCGAGGGGCAGGTGCATCAAGCCTTGTAGGACGACGCCCTCGCCCTGGTGTCCTGAGTCAGTCACGGCAAGCCCGAAGCGGTCGGCCGGTCCACGACCCCGACCAGGGTCAATGAACGCGACGTCCGCCGGGTCAGTGTGAAGATGGTCAGGCTGATGGGCCGGTCCCGAGCCCTGCCCGTCAATGCAGCCCAGAGGCATCTCGATCCGGTCAGTTGGTTTTAAGAAGGGGTTGCATCTTGCCCGTCGCCACGTAACGTCCCGAGCAGCGACCCTCGCCATGGGAGGAGAGATCGGCATGTCCGACGATGAGGCACAGCGCGTTTTCCAGGTGGTCGACTCGTTCGAGCCCGGCAAGTTCGTGCAGTTGCTGGCGGAGGACGCCAGGATGGTGTTCGGCAATGCCGAGCCCATGGTGGGACGCAATGCCATCGCCGAGGGGCTGCGGATATTCTTCGCGACCATCGCGGGCCTCGCGCACAGGCTCGTCAGAACGTGGCAGGTCGACGCCGACACCATCGCCGAGACCGAGGTGACATACCGGCGGCTCGACGGTAAAGACGTCAGCGTCGTGGCCGTGTCGATCTGGCATACCCGCGACGACGGTCTGATCTCGGACTACCGCGTCTTCGTCGACCTGGCGCCCGTCTATGCGGCGTAGAGCCACGTCTACTACGGCGTCGGTACTCATGAGGTCGCCTATTCGACTGTCGTGAGACCTGCTGCTGACCTTCCGCGTTCAGCTCCGGCCGGAAATCCAACTGAACGGCGTTGGTGCTAGGACTGGCCGGCTGAGCGCAGCCGGGTGGCCAGGGCCAGCCCCGCGGCGACGAGGTGGGGCCAGCCGACCAGCCCAAGGACGGTGGAGCAGTCGTGCGGCGCAGAGGTCGCGAGCTGGGCGATCGGTTCGAAGAGCGCGAAGACGAGCAGCACGACCGTGAGGACCGGCCCCGCCAAGCCGCCCCCGAGCACCGCGCCGATCGCGGCCATGCTGACCAAGATGCCCGAGCCCGTGGCTCTGGACAGGTGGTCGGCGACCTCCCCCCACGGACCTTCGAGCTGCGCGAAGCAGCCGGGGAGGCTGCCGGAGTAGGTGGAGATGAGCACCGCCAGTGCGATCCTGGCGAATGGGATGAGCACGATGCCCGTCCAGCAGACCGCCCGCAGCCGGGGCATGGGCGCCCGCCGTTCCCCGCGCGCCAGCAGGAGGGCTACGACCACGACCGCCTGGCATGAGAGTGACATCCAGGGCGAGAACTGCGGGCCGCACGGGGTCGTGTAGGGGATGACGAGCGTGGGCGCGTTGATCGCCAGCGACACCGTCGCGGTGATCGCGCCGAGCACCGGAAACCGTCGTGGTGCCCAGATGGCGAGCAACGCCAGCACAGCCGGCAGCACTGGGACCGTCCACAAGGCGGCGTCCCAGATCGCCGCGCGCAGCGGGGTCGGCTCGGGCCACGTGGCCGGAGCCCAGCCGCAGAAGGTGCCGGGATGCAGGGAGTACAGGAGGCTCGGCGCGGCTGCGGCCAGGATGGCCAGGAGACGGAACATCGGCTAGATCCGGTCGAGCAGGCGAGCGCGGGAGGTCGATGCCAGCACCCCCGCGATCAGGTACGGCCAGTCGAACAGCTCCAGAGGGCTGGAGCAGTTGTGCGGCGCGTTGGACAGGAGCCAGGCGGCGGGCTGGAGCAGTGCGCGCACCAGCAGCACCAGGCCACAGAGCGGTGCAGCCCGATACCCGGAGAGCACGGCACCGATCGCGGCGATCGAGACCCAGTAGTAGAGGGCGTGGGCGGTGTCGAGGTGGTAGAGGGCCAGCGCCCATGTCCCCTTCATGTCCGCGTAGCAGCCGAAGTCGCCGGTGGGGGTGTTCCTGGCCAGGGTCTGGCCGAGCGCGAGCAGCACGACCGCGCTCCAGATGACCGCCCGTGGCCATGGCACCCGCTGCTCCGGGCGGGTCCGCAGGAGAGCGACGACGGCGATCGCCTGGCAGGCCAGTATGGAGCCGAACTGCGGGCCGAAGCCGCCGGTTCCAGAGACCACGAGGGTCGACACGGTGAGCACCAACGCCACGGCCGCGGCGATCGCGCCGACCTTGGGAAGCCATCGCGGCGCCCAGAGCGCGAGGAACGCCAGCAGGACCGGCAGGTAGTCGGTGGCGTAGCCGTAGGCCACCCCGATCGCGAGCTCCAGCGGATCCGGTTGTGGCGGCTCGTGGCCGAACCAGCCGAAGCTGCTGAGCATCAGGATGGATAAGAAGGTCGGCGCGGTGGCCGCCAGGATGGCCAGGACACGGAACATCGGCAGCCTCTCGCGCGAAGGTGATCGGCGGAGAGCGTACCGGACCGCTACGACAAGATGATCTCGAAAGGGACGCGCCCTGCTCGCCATGGTGGGTCAGCCAGGATTGGCGATACTCGTGCAGACCCTGACCTGTGCCCGGCCCGAAGGGCGGTGTGCTCGTCCAGCAGGCGCGCCCAGCCGAGCGGTTTCACAGTCGCACAGCGTAGCGGCGACCATCCTCCTTTGAGTAGGCCTTACTCATGCGGCGCCGCGCGGTGCAAAGCACAGTCGAGACATGAGAGCCTTCCTCGCAGCGGCGCTGCTGGCCACCGGGCTGGCGGCCACCGCCGCGCCCGCCCACGCACAGCGGGCCGACTGCGCCTTCGCCGACAACCCCGTCCGCACCGAGCCCTGGTTCAAGAAGAACAAACCCGAGCTGACCGAAGGCCAGCGTAAGGCGGCGATCGTCCTCATGGAGGGCTTCGCGTCCAACGCCATCCGCTGCCTGGTCAACGCCGAGCGCGCCCGCGTCGGAGTCGCGCCCCTGGAGGACAGCTACCGCCTGTACAAGGCGGCAGACGAGCACGTGCAGGCAGCCAGGCTGCTCAAGTGGTGGATCGACCGGCCGGAGGACCCGAAGAACAAGCAGTGGCACATCAACCCGGTGACGCACTCCGACGTCGGCGTCCGGGTCAGAGCGGCCGGCTACTGCCCGTCCGGCACCTGGCAGGTCAAGGAGAACGTCTTCTCGGGCTGGGACGGCACCGCCACACCGCGCGCGGCCGTCCGCTGGTGGATGAACAGCGACGAGCACCGAGCCGCCATTCTCGACCCGGCCATGAAGCAGACCGGCATCTCGGTCAGGTACGGCAAGGCCCGCCCGGGCCTGTTCACCGACGTGGCCATGCTCACGACAGAGGTGTTCGGCTCCTGCCGTTGAGGTTGGGCACCAGGCTGGCGTTCGCCTGCACGCACAGCGCCAGGACGTCGGTCGCCGCCTGATTCCTCGTGCGTTCCAGGCCACCTGCCGCCACGGCCCGACCGCACCCCCACCTCGACGCCCGCCGCGGCACCTGACCCCAGGAGGTCACAGTCATGGCATGCGTGCGTGGACCGCGTGGTCGCGGTCACCGCACTTTCCCGGGGACGAGCTCTCCAGTGGTTCAAGCAGGTGGACGCCGTGTGCGCGAAGGTCAGGCTGCCGACAACGGCTCGGCGATGACGCTCGAGGTATGTCGGAGTGGGTGACACAACATCCCGCGGACCAGGACTACCGCTACCGGTCGGCGTCGTCCCGCCCGGCGCTGATCTCCTACCGCGACCGGTCGCCGCGGTGGCAGCGGCAGGCCCGCCCCACCAAGCTCCACACCAGCGGCAAGCGGCGGACCCGCGCCGGCTCGGGCTGGTCAGCTTCGAGTGCATCCCGCCGTCATCGCCGTCGTGGCGGCGATGACGGCGGAATGGCCTTGCGGGAAGTCACATCGTTTCGCAGGGAAGGCCCCAGCTCTCATAGCCGCCGCCGGGCTTGTGGTACCAGAGCTCCGCGCAGATGTTGGTGCCTGCGGGCACCGGCCATGTATAGGAGAATTCCCTGAGGGTGCTGCGGTTATAGGTGTAGGTGGGATAGTTCATGTCGCGGCCACCGCCCCAGACGTGGATGTGGTAGGTGCCCGCTGGGCTGCAACCGTCTCCCAGGTGCCTGAGCAGAATGGCGTTGTACGCGGCCCATAGCCCCAGGCAGACACTGACACCGGCCGGACGCGCGAGCCGAGTGGCTGCCGGGGCGCCACCTGCGGCAGCCGATGCCGGTGAGATGGTGGTCGCCATAGCTGCCGCCAACGCGGTCGCCGTCGCCAGGACTCGGGCCTTGGGCCGTACTTTCCGGGATTTTCCTGCTGTCTGCATCGAGTCTCCCCGTGAATTCGCCAGAGCGATTGCAGTCAGCGTCACAGGGCGCAGTCGCCGCCACCAGGGCATGCGCCGGTCATTTCCCGGACTTTCCTGCTGTCCGCGTCTCACGACAAGCTTCATGCTCATCTCGAAAGCGAGGGCGTGCCAGTAACCGCCACCGGAGGCCGAAGCACGTCCTCAAGCATCACCGACCACCATGACAGGGCCGATGACGCGCGGAAACCGGATGGCGTTGTCGCTGGTCTGGTTCTTTCGTGTCCGTTCATCGTCGCGGTCAGCTTTCCTTGCTCAGCTGTCGCGAGCTCATCACCCGATGAGTCAACACGACCCCGCCCGGAGGATCGAAGGCAGAGAGACGTTCAAGGCCCTCGGCATTCAGCGGACCGGCAGGCCGGTGACGGCGCGGCCGATGATCAGGCGCTGGATCTCCGACGTGCCCTCGAAGATGGTGTAGATCTTGGCGTCCCGGTGGAAGCGCTCCACCGGGTGCTCCCTGGTGTATCCGGCGCCGCCCAGGATCTGGATCGCCTGCTCCGTCACCCACACCGCCGTCTCCCCCGCCACGAGCTTCGACATCGACCCCTCCGCCTGCGAGAACTGCCTGCCGTTGCGGGCCATCCAGGCGGCCCGCCAGGTCAGCAGGCGGGCCATGTCCACCCGGGTGGCCATCTCGGCGAGGAGGAAGGCGATCGCCTGGTTCTCGCCGATCTTGCGGCCGAACTGCTCCCGCTCGCGGGCGTAGTCCCTGGCGTACTCGAAGGCCGCCCGCGCGATCCCGACGGCCATGGCGGCGACCGACGGGCGGGTGGTCTCGAACGTGCGCATCGCCGCCTGCTCCCCCGCCCGTTCCCCGTTGCGTACGCGGGACAGCCGGGCGTCCAGCTTCTCCTTGCCGCCGAGCAGGCAGGAGCCCGGTACGCGGACACCGTCCAGGATCACCTCGGCCGTGTGGGAGGCGCGGATCCCGTGCTTGCGGAACTTCTGGCCCATGGACAGCCCGGGGGTGCCGGGCGGGATGACGAAGGACGCCTGGCCCCGGGTGCCGAGGGAGGGGTCTACCGAGGCGACGACCACGTGGACGTTCGCGATGCCGCCGTTCGTGGCCCAGGTCTTGACGCCGTCCAGCACCCAGTCGCCGCCGTCATGGACGGCGCGGGTGCGGATGGCGCCGACGTCCGAGCCGGCGTCGGGCTCGGAGGCGCAGAAGGCGCCCAGCTTGACGTCGTTCTCCGTGCCGAACATCTGCGGCAGCCACTCCCCCATCTGGTCGGGGGTGCCGTTCGCGGCGAGGGCGGCGGCGGCCAGGCCGGTGCCGACGATGGCCAGGCCGATGCCCGCGTCGCCCCAGAAGATCTCCTCGAACGCCACGGGCAGCGCGAGCCCGCTGTCCTCGAACCACTGGGTGGCGAAGAAGTCGAGGGAGTAGAGGCCGATCTTGGCCGCCTCCTGGATGACCGGCCAGGGGGTTTCCTCGCGTTCGTCCCATTCGGCGCCCGCCGGGCGGATCACGTCGCGGGCGAACGCGTGCACCCAGTCGCGTACCTCGACCACGTCGTCGCTGGGCTCCGGGCAGAAGCCGGTCATGTGCGCACTCTCCTCGACCCGATGTTACCAGTGGTAACAGAACACCTTACCGGTCAGTAGTTACGCGGTGGAATACCCCGGAGAGCAGTGTGGCCAGGGCCGCCAGCGCCATGCCGATCGCGAGGCCGTACAGGAGCGGGGTGAATCCCCCGAACGCGGCGGCCAGCTGCGGGCCGACGCTGCCGCCGACCGCGAGCGCGAAGGAGAACAGCGACAGCGCCGTCCCCCGGGCCGGTCCGGCGCCGGCGGAGATCGCCTCGTTCAGGCTGGGCAGGCCGCCGGTGATGGCGGCGACGTAGACGGCCAGCAGCAGCACCAGCGCGGCCGTCCCGGTGAGGCCGACGGCGGCGAGGGCGAGGGCTCCGGCCGCCAGGAACGCCGCCGCCCTGATCGGCGCGTGGATCCGGGCCAGCCACGGCATGAGCAGCGGCACCAGGATGATCGACGGGAGCCCCGCCGCGCGGAGCGCGAGGAGTTCGGAGGACGAGGTCACGCCGTAGATCTGCAGACCGGTGTAAACGGCCACGAAGCCCGCCATCAGCATGACCGTGGCCACGTACCGGAGGCCGAGGACGCGGTGGAACAGCAGGCCCGGCACCGCCCGGTAGACCGACAGCGGCGAGCCGCCGCTCGCACGCGGCAGGTCGGGCAGCGTGACGGCCCGCACGCCCAGGAAAGCCAGCACAAACCCGGCCGCCGACAGCAGGAACAGCCCGCGCCAGCCGATCACGTCCACCAGCAGCTGGGCGGCGACCTGGAGCAGCACGGCCGAGGCGAGGAACGCGCCGGTGATCGCCGCGATCGCGCCCACCCGGCGGCGCGGCTCGACCCGTTCCGCCAGGTACGCCAGGGCCGCGGGCGGGAACATCGCCACCGCCAGCCCCTGCACCGCCCGCAACGCCAGCGCCACTTCGGGGTTCGGGCTCAACGCCACCGCCGCCGAGGTGAGCGCGGCCAGGGGCAGTCCGATCATCAGCATCCGGCGGCGCCCGTACCGGTCGGACAGCGGGCCGAAGATCAGGAAACCGGCTCCGTACCCGATGCCGAACGCGGTCACCAGCCAGGTCAGGCCGCCGGCCGAGGTGCCCCAGCCGGTGGCCATGTCGTGCAGGAGCGGGATCACGATGTACAGCTGGCCGCTGACCAGCACGGCGGTGAGGGTCAAGGCCGCCAGGGTGCGTCCGAACGGCAAGCCGGCCGGCGAGGTCGCCGCGAGGTCGTGCGGCGCGGGGGAAATGGTGGTCGTCATGTGTCGGGACGGTAGCCAACCAACTAGTTGGATGTCAACGGTTCAGTTGGATTGCAACCAACTGGTTGGTGGATATCATGGGCGGCATGGCACCCAAGGTCTCGACCACCGCCACGCGCGCCGCCCTGCTGGAGGCCGCACGGGAGGAGTTCGCCGCGTACGGCGTGGCGGGCGCCCGCGTGGATCGCATCGCCGAGCGCGCCGGCGTCAACAAAGAGCGCATCTACGGGCATTTCGGCAGCAAGGAGAAGCTGTTCGACGAGGTCATCAAGGAGGCGCTCGATGACCTGACGACGCAGATCTCCCTCCCGGGCGCCGATCCCGGTGACTACGTGGCCCGGCTGACGGACTACTACCACTCACATCCCGAGCTGGTGCGGCTGCTGATGTGGGAGGCGCTCAACTACCGGGACCAGGAGGGGCTGCCGGCCGGGCAGGAGGTACGGGTGGAGCGCTGCCGCCGCAAGACGGCCTCGCTGGCGGAGGGTCTGGGCGTGGAACCGTCGCCGGAGGTGGCCCGGACGCTGTTCATGATGACCGGGCTGGCGCTGTTCCCCTCGATGATGCGCCAGCTCGGGCGCATCATCCTGGGCGACGCGGCGGACGACCACGAGGCCATGCGCGACCAGATCGCCGCGTTCGTCACGTCGGGTTTGAAGGAGTCACGGTGATCGTGTTCAAGGAGTCACGGTGATCGTGTTCAAGGCGCCACGGTGATCATGGGCGGGCGCTCGCCGATCCCGATGTCGCGGAGCAGGATGTCGTGCCCGTCCGGCCCCCTCCGGAACTGTGCCAGCCGGACGGACGGCTCGTGGCAGGTCTCGATCTTGCCCTGACGCAGCAGGCGTGACCAGGCGGCCAGCATGATCTGGGACGCCATCCTCCCGAGCGCCTCGGTCGACTGCGGGGCGTGCTCGCGCGAGCCCAGGTCCACCTGCGCGAACGCGTCCAGCCCGGCGAGTTCGAGCAGGTCGATCAGCAGCCCCAGCTCCACGCCGTAACCGGTCAGGAACGGCACGCGTTCCAGGGCCGAGCGGCGGCCGGCGTATTCCCCGGCCAGGGGCTGGACGAAACCGGCCAGGTGCGGCCAGTGGAGGTTGATGAGCGGGCGGGCCACCAGCTCCGTGACACGGCCGCCGCCGTTGGCGGTGCCGTGCAAGGGCCGGTCATAGCAACCCTTCGTGTAGACCACGGTGGGGTCCGCGAACAGCGGCCCGAGCAGGCCGAATACCAGAGAAGCACGAAATTTCCGGATGTCGGCGTCCACGAACACCAGCACATCCCCCGAGGTCACGGCGAGGGACTTCCACAGTGCCTCGCCCTTGCCGTCCATCGGCTTGAGCTGCGGCAGGATCTCGTCCTGCGCGTGCACGCAGGCCCCCGCGCGCCGCGCCACCAGCGCGGTGTCGTCGGAGGAACGCGAGTCGATCACCACGATCTCGTCGACGAGCCCGTCCAGCTCGCGCCGGATCACGCCGACGATCTGGCCCACGGTCTCCCGCTCGTCGCGGGCGGGGAGCACCACGCTCACCGTGGTCTCCCCCTTGGCGGCCTTCAGGTCCCGGAGCGGCCAGTCCTCAGCGGACGAAGTACGGCGCCGCAACCATCCTCGCACTTCAGGCAGCATGCGACCCCTCCCCCCGTATCCCCACATTTCAGATTATGCGGTGGCGGCGTGACGCTCCAGGAACGTGTACACGTCAGCCTCGTCCACCCCGGGGAACGACCCCGGCGGCAGCGCGGCCAGGACGTGGGAGTTGGCGCGGGCGGACGGCCAGGCGTAGCCCTCCCAGCGCTCGGACAGCTCGGCGGGCGGGCGGCGGCAGCAGTCGCCGTTGGGGCAGTTGGACTTGGTGCGGCTGGTGGTCTCCCGGCCCCTGAACCAGCGCGACTCCTTGTACGGCACCCCCAGCGTGATGGCGAAGTCCCGCTCCCGCGACGGATCGACGTGCGCCACGCAGAAATAGGTCCCGGTGGGCGAGTCGGAATACTGGTAGTACACCGAGAACCGGTCGGGCGAGGCGAACACCTGCCGTCCCGACCACTGCAGGCACATCCGCTGCCCCTCGATGGCCCCCTGCTCGTCGGCCGGGAAGACGATGCCGTCGTTCTCGTACGCCTTGTAGATGGTGCCCCCGGCGTCATTGCGCACGAAGTGGCAGACGAGACCCAGGTGGTGGGTGGCGAGGTTGGTGAAGCGGTGGGCGGCCATCTCGTACGACACCGCGAACACGTCCCGCAGGTCCTCCACCGACAGCGCCCGGTCGGCCTTGGCCTCCTGGAGGTAGAGCGCGGCGGCCTTCTCGGGGACGAGGACGGCGGCGGCGAAGTAGTTCGCCTCGGTGCGCTGGCGCAGGAAGTCGGCGAAGTCGCGGGGCTTGTCGTGGCCGAGCGCGAGGTGGCCGAGCGTCTGGAGCAGGATCGTGCGCGGGGTGTGCATGCCGAGCTGCTCGTGTTTGACGTAGATGCGGCGGTTGCGGAGGTCGGTGATGGAACGTACGGATCGCGGCAGGTCCTGCGCGGTGTGCACGGTGTAGCCGAAGTGCGTGACCAGGCTCTGGATCATGCTCTGCGACAGCGCGCCCGTACGGTAGCCGACCGCGGCCAGCGCCTTGGCGGCGGCCTCCTCGATCTCCCCGAAGTAGTTGCCGACCTCGCGCTGCCTGCGCCGCAGCTCGGCGTTGGCGGCCCTGGCCTCCTCCGGGGTGGCGGTGCCGCGGGCCTGCCGGGCGCGCAGCTCGCCGTACAGGCCGAGGAGGTGTTCGAGCACATCGTTCGGGACGCGGGCGGAGACCTTCAGCCGGGGCAGCCCGAGCCCGGCGTAGATGGGGTCGCGCTGCGCCTCCTCCAGCGCGATCTCCAGCTGGGCGCGGCGGTTGGGCGGCTGGCGGCGCAGCAGCTCCTCGATGGGCACGCCCAGCGCGGCGGCCAGCCCCTTGAGCAGCGAGAGCTTGGGCTCGCGCTTGCCGTTCTCCAGCAGCGACAGCTGGCTCGGCGCCCTGCCGACGCGCGAGCCCAGGTCGGACAGGGTGAGGCCGCGCTGTTTGCGCAGGTGCCGGAGGCGCTGGCCGAACGCGATCAGGTCAAGCTCCTGCGTCAAAGACAGCGGTTCTTCGCCTAGCAAGGGCACCATGTCGGCATCTTAGACAGAAATTCGGCCCATTTTCTAGTCTCCTGAACAGGTCGGAGCCGGACTGCCGTGTCGCTCGGATTGGTCTAGGCCAACAGGAAAACTATCGATTTCTTCACTGTTGAATACCCGCCAGTAATGTATGGCATGGAAATTTTCGTCGTTCTTCTCTCGGCTCATGACTATGGGCGGCCCCTCCCAGGGCACACACTCGGCTGTGAGCCCCAGGGGACGACAAGGGAGTGAACAATGATCGATCGCCTCAAGGGAGCTGCTGAGCAGCTGCAGGACGAATGGGACAACGACCCTCGCTGGGAGGGCGTCGAGCGCACGTACGGCGCCGAAGACGTGATCAGATTGCGCGGCAGTGTCCAGGAGGAGCACACGCTGGCCCGGCTCGGCGCCGGCCGGCTGTGGGACCTGCTGAACACCGACGACTACGTCAACGCCCTCGGCGCGCTGACCGGCAACCAGGCCGTCCAGCAGGTGAAGGCGGGACTGAAGGCGATCTACCTGTCCGGCTGGCAGGTCGCCGCGGACGCGAACCTGGGCGGGCAGACGTACCCGGACCAGAGCCTGTACCCGGCCAACTCCGTGCCCGCCGTCGTGCGCCGCCTCAACAACGCGCTGCTGCGCGCCGACCAGATCACCTGGTCGGAGGGCGACACCGACGCCCCGCACTGGCTCGCGCCGATCGTGGCGGACGCCGAGGCCGGGTTCGGCGGGGTGCTGAACGCGTTCGAGCTGATGAAGGGCATGATCGCGGCCGGTGCCGCGGGCGTGCACTGGGAGGATCAGCTCGCCTCCGAGAAGAAGTGCGGCCACCTGGGCGGCAAGGTGCTCATCCCGACCGGCCAGCACATCAAGACCCTGACCGCCGCCCGCCTCGCCGCGGACGTCGCCGGAGTCCCCTCGCTGATCATCGCGCGGACCGACGCACAGGCCGCGACGCTCCTGACCAGCGACGTGGACCCGCGCGACCAGGCGTTCACCACCGGCGAGCGCACCCCGGAGGGCTTCTACCGGGTCAGGAACGGGCTGGGGGCGTGCATCGCCCGCGGGCTGGCGTACGCGCCGTACTCGGACCTGCTCTGGATGGAGACCAGCACGCCCGACCTGGACGTGGCCCGCGAGTTCGCCGAGGCCATCAAGGCGGCGTACCCGGACAAGATGCTCGCCTACAACTGCTCACCGTCGTTCAACTGGAAGCAGCACCTGGACGACTCCACCATCGCCAAGTTCCAGCGGGAGCTGGGACACATGGGGTACAAGTTCCAGTTCATCACGCTCGCCGGGTTCCACTCGCTGAACTACGGCATGTTCGACCTGGCCCAGGGGTACGCCGCGGACGGCATGACGGCGTACGTGGAGCTGCAGGAGGCCGAGTTCGCCGCCGAGTCGCGCGGCTACACCGCGACCAGGCACCAGCGCGAGGTCGGCACCGGCTACTTCGACCTGATCAGCACGGCCGTGGCACCTGACTCCTCGACGACCGCGCTCCGGGGGTCGACGGAAGAGGAGCAGTTCGCCCACTGATCTCGCCGGACCGCCCTCCGGGCATGCGGCGGTTCCCCGGCGAAACGGGCCGCGCCAGTCTCCCCCAGCACTGGCGCGGCCCACTTTCATGCGACGCCACCGACATGGAGAACCTGTCACCGTCACCCGCACGGCAAAGCCCCTTTCACGGTGTGGTGTGTTGTCATTGGAGAAGTGCGCTGACCTTCAACGGAGGGTTTGGTGGGCAAGACGATCTCCTCTGTCCGGACCGCGATCACTCAGTGGATCCCTGGCCGCCGCGTCGCTCCGATTCCGCCGCCACACGGGCCAAATGATCACGAGTCGCTCGTGGCCGCCCTCGAACATGCCACACGCTGGTACGAGTACCGCATCAGCCAAGGGCTCCAGGTCCTCAACTTCTACCTCGTATCGACCGCTGTGAATTCCGCCGCCTACGTCGCCGCTCTCCAGGCGAAGCTTGACGCCGTAGCCGGCGCCGTCGGGCTCGTAGCGGCTCTGGTCTCTGTCGCAGCGGCACTTGCGGGCTGGCGCAGCCGCGGCCTTGCCCGATTGGCCTTGCAGCCGATAGCGGAGATTCAGGATCGGCTGGCTGCGACCCTGAACATGGATTCGCTCCGTCTCGTGCAACGCAATCCTCACCGCACGTTCACCACGCCGATTTCCCTGGTCATGTTCGTCCTTGCCTGCGCCATCTCGGTAGCAGGAGCCTTATACGCATGGCTTCGCTGATCCAGCCCCTCTCTGATCCACGAGTTGTGGACACTTGTACCGACTGGTCGGTATCTTTCCCAGCATGACGCTGGAACGCCGGACCTGGCGCACCCTGGAGCCGTTGCACGGCATGATCTACTTCTCCCCCGAGGCGAGCGCCGCCTACGAGAAGCTCGGGCTGAGCGGCCGGATGGGATACTTCGCCTCCCGAGCCGCCGCTCTCGGTCCGGTGCCCGCCGCGACGGTGATCGCGACCTTCTACAACTTCAACCCCGATCTGGTACGGCAGGCGATCCCGGCCGCCTGGCAGATCGCCTCGCCGTCCGACATCCTGGCCGCCCGGCTCGCATCGGCCGACGCCACGCTGCGCCGCGTGCTGGGCGATGCCGTGGACTCCCCGGAGATGGCGCGGGCGGCAGCGCTGGCCCGCCGGGCGGCGGCGACCGTCGCGGGAGAGCTCAGCGGGCGGCCCCTGTACGCCGCACACGCGGCACTGCCCTGGCCCGAGGCTCCCCACCTGGTGCTCTGGCACGCCCAGACCCTGCTGCGCGAGTATCGCGGCGACGGCCATCTCGCCGCCCTCCTGGCCGCCGGCCTGAGCGGCATCGAAGCCCTGGTCACCCACGCGGCCACCGGCGCCGTCACGTCCGAGGTGCTCCGAAGCACGCGAGGGTGGCCCGAGGCCGACTGGGCTGCCGCCGTACAGGGGCTGGAGGAGCGTGGCTGGCTCTTCGAGGGATCTCTCACCGAGGAAGGGCGCGGATGGCGTGAGGAGATCGAAGAGGCGACCGACCGGATGGGGATGGCACCGTACACCGCGCTCGGCGCCGAGCTCTGCGAGGAGCTGCGCTCTCTCGTCCGGCCGTGGAGCAAGAGCATCGTCGCCGAGCTGATGCCCTGGGCCGCAGGTCGTTAGCTCGGAGCCGAAGTCCGGCTGTGCCGTCACCCACCGACTGCGGGCTCCGGTAATACAGAAGCGCGCACAGGGCCAAATACCCACATTCCGCTTTCCATGAAAGCATCCTGAGGCATTGCGGCCCCGCTTCTCGGCGTCAGGGGTATGTCATGGTGTCCGATTTGTCTAGTGTGTAGATTGACGAGCAATTTACGGGCAAATTGGAGCAAACAAATATTTCTTCTCCCAGCATCCATGCGCTGAAATACCAGTAAGTCAGCGATTCTTTCGCCAGAAAGGCAGCGCAATGGATGTACTCGCTCAGGTCTCCGGCAACGTCACTGCCATTGGCTACGGCCTGGCTGCCATAGGCCCCGGAGTCGGGGTCGGCATCATCTTCGGTCAAGGCGTGCAGGCCATCGCACGGCAGCCCGAAGCCTACGGATTGATCCGCCAGAACATGCTCCTCGGTTTCGTCCTCACCGAGGCATTGGCTCTCCTTGGCCTGGTCGCGCCGTTCATCTTCCAGGTCGTCAAGTAACGGGGCGATTGCGTAACTGTGTTTCACTTGGCGCATGGATCAGCGCCGGTACTTGCAACTGATCGAGCAGGACTACGCACGAATGCGCGAGACGGCCACCCGGGACCTCACCGCCGCAGTGCCCCACTGTCCCGGGTGGAGCACCGCCGACCTGCTCACGCACGTCGGTGACACCTTCCTCCACAAAGTGGAGACGATGCGCCGCGGCGCCTGGCCGGAGCCCTGGCCGCCGGAGCCCGATCCGGGCGGTCCCGCAGCGCACCTGGGCCGCGCCATGGCCGAGCTGCGTGGCGAGCTCACCTCCCGCAAACCGGAGGAGAAGGCACTCACCTGGTACGACCCCGATCAGACCGTCGGCTTCTGGGCCCGCAGGATGTCGCTGGAGGCGGTGGTGCACCGGGTGGACGCCGAGCTCGCGGCCGGCGAGCCCGTCATGCCGATCCCCGCCGACCTGGCCGTGGACGGCATCGACGAGATCCTCGTGACCTTCCTCGCCTTCGCCTCCCGTCAGTGGCCGGAGGACTTCGGCGACGGACTCGCCGGTGCGGACGGCCGCGCGGTGTCGATCTCCGTGGGAACGGATCGCCGTCTCGTCCGCCCGGCCGCCTCGGGCGTCGAGGTTTCCAGGGACGGTTCCACGGCGGAGGCGTCGATCTCGGGCGCGTCCCAGGACGTGCTGTTGTGGCTGTGGGGGCGGGGCGACGGTGCGGGGCTGACCTTCGACGGCGACCCCGAGCTGGTGAAACGGCTGCGGGACCTGCTGAAGGAGGCGACACAGTAGGTCAGGCCAGGGAGCCGGAACGGCCAGGACGGAACTGACCGTTCCGGTGTTGCGTGGCGGTGATCAGTTCAGGCCGCTGCCCTGGATGCCGGCGGCCGCGGCCGATGCCGCCGCGACCACGGTGAACATCGCGACGGTCAGGGTGAGCACGAACCGGCGCCAACGTGTCATCGCACGCCTCCTGTCATCGACTGGCAATCACCGTATATTCGCCGCACGCACGCCGCCGGATCACGAGCCCCCGGTTCGTCAGGCGACCTTCCGGAAGAGCACGATGGCGCGGTAGCGACCCTCCGCCTCCGCGTCGGGCTCGGCCTCGGCGCTGATGACGTCCAGCTCGGCGCCGAGACCGAAGAAGCTGAGCGCCCGGGCCACGGCCTTCTCCCTGATCTCGTCCGGCGTCGCTCCGCTCACCGTGACGCGCAGCGTGAGCGGGAACGTTCTCGTACTCATGATGATCCTCTTTCACAGAAGAGTTGATCCACCTCCGAGCGTAGCCCGCCGTGCACGTCGCCCCAGGCGTGCCGTGCAACAGTTTTCGCACCTTGTTCCTCTCGGAGGTGAAGGAACGACGAAGGGCGAGGACTGTTGGAAGGTGATCCCCGTTTCGCGGAGTTCGTCGCCGAACGCGGTGACGCGCTGCTGCGCTACGGCTATGTGCTGGCCGGCAATCCGCACGACGCGGCCGACCTGGTCCAGGAGGCGCTGCTGAAGCTGCGCGGTGCCTGGTCCCGGCTGCGGCTGAAGGAGAACCCGGAGAGTTACGCGCGCACCACCATGGCCAGGCTGCACATCGCCACCTGGCGGTTGCGCAGGCGTGAGCTGCTCGCCTGGGACCTGCCGGAAGGCGAACACCACGACCTGCTGCCCAGCGGCGACGAGCGCAGGATGTGGCAGGCGCTGGCCGGGCTGCCGCGCAAGCAGCGCGCGGTGCTGGTGCTGCGCTACTACGAGCAGCTCGACGACGCCGAGATCGCCACCGTGCTCGGGATCTCCCGCGGCACAGTACGCAGCCAGGCCTCCCGCGCGCTCGACAAACTGCGCGCGGGCCTCCCGAGCAAGCCGATGACCAGGGGGAACGTACGATGACCGAGGTTGAGGAGACGCTGCGCAGGACGCTCGGCCACGCCGCCGAGCAGGCGCCGGGACTGCCTGCCCTGCTGCCCCAGCGGCTGGAGCGGATCCACCGGCGCAGGAGGCAGCGCGCCCGGATCGCGCTGGCCGCCGCGGCTGTCGTGCTGGTCGGGGCCGGGGCCACGGCCGTGCTGCGCGGCGGCGACACCATCACGGCCGTCCCCGCCAGCGGGCGGGACACCGAGGCACCGGCCGAACAGGTGGAGAAGGTCTGGCCGGAGGCGGTGCGGAAGGTCTCGGCGAAGTCCCCCGACGGGGTGCCGTGGCGACCGCAGACGTTCGTCGACGACCGTACGCTGCTCATGGAGGCCCAGGGAGGCGAATCCGGATCGATCAACGCCATCTACGCCTACGACCTCGACTCCGGCACGCCACGCAAGATCGCCGACGTCCCGGCTTCCGAGGACACGGTGGGCTTCGGCAACGGCTTCGCCGTGGGCGGCGGCCAGGTGGCCTGGTGGAGCGGGACGAAGGACTCCGTCGCGCACCTCTGGACGGTGCCGCTGGACGGCGGCACCCCGAAGATCGTCGCCGACCAGCGCCTCGACACGGCCGACGACGGCAGCGGGATCGACAAGCTGGCCGTGGTCAACGACAAGATCGTTTTCTCGCTGTACACCGGGGGGGTCTTCACCGTTCCCCTCGGGGGCGGGACGGTGGAGCCGGTCCAGGGCGGCGCCGGGATGCATCTGCTGGCCTGGCCGTGGATCGGCGCGCCGGGGAGCGGAGGCGAGCCCCGCGGCATGCCGTACTCCCGGATCCAGAACGTGGAGACCGGCGAGACCCGGACGGCCGTCACCCAGCCGGGCGAGCAGCTGCGTCTCTGCGGCGTGACCATCTGCCTGGGCACGGCCGCGGACGGCACGACCTTCTTCCGGCACCGGGACGGCTCGTCGCAGAAGAACGTGCCCGGCTCCGTGCACTCGGCGTACCAGCCGGTCCAGGACCGCTTCTACGTCTCGGTCTACGGCGCGGGGAGGCCGGAGGGCGTGGGACTCTACGACCTGGACACCGGCAAGTCGGGCGATCTGCGCATACCCGGGGAGGGCAGCACCATCGGGCTGCCGTCCATGGATTCGACCGGCAGGATGCTCAGCTACCCCCTCAAGGACGACCTCTACCTGATCGACCTGTCTAAGATCCGGTAGCCGTCGGCGTCTCCGGGACGGACACGGACGGGTCCGGCGACTCGCCGGGCCCGTCCTGCGGGATCGTGCTGATCGACTGCGACGGCTGCGGGCAGTCCCTCCTGACCGCGTTGCCGCGCCTGCGCACCGGGCTCGCGCAGTCGGCGGGGTCCTCGCCGCCCGGCCCGCTGCTGTTGGCCGGTCCGAACGTGTCCTGCCGGCCGGGCGAGGGGCTGCGCACCGTCAGCGGCGCCTTGGTACGGGCGTGCGGGACGGACGTCGTGGGCGTGCTCGCCGGGGTGGGCGGGGCGGCGGACTTCGTCGGCGGGAGGGTGGCGGCGGGCGTGGACGAGGGGCGGGCGGTCGAGTCCGCGCTGCCGTAAGAGCGCACGATCGGCGGGTCGCCCGGCAGCAGCGAGCCGCCCCCGACGCTCGTGCCGTCGCCGCCCGCCGCGATCACCGTGAGGGCCGCGATGGACACCGTGGCCAGGGCGGCGAAGCTGGCGTGCGACAGATGCGCCCCGGCCTTGGCCCGGCGCCTGCGCGTACGGGAACGCTCCACATCCCCCTCCGGCGTCCCGGACTCGCCGGTCGAAGAGGCGAGACGTACCCGCCCGCCGCCGGGCGGATAGGGCACGGGCGTCCAGATCTCCTCCAGCACCCCGGCCACCGCCTGCCGCAGATCCCACGGCTCGCCGACGCCTCCGGCGGCCAGCAGCGCCCGAAGCAGGTCGGCGGACGTGGGCCGGTCGGCGGGATCCTTGGCCAGCGCCGCCTCGACGGCGGGCCGCAGCATGGCGGGCACGCCCGCGACGCGCGGCGGGTCGAACAGGATGCGCCGGGTCAGCACATCCGCCTCCCCGCTCCCGAACGGGTGATGCCCCGTGGCCGCGAACGCCACCACGCACCCCCACGCGAACACGTCCGACGCGGGCAGCGCCGGGCCACCCGTCAACCGCTCGGGAGCCACCCACCCGGGGCTCCCCATGACCTGCCCGGCCTGCGTGTGCGCGGCCAGCGTGTCGACGTCGCGGGCGATGCCGAAGTCGATGACGCGCGGCCCTCGCGTGGACAGCAGCACGTTGCCGGGCTTGAGGTCCCGGTGCACCAGCCCCGCCTCGTGCACCGCCACCAGGGCTGCGGCCACGCCGAGCGCCGCGCCGTACGCGAGATCGGGCGTGAGCGGCCCCTTGGCCGCGACGACCTGGGAGAGCGCCGGACCCGGGATGTACTCGGTGACCAGGTACGGGCGGTCCTTGTCGGCGCCGTCCTCCAGGACCGCCGCCGTGCAGAACGGCACCAGTCTTCGCGAGAAAGTCACTTCCTCGGCGAAGCGCGCGCGTAAGGTGGCATCGTTGAGATGCACCGCATGCGGCGTCTTGAGCGCGACCAGGCCACCCCGAGGGTGTTCGGCCAGATACACCACTCCCATCCCGCCCGTGCCGAGGCGGCCGAGAAGCAGGTATCGGCCGATGATGACCGGGTCGCCCACCGTAAGCGGCCGCACGCCAGGAGGCATGTCGCCAGCACCACGCGCCATACGGGTTTCGCCTCTCTGATCCGGGACTCGGCAAAGCACACTGTGGCCGGATCCGCGGAGGCTTTCCGCATGTCTGTCATAAGGGGTATTGCAGGTAAGGCGTTCGTTCCTCTGGGGTCAGTAAGTGCTGGGGTTCAGTGGTCTGAAGTGGTGTTTCGGCCCTGGCGTGCCTGGGGAGCCTAGGAGGCGATCGCGGACTCCTCCTCGGCCTCGACCTGACGGTTCCAGTCGCGCTTCATCTCGCGCCACGCCTCGTCGTCGGCCCCCGAGCGCCAGTATCCGGAGATGGACAGCCGGTCCAGCCCGATGCCCCGTTCGACCCGCAGGTGACGGCGCAGCTCCTTCACGAAGCCGGCCTCGCCGTGCACGAACGCGTGCACGTTTCCTTCGGGGAACTCCAGCGTCCGCACCGCCGCCACGAGCTTCTCGCCCACGGGACGGCCGCTCCGGTAGAGCCACGCGACGCGGGCGTCGGCGGCCGTGTCGAGCTTCTGCTCGTCCTCGGGCGCGTCCACCTCGACCAGTACGTGCGCCCGCGCGCCCTCCGGCAGGCCCTCCAGCGCGGCCCCGATGGCCGGCAGCGCGCTCTCGTCGCCGATCAGGAGGTGCCAGTCGGCCTCGGGGTCGGGCGCGTAGCCGCCGCCGGGGCCGAGCATGAGCACGACGTCCCCGGGAGCGGCCTGGGCGGCCCACGGGCCGGCCAGGCCCTCGTCGCCGTGCACCACGAAGTCGAGGGTCAGCTCGCGGCTGTCGGGGTCCCAGGCGCGTACGGTGTAGGTCCGCAGCCGCGGCCAGAGCTCGCGCGGCATCGTCTCGCGGCAGGTCTTCACGCTGAACGGGGTGGGGTATTCGACGCCTTCGTAGGGGAAGACCAGCTTGACGTAGTGGTCCGTCAGGCCGGTGGTGGCGAAGTCGGCCAGCCCGTCGCCCCCGACCACGACGCGGACCATGTGCCGCGAGATCCACTCGGTCCGCAGGACGACGCCACGATGGTGATCCGTGGGCTTCTCGGTCATGCACAGCCCCCTGACTTCAGGTTAGGTATACCTAACCTTACACGTTCTCCAAGCTGTCAGCGTACGCCGGGAACCTCGAAAAGGGCAGTGCCAAAACTGCAGGGCCGAAAACTCACGCCGCCGCGATGTCGCCTCTGGACGCCCGGCGGGCGGCCACGGCTCGCAGGAAGTACGCCATGTGCCGGAAGGCCAGCCGCGCCTCGGGCAGCACGTCCGCCAGGATCGGGAAGACGTGCGGCATCCGGTTCCATTCTTCGTACCGTACCGGCACCCCGGCCTGGCGCGCCCGCTCGGCCACCCGTCTGGCCTCGTCCCGCAGCACCTCGGTCGAGCCGGTCACGATCATGAGCGGCGGCAGCCCCGTGAAGTCTCCGAGCACCGGGGAGACCAGCGGGTCGCTCGGGTCGAGGCCCGAGGTCCACCGGCGGGCCAGCCAGCGCACCCGTCCGGCCGGGAGCATGGGGTCCTGCCAGCGGTTGGCGTTCCGCGGGATGTCGGTCAGGTCGGCCCACGGCGACAGGCAGATCGCCGCGCCGGGCATCGGCAGCTCCCGGTCCCGCAGCGCCAGCAGCGTGGCCAGCGTGAGGTGGCCCCCCGCGGAGTCCCCCGCCAGGATGACGTCCCCGGGCGCGTGGCCGCGCCGCAGCAGGCAGTCGTACGCGTCCAGCGCGTCGGTCAGCGAGTCCGCCAGCGTGTGCACGGGCCCCTGCCGGTAGTCGAGCGCCAGCACAGGGCGCCGGGCCGTCACCGACAGCCGCCAGGTGATGGACCGATGGGTACGCGGCGAGCACGAGAAGTAGCCGCCGCCGTGGAAGTAGAGCACCGCCTTGCCCTCGTCGAGCCCCGGCCCGCCGTGCACCCACTCGCCCCCGCACGCCGAGAACTCCGCGGGCACGATCGCCACGTGTTCGGGCTGGGGCACGGTCACCAGGCCCCCGAGTTCTCCGAGCCGGGCCGCCCAGGCCAGGGCCAGCGGATGGCGCATCAGCACCGTGGACGCCGGCTTCAGGGTGCCCCACATCAGACTGGTCAGGGCGCGGGCTTGCCAGCTCAAGGGATAGTCGGGGAGCACGTCCCGGTCGATCTGCATATCGGCCCTCCGATGAATCTTCTTCCCCGAATGAAGATCCTTCTACCGGCCAGTAAGTATCTCATCTCTTACCTGGATATTTCGGCGCTGTGACACGCTGTCCTCCATGGCTGGATACTCGGGCACACCGCTGCCGCGCAAGCTCGGCGTCAAGCCTGGGCACCAGGTCCTCGCCATCGATGCCCCCGACGGCCTCGACCTGGGCGAGCCTGACGCCGAGGTGCATCGGACCCCGGCCGGCGGGCCGTACGACGTCATACTGGTCTTCTGCCCCGACTCGGCCGCCCTTCACGGGGCGTTCCCATCCGCCCTGGCCCTGCTGGCGAAGAGCGGCGGCCTGTGGGTCTGCTGGCCGAAACGCGCGAGCAAGGTGCCCACGGACCTCTCGGAGAACCCCGTCCGCGACTACGGCCTGTCCATGGGCCTGGTGGACAACAAGGTGGCCGCGATCGACGACACCTGGTCGGGCCTGCGCTTCGTCTACCGTCTCGCCGACCGTTGAACGATTAATTGCGTTGCGGGGCCCACGGCCCGCAACGGATAATTCCATGCTTTCCATCGGCAGACCCGTGCGCGGGTCCGTACACGGTTGGTCACCGTGTCCTCACTCTCCGGAGGTGCAAAACCATACCCCTATATGCCCGGCTCGTCCGGTACGGCTTCCGCAAGCACGCCACCTACGTCTGGGGCGCGATCGCCGGCGCTTTCACCAACAGCGTCTTCGGCATCCTTCGCGCCTACATCCTCATCGCGCTCTGGCAGGCCCGCCCCGGGCTGGGCGGCTACGACGTGACCGACGCCGTCACGTTCTGCTTCATCACCCAGGCGTTCATCGGCCCGTTGCAGCTGTTCGGGGGCGGGCTCGGCATCCCCGAGCGCATCCGCAGCGGCGACATCGCCCTCGACCTGGTCCGGCCCGCCTCGCTCCAGCTCTGGACGCTGGCCGAGGACCTGGGCAGGGCCGCGTACCTGTTCCTGGTCCGCGGCATCCCGCCCATGCTGATCGGCGCGGTGGTGTTCGGCATCACGGTCCCCGCCGGGCCGGGGCAGTGGCTGGCGTTCCTGGCCGGCTTCGCCGTCGCGGTGTTGGTCGGCTTCGGCTGGCGCTACCTGGTGGCGCTGTCGGTCTGCTGGCTCCTCGACGACCGCGGTGTCGCGGTCGTGTCGATGCTCCTGACGACGTTCTTCTCCGGGATGCTCGTGCCGCTGCACCTGTTCCCCGGCTGGTTCGGCGACCTGGTCATGGCGATGCCCTGGGCGGCCATGGTCCAGCTCCCGACCGATCTCTACCTGGGCAAGGCCCCGGTCCTGGAGACGCTCGCGTTCCAGGCGCTCTGGGCCGCGATCCTACTCGGGCTGGGCGCGCTCGCCACCATGGCGATCCGCCGCAAGGTGGTGATCCAGGGTGGTTAGGACCTACTTCCTGCTGCTGTGGACCTGGACCCGCGCCGCGGCGGCGTACCCGGTGTCGTTCGCGCTGATGACCCTGTTCGGGGCCCTCATCTCCGCGGTGGACGTCGCCGTGATCCTGATCGTCTTCGCCAACACGACCACGCTCGCGGGCTTCTCCCGCGACGAGGTCCTCTTCCTGTACGGCGCCGCCGGCGTGTCGTTCGCCATCTGCGACACGTTCGTCAGCAACATCGACCGGATCAGCCAGCACATCAAGGCGGGCACCCTCGACACGTTCCTGATCAGGCCGGTCAGCCCGTGGATCCAGCTCGCCACCGACCGGTTCGTGCCCGCCAGGGTGGGCCGGATCCTGCAGGCGTGCGCCGTGCTCGGCTACGGCGTCGCCGTGCTCGACCTCGACTGGCGGCGCGCCTGGATGATCCCCGTCATGCTGGTCAGCGGGATCATCATCTTCGGGGCGATCTGGACGCTCGGCGGCGCGGTCCAGTTCGTGCTGACCGACGCCCCCGAGGTGTCCAACGCCTTCACCTACGGCAGCGCCCAGCTCAACCAGTACCCGCTCAGCATCTACGGCCGCGACCTGGTCAGGGGCGTGACGTACGTGCTCCCGCTGGCCTTCGTCAACTGGCAGCCCGGCCTGTACGTGCTGGGCAGGGACGACCCGTTCGGCACGCCGGAGTTCCTGCGGTTCTCCGCGCCGGTCGCCGCGCTGGTCCTCGCCCTGCTGGCCGGGCTGGCCTGGCGGCAGGGCATCAGGCACTACCGATCCACGGGGAGTTGAGGATGATCGAACTTGAGAGGGCCGGACGCTCGTTCAAGATCAAGAGGAATGTCGTCCACGCCGTGAGCGACCTGTCGTTCACCGTGTCGGCGGGAGAGTTCGTCGGCTACCTCGGGCCCAACGGGGCCGGCAAGTCCACCACCATCAAGATGCTCTGCGGCATCCTGACGCCGACGTCCGGCCGGGTCCGGGTGGCCGGGCTCGACCCGTCGCGCCGGCGCACGTCGCTGGCGCGGCGGATCGGGGTGGTGTTCGGGCAGCGGACGACACTGTGGTGGGACCTGCCGCTCGTCGACAGCTTCGAGCTGATCCGCCACCTGTACCGGGTGGACCGGGCCACGTTCAGGTCGCGGCTCGACGAGCTGACCGAGACGCTCGACCTGGGCGAGTTCATGCGCACGCCGGTGCGCCAGCTCAGCCTGGGCCAGCGCATGCGAGGCGACCTCGCGGCGGCGCTGCTGCACGCGCCCGACGTGCTGGTGCTCGACGAGCCGACGATCGGGCTGGACGTGGTCAGCAAGGCCGGCATCAGGGAGTTCCTGCAGCGGGTCAACGCCGAGCGCGGCACGACCGTGCTGCTGACCACGCACGACCTCGGCGACATCGAGCGTCTGTGCCGCCGGGTCATGGTGATCGACCACGGGCGGCTGGCGTTCGACGGCACGCTCGACGACCTGATGGCCACGTCTCCCGGCCAGTCGAGCATCGAGGACGTGGTGACCCGCCTCTACACGGGGACGGCCCAGTAGGGACAACTCAGTAGTAGCTGCCCTCCGGCGTGGCCTCATAGTCCTCGTCGACGTCGTCGTACTGGCGCGACCAGCGCGACGGCATCAGGACGGGGATGAACAGCGCCACGCCGAGCAGGGCGAACACGCCGGACGTGAGCAGGGTCTTGGCGCCGAGACCGGCGTCCAGGATGATCTGGTTGACCGACGGGGCGCTCGGAATGAGGGAGATCGCCCTGTTCACGTCGAGTGCGTACACGACCGTCCAGGCCAGCAGGACCAGCGACGGCACGAACGTCGCCATGGGCGAGATCCGGCCCGCCACCACCAGTCCGACGACCAGCCCGACGGCGGCCATCGCGCCCAGCGCGATCCACATCTTCTGATTGTCCGGTGGTGTCGCCGCGGCGTTGCCGACGGCCTGCTGGACGGCCCAGCCACCGCCCGCCAGCACGGCCGCCGTCACCACCAGCCCGATGAGGAAACCACCCAAGTGCCGCAACGTTCTCACCTCAATGTCAACGCGGTCGGCACGACCCTAGCCCTAAATGCCCGTTTTGGACCAGCCACTGTGCGGCTTCGGACTTCGGGTCTCATGACTCACTGCCCCATGAGAGCATGGGGCACACCCATGCGTGCGCACCTTCCCCTCAGACTCGCGCGGACGGCCGCCTTCGCCGCCGTCTGCGTGGCTCTCGCCGCCTTCGCTCACGTGCTGGGCGGCGGTTCGGCGCCCGCGCCGTGGGTCGCCGGACTGGGGCTCGCGGGCGTGTCCGCGCTGGGGCTGGCGCTGTGCGGCAAGGAGCGCTCCGCGGCGACGATCAACGTCGTGCTGGTGGGGGCGCAGCTGGCGCTGCACGAGCTGTTCGCGGGCGACGGCGCCGCCTACTTCTCCGTGCGCGGCCTGTTCGAGCTGGGGGCCGCGGCGCACGGCCACGGCCAGGGTGGCCTGGCGGTCAACACCGGGATGCTGCTCACGCACGTGACGGCCACGCTGATCACGGGCCTGTGGCTGGCGCGCGGCGAGGTCGTGCTCTGGTCGCTGCTGCGCCTCGTCGGCCGCCGTCTCATACTGCTCCCGGCGGTCGCCGTGCCGCCGTTCGCGCGGCCCGCCGCGCCGATCGTCCGGGCGAGGGTCGTCCCGCTCCAGCCGGAGTTCCGGCACAGCGTTGCCAGGCGTGGTCCTCCACTTCCCGCCTGACCGTCTGACACCCCTTGTTCATCCCCGTACACCAAGTGGAGTTCCCGCATGTCCTTCGCACGCCGTGCGGCGACCGTGCTCGCCGCCGCCACCGCCCTCACCGTCGGCCTCGCCATCCCGGCCCTGGCCCACGTCACCATCCAGCCGGGCACCGCCGAGCAGGGCGGATTCACCAAGGTCGCGTTCCGGGTGCCGAACGAGCGCGACGACGCCTCGACCACCAAGATCGAGGTCTCCTTCCCCGTCGACCATCCGCTGGCCTTCGTGTCGGTCAAGCCCCTGCCGGGCTGGGACGTCAAGGTCACGCAGGGCAAGCTGCCCAAGCCGGTCAAGACCGAGTACGGCGACCTCGAAGAGGCCGTGACCAAGATCGTGTGGTCCGGCGGCAAGATCAACCCGGGCGAGTTCCAGGAGTTCGAGGTGTCCATGGGGCAGTTGCCCAAGGACACGGACTCGCTGGTGTTCCCGACGAAGCAGACCTACTCGAAGGGTGAGGTCGTGGACTGGTCGGACGCGCCCAAGACGGACGGGACCGAGGCGGAGCACCCCGCCCCGACGCTCAAGCTGGTCCCCGCGAGCGGGGGCGACGAGCACGGCATGGCCTCGGCGTCCGCGTCGCCCTCGGCCGCTCCGGCCGCCGCCGCTCCCTCGGTGACGCCGGTGGCGGCCACGTCGGCCTCCGACGGCACCGCCCGCCTGCTCGGCGGCGCCGGCCTCGTGGTGGGCGTCATCGGCGTCGTGATCGGCGCGCTCGGCCTGCGCCGCCGTCCCGCCGCCTGACGTTCCCCGCGTCCCGCGCCCCGGCCGTCCGCCGTCGGGGCGCTGCCGCTGTCAGGAGGTGATGTCCTTGCCGGAGAAGCGCGCCCAGGCGATCGAGCCGAACAGCACGATGTACGCCCCGAACGCCAGCAGCCCGTCCCGCAGGCTCCCGAAGTCGATCGGGCTGCGCAGCACGGCGTCGAAGTTCGTGAACTTGGACGGCAGCAGGTAGGGCGTGATCGAGCCCAGCTCGGGGATCGCCCGGAGCACCTGGCAGACGATGACCAGCACCATGGTGGCCGCGATGGCCCCGATGGACACCTCGGTGAACGTCGACAGCGCCACCGCGACCGCGGCCAGGGCGGCCATCCCGGCGCCGACGTACCCGACGGCGATGAGGATGCGCAGCAGCCCGTCGGCCATCGAGATCGTGCTGCCGGACAGCAGCGTCACGTCCCCGGCCGGGAAGAGGATCAGGCCCGTCACCAGCGCCGTCAGGGCCACCACAGCGGTGACCGCGTACGCGAAGACGACCGCGTTGAGGTATTTGACCAGCAGCAGCCGGGTGCGCCCCGCAGGGGCGGCCAGCAGGTAGCGCAGGGTCCCCGCGCCGGCCTCGCCCGCGATCGAGTCGCCGGCCACGACGCTGACGGCGACCGGCATCAGCAGCAGCACCAGGAACGAGAACGACACGAACGTCAGCATCAGGCTGTTGCCCACGACGTCCTGGACGAGCCCGCCCATCCCCTCCTCGGAGGCCACGAGCCGCAGCGCCACGCCGATGACGATCGGCACGACGCCGAGCACGGCCAGCATCATCAGGTTGCGCGGCCTGCGGAACGTCAGGCCCAGCTCGGAGCCGAGCAGCCGCCAGAACGCCCACGCCCTTCCCGCCACGGGGGCGGGAGCGGAAGCGGACGGCTCCGGCGGGCGGCGTTCGGTGGTGCGCATGGACTCCGCGACGGGCACCAGCCCGGGCGTGCGGCGCTCCTCCTGGGTCGCCGCCCCCGTGGTCCCGACGGCGGACCCCAGGGTCCCCGCCGTCTCAGCGGTCGACTCAGCCGTCGACATCGAAGCCCTCCCCTGTCAGTCCCACGAACACGTCCTCCAGGCTCGGCCGCACCACGGCCAGCCCGCGAACGGCCACGCCCTCCCCCACCAGCGCGGCGTTGACGCGCTCCGGCGCGTGGCCGCCGAGCTCCGCCGTGACCTCCCCGCCCGAGGTCAGCACGTCGGCGAGGCCGAGCGTGCCGAGCACCCGCGCGGCGTCCGCCACGTCCGGCGTCTCCACCCGGACGCGCGTCACGAGCCCGCCGTTCAGCGAGGCGATCGTGCCCTGCGCCACGAGCTTGCCGGTACGCATGATCGCGGCGTGCGTGCACATCTGCTCCACCTCCGCCAGCAGGTGGGAGGAGACGAAGACCGTGGTGCCGTCGGCTGCGATCTCCTTGACCAGCGCGCGAACCTCGCGCGTGCCCTGCGGGTCGAGCCCGTTGGTGGGCTCGTCCAGGATGAGCAGCTCGCGCGGCCCCAGCAGGGCGGCGGCGATGGCCAGGCGCTGGCGCATGCCGAGCGAGTAGTTGCGGAAGCGCTTGGCCGCCGCGGCCGACAGGCCCACGCGGTCGAGCGCCTCGGCGATGCGCCGCTTCGCGCTCGCGCGGGGCGCGGTCGGGTCGGCGGAGTCGAAGCGCATCAGATTGGCCGCGCCCGACAGGTACGGGTAGAAGGCCGGCCCCTCGACCAGCGCCCCCACCTTGGGCAGGGCCTGGGCCTGGGGCAGGCCGAGCACGGAGTATCCACCCGACGTCGGCGCGACCAGGCCGAGCAGCATGCGGATCGTGGTGGTCTTGCCCGAGCCGTTCGGCCCCAGGAAGCCGAACACCGAGCCGCGCGGCACGGCCAGGTCCAGCGTGTCCACGGCGACCTGGCCGCCGCGGAAGCGCTTGGTCAGGCCCTCCGTGACGATCGCGAACTCCCCCGCGTTCACCCCCGGGGGCAGGGCCGCCCCGGAGGGCGCCCCTGCTTCCTGCGTGACGGTGGTCACTTGGTGCCCGCCGCCTTGGTGATCTCCTCCGGGGTGACCGCGCCGACCAGGAGGCGGCCGTCGTCGGTCAGCAGGGCGGTGACGAGCTTGGTCTTGATCAGCTTGCCGGAGCCCCACGTGCCGCTCACCGGGGTGGCGGACTTCAGCACGCTGTCGATCAGCGCGCTCGGGTCGGCACCCGCGCCCCCGCCGGGGCCCTGACCGTGGCTGGGTCCCTCGCGACCGTCCGACGGCGTCGCGGTCTTCAGGTCCGACAGCGAGAACGGCACGACCGCCACGGTCGTCCAGCCCTGCCCCACGACCTTCGCCCGCTCCGCGACGTCCTTGGCGTGCTCGGCGCGATCCGCCGCCACGTCCTGGTCCATGCCGGCCCCGAGGGTCTTCTCCTCCACCTTGGCGCCCGCGGGCGGGGTGAAGGTGAAGTTCTCGGCCGCCGGCGGCGTGAACGTCACCTGCGTGAACCCGACCTGGAACGCCGGCTCCGCCGAGCCCTTGGCGTAGACCTGCACCTGCAGCGGGACGTACGTCTCGCCGTCGAGCGCGATGCGGATCTCCTGGACCAGCGAGCCCGCGTCCTTGGGCGCCAGCACGAGCTGGTAGACCGGCCGGCCCGCCACCTGGGCGGTGTTGATCACGCGGACCGCCGTGTGCTGGTCGACGTTGGCCAGCAGGTGCTCGGCTACCTGCTGCGGCGTCACGTCGGTCGGCCGCGGCGTGGGCAGAGCGCGCTTGTCCTGCCCGGCCTCCTCCTTGATGGTCAGCTTGGTGGCCGTGTTGGTGGCGCTCTCCCAGTACCAGCCCGTGTCGCCGTTCACGATCAGGTTGGTCTCGTTCAGCTGCGTCGGCAGGGCCACCCGGACCTTGTCGTCGCCGCCGTACCAGACCTTCACCTCGTGCGAACCGGACAGCAGGCTCAGCGGCGACGCCTCGCCGGTCTGCGGCAGCGCCGGCAGGCCGAGCGAGGCCGTCTGCTGCACCGTGCCGGACATCGGCGCGATGCCGCCTTCCTTGCCGGTCGCCGCCACGGCGTCGGCCAGCAGCTGCTGTGCCGACCGCTCCGGCAGCACGGGGTCGCCGCTCACCGCGGCTATGACGGGGCCGGCGCCGATCGCGGCTCCGATCACGGCCGCCGCCGCGATCGGGACTCCCCACCTCACGAACGTGCCTCTGCGCATCTCACTCCTTAACGGTATGTCGATGTTCAGAGCCTGCGTGATGCATCCTTAGGCGGACCTGAGACTGTCTGAGACGGCTCTCAGCCTTCTCAGCGTTGTCTCAGGCCAGGAACAGGAGAATTGCCACATGAGAGTACTTGTCGTCGAGGACGAGCGGCGGATGGCCGCCGCGCTCCAGCGGGGGCTCCAGGCTGAGGGGTTCGCCGTGGACCTCGCCCACGACGGCGAGGAGGGCCTGCACGCGGCCAGGCAGGGTGACTACGACATCGTGGTGCTCGACATCATGCTGCCCCGGCTCTCGGGCTACAACGTGTGCAAGCAGCTGCGCGCGGAGGAGAACTGGGTGCCGATCCTCATGCTGTCGGCCAAGGACGGCGAATACGACATGGCCGACGGGCTCGACCTGGGCGCCGACGACTACCTGACCAAGCCGTTCTCGTACGTGGTGCTGGTGGCCAGGCTGCGGGCGCTGCTGCGGCGCGACGCGGGGCGGCGGCCGTCGGTGCTGGTGGCCGGCGACCTGTCGCTCGACCCGGCCCGGCGCAGGGTCGAGCGGGACGGGAGCTCGATCGAGCTGACGCCGAGGGAGTTCGCGCTGCTGGAGTACCTGATCCGGCGGCGGGACGAGGTCGTGTCGAAGGCGGAGATCCTGGAGCACGTCTGGGACACCTTCGACACCGACCCGAACGTGGTCGAGGTGTACGTCGGCTACCTGCGGCGCAAGATCGACGCCCCGTTCGGCAGGAACGCGCTCCAGACCGTGCGCGGCGCGGGCTACCGGCTGGCGGGCGACGGTGGCTGACTCCCCGCTCGTCTGGTGGCGGCGGCAGGGGCTGCGGTTCAGGCTCACGGTGGCGGCCGCCGCGGTGCTCGCGCTCGCCCTGGCCGTGTCGGCGTCAGTGCTGGTCAGCGTGCTCGAACGGGCGCTGATGGACACGGTGGACGAGTCCACCAGGCAGACGGCGCAGGCCGTGCGCGTGGCGGCCGACGCCGGGACGCTGACCAGCCCGATCACCACGCACGACGGCACGATCGTGCAGGTCATCGACGCCGGCGGGCGCATCACGCACGTGACGTACGGCACCGACCGGCTGGTCCCGCTGCTGGACGCCAAGGCCCGGGACAAGGTGCTCAAGCGGGGGCAGGCCACGCTCCTGGACGGGCGGCCGTACGCGGTCCCCGGGTTCCTGCGGGTGATCGTGCTCAGTGCGGACCGCGGGCAGACCGTCATCGCGGCCCGGCCCATCAGCGAGATCCAGACCAGCCTGGTCACGGCCGGACGGGTGCTGCTGGTGGGCACGCCCGCGCTGATCGTGCTGCTCGCGGTGGCGAGCTGGCTCATGATCGGCCGCACGCTGCGCCCGATCGCGGCCCTGCGCAGGGGCGCGGCGGACATCACGCACACGGCCAGGTCGCGCCGGCTGCCGGTGCCGCAGTCGCGTGACGAGGTGTACTCGCTGGCCACCACGCTCAACGGCATGCTGGCCAGGCTGGAGGAGGCCGAGCAGCGCCAGCGGGCGCTGGTCTCCGACGCGGCGCACGAGCTGCGCAGCCCGCTGGCCAGCATCAGGCTGCAGCTCGAGGTCGCGCTGGGACATCCGGAGGGTCAGGACTGGCGGGAGACCGCCGAGGGCGTCCTGGAGGACACGATGCGGCTGTCCAGGCTGGCCGAGGACCTGCTGGCGCTGGCCAGGCTGGACGAGCGCGGCGGCGTGCCCGCCAGGCGGGAACCCGTCGAGCTGGACGAGGTGGTCCGCCAGACCGTCGACAGGTACGCCGAGGCGCGCTTGACGGTGTGCGACCCGGTCGTGGTGCGCGGAGACGCCCTCGACCTGAGCCGGGTGCTGACGAACCTGATGGACAACGCGGTACGCCACACCTCTTCCAAGGTCGAGGTGGCCTTGACCGCGGACGGAGTGCTGACGGTGACCGACGACGGGCCCGGCATCCCTGAGCAGGATCGCGAGCGCGTCTTCAACCGGTTCACCAGGCTGGACTCCGGGCGCAGCCGTGATGAGGGCGGCGCCGGGCTGGGGCTGGCGATCGTACGCGAGACCGTGCGTGCGCACGGCGGCACGGTCGTCCTGGAGGACGCCGCGCCTGGACTGCGGGCCGTGGTGCGGTTGCCGGTCTCCCGCTAGGGGGTGCGGGTGAGGGAGCGCCGCCGCCTGGACTGAGGAGCGCAGGGAGCGCAGCGACTGGAGCGACGAGGGAAGGCGGCGGCTCCCCAGCGACCGAACCCCGCCTCCATGGAGTGGAGGCCATGAGCATGGATCGTTCCTAATCGGGTCAGGCCGCTGTCCCCTTTTCCGCCGTGGACAGGAAGTCCTGGGCGATCAGCGGCAGGCGGCGGCGGGCGTGCACGACGGCGATGACGCGCCGCACGGCGGGTTCGAGCGAGCGCACGATCAGGCCCGCGCGACTGGCCTGTTCCGCCAGGCCGCGGTACCAGAGCAACGACGCCTGGCCCGCGCGTACCGCGTTGAGCCAGCCGTTGCGCTCGTCGGTTTCGAGCACGACCACGGGGCTCACCGAGTACTTGCCGAACATCGCGTCCAGCTCCCTGCGCCGCACGCTGCCGCGGGCCGGCAGCGCCAGGCGCATGCCGTGCAGCTTGCCCATTGGCACCGGGTTGGGCAGGTCGAGCCCGGGCGGGGAGATCAGCACGATCTCCTGGCGCTCGAGCGGATGGGTGATCAGGTCCGTGGGGACCGGGAGATCGGTGAGCCCGAGGTCGGCCCGCTGATCTCTGATGGCGCTGACGACGCCGTCTCTGCCGTCGCAGCGAACGATGTGCACGCGTACTCCCGGATGCTCGGCCGCATAAGCCGGGAGCAGCCGCCCGGCCAGGCCGGGTTCGAGGCTGGGCGTGGACGCGATGCGGAGCTCCGCTTCCGTGACGCCGCTGTGGTTGGCCAGGCCCTCGATCTCGTGAACGGCATCGAGTGCCTCCCTCGCCAGCTTGACCACGCGACGGCCCTGCGCGGTGACGACCACGCCACGGCCTGAACGAGCGAAGAGCGTCATACCGAGCTCCCGCTCCAGATCGCGGATCGCGCGGGACAGCGCAGGCTGCGCGATGTAAAGCGATCTTGCCGCGTCGGTCATGGTGCGGTGCTCCGCAGTCGCGACCACATAGCGGAGCTGCTGGAGATTCATGCCAAAGAAGCTAGGGCAACGCCCGCCGCGCGGACCGGGAGATAACCGAGATCACCTCGAATGATTTCGGACCGTAACCGATCACTGCTACATCCGTGACGGGTGAGAAATGAGTATGCTTTTGCCCCAAATTTGGCAAGGGTCCGGCAAGTCGCGGCGCAAAGCCATCGATTCCAGACAACCGGGCGAACGGGGAGACACGGTGACAGGGAACGGGCATTATCCACCCCCGCCACAGGGGCCAGGGCAGCCACAGAGGCCTCCCTCATTGCCGTGGCCGCCGCCGAACTACCGCCAGCCGCAGCCGCCGAGCCAGCAGCCGTACCCGACGCCTCCGCCGCCTCCCCCACCGCCTCCCCCGCCCCCGGGACCGCCTCCGCAGGGGAACCCGTACCAGCAGGCGCCGCCCCACCCTCAGGGGCCCGCTTACCCGCAGCAGGCCTATCCCCAGGGCGGCCCGCAGTACCCGCCACCGCCGCCACCCTACGGGCAGCAGCAGCAATACCGGCAACCGCCGCCCCCGCCTCCGCCGCCACCCCCGCCGCCCCCTTTGCCGCCGGCGCAGTGGGGGCCGCCGCAGCGCAGGAAGTCCGGCATGGGCGTCTTCGGCGTGATCGGCGGCGTGCTCGGGGGGATCGCCGCGCTGTTCGTGCTGATCGTCATCGCGTCGGCGCTGTTCAAGAGCGCGTCGAGGTCGGAGACGACGACACCGGTCGCGATCCCGACGTACGAGCCTTCGGAGCGCGCCACCGGCGACCCGTTCCCGACCCGCACGCGGCAGCCGACCCCGGCGGAGTCCGACTCGCCGACGCAGCAGCCCACCCAGGAGGAGACCGAGGAGCCGGAGACGACCCCGACGCAGCCTCCCAAGGTGACGCTGAACACGAGCCTGAAGAGCAACACCATGTACCGGGCGGGCTCGCTGCCCAGGCTGAGCTGCTCCGGCGGGAGCGCCAACATCTTCAACCACAGTCAGCTCAAGGCGCTGATCCTGAAGACCGGCAAGTGCATGGACCAGGCATGGGGGCCGATCCTGGAGAAGCAGGGCATCCAGTTCAGCGCGCCCAACTACGCCATCGCCGCCAAGCGGGGCCGGGGCGCGTGCGGCGACTATCCGTCGGCCGGGAGCATGGTGCCGTACTACTGCCCGCGCAACAACACGATCTACGCCTCCACCTCGGCCATGTCCCGGGGCAACGGCAACGCCCGCGGGTACGGCCAGATCATCCAGTGGCACGGCGGCATCATCAGCATGATGGCGCACGAGTACGGCCACCACATCCAGAACATCACCGGCCTGATGGACTCCTGGTGGCGCGCCACCCTCGACTCCTCCGGCCAGAGCGGCAAGCTGGCGCTCAGCAGGCGGCTCGAGCTGCAGGCGACCTGCTTCGGCGCCATGTGGATGCGGTCGGTGGCGGCGACGTACCCGGTGAGCACGTCCCTGCGTGGCCGCCTGTTCTCGTTCTACGCCCAGGTGGGCGACTATCCGGGGTGGCCGCGCGACCACGGCACGCCCGCCAACAACAACCGGTGGTTCCGGCAGGGCTGGGAGCGGGACAAGACGTACCAGTGCAACACCTGGATGGCGCCGTCCTCGACCGTCTCCTGAAAAAAGTTACGACCTACCCAAAACCCCATAAACGCGGCCCATCGTGCACGTAGTGTTCATCTCAGCTTGGGCACATGTCTCTGATGTCCAGATATGGGGACTAGAATCCTGGCAATCTTGTGCCCAACGGGGGGCAACGACAGTTTTGCCTGGTAGGCGTGTAAGGAGCCGGGTGTGAGCAATCGCGATGGGGCAGAAACCGTGCCAGGGGGCAACAAGAAACGGCGACCCGTTCGCCGTCCGCGCCCTGGCTCCTCCTCCCCTCGCTTCGCCAAGCCCCTGACGACCGGATCCGTACTCGGGTGGACCGCTTTGTCCGCCATCGCGCCCGGCGCCGCACATCTGCGCGCCGGGCGCCGCCGTACCGGGCTGATCCTCCTCAGCGTGTACGCGGTGATGCTCCTGGCGGCCCTGGCTTACGGGCTGACCCGGAACCTGCAGAACCTCACCGCGTTCGTCGGCGACGGGATGATGATCACCGTGGTCGTGGTGGCCTCGGTCCTCGCGCTGCTGTGGTTCGCCGTACTGGTGACCTCGTACGTCGCGCTCGGGCCCAACCGCCTCAACCAGCAGGGCCAGGTGCTGACCGGCATTGTGGTCGGGGTGCTGTGCGTGGCGGTGATGTCGCCGTTCGCCCTGACCGCCAACTACGTGCTGACCGCGCGGGAAGCGATCAAGCAGATCTTCCCCTCGACACCCGACCCCGACGTCCCCGCCCCGGTCAAGGAGGGCGAGGACCCGTGGGGCGGCAAGGACCGCGTGAACTTCCTGCTGATCGGCGGCGACGCGGCCGGCAACCGCACCGGCGTGCGCACCGACAGCATGAACGTGGCCAGCATCGACCTCAAGACGGGCAACACCGTCCTGTTCAGCCTGCCGCGCAACCTGCAGCACGTGCGCTTCCCGCCGAACTCGCCGCTGCACAAGCAGTTCCCGAACGGCTACATGGCCGAACTCTCCAACGGCGGCCTGCTCAACGAGGTCTGGCAGTACGCCAACGAGAACCCGCAGCTCATGGGCGGCAAGAACAAGGGCCCCCGGGCGCTGATGGACGCCATCGGCTACACGCTGGGCCTCAAGATCGACTACTACATGCTGATGAACATGTTCGGCTTCGCGGACCTCGTGGACGCCATCGGCGGCCTCAAGATCCGGGTCGAGCAGGACGTCAAGTGGGGCGGCCACTTCGGCACGGCGGGCACCATCAAAGCCGGCTACCGGAAACTGACGGGCGAGCAGGCCCTCTGGTACGGCCGCTCCCGGGTCAACAGCGACGACTTCTCCCGCATGGCCCGCCAGCGCTGCGTCATCGGCGCCTTTGCCCAGCAGGCCACACCCACCGTGATCCTCGCCAACTTCACCAAGATCGCCGGCGCGGCCAAGCGGCTGGCCCAGACCAACATCCCGGAGCACCTGCTGCAGCCGCTGGTGCAGCTGGCGGTCAAGGTCAAGGACGCCCGGATCACGAGCATGCAGTTCGTTCCGCCGGAGTTCTGGCCGGGCTCGCCCGACTGGGCGAAGATCCGCGTGGCCTCCAGGAAGGCGATCGCCGACTCCGGCCGGCCCGCCCGTCAGGCCCAGACGGCCAACGTGAGCGCGTCCCCGAGCGTCACGTCCTCGGCCACGCCGACCCGTACGCGCCAGGCGGCGGCGCCCACGCAGACGCCGACCAGGAACACCCAGAAGGGCGCCAAGTCCCTCGACGAGCTCTGCGGCCTGTAACCACGGCACCGGCGGCGGGGAATCCCCCCGCCGCCCCGGCCGTCAGGCGGTGACCGACTTCCGGGGCAGCAGCACCATCGCCCCGATGTAGAGCACCGCCGCCACGATCAGCAGCCCCTTGTACCCGATCACCAGCGCCGCGTACTCCAGGCAGCCGCCCACCATGGCCCCCAGCAGGTTCGCGCCGAAGGAAGTGGTCGCGTCGGCCGTCTCGGCGAAGCGCTTGGCGAAGACGACGTTCGCGGCGAAGATCGGCAGGAACGCCACCACCACGGCCGCCACCGCGCGCAGGGGCACCGGCAGGGACAGCAGCCACGAGTTCGGCACCAGCCAGGACAGCAGCAGTCCCGCGAGCAGCACGCCGTACATGACGGGCAGCGGCGGGGTGCGGAAGTGGCGGGTGACCTCGACGGCGGCGAGGACCGCGACCAGGACGCCGGCGAAGACGATCGCGTTGACCACCCACGTGGTGCCGAACAGCAGCGCGAACCCGGTCACGCTCTTCGTCTCCAGCAGCATGAACGCCACGCCGAGCAGGAACAGGTCCGCGTACGGCCGCATCCGCTCGTAGGGCCCGGCGACGACGCGGACGGCGAAGAGGCTGACGATGAGGATCAGGCCGAGCGTGATGATGTAGATCGGTGGGATCGTGGCGTCCTTGAGGTAGAGGAACGGCCGGTCGTCGTTGGCTGGCTGCGGGGTGCCGGGGGCGGCGCCGGGCCACTCCGACGCGCAGCGCTGCGCGTCGGCCGTCACGCCCGCCGTGATGACGGCCTGCTGGCCGGCGGTGCTGACGACGTCGACGCACGGCTTGTGGCCGAAGGCGCTCTGCATGGTGGAGGCGAGGCGGTCGACCAGCCAGCTCTCCCGGTAGTAGTTGTACATCGAGAAGGTGCCGCCCGGCTTGAGGTGGGCGCGGGCGGCCTTCATGGCCTCCTCGGTGAACAGGTAGCTCTCCAGGCGCAGCGAGCTCGCCCCGGAGACGAGGGTGAGCGAGTCGGGCAGGGCGAAGAGGATCAGGTCGTACTTGTCGCCGGTGCGCTCGAGGAAGGCCCGCCCGTCGGTGATGTGGGTGGTGACGCGCGGGTCGTCGTACGGCTTGTCGGGGTGGACCGAGCCGCCCAGCTCGCGCAGCTTGGGGTCGATCTCCACGGCGTCCACCCGATTGGCGCCCTTGGACAGCGCGATGGCCACGTCGGTGCCGCTGCCCGCGCCGACGATGAGCACGTCCTTGGGCGGCTTGCTGGTCCGCTCGTACGGCAGGCCGTACTGGGCCTCCCACTGCAGCCGGGCGGCGGCGGGCACGGCCTGCTGGTGCGGGATGCCGTTCACGGAGATGTCGGTGACGGGCACGCCGAGCTGGGTGAGCTGGCGCGCGGTCACCTTGTAGTACGGCGACCAGATGGCCCCGGCGGTCAGCGTCTCCATCAGCAGCAGCCCCACCACGGCCAGTGAGGGCACGGTCACCAGGCCGAGGTAGAGCGAGCGCGGCCGGGGCATGAGCAGCAGCCCGTAGCAGATGGCCGCGACCAGCCCCCAGAACACCGGCGGCGCGCTCAGGAACGACAGCGCCGTGAACGCGGCGATCCCGCTGAGGCTGCCGATCAGGTCGTAGCGGTAGGCCTCCAGGCGCGGCAGCTCGGGGAAACAGCGCCCGACGAGCTCGGCGGGGCCCATGAGCACCAGCGCGGCGGCGGCGAAGATCACCGGCAGGATCAGCCACGCGGGCGGGCCGCTGGTGGACAGGCTCGTCCAGTACAGGACGCCCTCGGTGTTCCTGTCGACGGTCACGGGGAACGTCAGGACGACGGCGACCAGGACGGCCAGCACGACGGGCGAGTAGTACGGCTGCCGCCGCGACCGCCCCACGCGCAGGAAGCCGAGCCCGATGCCCAGGAACGAGCCGAGCAGCACGAAGTTGGTGAAATAGCTGAGGTGGACGATGTTGGACCCGGTCCACCGGATCAGCGCCAGCTCGAGGAACAGCATGAAGGCGCTGGCGAGGACGAGCCTCGGCCGCACCGCCAGCCAGTGAGCTTTTTCTCCGTCGTCGACCGGCATCTGCGCCTGGAGCGTCATGATTCGACACCGTAGTGAACAGACCGGGAACACGGAAGCCTGACGCCCCGGAAGAAATGTCATCCGGTTCGCACTAATTAGGGTATTTGCGCAGGTCAAACCCTTGAAAGGCGCTGGACGCCGGGGCGATGAATGGAGGAATCTTGGGGAGTTCATTCCCTCCACGAGATTCGGTGGTGACACATGCGGGTCCTGATCCAGCTCCGCCCCTCCCCCGATCTGGTCGCGGCCGTCGCCGACCCGGATCAGAGCGCCACCACGGCCGACGTGGCCGACGGGCTGCCCGGGGTCGAGCTCGACACCGCGTACGTCCCCGTGGCGGTCGCGCGGCCCGTCCCGATCGCCGGGGGCGACCCCCTCTCGCTCAACCAGCCGCTCGACTTCTCGCTGGCCGCCGAGGACGCCTCCGTGCTGGTGCGCGGCACCATCTCGGACGACGAGCTGGCCTCCAGGGTCACGCTGCTGCCCGCGCTGCGGCCCGACGTGGTCGGCGTCTACGCCGACCCGGTGATCACGACCACGCGCACGTGCGGGGGCGACCCGCCGGTCGGCACCTGGCACGACGTGGAGCGGCTGCTGAACGTGCCGGGCCTGAGCGCCGAGGGCCTCGACGGCAACGGGGTGGCGCTGGCCGTGCTCGACACCGGGATCAACGCGGCCCACACCGCCAGGCAGCTCGGCAGGGGCGTCACGCTGGACGCCGAGCGGTCCTGGAGCCCGCAGGGCGTGTCGGGCAAGGCGGGCGAGTTCGAGGTCGATCACGGGACGATGTGCGCGTTCGACACGCTCATCGCCGCTCCCCAGGCGTCGCTGATCGACATCCCGGTCCTGCTGTCCACCCGGCCCGGCGGCTCGGCGCTGGACGGGCTGCTGTCGGACGCGGTGTCGGCGTTCGCGCACCTGCGCAGCGTGCTCGCCGCCCAGCCCGCCGAGACCAGGGCGCTGGTGGTGAGCAACTCGTGGGGCTCCTTCTCCCCCGAGTGGGACTTCCCCGTCGGGCATCCGGGCAACTACTCCGACAACGCCGCCCACCCGTTCAACCTGATGGTGGCCGAGCTCGACCAGGCGGGCGCGGACGTGCTGTTCGCGGCGGGCAACTGCGGCACCCAGTGCCCCGACGGCCGGTGCGTCTACCCCAACCGGCCCATCGTCGGCGCCAACTCCCACCCGAAGGCCCTGTCCGTCGGCGGCGTCGACATCAACGGGGAGCGCGTGGGCTACTCCTCGCAGGGCCCCGGGCGGCTGACCGCCCGCAAGCCCGACTTCTGCGCCTACACCCACTTCTCCGGGTCGAAGGCGTTCGGCGACGACGAGCCCGACTCGGGCACCTCCGCGGCGACGCCGGTGGCCGCCGGGCTCGTCGCCGCCGTCCGCACCCTGTGGCCGTCGACCCGGCTGTCGCCCACCCAGCTGCGGGCGCTGCTACGGCGCACCGCCGAGGACCGCAGCGAGGTGGGCTTCGACTACGACTACGGCTACGGGAACGTGGACCCGGCGGGGATCATCGCCGCGCTGCGGCGGCGCGCCAGGAACGCGGCCTGAACGGCGCTCTCAGGCGTTCTCCCGGTTGAAGACCCGGGTCCCGACCGTGAGGCTGACCGCGGCGAACACCACGGTCACGGCCACTCCCAGGCCCACGGTGCCCGTCAGGTAGTGCCCCTCGAACAGGTCGCGCAGCGCCTCCAGCGTGTACCTGAACGGGCTGATGTGCGAGATGGCGTCGAGCCAGCCCGGCGCCATCGACATCGGCAGGAACGAGCCGGACAGCAGGACCAGCGGGATCACCGCCGTGGACATCACGGGCGCGAACAGGTGCTCGTTCATCGTCAGCGCGATGGCGTACGACAGCGCGGCCAGGCTGCTCCCGAGCACGATCACCAGCACGAACCCGGCCGCCAGCCCCGGCGCGGGAGCCCGCAGGCCGAAGGCGAAGGCGACCGCCAGGAGCAGCAGCGTCTGGATCGTCAGGGTGAGCGCGTTGTTGAGCACGCGCCCGAGCAGCAGCGCCAGCCGGCTGGCCGGGGTGACGCGCATGCGCTCCAGCACGCCGGAGCGCTTCTCGAACACCACCCCGAACCCGGCGAGCCCCATGCTCATGAGCCCGAGCTGGATGATGAGGCCGGGGACGAGCGTCTCCCATGTGCCGAACGTGGTGAAGATGGGCCCGAACAGCACCAGGAAGAGCAGCGGCTGGATCGCGCCGAAGATCATGCCGACCTTCTGCTGGAGCGTGACGCGCACGCCGTGGCGGAACAGCACCCAGGTGTCACGCAGCATCAGACGCCCGCTTCCTCGCGCAGGGACCTGCCGGTGATGTCCAGGAACACCTCGTCGAGCGTGCGCCCGCCGGTCTTCAGCTCGGCCGGGGCGCCCTCGGCCACGATCCGGCCGTGGTCGATGATCACTATCCGGTCGCAGAGCGCGTCGGCCTCGTCCAGATAGTGGGTGGTGAGGAAGACCGTCATGCCCCGCTCGCCGCGCAGCGAGCGGATGTGGCCCCACAGGTTGGCCCGGCTCTGCGGGTCGAGGCCCGTCGTGGGCTCGTCGAGGAAGAGCAGGACCGGGTCGTGCAGCAGGGCGAACGCGATGTCGAAGCGGCGGCGCTGCCCGCCGGACAGCGCGGCGCCGGGCTTCGACTCCAGGCCCGCGAGTTCGAGCCGCTCCAGCGCCTCCCGCGTCTTGGCCTCGGCCGTCGCCCGGTTCAGGCCGTACAGCATGCCCTGGAGCACGAGCTCGCCCATCAGCGGCGAGGTCGGCGACGTCCCGCCGGTCTGGGAGACGTAGCCGATGCGCCTGCGCACCTCCTTCGCGTCGCCGAGCAGGTCGTGGCCGGCCACCGTGGCGGTGCCGGACGTGGGGCGCAGCAGCGTGGTCAGCATGCGCATGGTCGTGGTCTTGCCGGCGCCGTTCGGACCGAGGAACCCGACGATCTCGCCGGGCCCGACCGATAGGTCGACGCCTTTGACGGCCTCTGTGCCGCCGTCGAAGGTCTTGCTCAAACCTGAAGTCCTGATCATTTCATCGCCTCCAAAATTAGAGTAACCACAATTTTGGTGTCACTGCAAACTTGGTACGATGGAGGCATGCAAGAGGGGATGCGGGAGCGGAAGAAGCGCGAGACCAGGCAGCGCATCGCGGACGTCGCGATGGGGCTGTTCATGGCCAAGGGGTTCGACAACGTGACCGTGGCCGAGGTGGCGCGGACCGCCGACGTGTCGGTCAACACGGTGTTCAACTACTTCGGCACCAAGGAGGACCTGTTCGCCGACCGGCAGGACGTGGCGATCGACCTGGCGCCGCAGGTGCTGCGCGAGCGCGAGCCCGGGGAGAGCGTGGTGGGGGCGTTCCGCCGCGACTTCTTCGACGCGCTCGACACGCGCCACTGGCGCTACGGGTTCAGCCAGGGGTCCGATGTGTTCGCCCGGATCGTCGGCGAAGCGCCCTCGCTGGTGGCCAAGCTGCGTGAGATGCACGAGAAGCGGGAGGACGCGCTGACGCGGGCGCTGGCCGACGAGCTCGAGGCCGACGCCGACGACCTCACGCCCCGCCTGGTCGCCACCCACATCCTCAGCACGACGAGGATCCTCACCCACTCTTCGGTGCGCAGGCAGCTGGCGGGCGAGCAGTGGGAGAGCATCGAGCCCGACCTCAGGGCTCAGGCCGACAAGGCGTTCGACCTGCTGGAGTCGGGCATCGGCGAGCTGCTATCGGGAAAGGGCGCCGGTGACCAGCATGAGCCCGAACATTAGGACGACGAAGCCGAGGGTGATCATCATCAGGACCGAGCTGACGATGCCGCAGATGCGCCCGGCCTGCACCATGCCGCGGTTCTCGTAGTAGTAGCCGCTCTCGTCGATCTCGCGCAGCGCCCTGTTGCCCATCGACCAGGCGAAGGGGCCGATGAACGTGCAGACCACCAGGCTCAGGATGCCCAGCACCAGGATGGCGGTGCCCTGGGGGTGGGTCTGGGGTGGCGGCCCGTAGTAGGAGGGACCGTAGTTCGGATAGGACATGCTCGCTCGGCGCCCTCACCATTCGTCGCTCAGGTGCGTTTTTATACCACAGACATCGGCTTGATCATGTTGCGCCATCATGGTGGGGCACATGACCAAGCCCTTAGGAGCCTGCCCCCGTGCGTGAACGCACCGCCGCCTTCCTCGCCCGCGAAAGCTTCCAGCGGTTCATCGTCGGCGTCATCCTGCTCAACGCGGCCACGCTGGGTCTCGAGACCTTCCCCGCGGTGGTCGCGCGCTTCGGCCACCTGCTCACCGTGGTCGACCACATCGCGCTGTACGTCTTCGCCGTCGAGCTGATCGCCAAGATCTACGTCGAGCGCTCCAGGTTCCTCCGCGACCCGTGGAACGTCTTCGACGCCGCGATCGTCCTCATCGCCTTCATGCCCGCCACGGGCGGCCTGTCCGTGCTGCGCTCGCTGCGCATCCTGCGTGCCCTGCGGCTGCTGTCGGTCGTGCCGAGCCTGCGCCGCGTCGTCTCGGCGCTGCTGCGGGCCATGCCGGGGATGAGCTCGATCGTGGTGCTGCTCGGCCTGGTGCTCTACGTGGCCGCCGTCATGGCCACCAAGCTCTACGGGAGCACCTCCCCCGAGCGCTTCGGCAGCCTGCCGACCTCGCTGTTCACTCTCTACCAGACGATGACCGGCGACGACTGGGGCAACATCGCCAGGGAGGTGATGACCCGCCATCCGTCGGCCTGGGTCTTCTTCACCATCTTCATCCTGATCTGCACGTTCGTGATCCTGAACCTCTTCATGGCCGTGGTCGTCAGCGCCATGGACGAGGAGAACGCCGAGGAACGCGCCGAGGAGCGCGCGGTGCTGGAGGACACCAGCGAGCACACCCAGCGGATCCTCGACGAGCTGGCCGAGCTGCGCAAGGAGGTCGCCGAGCTACGCCGGCTGGACTGAGCCCTCCTGGGCCGTGCCGCCGCGGTGCCGGTAGGCGACCCGCCACAGGGCGACGACCAGCAGCAGCGCGACCACGGCCCAGCCCTCGACGAGCCCGGACACCGCGCCCACCGCCAGCGGCGCGGCCACGGACGGCAGGGCCCATCCCCAGATCCACCGCCGCTCGGCGCCGCTCGCCACGCCGAGCACGGCGGAGGCGGCGAAGTAGACGGCCAGACCGGCGGCCAGCACCCAGCCGATGCCGCCGTGCGGGTGCGCGGCCGGGTCCGCGGCGACCGCGCCGAGCCCGGCCGCGGTCGCGGTGATGCCCGCGGTCATCGCGAAGTGCGCGGGCAGCGCCACATACGCGCGCAGCCCCCGCTCGGCCGCGCCCGGCACCGCGCTCACGCCGTACTGCAGGGTCAGCCACCACAGCGAGACGATCAGCCCGAACCCGGTCACCGCCGCCAGACCGAGCTGCAGGTCCCAGGAATGCCCGGAGGAGGCCATCACGACCTGCATGACGGCCTCGCCGAGCACGATGATCACGAACAGGCCGAGCCGTTCCCCGAGATGAGCGGGGTCGAGCACGGCGGCCTTGACCCGCGCCGCCGGGCGCACCACCGGCCCGTCGCCCCTCCGCCGGTCACGCTGCTCCAGCCGCTGCGCCTGCCGCAGGGCCTGGTGCTGCATCTCCTTGATCAGGCGCTCCGGCCTGCGGCTCTGGAGCACGGAGAAGATCAGGTCGAGCACGGCGCCCAGCCCCCACAGGAAGTAGCGCGCCGGGCCTTGGACGCCGATGGAGGCGAACCACGGGATCAGGCCCGCGCCGAGCTGGGCCGCCGGCCACGCCGTCAGGATCGTGCCGGCGCGCTGCAGGGTCTGCGAGGCGCCGACCCTGCAGGTGATGTAGGCGGCGATGAACCAGCCGTCATGCGTGTCACCGGTCTCCTTCAGCACGTGCGCCACGTCGGGCGCGGCCGCGGCCATCACCGCGATGCCGAACATGCCGATCAGCATGCCGCGGGTGCGGGTGCGATCGGCCTCGGCGTTCGAATAGAGCGTCAGTGTCGTCCACACGCTCCACACGGCGTAGTAGAGCACCGCGAACAACGCGACGCTCTCCCACGTGGGGTGCTCCAGCCGGTGGGCCAGCTGCGCCACCGCCACGACGACCACCAGGTCGAAGAACAGCTCTAACCAACTCGCATGACGCTCTACCGGTTCGCTCACGGCTAACGAGAATAGAACTCCACGACGAGTTGCTCCTCCACGGGGACCACGATCTGTTCGCGTTCGGGGCGGTTCACCAGCGTGAACGTCAAATTGGCGTGATCCACGGAGAGGTAGGCCGCGGTGCGCTCGTCGGCGTACACGCCTTCGGCGGCGGCCACGAACGGCTGCATCCTGCGGGAGCGCTCCCGCACCGTGACCACCTGCCCGGGCTTGACCAGGTAGCTGGGGATGTCCACCTTGCGGCCGTCCACGGCGATGTGGCCGTGGTTGACGTACTGCCGTGCCGCGTAGATGGACGGCGCCAGCCCGGCGCGCAGCACGAGCGAGGCCAGGCGGCTCTCCAGCAGCGTGACCAGCTCGGCGCCGGACGCGCCCGACTTGCGGATGGCGAGGTCCCAGTAGCGGCGCAGCTGCCGCTCCGACACGTCGTAGTACCAGCGCAGCTTCTGCTTCTCCATCAGCCGCAGCCCGTAGTCGCCGGTGCTGCGGCGGTTGGTCTTGCGGCCGTGCTCGCCCGGCGGATAGGGGCGCTGCTCGAAGTAGCGGACGGCTTTCCTGGTCAGCGGGACGCCCGCGCGTCGCGACAGTCGCACCTTGGGGCCGGTGTAGCGCACGTTCACCTCAATGTGATTAGGTAATCCTTACTTAGGGAAGCCTAACCTATCATTGAACGGAGGGCCCATGCTGCCGATCCCCGAGCGGGTCCGCACCCTCGCCGCGACCGCGAACGTCGCCAAGCTGTCCGTCGACGGAGCGCCCTCGCCGGCCCGGGGAGGCGTGGACGAGCGCGGCCGGCCCGTGCTCCTGGTGCTGCCCGGCGAGCCGCTGCACCCCTTGCGCGAGGACGCCGTCGTGGCGGTGAACCTGACGGCGATGCGGCAACTGGGTGAGGCCACCCATCCGCGCGGGCTGCTCGAGGTGCAGGGGTGGGCGGAGGCCGTGCCGGAGAGCGAGGCACGGGGCGCGGCGGTCGCGGTGGCCGCCCACAGCGCCGACGAGAGCCTGTTCGACGCGCTCGAGCGGTTCGGGGAGCGCTCCGCGCCCCGGCTGCTGCGGCTGGACGTGGGGCAGGTCGTGTACCTGACCGGGCAGGAGTCGGGGCTGCTGGACGCCGACGACTACCTGGGCGCGGCGCCGGACCCGCTGGCGGAGACGGCCGAGCGGGTGCTCTCGCACGTCAACACCTCGCACCGGGCGCAGCTCACCGCGGGCGTGTCCCGGCAGCTCGGCGAGGAGGCCGGCGAGGTGTGGCTGTGGGAGCTGGACCGGTTCGGGGCGACCGTACGGGTGAACGAGGCGCTGATCCGCTTCCCGTGGCCGACCCCGGCCCGCTCCGGCCTGTGCCTGGAGACGGCGCTGCGCGGGCTGCTGTGCTCCTGTTGATGATCACAATTAACTCTCCGATTTGTCCGGATCGGCCCTGGCATCGGCGGCACCTCTCTAGCATTTGAGGCGTGACCGGCACGGAGCGATCATCGGAGCCCGACCCGTTCGCCGACGAGGGCGGGCGGCGAGGGCGGATACTGATGATCGCCGGCGCGCTGGTCGGCACGCTCATGCTGGCCTCGGCGGGGATCCTGGTGGGCGGGGCGTCCACCGCCAGGCGACTGGACGGGGTCGACTGGCACCGCACCGGCCCCGGCGCCCGTGACGGCTCCATCCCGGTCGCCACCGAATCCCGCCTCCGCACCGCCCCCACCGCCCTCGGCCCCACGCCCACCTCCCTCGGCCCTTCCGCGTCCCCGGCACACCCCTCCTCCGCCGTGCATCGCCGCCCCACTCCAAAGCGGGCGCTCTCGGCACGGCCGACCCCACGGCGGACGAACTCCACGCGGCCGACCCTCGCCTCGATTTCCCGTACGCCCACGCCCGAGCCGGCCACGGCCTCCGCAGCGGTGCAGCCGACCCGCTCGTCCGCCGCGCCGCCTCCCACCGCCGCCACGCCGCCCGGCCGCACGCATGTTCCGCCCGGCCAGACGCGCCACCCCAGAAAGCACTAAATCTCTTCTACGGCTGTGCACGCCCGTCCTTTACGGCTCCGCACGGTGGGCCGCACGCGCCGACGTCCGTTTCCGCCCGTCATGGCCGGTCGTGAAGGCTCACGGGTTGCTCGCCGTGACGACGCGCACTCTTGACCGGCTCCGTGGCAACCCCCTCCCCCGCAAGAATCTTGGTCTCATTGTGGAATGAAGCATTCCGTTCTGCTATTCTGGAACAGAACAAGCCGTTCCGATTCAGGAGGCCGTGGATGACCATCCTCGACACCCGCCCCGCGCAGACGCCCGCCACCCCCGCCCCCTACAAGTGGCGCTGGCCCGCGCTCGCGGTGGTCCTCGCCGGTTCGGTGATGGAGCTGCTCGACGCGACCGTCACCAACGTCGCCGGCCCGACGATGCGGGCCGACCTGGGCGGCGGCGACTCCCTGATCCAGTGGCTCGGCGCGGCCTACACCCTCGCCATGACCGCGGGCCTGCTGACCGGCGGGCGGCTCGGGGACATCGTGGGGCGCAAGCGCATGTTCCTCATCGGCGTCGTCGGGTTCACCATCGGGTCGCTGCTGTGCGCCCTGGCCGCCTCCCCCGAGACGATCATCGCGGCCAGGGTCGTGCAGGGGCTGTTCGGGGCGGCGATGATCCCCCAGGGCATGGGGCTGATGAAGGAGATGTTCCCGCCCAAGGAGCTGGCGGTCGCGATGGGGATGTTCGGGCCGGTCATGGGGTTGTCCGCGGTGGGCGGGCCGATCCTGGCGGGCGCGCTGACCGGCGTCGACTGGCGGCTGATCTTCCTGATCAACCTGCCGATCGGGGCCGCCGCCGCGCTGGCCGCCCTGCGCTTCCTGCCCGCCTCCCGCCCGGTCAAGGGCGTGCGGCTCGATCTGCCGGGCGCCGTGCTGGCCTCCGCGGGCACCGTTCTCATGGTCTTCCCGCTGGTCCAGGGGCGCGAGAGCGGCTGGCCGGCGTGGGCGTTCGCGATGATGGCGGCCTCCGCGGCGGTGTTCGCGGTCTTCGCGGCCTATGAGAAGCGCAGGGCCCGGCGCGGCGGCGACCCGCTGGTGGCGCCCAGCCTGTTCGGCAAGCGGGCGTTCGTCTCGGGCATGGCGACCGGCACGATCTACTTCGCCGCCTTCACCGGGTTCTTCCTCGTGATCGGCCTCTACACCCAGCTCGGCCTGGGCTACTCCCCGCTCAAGGCGGCGCTGACCAGCGTGCCCTCGTCGCTGGGCATGATCGTGGGCATGGGCGTCGCGCAGGCCGCCCGCAGGCACGGCCGCAAGGTGCTGCTGGCCGGCGCGATCGTCATGGGGCTCGGCGTGACCGGTGTGATCGCCGTCGCCTCCCCCGGGGTCTCGCCGTGGCAGCTCGCCCCGGCGCTGGCGGTGGCCGGGCTGGGCAGCGGGCTGATCATGAGCCCGTACTTCAGCATCGTGATGGCCGCCGTCGAGCCTCAGGAGACCGGCTCCGCCTCCGGCGCGCTGACCGCGCTCCAGCAGGTGGGCGGTGCGCTGGGCCTGGCCCTGCTGGGCACCCTCTACTTCGGCACCGGGAGCGTCACGATCACGCTGTGGGTGGCGGCCGGGATGATCGCCGCGACGTTCGCGGTCGGCCTGATGCTCCCGAAGCAGGCCCGCGAGGACTGACGATCCCCCGAAGACGGCCGGCTCACCCGAGCCGGCCGTCTTCGCGTCTGCGGGACTGCTCCATGCCGTCCAGCAGGTAGCCGAGGCCCTCGTCGAACGTGGCGTCCCACGCGTGGTCGAGCCCGTGCTCGGCGAGGGCCGGGTAGCGGTCGGCGCGCTCCCTGAGGAACTCGCCGGTGTCGTCCCGGTCGCGGTCCTGCCAGGTCACCTGCATGATGACCGAGCCCATGACGTAGTTGGACAGGCTGTACGCGGCGGGTTTGGGGGCGGCGAATCCGGCGGCGGCCAGGGTCGCGTAGAGGAACTCGGTGCGCTCCAGCGCGTTCGGGCCCATGAGCGGGCGGTCGAGGATGGTGGCCGACCACGGGTGCCGCAGCAGGGCCGCGCGCCAGCCTCCGATGAGCTCGCGTACGGCCTCCTGCCACCCGGAGCCGCCCGCCGGCCGGCGCACCTCCCCGAAGACGGCGTCCAGGGCCAGGTCGAGGACCTCGTCCTTGGTCTTGACGTGCCAGTAGAGCGTGGTCGAGCCGGTGTCGAGCCGCTCGGCCAGGCGGCGCATGGTCAGCCGGCCCACGCCTTCCTCGTCGAGCAGCGCGACCGCCTCGGCCACGATCCGGTCGAGCGTCAGCGTCTGCCTCGGCGCCTTCTGGGGGCGCGACCACACGGTTTCCACCCGGAGATAATACGTTGTTCTAGTGACCGGATCGATGGTCTAGTTAGTCGAACGACGATCGAGTGGAGGTGGCCGTCATGGGGCACATCGAGGTGAGCGGGCTGACGTACCTGCTGCCGGACGGGCGGCCGCTGCTGCTCGAGACGTCCTTCAAAGTGGGCGCCGGCGCCAAGGCGGCGCTCGTCGGGCCGAACGGCGCGGGCAAGACCACGCTGCTGCGGCTGATCGCGGGCGAGCTGGCCCCCTCGGACGGCCGCGTCGCGAGCAGCGGCGGGATCGGCGTGATGCGGCAGTTCCTCGGCGCCGGCACCGTGCACGACCTGCTGATCGGCGTCGCCCCGCGGCGCGTCCGCGAGGCCGCCGCCGCGCTGGAGGCGGCCGGGGCGGCGATCGCCCGGAGCGACGACGAGCCCGCCCAGCTCGCCTACGCCCAGGCCATCGCCGACTACGCCGACGCGGGCGGCTACGAGCTGGAGGTGGTGTGGGACGTGTGCGCCACCGAGGCCCTGGGGCTGCCGTACGAACGGGTGAAGGACAGGGAGCTGGGCACGCTGTCGGGCGGGGAGCAGAAGCGGCTCATGCTGGAGGCGCTGCTGCGCGGGCCGGACGAGGTGCTGCTGCTGGACGAGCCCGACAACTACCTGGACGTGCGGGCCAAGCAGTGGCTGGAGCGGGCGATCAGGGGCTCGGCCAAGACGGTGCTGCTCGTCTCGCACGACCGGCAACTGCTGGCCGAGGCCGCCGACCGGATCGTCACGGTGGAGGGGCGCGGGGTGTGGGTGCACGGCGGCGGGTTCGCGACGTACGCCGAGGCCCGCAGGCGCCGCAAGGAGCGCCTCGACGAGCTGCGCCGGCGCTGGGAGGACGAGCGAGCCAGGCTTCGCCGGCTGGTCCACACGCTGCGCCAGCGCTCGGCGAACAACGACGCGCTGGCGGGGGCGTACCAGTCGGCGGTCACGAGGCTGGAGCGGTTCGAGCGGGCGGGGCCGCCGCAGCGCGCGCCGAAGGAGCAGAACGTCCGGATGCGGCTGCGCGGCGGGCGCACCGGGAAGCGGGCGGTGACCTGCGAAGATCTGGAGCTCACCGGGCTGCTGCGGCCGTTCTCCACCGAGGTCCGGTACGGCGAGCGGGTCGGCGTGCTGGGCCGGAACGGCACCGGCAAGTCCCACTTCCTGCGCCTGCTGGCGGGCGAGCCGATCGCGCACACCGGCGCGGCCCGCCTGGGCGCCAGGGTGTCAGCCGGGCATTTCACCCAGACCCACGCACGGCCCGACCTGGCCGGGCGGGCCGCCGCCGACGTGGTGATGCGGGAGTACGCGCTGACCCGCAACGAGGCGATGGCGGCGCTGGCCCGCTACGAGCTGGCGGCGGCGGGCGGGCAGCCGTTCGAGACGCTGTCGGGCGGGCAGCAGGCGCGGCTGCAGATCCTGCTGCTGGAGCTGTCGGGGGCGACGCTGCTGCTGCTCGACGAGCCGACGGACAACCTGGACCTGGCCAGCGCGGAGGCGCTCCAGCAGGGGCTCGCGGGGTTCGAGGGGACGGTGCTGGCGGTCACGCACGACCGCTGGTTCGCCGCCGACCTCGACCGCCATCTGGTGTTCGGCGCGGACGGGCTCGTACGGGAGAGCGACGTCCCCCGTTGGGATCTCTGAGTCCCGTACCGCGGACGATGCGCGCGTTGGAGCGCCCACGCGCCGCATGCAGCACGATCGTCGCTCGCTGCCGGGCCTGGTGTGGGGTCTTGTGGCCGTGCGCCATCTTCTTGAGCCGGTGGCGCTCGGAGGCGGTCAAGGTGATGGGCACGGCGCGTGCGGCGGGCACGGGACGAAGCGGCCGATCCTCCCGGAATGGTCAGCGGCCGGTGCGAACGGCGATGAGGAACCCTCCGCTCGAAGGACCGGGGACGGGACGGCCGTAGGAGGCGGCGAGTTCGGCAAGATCGTGAGGCTGAGGTTGCCAACCGCGTCGGCTGAGCCAGCCGGGGGCATCTTCGCCCAGTCCGCCCTTCCACAATGATGTGTACTGGTCCATCGTCGGCATGCCACGAGTCTGCGCAAGGAGGGCCGAACCAGCGATGTCGCCGTGTTCAAAGGCCAGTCGGCTGCCCGGCGCGGAGAGTTCACCGACTGCGGTCAGCAGACGCGCCGCCTCATCGGCCGTCAGGTAGAGCAGCAGTCCTTCCGCGAGCCATGCCGTCGGTGCGGTGGGATCGAACCCGGCCGCGACCAGCTCGCCCGTCCAGCTCTCGCGCAGGTCGACCGGAACAATGCCGCGCTCGCACGTCGGCACCGCGTCGCATGCGGCCAGCACCGCCTCCTTGAACGCGAACAGCTCGGGAAGGTCGAGTTCGAACACGCTCACGCCGCCCGGCCACGGCAGCCGCAGAGCACGTGTGTCGAGCCCGGCGGCGAGCAGAACCACCTGTGCGCACCCGGCGGCCGTGGCGGTGAGCAGATAGTCATCGAAGAACCGTGTGCGCAGCACTCCATGGAAGGCGAACACGGCGCCCAAGGAGGCCAGCGGCCCCAGTGCGGCAAGGTCTTCGGCGGACGTGGGCTCCTCGGGAAACGCCCCGGGCGCAGCGTCCAGGAATCTCTGGGCGTACGGGTCGTCGAACAGCCGGTCGTCCCTGAGGCTCTCGCGGGCCCTCGCTATCGCCACCCCCAGCGCCGTCTTCGCCACGCCCTTCAGTGAGCCGTCTGGCTCCATCACCGCCTCCTCGATCGAAACTTATTCATCGCCAACGATACATCTCTGGCGATGCTTCTGTGGCGATGTAGCCTTCACACATGGATGGCGGACAGTTGCACCGGCTTGGCAAGCGCCTCATCGAGCTGTCCTCGCAGGTCACCGGCGAGACCGGCGACCTGTCGCTCACTCCCGGAGAGGCCGCTGTCCTGGAAGACGTGATCAAGCACCCCGCCAGCTCGATCAGCGAGATCCACCAACGGACAGGCTTTGTGCAGAGTCATGTGTCCGCGTCGGTCTCGCGCCTCAAAGCGCGTGGGCTGGTGCAAACCGAACCCGACGCGAGCGACGGGCGGCGCACCCGGGTCCGAGTCGCGGAAGGAGCCATGCAGGCGATCGGCCGCCGCGCAGCCCGCAGCATCGACGAGGCGATCGGCCGCACCATCGGCGACCCCGGTCGGGCTCGCCGGACGACCGAGCTATTGCAGGAGCTGGCCGACATCCTGCTGTGACCCGGGCCGGCAAACCTTAAGTGCCGCCCCTACCTCGCCGAGGCCCTGCCATCACCACAGTCGCCTCACGCCAACCACCGAAGGATTTCCGGAGCCGACCACTTAGGGGGCGGCGACGCGCTCGCGGCGCAGGGTCGAGATCGTCATCGTCTCGTCCACGGCGTCCGGCGAGAGCACGTGGTCGAGCACCATCACCGCGCACCCGCTGATGCCCGCGCCCGCCCCCAGCCGGCTCGGCTCGATGCGCAGCCGCCGGGTGGCCAGGGCCGTGGAGCGGCGGTAGACGACCTCGCGGATGCTCGACACCAGCGGCCCGAAAGCCTCGGCCACGTCGCCGCCCAGCACCACCACCGACGGGTTGAGGATGTTGACCGCCCCGGCCAGCACCTCGCCGATCCGGCGGCCGGCCTCGCGCACCGTGGCCATCGTCTCGGCGTCGCCCGCGCGCACCAGCGCGGTCACGTCGGCGATCGTCTTGACGTCCTTGCCCTGTGCCCGCAGGTCGCGCAGCAGCGCGGTGCCGCTGGCCACGGAGTCGACGCAGCCGGTGTTGCCGCAGCGGCACAGCACGTCGCCGCCGTCGAGCACGGGGATGTGCCCGATCTCGCCCGCCGCACCCAGCGCGCCGCGCAGGATGCCGCCCCCGGCGATCACGCCCGCGCCGATCCGCGTCGAGATCTTCACGAACATCAGGTCGTCCAGGTCGGGGTAGGCGCCGCGGTGCTCGCCGATGGCCAGCACGTTGACGTCGTTGTCCACGAGCACGGGGACGGGGAAGCGCTCGCGGATGATCGGCGGGATCACCACGCCGGTCCACGAGGCCATCACGCGGGCGCTCTCGGCGCGTCCCTGCGCGAACTCGACCGTGGCCGGCACGCCCATCCCGACGCCTCTGAGCATCGAGCGGGGCCGGTCGCCGAGCAGCTCGTCCCAGGAATCCATGATCACCGGGAGCACGACGTCGGGCCCCTGCTCCACGTCCATCGCGAACTCGCGCCCGGCCAGCTCCCGCCCGGCCAGGTCGCAGACGGCCACCCGGGTGCGGCTGGCGCCGAGCGCCGCCACCAGCACCACGCCGCCCGTGGCGTTGAACTCCAGCCGGACCGGCGGCCGCCCGCCCGTGGACGGGGCGTCGTCGCGCTCCACGACCAGGCCGCGTTCCAGCAGCTCACCCACGCGCAGCTGCACGGCGGGGCGCGACAGACCGGTCACCCGGCCCAGGTCGGCCCGCGTCGCGGCCTCTCCGGTGCGGATGAGGCGGAGCACCTCACCACTGGTGGCGAGGGTCGCGGCGGTACGTCGAGGCATCGGCTAAGTGAATCACATGGGGTTAGGTCATGAAAAGTCCAGACTTTTTTATCTCAAATGCCAAAACTCCGCTTGTGTGGGACCCAAACTCTCGTTAGTGTCCGTTCTGTCCCTGCTTGGTAGATCATCGGAGCCCGCAACCGTGTCCCCCGTGTCGACAACCAGCCCCACCCATACCGCCGACCTCGTCGTCTTCGGCGGCACCGGCGACCTGTCCATGCGCAAACTGCTCCCGGCGCTCTACCACAGCGACAGGGACGGACGGCTCTCCCCGGAGACCCGCGTCATCGCCATGTCCAGGGGCGGCCTGACCGACGCCGACTTCCGCGGCAAGGTGGACGCCGAGGTACGCGACCAGGTCCCGATCGACGATCCCGCCATGTGGCAGCGCTTCCTCGGCCGCCTGCACCACGTGTCGGTCGACGTCGGGGGCGCCGACAAGTCGGGCTGGGGGGCACTGAGCCGGCTGCTGGCCGGGCACGAGCAGCGCGACCGGGTCTTCTACCTGGCCAGCCCGCCCCGCACCTTCGGCCCCTTCTGCCGCGAGCTGGAGGAGGCCGGGCTGGTCACGCCGCTCTCGCGCGTGGTGCTGGAGAAGCCGCTGGGCCACGACCTGCCGAGCGCGCAGCGGATCAACGACGAGGTCGGCGCCATTTTCGACGAGCGCCAGATCTTCCGCATCGACCACTACCTGGGCAAGGAGACCGTCCAGAACCTGCTGGTCCTGCGCTTCGCCAACGCCTTCCTCGAGCCGATCTGGAACTCCCTGTGGATCGACCACGTCCAGATCACCGCCGCCGAGACCGTCGGCACGCCGGGCCGGCGCGGCTACTACGACCACGCGGGCGCGCTGCGCGACATGGTGCAGAACCACCTGCTCCAGCTCCTCACGCTGACCGCGATGGAGCCGCCGGCCCGCAACGACCGTGAGGCCATCCGCGACGAGAAGGTCAAGGTCCTGCAGGCGCTGCGCCCGATCACGGGCACGGAGGTCGACCGCTTCACCGTGCGGGGCCAGTACACCGAGGCCGACGGGATGCCGGGCTACCTCGACGAGCCCGCCTCCACGCCGCCGACGGACGCCTCGCGGCGGGTGGAGACGTTCACCGCGATCCGGGCCGAGATCAAGAACTGGCGATGGGCGGGGGTGCCGTTCTACCTGCGGACCGGCAAGCGGATGCCGTACCGCAGGTCGGAGATCGTGGTGCAGTTCAAGGACGTGCCGCACTCCATCTTCCCCGGTGGCACGCCGAACCGCCTGGTGCTGCGCCTGCAGCCGGAAGAGGGCATCGAGCTGCACATCATGGCCAAGGAGCCGGGCGCGGGCGAGGTGACGCTGAAGCCGGTGCCGATGTCGCTGAGCTTCGGCAAGACGTTCACGGCGCGGGTGCCGGAGGCGTACGAGCGGCTGCTGACGGACGTGCTGGCCGGGAACCCGACGCTGTTCATGCGGCGTGACGAGGTGGAGGCGGCCTGGCGCTGGATCGACCCGATCCTGTCGACCTGGGAGTCGTCCGGAGACCTGCCCGAGCCCTACCCCGCCGGGACCACCGGTCCCGCCGGAGCCCACGAACTGCTCGGCCGCAGCGGTCGCGAGTGGCACGAGGAGGACGTGTGAACAATCGATTCCGGGTTCATGGACCCGACGAAGGAGGCACCGTGAACCCCGTCATCCAGGACGTCACCGACCGCATCGCCGAGCGGAGCGCCACCAGCCGGGCCGCGTACCTGGCGCGCATCCGGCGCGACGGCGAGGCCGCCAGGGCGAAGGGCCCGGCCCGCGCCCACCTCGGCTGCGCGAACCTGGCGCACGGCTTCGCCGGCGCGCCCGCCGACGACAAGCTCGCGCTACGCGGTGCCGCCAAGCCGGGCGTGGCGATCGTGACGAGCTACAACGACATGCTCTCGGCGCACCAGCCGTACGAGACGTACCCGCCGGAGCTGAAGGCCGCGGTGCGCAAGGCCGGCGGCGTGGCGCAGGTGGCGGGCGGCGTGCCCGCGATGTGCGACGGCATCACGCAGGGGCGGCCCGGCATGGAGCTGTCCCTCTACAGCCGCGACGTGATCGCGATGGCCGCGGCGATCGCGCTGTCGCACGACATGTTCGACGCGTCGCTGCTGCTGGGTGTGTGCGACAAGATCGTGCCCGGCCTGTTCATCGGGGCGCTGCACTTCGGGCACCTGCCCGCGATCTTCGTCCCGGCCGGGCCGATGGCCTCGGGCCTGCCGAACAAGGTCAAGGCGCGCACCCGCCAGCTCTTCGCCGAGGGCAAGGTGGGCCGCGACGAGCTGCTCGACGCCGAGGCGAAGTCGTACCACTCCCCCGGCACCTGCACCTTCTACGGCACCGCCAACTCCAACCAGGCGCTGATGGAGGTCATGGGCCTGCACCTGCCCGGCTCGACCTTCGTCAACCCGCACACCGAGCTGCGCCACGCCCTCACCGAGGCGGCCGGGCGCCGCGCGGTGGAGATCACCGCGCACGGCCCGGAGTACACGCCGATCGGCGAGCTGGTCGACGAGAAGGCCATCGTGAACGCCTGCGTCGCCCTGCTGGCCACCGGCGGGTCCACGAACCACACGATCCACCTGGTCGCCATGGCCGCCGCCGCGGGCATCGTGCCGACCTGGGACGACTTCGCCCGCCTGTCGGGGGTCGTGCCGTCCCTCACCAAGATCTACCCGAACGGCCAGGCGGACGTGAACCACTTCCGCGACGCCGGCGGCATGCAGGTCCTCATCGGCGACCTGCTGGACGAGGGCCTGCTGCACGGGGACGTCATGACCGTGGCCGGCCACGGCCTCGACCGCTACCGCGAGGCTCCCGAGCTGGTGGACGGCGAGCTGGTGTGGGCGCCGCTCACCGGCGGCAGCTCCGACCTGGACGTGCTGCGGCCGGTCGCGGCGCCGTTCTCGGCGGACGGCGGGATCCACATGCTGTCGGGCAACCTGGGCCGGGCCGTCTCCAAGGTCTCGGCGGTCAAGCAGGAGCACCTGGTGATCGAGGCGCCGGCGAAGGTGTTCGACGACCAGCTGGAGCTGCTGCGGGCGTTCGAGGCGGGCGAGCTGGACGGGCAGGACTTCGTGGCGGTCATCCGCTACCAGGGTCCGAGCGCGAACGGCATGCCCGAGCTGCACAAGCTCACGCCGCCGCTGGCCGTGCTGCTCGACAGGGGTCAGCGGGTCGCGATCGTCACGGACGGCCGCATGTCCGGCGCGTCCGGGAAGGTGCCCGCGGCCATCCACCTGTCGCCCGAGGCCGCCGACGGCGGGCCGATCGCCCTGGTGCGGGACGGCGACATGATCAGGCTGGACTCGACGGCGGGGACGCTGGAGCTGCAGGTGCCCGCCGAGGAGCTGTCCCGCCGCCTGCCGGAGGGCCGCCCGCTGAGCGACGCGCAGTGGGTGGGGACCGGGCGCGAGCTGTTCGCGGCCTTCCGCCGGATGGCGGGCCACGCGGAGCAGGGCGCCGGGATCTTCGGCATCAGCGGCGCCGAGTCGCCCGACCACGGCCCCGGCCTGGGCTTCCTCGCCGAGGCCGGCGCCTCGCACCTGGAGACGGGCGCCCCGGCCGGCGCCCAGCACGCCGGGCTGGCGAGGTGACGGTTCAGAAGTCGATGGCTCACCGTCCCGTCTGGGACGGCAAGAGCGTTCGTGGGATCCTTCGGTTCATGGCGAGCGATCTTGACGCCGCCCTGGACGCCGGAGGTATGTGGTGAGTGCCTTTGACCTTCCGTGGCTGGTCGCCGACATCGGCGGGACCAACGCCCGGTTCGGCCTGGTCACCTCGTCGGGAGCGCGGCCGGCCAACGTGGCGGTCCTGGCGGGGTCCGACTACCCGACCCTCCCCGAAGCCGTAGCCGCCTATCTCGCGGAACACGCGGGCGGAGTGCGACCGGGGGCGGCGTGCCTGGCCCTGGCCGGGCCGATCGACGGCGACCACTACCGGCTCACGAACTCGGCGTGGGCCGGGTCCGTACGGGATCTCGGCGTCCCGTACGCGGCGCTGCTCAACGACTTCGAGGCGCTGGCGGTGTCGCTGCCGCACCTGGAGGGTGACGACCTGGTCTCGCTGGGCGGCCCCGAGCCGGGTCACGGGGTCAAGGCCGTGCTGGGGCCGGGGACCGGCCTCGGCGTGGGCGGGCTGGTGCCCGTGGAGCACGGCTGGACGCCGATCCCGGGCGAGGGCGGGCACGTCACGGTGCCGGTGGTGGACCGGCGGGAGCTGGAGATCGTCCAGGTCCTGCAGTCGCAGGGGTTGCCGCACGTGGTGGCCGAGCACGTGCTGTCCGGACCTGGGCTGGTCCGGCTGCACCGGGCGCTCGCCCAGGTGAACGGCGTCGCCGCCCCCGACCTGACCGCCTCGGACATCGTGGCCCGGCTGGACGACTCGCTGTGCGCGGAGACGGTGGAGGTGTTCTGCGGGATGCTGGGCAGCTTCGCCGGGAACGTGGCCCTGACCCTCGGCGCGAGGGGCGGGGTGTATCTGGGCGGCGGAGTGCTCCCCCGTATCGTGGAACGCGTGCGCACCAGCAGCTTCCGGGCCCGCTTCGCCGAAAATCCGGACATGGCCCACTACCTGGAGGCCATCGGCACCGCGCTGATCGTCGCCCCGCAGCCGGCGCTGACGGGCGCGGCGGCCTGGCTGGCCCAGCGCGCCCGCCGGGAACTGGTGGGATGACCGCGCGGACTTGTCCGGGCGGACCTGTACGTGACTAGACGGCCGCCAACGGGCCGACGAGGAGAAGAAGAACCCATGAGCCTGCTCGATCTCGCCCCGGTGATCCCCGTCGTGGTGATCGACGACGTGGAGAGCGCCGTGCCGATGGCCAGGGCGCTGGTCGCCGGCGGCCTGCCGGCCATCGAGGTGACCCTGCGGACCCCGGCCGCGCGCGAGGCCATCGCCCGGATCGCGGCCGAGGTGCCCGAGGCGACCGTGGGCGCGGGGACCATCCGCAGCTCGGAGGACATCGCGGCGTCGGTGGCCGCCGGGGCTCGGTTCCTGGTCTCGCCGGGGACGACCCTGTCGCTGGTCGAGGCGATGGATTCGAGCGGCGTCCCGTACCTGCCGGGGGCGGCCACCGTGTCCGAGGTGATGGCGCTGGTCGAGCGGGGGGTCAAGGAGCTGAAGTTCTTCCCCGCCGAGGCCGCGGGCGGCATCCCCTACCTCAAGGCGCTGGCCGGGCCGCTGCCGGACGTGCGCTTCTGCCCGACGGGCGGGATCCGGGTGAACACGGCGGCCGACTATCTCGCGCTGCCGAACGTGGGCTGTGTCGGCGGCACCTGGCTGACCCCGGCCGACGCGCTGGCCACCGGCGACTGGGGCCGCGTCGAGAAGCTCGCCTCGGAGGCCGCGGCCCTGCGCTGAGCGCGGCGGAGGCTGCAGTAGGCCTCAGCTCCAGATTGACACGTGGATCGGGGGGCGGAAGCGGCTGCGGGGGATGCCGTCGTCCGGGGTGCGCATGACCTGGGTGGCGGCCGGGGTGGTGAGGAAGTCCAGGAACGTGCCCGCGGCCACCGACCGGTTCGGCGGTTCCAGGGTCGTGGCGTACCAGTACGCGGCCAGCGGGGTGGCGGCGGTCTCGACGGCCACCAGTTCGCCCCTGCGTAACTGGGACGCCACCAGGTGGGCCGTGGCGGGCGCCATGCCGGAGCCCTCGGCGGCGGCCTTCCAGGCGGCCGTCTGGTTCGCGAAGACCCGCACCTGGGACTCCGGGACCCGCAGCAGCCGCAGCAACCGGCTCGTGTCGCTCAGGGGGTCCGTACCGGAGGGGCCCACCAGCCACTGGTCGCGGCGGCCACAGGGCGAGCCGACCACGATGAGGCGGCAGCGCAGGACCGGGCGGCTCACCAGGCCCTCGCCGCTCGCCTGGGTCCCGAGCGCGACGTCGGCCAGGCGGCTGGACAGCAGGAGCGGGATCTCGGCCGTGGCGGCCACGCCGGTGGTGGCGTCCACCGACTTGCGCTGCGTGAAGAGGCAGACGAGCGGCCCGGCCACGTACTCGGCGAGCCCGGCGTCCATGACCACGTGCAGCCCGGCGACGCGGCCCGGCTGGACGGCGGCGACCGCCTCCGCGCCGAGCGCGACGATCTGGGCGGCGATCCCGAGCAGCCGCCGCCCGCCCTCGGTCAGCACCATCCGGTCGCCGCTACGGGTCAGCAGCGGGTCGCCGAGGTGCCTGCGGAGCTGGGCCAGTGACTGGGAGACGGCGGGCTCGCTCACGCCCAGCGCCCGTGCCGCCGCCTTGACAGATCCCAGACGCGCGACGAAAACGAACGCCCCGAGCTGGCTGAGTGTCATTCCCTCTTCATAGTTCCCCGGCGCCCATTAAGGAATCCCTTATTTGCGGATTGTCGGGACAAATCGGTGCCAGCAATGTGCAGTCATGCAGGTTCCCGCGAGATTCGAATACGAGAGAGCGGACAGCGTGCCGCACGCGCTCGAACTGCTGGCGCGCTACGGCCCCGAGGCCAGGATCGTCGCAGGTGGGCACAGCCTCATCCCGATGATGAAGCTGCGCCTGGCCCAGCCGGAGGCGTTGATCGACATCAACGGGCTGGCCGAGCTGGGGCGGATCGCCGTCGAGGGTGACGAACTGGCCGTTGGCGCGCTCGTACGGCACACAGAGCTGCTGGACAGCAGCACCGCCACCGACCTTTTCCCAATATTTCGGGATGCGGAGCGAGTTATTGCCGACCCGATAGTGAGAAATCGGGGGACCGTTGGCGGGTCGCTGTGCCAGGGCGACCCTTCCGAGGATTTGTCCGCCGTGTTCTCGGCGCTGCGGGCGCGGGCGGTCATCCAGGGCGCGGGCGGTCAGCGTACGGTGCCGATCAGGGACTTCCACCACGGCCCGTACGAGACCGCCGTCGGGCCGGGCGAGCTGCTGGTGCAGCTGCGCGTGCCGGTCACGGCGGGCACGGGCAGCGCGTACGAGAAGGTCGAGCGGCGCGTGGGCGACTGGCCGGTGGCCGCGGCCGGAGCGGTCGTCACCGTCCGGGACGGCGTGATCGCGCGGGCGGGCATCGGGCTGACCGCGGTCGGCGCCGAGCACTTCTGCGCCCCCGAGGCCGAGAGCTACCTCGAAGGCAGGCCGCCCGGCGGGGAGGCGTTCGCGGAGGCGGGCCGGATCGCCGCCGAGCACTGCGACCCCCACGCCGACCAGCGCGGCCCCGCCGACTACAAGCGCCACCTGGCCGCCGAGCTGACCCGGCGCGCGCTGGTCAGAGCCGCAGGGAGGATCTGACATGCGCATCACGGTCTCGGTGAACGGGCAGCCGTACACCAGAGAGGTCGAGCCCAGGCTGCTCCTCGTGCACTTCCTGCGCGACGAGCTGGGCCTGACCGGCACCCACTGGGGCTGCGACACCTCCAACTGCGGGGTCTGCACGGTGCGGCTCGACGGCGTGCCGGTCAAGTCGTGCACGGTGCTGGCGGTGATGGCCGACGGCCACGAGGTCACCACCGTGGAGGGCCTGGAACGGGACGGGGAGCTGGACGCGGTGCAGAAGGGGTTCGTGGAGTGTCATGGGCTGCAGTGCGGGTTCTGCACGCCCGGCATGCTGCTCACCGCACGCGCGCTGCTCGACCGCGTGCCCGACCCCGACGAGGGCCAGATCCGCGAGGCGATCTCCGGACAGCTGTGCCGCTGCACCGGCTACGAGAACATCGTCCGATCCATCAGGTGGGCGGCCCAAGAGGAGGCGAAATCATGAGCTACGGACGCATGCACCGCAAGGAGGACGCCCGCTTCATCAGGGGCCGCGGCAACTACACCGACGACGTACGGCTGCCCGGCATGCTGTACGGCGCCGTGCTGCGCAGCCCGCACGCCCACGCCAGGATCGTCTCCGTCGACACGAGCGCCGCCGAGGCCCACCCGAAGGTCAAGGCCGTCATCACCGGGCAGACCCTGGCCGGGCTCGGCCTCGCCTGGATGCCGACGCTCTCGCAGGACACCCAGGCGGTGCTGGCCACGGACAAGGTGCGCTTCCAGGGCCAGGAGGTCGCCTTCGTGGTGGCCGAGGACGCCTACTCGGCCCGCGACGCGCTGGAGCTCATCGACGTCGAGTACGACCCCCTCGACGCGGTCATCGACGCCAGGAGGGCCCTCGACCCGGACGCGCCGGTCATCCGGGACGATCTCGAAGGGCGTACCGGCAACCACATCTTCGACTGGGAGGCCGGCGACCGCGCCCGCACCGACGCCCTCTTCGAGCAGGCGGAGGTGACGGTCGCCCAGGACCTGCTCTACCCGCGCGTGCACCCGGCGCCGCTGGAGACGTGCGGCGCGCTCGCGGACTTCGACAGGGTCACCGGCAAGCTGACCGTCTGGTGCCCCACGCAGGCGCCGCACGCCCACCGGACGCTGTACGCGATGGTGGCCGGGCTGCCCGAGCACAAGATCCGGGTGATCTCCCCGGACATCGGCGGCGGTTTCGGCGGAAAAGTCGGGATATATCCCGGCTACGTGTGCGCGATCGTCGGCTCGATCGTCACCGGCAAGCCGGTCAAATGGATGGAGGACCGCTCCGAGAACCTCATGAGCACCGCCTTCGCCCGCGACTACCACATGCGCGGCGAAGTGGCGGCGACGCGTGACGGCAGGATCCAGGCGATCAGGGTCAAGGTGCTGGCCGACCACGGCGCGTTCAACGGCACGGCCCAGCCGACCAAGTTCCCGGCCGGGTTCTTCCACGTCTTCTCCGGCTCGTACGACATCGAGGCCGCCCACTGCGAGGTCACCGGCGTCTACACGAACAAGGCCCCCGGCGGCGTCGCCTACGCCTGCTCCTTCCGCGTCACCGAGGCCGTCTACCTGGTCGAGCGCATGATCGACGTACTGGCCGCCGAGCTGGACCTCGACCCGGCCGAGCTGCGGATGCGCAACCTGCTCAGACCCGAGCAGTTCCCCTACCACTCCCCCACCGGCTGGGAGTACGACTCCGGCGACTACCCCAGGGCGCTGCGCCTGGCCATGGACATGGCCGGCTACGACAAGCTCCGCGCCGAGCAGGCCGACAAGCGGGCCAGGGGTGAGCTGATGGGCATCGGCGTCAGCTTCTTCACCGAGGCCGTCGGGGCGGGCCCGCGCAAGCACATGGACATCCTCGGCCTGGGCATGGCCGACGGCGCCGAGCTGCGCGTGCACCCGACGGGCAAGGCCGTGCTGCGGGTCTCGTGCCAGTCCCAGGGCCAGGGGCACGAGACCACGTTCGCCCAGATCGTCGGGCAGGAGCTGGGCATCCCGGCCGACGACGTGGAGGTGGTGCACGGCGACACCGACCAGACGCCGTTCGGGCTGGGCACGTACGGCTCGCGCTCCACCCCCGTCTCGGGCGCGGCCACCGCCATCGTGGCCAGGAAGGTGCGCGACCGCGCCAAGATCGTGGCGGCGGCCATGCTGGAGGCCGCGCCGGACGACCTGGAGTGGGCCGACGGCAGGTGGTCGGTGGTGGGCGACCCGTCCGCCGGTAAGTCGATGGCCGAGATCGCGCTGGCCGCGCACTCCAACCTGGAGCTGCCGGAAGGGGTCGAGGGCCACCTCGACGCGGCCACCGTCTACAACCCGCCCAACCTCACCTACCCGTTCGGCGCCTACATCTGCGTCGTCGACGTCGATCCGGGGACGGGGCAGGTGAAGGTGCGCAGGTTCGTGGCGGTGGACGACTGCGGCGTGCGGATCAACCCCATGATCGTCGAGGGGCAGATCCACGGCGGGCTGGCCGACGGGGTGGGGATGGCGCTCATGCAGGTGATGGCGTTCGACGAGGACGGCAACCACCTGGGGGCGTCGTTCATGGACTACCTGCTGCCGACCTCGATGGAGTGCCCGTCGTGGGAGCTGGGCGAGACCGTGACGCCCTCGCCGACGCACCCGATCGGGGCCAAGGGCGTGGGCGAGTCGGCCACCGTCGGCTCTCCCGCGGCCGTGGTCAACGCCGTGGTGGACGCGCTCAAGCCGTACGGTGTGCGGCACGCCGACATGCCGCTCACCCCGGCGAACGTCTGGCGCGTCGTCAACGGCGACCCGTTCCGCACGGACCTGGCCATCCCGTGAGCGACTTTCTTGGCATGCCGACGTCCCGGCCGCGCCCGGCCGCCGACCTGGACGCCCGGGTCGCGCGGCTGCGGTCGGGGCGGGAGCCGTACGTGCTGGCCACGGTCGTGCGGGCGCAGCGGCCGACCAGCGCGAAGGCGGGCGACCGCGCGCTGGTGCTCCCGGACGGGACGATCGAGGGGTTCGTCGGCGGGGTCTGCGCCACCGACACCGTCCGGGCCCAGGGCCTGCGGCTGCTCGAACTCCGGCGCGCGGCACGGACCACGCTGCTGCGGATCACGCCGGAGGCGGGCGAGCCGCACGAGGAGGAGGGCCTGATCGCCGTGGAACAGCCGTGCCTGTCCGGCGGCACGCTGGAGATCTTCCTGGAGGCCGTGCTGCCTCCCGTGCTGATCCACGTGTACGGCGACAGCCCCATCGCCCGGGCCTTCGCCGCCGTCGGCCAGGCGCTGGGGTACCAGATCGAGACCGGCCCCGGGGTCGCCGCCGACGCCGACGCCGTCCTGGTGGCCTCGCACGGGGTCGGCGAGGAGCCGATCCTGCGTGACGCGCTGGCCAAGGGCGTCCCGTACATCGGGCTGATCGCCAGCCGCAGGCGTGGCACGGCGGTGCTGGCGCGCGTGGAGGGAGGCGAGCGCGTACGGGTTCCGGCGGGTCTGGACATAGGTGCCAGAACGCCCGGTGAAGTGGCCGTTTCCGTGTACGCCGAGATCATCAGCCTGCGTTAACGGGCGGCAGCCGGGTACGCCAAGGACAGGACAACCGCAGCCCCCGGGAAGCCCCTTTCGCTCTCCGGAGAGCGAAAGGACATCAATGCCGACGGAACTGGTCCGCCAAGTGCAGAGGATGGCGGACGACCGCCCCGTGGCCCAGCCGGGCAGCCTGGAGCGGGGCATCGACATCCTGCTGGCGCTCGGCGCCGCCTCCCACCCGGTCAGCCTCTCGCAGCTGTGCCGCAGCACGGGCCTGCCCAAGTCGACCGCCCACCGCATCCTGGGCGTGCTGTGCTCGCGCGAGCTGGCCAGGCGGGTGGGCAACGGCTACCTGCCGGGCGAGCTGCTGGAGACGATGGCCGGCATCACCCGGGCCCGCGTGCCCGGCACCCGCAAGGTCGTGCTTCCTTACCTGCTCTACCTGTACGAGGCCACCAGGCAGACGGTCAACCTGGCGGTCCCCTCCGGCCTGGAGGCCCGTTACGTCGAGCGCCTCTACGGCCACAACCGCGTCGACTCCCGCTCCGACGGCATGGACCGCGCGCCGCTCCACTGCACGGCGACCGGCAAGGCGCTGCTGGCCTTCGACCCGAGGCTGCGCCAGGAGCTGCTGGCGCGCGGCTCGTTCGAGCGGATGACGCGCCGCACCATCACCACGCTGGGCGGGCTCGAACGCGAGCTGGCCCAGGTCCGCCGGCACGGCGTGGCGTACTCGCAGGAGGAGTTCACCGAGGGCGTGGCGTGCGTGGCGGCGCCGGTGTTCGGCCCGGGCGGCCGGATCTGCATGTCCCTCGGCGTGGCCGCCCCCGTGGGCGCGGTGCCGCTCGCCAAGCTCGGCATCTCCGTACGCGGCGCCGCCCAGGCCATCTCGGCGGCCCTCCTCGGCGCGTAGGCGTTCCGGCCATCGGAACATCTCCGCGGCCTCGGCCCGGAAGTGTTCCGGTGGCCGAGACCCCTGATTGCGAACGCGGCGCCACGGGAGATCACATCGGCATATGGACTTCCTTCCTGCTCCGGCCACCCAGGAGGCGCCCGCGGGCCGAAAGGTCAGTGCCCGCATGGCCACGGACCCGCGGGCGCCGGTCGGAGCACGGAAGGCCGCGCGTGCCTAGGGACCTCCCCCGGGCCACCGTGCTGGAGAGCCTGCGCCTGGCCGCCACGATCGTCCCGCCGGGCTTGCCGCATCTGACGCGTGGGCGCGACCCGCTGCGCTCCCGCGCGCTGCTGGCCGAGCTCGAGGCCAGGTACGGCGGCCGCCCCGTCCTCGTGCGCGGCCTGCGCGGCCCCGCGCTGCTGATCATCTCCAAGCGGGACGCCCTGCGCGTGCTGTCGGAGGAGGGCGAATTCGCGCAGGGCGTCGAGCAACGCCCCTTCGGCCTGCCGACCGACGTGCTGCGCCCGACGTTCATCGACATCGCCAGGGAGGAGGCCGGGGAGCTCACCTCCGGCGTGGTCGACCACGACCGGCTGAACGCCCGGTGGCAGCGGGTGGCCAGGCGCTGCGTCTACGGCGACGGCGCGGCCGACGACGTGGAGCTCACCCGCCTGCTGACGGACCTCACGCGGGCCGGCAGGTGGCGCGACAGGCGGCGCCAGGACCTGCTCTCGGGCCGCTACGACGCCCGCATCCTCGACCACCTGCGCCGCGCCGAACCCGGCAGCCTGGCCGGCCTGATCGCGGAGAGGCCGGGGGTGGGCCGCTCGCGCGGGCTCATGCAGGCGGCGTTCTGGCTGATGGGCCTCGGCGTGATGTCGGCGGGGCTGATGCAGACGCTGGCGCTGCTGGCCGCCCACCCGGCCCAGCGCAAGTCGGCCCGCCGCGACGCCGACTACCTGCGGGCCTGCCTGCGCGAAGGGCTGCGCCTGTGGCCGCCGGTGCCGGCGCTGTCGCGGGTCACCGCCACCAGGACCGACTGGTACGGCACCACCCTGCCGGCCGGCACCACCGTGCTCGTGCCGATCGCCGCGCACCAGCGCAGCTCGCGCCTGCCGTACGCGAACACCTTCGCCCCCGAGATCTGGCTGGACGGCACCGCGGCGAACGAGTGGTGGGCCAGACCGGGCTGCGACGGCGTGCACCTCACGCTCGCGGTCGGCACCGCCTTCCTGGCCGGCATCGTCCGCGCCGCCCGCCCCAAGCCGGTCGGGCGGCTGCTGTCCCCGCACCGCCCGCTCCCCCACACTCTCAACCTCTCGCGCCTGCGGGTGACGATGCGCCCCTTGCGCATCCACGGCGCTCCTTCTCCTGCTCAGAACTAGTCGCCACCGGGCAGGCACTTCCTCCGTTAGAGTCTTGGGTACAAAATGACGTGCCGGGCGGAGGAACGGTTCGGATTGAGACGGGATGACGACGGCGAGAGGACGGCTACGTTGGGGCGCTCCGCAGGCACTCCGCTGGAGCCGGAAGATCCGCCGGCGATCGGCCCCTATGAGCTGGTCAGCCGTCTCGGCTCCGGTGGCATGGGCGTGGTCTACCTCGCCAAGGCGGCCGACGGGCAGCGGGTGGCGCTCAAGGCGATCCGGCGCGACTACACGGCCGACCCGGTCTACCGGGCGCGTTTCCACGAAGAGGTGTCCAACGCGCGCAAGGTGGCCTCGTTCTGCACGGCGCGCGTGCTCGACCACGGCGAGGACCGCGGCGTCCTCTACCTCGTCACCGAGTACATCGACGGCATCTCGCTAGAGGACCACCTGATCGAGCACGGCGCGCTGTCGCCGTCGGTGCTGCACTCCGCGGCCGTCGGCGTGGCCGCCGCGCTGACCGCGATCCACGCGGCCGGGCTGGTGCACCGCGACCTCAAGCCGGCCAACGTGATGCTGACGCTGGCCGGGCCCCGGGTGATCGACTTCGGGCTGGCGCGCTCGACGCACGTCAGCTCCCGGCACACGAACGCCGGCATGGTGATGGGCACGCCCGGATGGATCGCTCCCGAGCAGGTCTTCGAGGGGCGCACCAGCCCGGCGGGCGACGTGTTCGCCTGGGGGTCGCTGATCGCCTACGCGGGGCTGGGCGGGCATCCGTTCGGCGAGGGTGACGCGTACGTGATGGCGGCCCGGGCCCGCAGCGCGCCGCCCGACCTGCGGGGGCTGCCCGCGCCGCTGGACCGGCTGGTGGCCGCGGCCATCCACCCCGACCCGGCGCGCCGGCCCGCGGCCAAGCAGCTGCTGCTGGAGCTGGTGGGGGCGGCCGACGAGCCCGCGGCGCAGCTCGCCGCCACCAAGCACCTGACCAACTCGTGGAACCCGTCGGACTTCCCGATGATGCCGCCTCCGATGTCGCCCGACCGTACGGGCGCGGGTCGCCCGCCCCGCCGGCCCGGGGGTCGCGGCCCGCATGCCGAGCCCCGCGGGCCGCAGCCGCAGCCGCAGCCGCCCGCCGAACGCACCGGCCCCACGCCGAGGGCGGCGAGCCACGTGCCGCCCGCCGAGCGCACCGGCCCCAAGCCCGGCATGATGCAGCCGCCGCCCGCCGAACGCACGGGGCCCAAACCGGGTCAGATGCCGCCTGCCGAACGCACGGGGCCCAAGCCCGGCATGATGCAGCCGCCGCCCGCCGAGCGGACCGGGCCCACGCCCGGCGTCGGCCGGGTGCCGCAGCAGCCGCCGGCGCCCCACCCCGAGCGGACCGGTCCCGTGCCGCAGACCGGGATGGGCCCGCGGGGGCCGCATCCGGATCTCACCGGGCCGGTCCCCCACCACCAGACCGGGCAGGGGCCGATGCCCCACCCCTCCGCCACCGGCCAGGGGCCGTTGCCGGGCTATCCGCCCGCCAAGCCCAAGCGGGGTGTGTTCGCGGGCTGCATGACCGCCTTGATCATCGCGTTCGTGCTGGTGGTGGGGCTGATCGTCGTGCTGATCTGGGTGCTGCGGCCCTCGTCGGCCGGCGAGGACGGGCCCGTGCAGGACGGCAAGCTGCGCTTCGCCGTCACCAGCACGAAGTGTCCCAAGCCCGTGAAGTCCGCGCAGACCCGCACGTGCCAGATCGGCGTGCGGGTCAGCAACGTCGGCCAGGAGGCCAGGGTGCTCTACCCGGGCCAGCAGAAGCTGGTGGATGAGGACAAGGAGTTACACGGCGGCACCAAGCTGCTCGACAAGGACGGCAAGGAGATCACGCCGATCCGCATCGAGGCGGGCCAGTCGTTCGCCGGCGCGCTGGTGTTCGAGCTGCCGAAGGACCTCGCCCCGGCCGCGCTCGAGGTGCACGACTCGGGGCTGAGCAACGGGGCCCGCCTCAACCTCGGCTGAGCCGTCTCTGAACCGTCTCTGAACCGTCTCTGGGGCGCCTCAGAACCCCTCGGTCGGGGAGACCACGCCCTCCAGCGGGGCGCCGTCGCCGAAGCGCCGCACGTTGGCGGTGACGCGTTCGGTCAGGCCGCGCCAGTAGGAGGAGGGCGGGTTGGCGGAGTGGGGCGTGATGAGCACGTTGTCCAGGCTCCACAGCGGATGCCCGTCAGGCAGCGGCTCCGGGTCCGTGACGTCCAGCGCCGCGCCGCCGATGCGGCCCGCGCGCAGCGCGTCCACCAGTTCGTCGGTCACGACGAGGCTGCCTCGGGCGACGTTCACCAGCCAGGCGTCCTCGCGCATGAGCTCGAACTCCCGCTTCCCGAACATCCCCCTCGTCTCCGGCGTGGCCGGCGCCAGGACGACCACGTAGTCGGCCTCGGGCAGCACCTCGCGGTAGCGGGCGCGCGGCAGCACGAGATCCGCGCCGGGCGCCTCGCCGCTGTCGGTGACCGCCAGGACCCGGCAGCCGAACGGCTCCATCATCCGCATGAGCACCCGCCCGATGCCGCCGTAGCCGACGATCGCGACCGTCGAGCCCGCGAACTCCCTGGACGTCTTCGGCTCCCACGTCTTGACCCTGGCCGCCCGGTACAGCCGGCGCGCGGCCGCCAGCATCAGGGCCATCGCGTGCTCGGCCACCGGCAGGCCGTAGGAGCCGGTGGCGGCGGTGAAGACCGGGTGCTCGGAGATCAGCCCGGCGTCGGCGAACCGCTCGATGCCCGCGCTCGGCAGTTGCACCCAGCGGATGCCCTCGTGGAGCATCGGCCGCAGCTCCGCGGGACCGCCGCCGAAGAAGACGATCGCCTCGGCCTCCTCCAGCGGCACGACCTGGCCGCCCGCCTGACGCACCGCCTCGATGAGCACGGGAACCGGCTCGGGTCCGACATGGACGGCGACGGTCATGCTGGGGCCTCCTTCTCGCCACGGGATCATTAGCGTATCGGTGATGCCCGAGCACGACGTTCTCCGGTGCCAGCATCTCTTCAGCCTTCGTGGGTAGGTTTGGGCGGGTGTCCGCCGTCGCCGCCCAGCCCGTGACCGCCTCCGTCCCCGCCGCCGCCCGGCTCGCGTGGCTGGACGCGCTCCGGGGGATCGGCGCGCTGGCCGTGGTGGCCGAGCACCTGCTGCCGTGGTTCCTGCCCCAGCTCAGGCCGTACTGGTTCAGCCTCGGCATCTACGGCATCCTCGTGTTCTTCCTGGTCAGCGGCTACATCATCCCCACGTCCCTGGAACGCCACGGCGACGTGCGCAAGTTCTGGATCAGCCGGTTCTTCCGGCTCTATCCCCTCTACCTCGGCGTGGTCGTCCTCGTGCTGGCCCTGGCCTGGTGGGTGCCGGTGCGGCCGGAGGTGCCCAGGGACGCCAGCGCGGTGGCGGCGCACGCGACCATGCTGCTCGACGTCGTGAACGTGGGCGGCGTGGCCGACACGATGTGGACGCTGTCGTACGAGATGATCTTCTACCTCCTGGTCACCGCGCTGTTCCTGATCGGAGGGCACGGCCGGAGCGGGCTGCTGTCGGTGTCGTTCGCGGCGGGGGCCGTGGTGGTGGGGCTGGTGGCGTCGGGGGCGATGCTGACGGGCGGGTGGCCCGCCTACGTCTCCGCCGCGATGTTCGCAGCCGGGCTGACCTGCGTCGTGTGGGGACGCCTGCGCACGGCCGCGGCCTGCGTGCTGGGGCTGATGGCGCTGACGCTGCTGCCGCTGAGCAGCCGGGTGCCGTGGCTCGCGGTGGCGGTGCTGGCGGTGATGTTCGCGGGGACGGCCATCCACCGGTGGGAGCGGGGCCACGGACGGCTGTGGCCGGTCGCGGTGGCCGCGGCGCTGGTGGGGATCGCGCCGCTGTGGGCCGTCCAGGGCGGCTGGTGGTGGGTGCGGGCTGATGTGTGGCTGACGACGATCGTGCTGGCCGGGGCCACGTTCGCGGCGGGGATGGCGCTGCGGGGGCGGCGGCTGCCCAGGGTGCTGACCTGGCTCGGGCTGATCAGCTACTCGCTCTACCTGGTGCATCACCCGCTGCTGAAGTATTTCGTGGCGATCACCGGTGACCTGCGCCGGGCGGAGCCGGCGTACCAGCTCATGATGGCGGCGCTGGCCCTCACCGTGGTGCTGGCCGTCAGCGCACTCAGCTACAGATACGTCGAACGGCCCATGCAGGCGCTGGGCCGCCGCCTCTCAGGCGGGCGCGCCCGCCGGCTCCAGGGCGAGGGCGATCGCGGGATGGCTCGACAGGGCGCGCGACACGACGGGATCCTCGGCCATGAGGAAGCCCAGGTGCCGGACCGCGTGCGCGACCACGTTGGCCAGGGCGACGCGCTCAGGTGACGGGGTCGCGGGCCCCTCGCCCCTGGCGATCTCCAGCTCGGGCACCTCGACCGCGGGCAGCCACGGCGCCGGGTCCGGGCAGACCGCATAGGTCAGGACGACCCCGCCGTCCGGCTCGTATCGCCAGCTCGTGGAGTGCACGACGGTCCCGGGGTCCTCGGCCGCGACCCCGCCGAGCCGGCGGGCCGCCTCGTCGGGGCTTTCCCCTCGCCGCGGCCGGGTAAGGGCATGCCGGTAGGACCAGCGATTGTCGGTGCCCACCCGTAGCATGAGCGTCTCAACCAGGATCACGTGTCTTCCCGTCACCGCCACCAACTTACTGCCAATCATATGCAAGTACGTCTCAGACGCATTGTCGCAACGCTCTTGAAAGCCGTGGCGGGCCCGGATGTAGTCGATGGCATGCGAGAGAGGGGCCGACAGCCATGCCGGGTTTGCTGGTGTTGATGGGGTCGGGCGAGACGAGCCCGACCATGGTCGAGATCCACCGCGCGGCGGCGCGTTCGCTGCGTGCCGGGGCGCGGGCCGTGCTACTCGACACTCCCTACGCCTTCCAGGAAAACTCCGCCGACATCTCCGCCCGCGCCCGCCGCTACTTCGCGCGCAGCGTCGGCCTGGAGGTCGAGGTGGCGGCCGGGATCACGGGCGCCGACTGGGCCTTCTCGGGGCCCGGCAGCCCGACGTACGCGCTCGACCGGTGGGCCGGCTCGGGCGTGGCCGGCGACCTGCGTGCCCGCATCCGCGCGCGCGAGGGGGTGACGGTGCTGGCCTCGGCCGCCGCCTGCACGGCGGGCCTGGCCACCGTGCCGGTCTACGAGATCTACAAGGTGGGCGCGGATCCGCATTGGCGCGAGGGCGTCGACCTGCTGGAGCCGCTCGGGCTGCGGGCCGTGCTGATCCCCCATTTCGACAACGCCGAGGGCGGCACCCACGACACCCGCTACTGCTATCTGGGCGAGCGCCGGCTGTCCCGCATGGAGCGCGAGCTGCCGCCCGGCACCGCCGTCCTTGGCCTCGACGAGCACACCGCCCTGATGATCGACCTCGAGACCGAGTCGGTGCGGGTGGCGGGCCGGGGCGGCCTGACCGTCCGCCTGCCCGGCTCCACGACGGTCCTGCCCACGGGCACCCACACCGACCTGGCCGAGCTGCGCCGCCTGGCCGAGGGCGGCCCCGGCACGGGCGCCGTCACCCCGCCACCCCCGGCCGACCCCGCTCCCGCCGAGGTGACGCTGGAGGAGACGATCCACACGTGCGAGGAGCTGTTCAAGGCGGCGGTGGCCCGTCCGGACCTGGTGGCGGCGGCCCAGGCGGTGCTCGACCTGGAGGCCGAGATCGTCAAGTGGGCGGCCGACACGGAGGAGGACGCCGGCGGGGTCGACCAGGCGAGAGAGCTGATGCGGCTGCTCATCGCCCGCCTCGGCGAGCTCGCCGCCACCGCCCGCCTCCGCTCGCAGAGCCTCCCCTCCCTGGTGGAGCCCCTGCTGGCGCTCCGCACCCGGCTGCGCGAGGAGGGGCGGTACGAAGTGGCGGACGCGGTGCGGGCGGCGATGCAGGAGGGCGGGATCCTCGTGGAGGACACCCCGGACGGGCCCCGCTGGACCTGCGCCTCCTGAGACATCCGCCGGACACCTGTTCCGGCTGAGCGCTAGAACGTCCTGGCGATCCGGCGGGCGCGTTCGTCGGCCTGCTTGCGTTCGGCCTCGTACGAGCCCGTCAGCGTCGGGTGGTGGCGGATCTCCTGGATGTCGTCGATGCCGGCCCAGCGGAGCCAGTCGTCGAAGTACGTCGACTGGAAGTCATTCCCGAACTCCGGCCCCAGGCCGGGACCCCAGACGGCGCTGGTGTAGACGACGACGGCGCGCTTGCCGGCCAGCAGGCCGCGATACCCGGTCTCCGGGTGCACGTCGAAGACCATCGCCGGCTGGCTGACCACGTCGATGAACTGCTTCAGCTTGTAGGGCACGCCCCCGTTCCACATCGGCACGCTGAAGAGGTATCGGTCGTAGGAGTCGAAGCGCTCGAACGTCCGCACGGCCTCCGCCCACGCCTCCGCCTGCTCCCCCTCGGGCGTGCCACCACCGAACACGGTCATCTTCGCGCCCGCGGCGGCGGGGCCGAACTCGGGGAGCGTGCCGTCCCACAGGTCGAAGTGATCGACCGTCGCACCGGGCCTGGCGGCGCGGTACTCCTCGACGAACGTCCGCGCGATGCCCAACGAGATCGACTCGCCCCCACGGGGGGAGGCGGAGATGTGCAGCAGTCTGCTCATGATTTCATGCCCTTTCCGGACTGTGGTCCGATTACTGCGTCTGAAAATACGGACTGCAGTCCGATTGGTCAAGTGGCGGAGCGACGGGCGTACTGCGGGCGCAGTAGAGCGGATGGGTACCACGGGATGAGGGACTTCGCCCAGGTCAGGCCTAACGTTTGAAAGGTGCGTACGGTGACCTGGCTGAGACGGGAACTCCTTTCCCGGCCCTATGCGGCCGACACGGTCCTGGCCGTGTGCGTGTATGCGATCACGCTGCTGGCGCCGGGCGCTCCCCCGCCGCCCGGCGCGGAGTGGCACGACCCGATGCGGCCCCTCACCGCGTACGACATCGCGCTGGCCGCGGTCGTCTGCGGCGCGCTGGTCTTCCGGCGGCGGTGGCCCCACGCCGTGCTCGCCGTCACGGTCACCGGGTTCGCCGCCTATGCCATGATCGACGGCGCGCGGAGCGTGCTGGACCTGGCGTCGGCGATCGCGATGTACACGGTGGCCTCCCGATGCCCGCGCCGGCACGCGTGGATCTGCGGCGGGCTCGCCGCGCTGGTGGTCGCCGCGGCCAGGATCGTGTTCGGCGACAGCGCGTGGCTGGCGCCCGAGGTGCTGGCGCCGATCGCGGCGATCGGCATGGCCACCGCCGTCGGGGACTCGATGCGCAGCCGCCGGGCGTACGTGGCCGCCATCGAGGAGCGGGCGCGCAGGGCCGAGGAGACGCGCGAGGAGGAGGCCGAACGCCGGGTGATGGAGGAACGGCTGCACATCGCGCGGGAGCTGCACGACGTTCTCGCCCACCACATCGCGCTGATCAACGTGCAGGCGCAGGTCGCCGCGTACATGCTGGAGAGCGAACCCGAGCAGGCCCGCGCGGCGCTGGGCCATGTCCGCGAAGCCGGCAAGGAGGCGCTGGACGAGCTGCGGACGACGGTGGGGCTGCTGCGCCGGCCGGGCAGCCGCGACGAGCTCCTGACCGAGCCCGCGCCGGGGCTGGAGGGGCTGCCGGAGCTGGTCGACTCCTTCACCGCCGCCGGGCTGAAGCTGGGCCGGCTGCTCTACGGCGATCCGAGGCCGTTGCCGGCCCCTGTGGACCTCGCCGCGTTCCGGATCGTCCAGGAGGCGCTGACCAACGTGAGCAAGCACGTGCCGCGGGCGACCGCCACCGTGCGGATCGAGTACGCCGCCGACGAGGTGATCGTCACCGTGACCGACGACGGTCGTGGCGGTGCGGGCGGGATCTCCCCCGGGTTCGGTCACGGCCTGATCGGCATGCGGGAGCGGGCGCTGTCGGTCGGCGGCACGTTCCTCGCCGGGCCCGTGGACGGCGGCGGGTTCCGGGTGCACGCCGTGCTGCCCACCTCCAGGGAGAACAGGCGATGACCGTCAACGTGCTGCTGGCCGATGACCAGGCGCTGGTCCGCGCGGGGTTCCGGGTGCTGATCGACTCGGCCCCCGACCTGCACGTGGTCGGCGAGGCCGCCAACGGTCACGACGCCGTACGGCTGGCGCGGGAGACCATGGCCGACGTGGTGCTGATGGACGTCCGCATGCCCGGGATGGACGGGCTGGCCGCGACGAGGGAGATCACCTCCGACGAGGACATGGCCGGGGTCCGGGTGCTGGTCCTGACCACGTTCGAGATCGACGAGTACGTCTTCGCCGCGCTGCGGGCGGGCGCCAGCGGCTTCCTCGGCAAGGGCGTGGAGGCCGGCGAGCTGCAGGAGGCCATCAGGGTGGTGGCCAGGGGCGAGGCGCTGCTGTCGCCGGCGGCGACCAGCCGGCTGATCACCCGCTTCCTGGCCGGCCCCGGCGTCTCGGCCCAGCACGTCCCCGAAGACCTCGCCGTGCTCACCGAGCGCGAACGGGAGGTGATGACCCTGGTCGCCTGCGGGCGCACCAACGACGAGATCGCCGACCTGCTGGGGATCAGCCGGGTGACCGCCAAGACCCACGTCAACCGGGCCATGACCAAGCTGAAGGCGCACGACCGCGCCCAACTGGTGATCATCGCCTACGAGACCGGCCTGGTCCGCCCCCAGTCCCGCTGATCGGCCGGGAACCGCGGGCGCGGTAGGCCCGCGCCCGCGTCTACTGCGATCGCCGCAGTTCAGAACCCTCCTCCAGGCGGACGTTCCCCCGGGGTGAGGCCACGAGGCTTGAGGGGTGACCACGACGGCCCCGGCGCGGGGATCGCGCCCGGCGTCGTGCTGATCGCCGGTGATGGAGCCGTCCCACCGAACGATCTGACATCCCTGCGAAGAGAAGTGGACAGCGATGACCGACACCACCTGCGGCCAGGGCGTCCTCCGTGACTTCCAGCGCTCGGAGCTGCCGAATCCCACGGTCGAGATCGTCATCCCCGTCTACAACGAGGAGCGCGCGCTCCCGGGATGCCTGCGCACCCTTCACGCGCACCTCCGTGAGCGGATGCCGTTCCCCTGGCGGATCACCGTGGTGGACAACGCGAGCGTCGACCGGACGCTGGAGGTGGCCCGGGAGCTGGCCGCCGAGCTGCCCGGCACGGACGTGGTCCACCTCGACAGGAAGGGGCGCGGGCTCGCGCTGCGTACGGTGTGGGGCGCGAGCGAGGCCGACATCGTCGTCTACATGGACGTCGACCTGTCCACGCGCCTGGACGGGCTGTTGCCGCTGATCGCCCCGCTCGCCAGCGGCCACTCCGACCTCGCCATCGGCAGCCGGCTGGCCCCCGGCGCGCGCACCGTGCGCGGGCCGCGCCGCGAGCTGATCTCCCGCTGCTACAACGCGATCATCCGGCTCACCCATGGAGCCCGGTTCAGCGACGCGCAGTGCGGCTTCAAGGCCGCCCGTACGGACGTGCTCGGCCCGCTGCTCGAAAGGACGCAGGACGACGCCTGGTTCTTCGACACCGAACTGCTGCTGCTCGCCGAGCACAACGGGCTGCGCATCCACGAGGTCCCGGTCGACTGGGTCGAGGACGTGGACACCCGGGTCGACGTCGTCGGCACCGCCGTGGACGACCTGCGCGGGCTGTGGCGGGTGGCCCGCATGAAGGCTTCGGGCGCCGCACGGGCTCCGTTGCCGCGGCGCCCCGCCCCCGCCGCCGAGCACCCCGACGCCGTGCTGGCCCCCGCCAGGGCGGGCTCCCGCATCACCTGGGAGGTCGGCTGCTTCGTGGCCATCGGCGTGCTCTCGACGGCCGGTCAGGCCCTGCTCTACTGGCTGCTGCGCGCGTGGTGGCCGCCCGCGCTCGCGAACCTGGTGTCGCTGCTCGTCCTCACCGTGCTCAACACCGAGGCCAACCGCCGCCTCACCTTCCGCTGGTCCGGCACGGGGGCCGGACGGGCGCACCTGGGAGCGGGGGCCCTCTTCCTGCTCGGGTACGTCGTCACCTCCGCCGCCGTGCTGCTGTTCCGCCAGGTCCAGCCCGATGCGTCGGCCGCGGCCGAGACGCTGGTGCTCACCGCCTCGTCCGTGCTGGTCACCGCCGTCCGCTTCGTGACGCTGCGCCTGGCCGTCTTCCGCCGTCCCACACCCTGATCGTCTTCGGAGAAGAAGAAGCACAGATGACCGACATCACCGAACTGCCGCCGCGTGCCGCCGGCCGTCGCCTGCCCGGCTGGGCGGCCCCGGCCGCGATGGCGGCGATCCTGCTCCTGGCCACCGGCCTGTACGGCTGGGCCCTCGGCTCCCTCGGCTGGGGCAACGGCTACTACTCCGCCGCCGTGAAGTCGATGGGCCAGAGCTGGACGAACTTCCTGTTCGGCGCCTACGACCCGGCCGGCGTGATCACCGTCGACAAGCCGCCGGCGGCGCTGTGGCCGCAGGTCCTCAGCACCAAGCTCTTCGGCCTGCACGGCTGGGCGCTGATCCTGCCCCAGGTGCTGGAAGGCGTCGCCACGGTGTTCCTCCTGCACCGCACCGTACGCCTGTGGGCGGGCGAGGCGGCGGGGCTGCTGGCCGCGCTGGTCCTGACCCTGACCCCGATCACGGTGGCGATCAACCGTGACAACAACCCTGACACCCTGCTGGTGCTGACGCTGGTGGCGGCGGCGTACACGCTGACCCGAGCGCTGCGGACGGATTCCGGCCGGGCCGCCCTGCGCTGGTTGTGCGCCGCCGGGTTCCTGATCGGCCTCGGCTTCCTGACGAAGATGCTGGCCGCCTGGATGGTGATCCCCGCCTTCGCGGCTGCCTGGCTGGTCGGCGCGCGCGGCCCCTGGCCCGGCCGGCTGGCCAGGCTGCTCGCCGCGGGCGCCGTCCTCGCCGCGTCCTCCCTGTGGTGGATCGCGATGGTCGCGCTCTGGCCGGGGAACCGTCCGTACGTCGGCGGCAGCACCGACGGGAGCGCCTGGGACCTGGTCATCGGCTACAACGGCCTCGGCCGGGTCCTCGGCGGCGGGAGCGGCGGCGTCCCGGGCGGCTTCGGCATCTCCTTCGGCGGTGCGGCCGGTCCAGGGCGGCTCTTCAACGAGCAGGTCGGCGGGCAGATCAGCTGGCTGCTGCCGTTGTGCGGGGTGGCGCTGCTGCTGGCCCTGGCCGTCGCCGTACTGCGCCGGCGCGGGGTCGCGATGCCCGGTGAGCCGCTCGCCGCGGCCGGATGGGTGCTTTGGGGCACCTGGCTGGTGGTCTGCGGCGTGGTGTTCGCCACGCAGCAGGGGATCTTCCACCCGTACTACACGACGCAGCTGGCCCCCGCCATCGCCGCCCTCACCGCGGGCTTCGTCACGACGCTGGCCCGCGCCCATCGGGCGGGGGCGCGCTGGGCGCTCCCGCTGGGGGCCGGGGCCGTCGCGGTGACCGCGGCCTGGGCCTGTGCCGTGATCGGGCGGGCCCCGTTCTGGAACGGCTGGCTGGTGTGGCCTGTGGGCGCGGCCGGGCTGGCGGCGGTCGTCCTGCTCCTGCTGTCCGCCGGCCGGCGACGGCTGCTGCCCGCCGCCCTCGGCGTCGCGGTGCTGGCGGTGCTGGCGGCGCCCGCGGCCTGGGCGATCAGCGTTCCCGGCACCACGTCGGCGCTGGGCGGCGCCAACCCCACCGCGGGGCCGCCGGCCATGCCCTTCGGCGGCGGCGGAGCCGGCCCGGCTCCGGGCGGGCGCGAACTCCCGGAAGGGATGCAGCTCCCGCCAGGCATGGAACTCCCGGAAGGCATGGAACTCCCGCCAGGCATGGAACTCCCGCCAGGCATGAAACTCCCCGAAGGCTTCCCCGGCGGGAGCCCGGGCGACATGCCATCCGGACTCGCGGGCGGATTCCCGGGAGGCTTTCCCGGCGGCGGCGCCGAGCTCACCTCCGACCAGCGCAAGATCCTCGACCATGCCGTCAAGAACTCCGGCTCCGCCCGGATCAAGCTCGCCGTCGAGGGTGGCGCCACGCTCGCCTCCACGTTCATCCTCGGCAGCGACGCCACCGTGATCGGCATGGGCGGCTTCATCGGCATCGACGACGCCCCGACCGTCCGGCAGCTGAAGGACTGGACGGGTTCCGGGCAGCTGCGCTTCGTTCTGGGATCCGGCTTCGGCGCCATGATGGGCGGGTCGAGCACGAGCCGCTCGCAATGGATCAAGGCGAACTGCGCCGAAGTCCCCGCCGCCGCCTATGGAGGAAGTCCCGCGACCGGCGGCCTCACCCTCTACGACTGCGCCCAGAAAAACTGACCAACAGAACCAATCTGGTCAGTTTGTCTATTAGGGTCGTGGTGACACGACAGAAAGGGAGTCGGCAATGAAGGACGCAGTCGGGCGCGCGCTGGTGGTGGGGCTCGGGATCGCGGGCATCGCCACCGCGCTGCGCCTGCGGCAGGTCGGCTGGGAGCCGGTGCTGGTGGAGCGGGCCCCGGCCCGCCGCTCGGGCGGGTACTTCATCCTGCTGTTCGGCACCGGCCTCGCCTCCGCTCAGCGGCTGGGCGCGCTGGAGGCGATCGGCGACCGCACTCCGCGGCTTCCCCCCTACGAGGTGAACCGGGCCGGACGCCACACCGCCGGCATGAGCCTGGCCAACCTGCCGGGCAAGCCACGGGTGGTGCTGCGCGGGGACATCGAGCGGGCGCTGTTCTCCGCGCTGCCGGCCGATGTGGAGATCCGCTATTCCACCGTGCCCACCCACATCACCCAGGACGACTCCGCGGCGGAGGTCACCCTGCGCGACACCGCCTCCGGCGCCACCGTCACCGAGCGCTTCGACCTGGTGGTGGGCGCCGACGGGATGCGCTCGACCGTACGCAGGCTGGCCTTCGGCCCCGAGGAGCACCTGCACCCGCTGAACTACATGATCGGCGCCACCGTGCTGGACCGGCCGATCGAGGGCCTCGGCCAGGGGCAGGGCCTGACCCTGGCCGAGCCGGGACGCTCAGCGTGGATCTTCCCCTTCTCCGACCACCCGCCGGGGCTGCTGTTCTCCTACCGCACCGACGACATCGACGCCGAGTTCGCCCGCCCGCCGATCGAGTCCATCCGCGCCGCGTTCGGGCCGCAGCCCGCCGGACCGCTCCTGGAGAAGTTGTTCACGGCGTTCGAGCAGGCTCCGGAGTCCCTGTTCGACTCGGTGAACCAGGTCAAGATGCCGCGCTGGCACCACGGCCGGGTGGTCCTGGTCGGCGACGCCGCCTGGTGCGTGACCCTGTACGCGGGCATGGGCGCCTCCAGCGGCATCGCCGGAGGCGAGCTGCTGGGCACCATGGTGCAGCGCCACCCCGGCGACCTGCCGGGCGCGCTGCGCGCCTGGGAGGTCCGGATGCGGCCCTTCATCCAGACCGAGCAGGACAGCGCGCTGATCATGCGCAGGCTCTTCACGCCGCACGACCGCAAGGAACTGGTCATGCGCGGCGCGATGCTGCGCCTGATGCGCACGCCGGTCATCGGGCCGGCCATGGGCAAGATAATGAACGGTCCGGACATGAAGAACAAGACCTTCGACGTCGCCGCCGTGTGACCCGACCCCAGCCCGAAAGCCGAGGACAGCCCACGTGAACCAGCTGATCGAGCGCCACTCGCGCAAAGCCGCCCGCATCCTGGACAGCGCGCGGGAGCTGGTGCTCGATCACGGCGTGCACAAGGTGACGGTCAGCGAGATCGCCCGCGCGGCGGGGGTCGGCAAGGGCACCGTCTACCTGTACTGGCCCGCCAAAGAGGACCTCATCCTCGGGCTGTTCGCCCGCGAACTGCTGGCCTTCCTGGACGAGATCACCGCCCGCGTCAGCGCCGATCCCGCCACCGTGCTGCCGCACCGCCTGGCCCCGCTGCTGGTCCGCACCGGGCTGAAGTTCCCGCTGGCACGCCGGGTGCAGAGCGGCGACGCCGACCTGCTGCGGCTGCTCACCCAGCAGGCCGGCGACCGCGAGCTGTTCGCCCGCACCACACCCGGCGCCCTGTGCGAGGCGGGCATGCCGATCCATCACCGCCACGGGCTGATCCGCCACGACCGGCCGCTGCCCGAGCTGACCTACGCCGTGCACGCCGTGCTCACGGGGTTCGGCGCCGCGCTGTCCGACCCGGCCACCGTCGCCCTCGGCGTCGATCCCGACCAGGTCCTCGCCGACACCGTGGCCCGGCTGCTCGAGCCCGCCGTTGCCCCCGCCGACTCGGCCGTCGCCGCGGCCGCCGACGAGGTTCTCGCCTTCCTGCGCCAGATCCAGAAAGGGATGCTGGACCTCATCGAACGCAGCCAGACCCTCCAGCAGTGAACCGCGGCGCGGCGCCGGCTATCGGCGCGGGGGGTCGATGCGGGCGCCGTCGAGGGTGAAGATCATGATGCGGGAGAGGTCGATCGCGACCTTGGCGGCGTCGCCCGTGCGCCAGACGGGGCGGTTGCCCAGGCGGACGATCAGGTCGGAGCGGCGGTGGATGCCGCTGTTCGGGTGCTGGCCGACCTGCTCCTGCTCCTGGTGCTCCTCCTCCCGCTGGGAGGAGAAGACCCGCCGTACCAGTCCCGACAGCTTCCCCGAACCGCTCTTGTTCCCGTTGCTCCGCTGGCGCGGGTCCGGCGGCTCCGGCACCGGTACGGCGGGCACCCCGCACGCCAGGTACGCCAGCCACTCGTGCCCGTGGTACTCCAGCGCCCGCACCCGCCCGAAGAACGACGGCCCGTCGTACGACTCCTGCACCGGGGCCAGGCCGTCCGGGCGCATGCCCACCAGCACCTGCCCGCCGGTGTGCTGCGAGATCGCGTACGCCCTCGGATCGCTCCACTGCATCGTGAGCTGGTGCGGGCCGAAATCGAGCATGACGTACTGGTTCTGCGGCGTCCTGACAGTGGCCGCCAACAGGTTCAACTGCTGGGAGTTGAGGAACGCCGCCACGAACGCGGTGGCTGGATCGTTGTAAATCTGGGCGGGGGTGCCGACGTCCTGGAGCACCCCTCGGTTCAGGATGGCGATCCGGTCGGCGAGCGTCAGCGCCTCCACCTGGTCGTGCGTCACGTAGATCGTGGTGACGCCGAGCGACCTGACCAGCGCCGAGATCTCCATGCGCAGCTCGGTACGCATGCCCGCGTCCAGGTTCGACAGCGGCTCGTCCATGAGGAACAGCTTCGGCTGCCGGACGATGGCCCGCCCCATGGCCACGCGCTGCCGCTGGCCGCCGGAGAGCGTGCCGGGGCGGCGGTCCAGCGTCTCGTCGATGTGCAAGGCCTTCGACAGCTCGGTCACCCGCTCGCGCACCATCGCCGGGTCCGACTTGGCGATCTCCAAGGGAAAGGCGATATTCCCGCGCACCGTCCGGTGCGGATACAGCGCGCCGTTCTGGAACACCATGGCGACGTCACGATCGCGCGGGGCCAGATGGTTGGCGATCTCGCCGTCCAGCCAAAGCTCACCCTCGGTGATCTCCTCCAGTCCCGCGATCATGCGGAGCAGCGTGGACTTGCCACAGCCGGAGGGGCCGAGGAGGACGAGGAACTCGCCGTCTTCAGCCCGCAGGCTCAACCGGTCGACTGCGAGGTAGTCGCCCGGATACACCTTGGACACTTTGTCGAGAACGACCGAGCTCATGGGCCCACACCTTGCGCACGTGTCACCTGTGACGGGGCTGATTGAAGAGGTAGTACATCGCGCCTTAACGCTAGATGTCCACCCTTGACATAAAGAATCTCCTGCGCAGGCGTTTCGGTCGAGGGCTTTGTGGGTTCTTACACCGAAATTTCCGGATTGGAGGGGTATGTAAGGGCTTGCGTAAACTTGCGGCAAGGGATTTCATAGTCGAGACCGTCAGGGGGAGACTATGACCGCATGGTGGCGAGACGCCGCGATTTACCAGGTGTACGTGCGTAGCTTCGCCGACGGAGACGGCGACGGCGTGGGTGACCTGATCGGCGTTCGCGATCGCCTGCCCTATCTGGCCGGGCTCGGCGTCGACGCCATCTGGCTGACGCCCTTCTACACCTCCCCCATGGCCGACTTCGGGTACGACGTCGCGGACTACCGGGACGTCGACCCGCTGTTCGGATCGCTCGCGGACGCCAAGGCGCTCATCGACGAGGCGCACGCCCTCGGCCTGCGGGTGATCACGGACATCGTCCCCAACCACACCTCCTCGGCCCACCCCTGGTTCCAGGAGGCGTTGCGCGGCGAGCACCGCGATCGTTACATCTTCCGCGATCGGCCGAACGACTGGGAGTCGATCTTCGGCGGCCCGGCGTGGACGCGGGTCGAGGACGGGCAGTGGTACCTGCACCTGTTCGATCCCGCGCAGCCGGACCTCAACTGGGACAACGACGAGGTGCGCGGCGAGTTCGAGTCGATCCTGCGGTTCTGGCTCGACCTGGGCGTGGACGGCTTCCGCGTGGACGTGGCGCACGGCATGGTCAAGCCGCGCGACCTGCCCGACATCGGCCACCCGAACCAGACCACGCTGATCGGCAAGGAGCCGGTGCCGTACTTCGACAACGACGGCGTGCACGACATCCACCGCGCGTGGCGGCGCGTGCTCGACTCCTATCCCGGCCGGCGCATCGGCGTGGCCGAGGCGTGGGCGCCGACGGCCGAGCGGCTGGCGATGTACGTCCGCCCGGACGAGCTGCACCAGGCGTTCAACTTCCACTACCTGTTCACCCCGTGGGACGCCGCCGAGCTCAGGGCGGTGATCGACTCCTCGCTCGCCACAGCCGGCTCCGTGGGCGCCCCGACCACCTGGGTGCTGTCGAACCACGACGTCAAGCGGCACGTCACCCGCTACGGCGGCCTGGCCAGGGCCCGCGCGGCCGCGCTGCTGACGCTCGCGCTGCCCGGCTCGGTCTACGTCTACCAGGGCGAGGAGCTGGGCCTGCCCGAGGTGCTCGACCTGCCGGAGGAGGTGTGCCAGGACCCGCAGCGGCTGCGCGACCCCGACAGCGGCCGGGACGGCTGCCGCGTCCCGCTGCCGTGGACGCGCGAGTCCGGCTGGCAGGACCCGTGGCTGCCGATCCCGTCCGAGTGGGCCGAGCTGAGCGTGGAGGCGCAGGAAGGGACGCCCGGCTCGACGCTGGAGCTGTACCGGGAGGCGCTGGGGCTGCGGCGCGGGCTCAGCGGGGACCTCGTCTGGCACGAGTCGCCCGAGGGGACGCTCGTGTTCTCCAGGGGACCGTACGTCTGTGCCGTCAACCTCACCGCGACGCCGGTGGACTTCGGGATCGACGGGGAGCTCCTGATCGCGTCGGATGTCCCTGGAGCAGGGGATTCGGCGGCCTGGTGGAAAGTAAAGTGAGTGGCATGAACGGTCACGCTCGCCTAGCCGACATCGCCGCCCAGGCCGGGGTGAGTGAGGCCACGGTCAGCAGGGTGCTCAACGGCAAACCCGGCGTCTCGGCCGCCACCCGCCAGGCGGTGATGACCGCGCTCGACCTCATGGGCTACGAGCGCCCGCCCCGGCTGCGCCAGCGCAGCAACGGGCTGGTCGGCCTGGTGACGCCGGAGCTGGACAACCCGATCTTCCCCGCGTTCGCGCAGGCCATCGAGAAGGCGCTGACCCAGCACGGCTACACGCCGGTCCTGTGCACCCAGCTGCCCGGCGGCGCACCGGAGGACGAGTTCACCGAGCTGCTGGTCGACCGCGGGGTGAGCGGCATCGTGTTCATCTCCGGGCTGCACGCCGACAGCACCGCCCGCATGGACCGCTACACCCGCCTGACCGACCGCGGGCTGCCGATCGTGCTGGTCGACGGCTACAGCGAGCACATCGACGCGCCCTTCATCTCGCCCGACGACCGCATGGCCGCCCGGCTGTCCGTGCAGCACCTGGTCGACCTCGGCCACGAGCGGATCGGGATCGCGCTGGGGCCGCGCAGGTTCGTGCCGGTGATCAGGAAGATCGAGGGCTACAAGCAGGCCATGGCGCAGCTGCTCGGCGCGACCGACGTCGACGAGCTGATCGCCCACTCGCTGTTCTCCGTCGAGGGCGGGCAGGCGGCCGCCGCGCAGCTGCTGGCCCGCGGCTGCACCGGCATCGTGTGCGCGAGTGACCTGATGGCGCTGGGCGCGATCCGCGCCTGCCGGGAGCGGGGGCTGTCGGTGCCGGGAGAGGTGTCCGTGGTGGGGTTCGACGACTCGCCGCTGATCGCGTTCACCGACCCGCCGCTGACCACCGTACGCAAGCCGATCGGCGCGATGGCGTCGGCGGCCGTGCAGACGCTCCTCGAAGAGGTGAACGGCGCCCCCGCCAAGCACGTCGAGCTGATCTTCCAGCCGGAGCTCGTCGTCCGCGGCTCCACCGGCTCCGGCCCGCTGGTCAACCGGTGACCCGCGACGGCTCCCAGGCGACCGAGCCCGCCTCCACGGAGTGGAGGCCATGAATACCGACATCTTGGTCCTCGGCGGGGCCGGGGTCGATTCGACGGTGTACGTGCCGGAGCTGCCGCTGCCGTACCGGGACACCTACCACGTGCCCCCGGTCGTCGACCGGATCGGCAACACCGGCGCGGGCGTGGCGCTGGGCTGCCACGCGCTCGGGCTCGCCGTCGCCTTCGCCGACCTGATCGGCGACGACCCGCAGGGCGCCCTGGTCCGTCAGGCGCTGCGCGAGGTCGACTGCTCCTTCGGGCCCGCCGCGGCGGGCACCCGGCGCAGCGTCCTGCTCGTGGGTCCGGACGGCCGCCGCACCTCGCTCCACGACCCGAAGGCCACACCGGACGAGCGGCTGCCGCGCGAGCTGTACGCGAACACGCGCGCCCGGCACGTCCACCTGTCGATCATGGACTTCTGCCGCCACGTCTACCCCGACCTCGACGGCACGCCGATCTCCACCGACCTGCACGACTGGGACGGCGCCAACGATTACCACAAGGACTTCGCCTACCGGTCCGACCTGGTGTTCCTGTCGGCCACCGCGCTGGCCGACCCGGCCGCCACGATGCGCGACATCCTCGGGCGCGGCCGCGCCCACACCGTCGTCTGCACGCGCGGGGCCGACGGCTGCCTCGTCCTGACGCGCGGCTCCGGCGTGCGCGCCTTCCCGGCCGCGCCGCTGCCCGGGCCGGTGGCCGACAGCAACGGCGCGGGCGACGCGTTCGTCTCCGGCTTCCTGTACGGCACCTTGCGCGGCCGGCCGCTGGAGGAGTGCGTACGGCTGGGCGCGGCAGCCGGTGCGCACGCGTGCACGGTCGCCGGCACGCACGAGTCCCCGATCACGGAGTCCGCGCTACTGGCTACGTTTTCGCGGTAGACGACTGATCCAGCTCCCGCCAGGCCCGGCAGACGAACGGCGGGATGGACGTGATCAGGTAGAGGCTGGTGAACGCGTAGAGCGTGGTCCGCAAGCTGGTCAGCTCGGTGAGGGAGCCGGCCAGCAGCCCGCCGGCCGGCATGGCCGCGTACGCGGCGGCCGTCATGGTGCCGAGCGCCCGCGCTCTCATGGGGGCGGGGATGCGGCCGAACTGCAGGATGCCGAGGATCGGGTTGATCGCGCCGGCCGCGAACCCGGACAGCGCGGCCGTGGCGAGCGCCACGGGGAACGGCGCGCCGAGCGCCAGGACCAGTACGCGGGGGACGCCGGCGATGAGGAAGCACACTCCGTAGGTCAGCCTCATGGGTAATCGTTCGCCGGCGGCCCCGTACACGATGGTCCCCGCCACGGCGCCCGCCCCGAGCGCGCCGGTGAGCAGGCCGAACGCGCGGGGGTCGCCTGCCACATCGCGGGCGTACAGGGCCAGCAGCACCTGGGTCACGCCCGTGTCGAGCATGTTGACGACCACGATCATGCTGGTGGCGCTCATCTGCAGGCGGTCGCGCCAGAGGAAGGCCAGGCCGTCGCGCAGGTCGCGGATGTAGCCGCCGGATTCGCCTTCGCCGTTCTCGATGCGCGGGACTCCGCCGGCGATGAGCGCCGCCGACAGGAGGAAGGTGACGCCGTCGACGATGAGGAGCGTGCTCGGTCCCGCCCAGAGGATCAGGATGCCGGCGAGCGGGGCGCCCACCATGGTCGCGCCGCGGCTGGCGCCGTCGTACGCCGCCGTCGCGTGCTCGATGCGGACGCGGCCGAGGGCCGACAGGTCGGGCAGCATGGCCTTGCGCGCGGTCTCCCCCGGCGTGGCGGCCAGCCACCGTACGAACAGCAGGAGCAGCAGGAGCGGATAGGACAGCCCGGTCGTCAGGAACAGCGCCGGAACGGCGAGCACGACCACCCCGCTCACCAGGTCGGACACCACGCTCGCCCCGCGGAACCCCAGCCAGTCCACCAGCGTGGCGCCGAACGCGGCGGAGATGACGATGGGGAACGTGGTGGCGAAGGCGGCCAGCCCCGTGAGCCCGGCGCTTCCCGTGGTCTCCAGGACGAACCAGGGGACGGCGAGCATGGAGAGCACGTTTCCGGTGACGGACAGAGCGTTGGCGGACAGCAAGGTGATGAATGGACGCCTCACGCGTAATGCCCCCGGCATCGTCTCCGCTTCAGCGTTCCTCACGGTCGGCGTGCGGTCAAGGGAGGGTTCCGTGGCCCGGGCCGGTTGCCCGAGGCGCGGCGGCGGGCTCAGCCCGGCCGGTGGGTGGACAGGCTGGCGTGGTGGTCGGCGCCCGCGGGGCCGTGCGGGTCGGTGTGGACGGTGGCGGCTCTCAGGCGCGGGAGTTCGTGGATGAGCCGGTGCTCGGCCTCCACCGCCACCGCGTGGGCGTCCACCACCGACATGTCATGATCTACCAGGATCTCCACCTCGGCGTGCAGGGCGTGGCCGATCCAGCGCAGGCGTACGGAGCCGACGCGGTGCACCCCGTCCACCGCGCCCAGGATGCTCTCGGCGCGGTCCACCAGGGCGGGGTCCACGGCGTCCATGAGCCGGTGGTAGATCTCGCGGGCGGCGTCCCGCAGCACGAAGCAGATGGCGAACGTGATCAGCAGCCCCACGATCGGGTCCGCCAGGGGAAAGCCGAGCGCGGCGCCGCCCGCGCCCAGGAGGACGGCCAGCGAGGTGAAGCCGTCGGTCCTGGCGTGCAGCCCGTCGGCCACCAGGGCGGCCGAGCCGATCTCCCGGCCCACCCTGATCCGGTAGCGGGCCACCCACTCGTTCCCCGCGAACCCCACCACCGCCGCCCCGGCCACCCATCCGACGGCCCGGAGGTCCTGGGGGTTCAGCAGCCGGGTGACGGCCTCATATCCGGCCAGGGCCGCCGAGGCGGCGATCAGCAGGACGATGACGATGCCCGCCAGGTCCTCGGCCCTGCCGTACCCGTAGGTGAAGCGCCGGGTGGCGGCGCGGCGGCCGAGCGAGAACGCGATCGCCAGCGGGACGGCGGTGAGCGCGTCGGCCACGTTGTGCAGGGTGTCGCCGAGCAGCGCCACCGACCCGGAGGCCATGACGATCACCGCCTGAACGGCGGCGGTGACCATCAGGACTGCGAACGAGACGGCCAGCACGCGCATGCCGCGGCTGCTGGTCTCCAGGGCGGCATCGGTCTTGTCGGCGCTGTCGTGGGAGTGGGCGCTGAGCGGATTGTGAGCCGCGACAGCGTGCCCCACCCGGGCGAGCCACCCGCGGCTCCCGCCGAGATGCCCGTGCCCGTGTCCATGTCCGTGTCCGTGCCCGTGTCCGTGTGGCGTATGGCCCCTGTGGTCAGTCATGGCATTCCTCGCTTGCGCAATTCGACCCTTTTGACCAGGATATGTAGTCATGTACGCACGCGACAACGTCTCAGGTGCCGACCAGTCGCAAGAGCAACCCACTCCCGCTCAGGTGAACGCGGCGGTGGACGCCTTCCGCATGCTCAGCGACGGCACCCGGCTGAGGCTGATGTGGTTGCTGTCATCGGGCGAGAAGGATGTGAACTCGCTTGCCGAGGCCATCGGCGTGCCCCGCCCGTCCGTGTCGCAGCACCTCGCCAAGCTCCGGCTGGCGGGACTGGTGGACACCCGCAGGGACGGGCGTCGCGTGCTCTACAGCGCACGCGACTCCCACGTACGGGCTCTCATAGCGGAGGCCCTGTTCCACGCCGGCCACGAGGTGTCCGGCCTGCCCCGCCACGACTAGCCGGTTGCCGCCCCGGGCCGGGCGCGGGCGGCCAGCTTGGCGACCACGTCCACGATGCGGGCGGCGCGCTCCAGCTCGGCGCGGTGGAACACCGGCCCGTCCGCCCTGGCGACCACCAGGTGCAACCCCTGCGCCACCACCGGCAGCAGCATCAGGCGCAGTTCATTGGCGTCCAGGGTGGCGGCCCGCGGCGGGGGTTCCGGCAGGTTCAGCTCGAACTTCTCGGGGGCGGCCAGCGAGGCGTGCCGTACGGCACCGTCGGCCAGGGCCACCGACCACTCCGCGCCGCACAACCCCGGCAGCGCGTCCACCAGCGCGGCGAATCCCCGGGCGGGCTGGGACACGACGTGCATGAGAAGGTCATAGTCCAGCGCCGAGCCCGGCACCTCCTTGGTCGCCCAGACGCCCTCCACCCGTACGCCCGGCATGGCCGACAATCGATCGCGAGCCTCTGAGGCGGTCACCGGCCCAGGCCAGGAAACAGTGAAATCGTCCACGGCCCGTCCGGCCTCGCGTTCGAGCACGGTGACCTGCAGGATGTCCGCGCCCAGCGCTCCAAGAGACTTGGCGACCTGGCCAAGGCCGCCCGGCCGGTCCGGCAGCGACACCCTCAGTCGCAGCAGCATTGCCGCCCCCTTTCAGAGGCTCTCACAGTGCCGTGGAAAAGTTTCGAGCATGTTCCACAGATATGTCGCGCATGCTGCGGTTATATCCCAGCATGCAGCGTTAAGTCCGGAATGTCGATAAAGGGCTGTCGCAGGTTTCCGCAGGTCATGGTACGCCCCTCCCCCGCCCCTCCGACCACCCCGCACCGCCCACCGGGCCGAGGTCTCACGCCCTGCACCGGCCACGCATCACCACCCCACGACACGCGATCTCACACCCTTGAATACGCCCCCACCATGCGCCGTACAAGAGCGCCGACCCCCGCCGAACGACACGCCGCCAACGCGGCGCGGCGGAGGCCACCCGCCGCGACGGGCCGCCGCGATGGCCGCCGCACGAGGGCGCCGAGCCCCACCGCGCCACATCCCGCCGACGCGGCGCGGCAGGCGCCACCCGCCGTGATGGTCGCACGGTGAATGGCCCCCGCCGCGCCGCAGCTCGCCGACCCGGGGCCGGGCGACCGGCTGGGAGCGGGGAGCGGGCGGGGAGCGGGCGCGGAGCGGGCGGGGGCGGGGGTCAAGCGAAGACGTCCTGTTGGTAGCGGCCAGAGGACTCCAGCTCGGCCAGCCACCCCGCCCCGTCCTCCCCCGTCCGTGACCGGTAGATGTCCAGCAGCGTCTGCCGCACCGCGGGAGCCATCCGCAGCCCGTCACCGCAGACGTACACGTATGCCCCCTGGGAGAGCAGCTCCCACACCTCGTCGGCGTGCGCCGCGACGGCGTCCTGGACGAACCGGTGCGGGTGCCCGGGCACGGCGGAGTATGCGGCGTGCGCGGGCACGCCCCAGCGGGCCAGGTCGTCGGCGTACAGCTCATCGTGCCGGGGATGGCGGCAGCCGGTGAAGACGGCGGCGCGGCCGGGAGCCCCGGCCAGCAGGCGCTCCTCGATGAAGCCGCGCAGCGGCGCGAAGCCGGTGCCGGGGCCGATGAGGATCACCGGCGTGGCCGGGTCGTCCGGCAGCCGGAACGGCGGCGCGGGCACGCGGATGTAGCCGTAGAACACCTCGCCCTCCTTCAGCCCGGCGAGGTAGGCCGAGCACATCCCCTGGTACGTGCCCGAGCCGGACCAGGCCGGGCCCTCGACGAGGCCGACGGTGAGGCGCACGAGCGAGGGGTCGGCCAGCGGCGAGGAAGAGACGGAGTAGTAGCGCGGCTTGATCGGCCCGGCCATCTCCAGGAACACTGGCAGCGGCAGCTCGATCGCGGGGAAGCGGTCCAGCAGGGTGAGCGGGGAGACGCGCTTGGCGAGAATCTCGTCGGCGTAGTTCGCGGTCAGCTCGGCGAGCTGGCCCTTGGTCCAGGGGCAGGCGGTGTGCGCGGCCAGCGCCTCCAGGTCCGACCTGGTGGCCACCTCCTGCAGCTCGGCGAACTCGGTCAGCAGCAGGCCCGCCGTGACCGCCGTGTCCACGGGCAGGTGGGTGGATCCGGCGGCGCGCAGCCGTACCACCTGGTCGCGGGGGACGCGCAGGCAGCGCAGCGCCCACTCCACCAGCTCGGGGTCGTTCTTGGCGAAGACGGCCACGTGGTCGCCCGCCGAGTAGGTGACGCCTTCGGGCAGCCGGGCCACGATGGAGCGCACGCCGGGACGCGGCGCCTCGGTCGAGAAGTCCCAGAGGCCGGTCGGGTCGGAGGTCAGCTCCTCGTTGGAGACGACGGTCAGCGGGAACGCGCGCGAGGAGACGACCGAGGGCCTGACCTCGGCCTCGCTGAGCACCTCCATCTCGTAACGCGGCCCGGCGCTCTCGGTGGAGGCCGAGTACTCCTCGGCCAGCGCCGCCCACAGCCCGGCCGTCCAGGCGGTCACGTCGCCGTCGAAGTCGCCGTCCGCGTCGGCCTCGCCGCGCTCGATCAGCGGCACCGCTCCGGCGGCCGTCAGCTTCTCGTACGCGCGCTTCGGGAACTCCTGGTACGTGGGCCACTGCGTGTTCCCGCAGCCCAGCACGGCCAGCCGGACCCCGGACAGGTCGGGCAGCGCCTCCAGCGCGTCGAAGCGCTGGGCGTTGTCGGGGGCCTTGCCGTTGTAGGAGGAGGCGACCACGATCAGCAGGCCCTCGCTCGGCGGCGTCATGTCGTCGAGGGAGGTCAGCGTCGTGGCGAAGCCCGCGCGGCCGGCCCGCTCGGCCAGGCGTTCGGCGATGTCGGAGCTGGTGCCGAGGTTGGAGCCGTAGGCGACGGTGAGCGGCACGCCGGTGACGGCGATCTCCTGCTGCGCGCTCTCCTCGACCTCCTGGGCCACGACGACGGTCCGCTCGTGCGCCCGCCGCTCGCGGACCCTGAGCGTGAACCCGTCGGGCTTGAGGGTGAGGGTCTGCTTGATCTTCATGCGGTAGACACTCGGGTCGGAGATCGCGAACCGCCGCAGGATCATCGCCAGCGCCAGCCTGGCCTCGGTCAGCGCGAACTGCCGGCCGATGCAGGCCCGCTCGCCGTTGCCGAACGGCTTGTACGCCCCGGGGTGATGGCTCTGCTTGTTCTCCGGCAGCCAGCGGTCGATGTCGAACTCGTCCGGCCGCTCCCACGCCCTGGGGCTGCGGTGCAGCACCGGCAGCAGCACGACGACGCTCTGATCCCTGGCGATGGGGTAGCCGCCGATCGTGGTGTCCTCGACCGCGCTGACATTGAAGGCCGGGATCGGCGACCAGTGCCGCAGGGTCTCCTCCAGGACGCGCGCGATGACGTCGAGCTTCATGATCGTCTCGTACGCAGGCGGCTCGTCGCCCGGCAGCAGCCGGTCCACCTCCTCATAGGCGCGGGCCAGGGTGTGCGGCTCGCGCAGCAGGTTGTAGAGGGCGAAGGAGAGCAGGCCGCTGGTCGTCTCGTGGCCGGCGATGAGGAAGGTGAGGACCTGGTTGCGGATGTTCTCGTCGGACAGGCGGGCGCCGCTCTGCGGGTCGGACGCCTCCAGCATGAGGCCGAGCAGGTCCTTGGAGCCGGTGGCGCCCTCGGCGCGGCGCTGCCTGATCACGTCGTCGACCAGCGACTGCATGGTGGCGATGTCGCGCCGGTACGCCTCCTCGCGCCCGCGCTTGAGCTTGGTGACGAACGGCAGCTGCTGGTTGCGCAGCATGGCCTCGGTGAGCGCGCCGCCCATGGCCTGCAGGAACGGGTGCAGCTCGGGAGAGTCGAAGGAGTTGAACCGGTAGCCGAACCCGGTGAGCGAGATCGTGTCCAGGGTCAGCCGGGTCATGTCGTCGGCGACGGGCAGGTCCTCCCCCTGGCGGGCGGCCCACGACTCGACGAGCTGCTCGGCGACCTCGAGCATCTGCCCGTAGTAGGCCTTCATGGCCCGCTGGCTGAAGGCCGGCATCAGGATGCGGTGCGCGTGCCCCCACACCGGCTCATCCGGGTCGGCCGTGAACAGCCCGTCACCGGCGAAGTCGCGCACGATCGTCAGCGGCGGCTTGATCCGCTTGACGAACCGGCTCTCGTCGCACACCTCGGCGACCAGGTCGGGGTCGTACACCACCACGACCGTGCGGCCGACGATCTCCAGCCGGTAGATGCCCTCGTCGTAACGGGTGGCGACCTGGGCGAAGTGCTCCATCGGCGAGTGAGAGGGAATCTGCAGCGTGTTGCCGAGGATGGGCAGGCCCTGCGGGGCGGGGATCTCCGCCATGATGCTCCCTTCGAGTAGCCATACACCGTATGGCTGACGCTACCATACGGTGTATGGCAGTGAGCGCACGCAGGGGTGCACCTTTGACCCTCGACGAGATCGGCACCACGGCGGTGCGCCTGATGGACGAGAGCGGGGTGGACGGGCTGTCCATGCGCAAGCTGGCGGCCGAGCTGAACGTCAACCCGATGTCGCTCTACCACCACGTGGAGAGCAAGGACGCGCTGCTGGCGCTGGTCTGCGCCACGACGGCCGAGCGCATGCACGTCCCGCCGGACGACGGCGCCCCGTGGGAGGAGCAGCTCATGGCGCTGGCGCTGGACTATCACCGGCACGCGAAAGAACACCCCGCCATATGGAGATATGTCCACACCCATCCGAGACTCGTCGCCGACCGGCGGTTGCCCGTCTGGCAGACGCTCTACCGCATCCTGCGGCTGGCGGGGGTCCCGGAGTCGGAGCTGCGGCGGACGAGCGACATCCTGCACGCGTTCGTCTCGGGTTTCATCCTGGCCGAGACCGAGGGGCACATGTCGGACGATCCCGAGGAGATCGGCCGCACCTTCGACGCGGCCATCCAGCTGATCATCGACGGCCTCGCGCGCTCCACCTCCTGATCAAGGGGGTCCGTTGGAAAATCAAACCCACCGGGTCTAGAGTGGGTTCAGTTTTCCAACTGATGAGGAGGGCGCTGTGCGTGATGCCGTCATCGTGCAAGCCGTACGTACTCCGATCGGCAAGGGCAAACCGGGCGGCGGCCTGTCCGCGATCCACCCGGTGGACCTGCTCGCGCACACGCTGCGCACCCTGATCGAGCGCAGCGGGGTGGACCCGTCCCTGGTGGACGACGTGATCGGCGGCTGCGTCGACCAGGTGGGCGAGCAGGCCATGAACACCACCCGCAACGCCTGGCTGGCGGCCGGCCTCCCGGAGTCGGTTCCCGCGGTCACGGTGGACCGGCAGTGCGGTTCGTCACAGCAGGCGGTGCATTTCGCCGCCCAAGGGGTGATGTCCGGCGCGTACGACCTGGTGGTGGCGTGCGGCGTGGAGTCGATGAGCCGGGTGCCGATGTGGTCGAACGTGCCCGCGGGCGCCGACCCGTTCGGCCCGGCACTGGCCGCGCGCTTCCCCGGCGGCCTGGTGCCACAGGGCATCAGCGCGGAGCTGATCGCGGCCAAGTGGTCGCTCAGCCGCGAGCAGCTCGACGAGTTCTCCGCCGGCTCGCACCGCAAGGCCGCCGCCTCCTCCTTCGCCGGCGAGCTCGCGCCCGTCGGCGGCCTCGACCGGGACGAGTCGGTACGCCCGAGCACGACGCCGGAGATCCTGGCCGGGCTCAGGCCCGCCTTCACCGACCCCGGTTACGCCGAGCGGTTCCCGCAGATCGACTGGTCGGTGACCGCGGGCAACAGCAGCCCGATCAACGACGGGGCGGCGGCCGTACTGGTCACCACCTCGGAGACGGCGGCCCGCCTGGGCCTGCGGCCCCTGGCCCGCCTGCACAGCTTCGCCGTCGTCGGCTCGGACCCGATCCTCATGCTCACCGGCGTCATCCCGGCCACCGAGAAGGTCCTGCGCCGCGCGGGGCTGAGCCTCGCCGACATCGACCTGTTCGAGGTCAACGAGGCGTTCGCGAGCGTCGTGCTGGCCTGGCTCCAGGAGACCGGCGCCGATCCGGCCAAGGTCAACGTCAAGGGCGGCGCCATCGCCCTCGGCCACCCGCTGGGCGCCAGCGGCGCCCGCATCGCCGCGACCCTGGTCCACGCCATGGCCGAGCGCGGCGCCCGCTACGCGCTGCAGACCATGTGCGAGGCGGGCGGCCTCGCCAACGCCCTCATCCTCGAACGTCCCTGACAACACCTTTGGAGCAGTCGTCATGAAGATCTCCGGCAGCGTCGCACTCGTCACCGGCGCCAACCGCGGCCTGGGCGCCGCCTTCGCCCAGGCCCTCCTGGACCGGGGAGCCCGCACGGTCTACGCGGCCGCCAGGAACCCCGCCACGATCACCGGCACGAACCTCACCCCGATCGAGCTCGACGTCACCGACCCGGCCGCCGTCGCGGCCGCGGCCGAGCGCTGCGGCGACGTGGACCTGCTCGTCAACAACGCCGGCATCTCGCGTTCCGGCAGCTCGGACCTGGACTCGGCGCGCGCCGAGATGGACACCAACTACTTCGGCACGCTGTCCATGAGCCGCGCCTTCGCTCCCGTCCTGGCCCGCAACGGCGGCGGGGCGCTGGTGAACGTTCTGTCGGTGCTGTCGTTCATCACGTTGCCCCAGGCGAGCGGGTACGCCGCGTCGAAGGCGGCGGCGTGGTCCCTGACCAACGCCCTGCGGCTGGAGCTGAAGGAGCAGGGCACCCACGTCCTGGGGGTGCACGCGGGCTACATCGACACTGACATGGCCGCCCACGTCACCGGACCCAAGATCACCCCTGAGGAGGTCGTCGCGCAGGCCCTCGACGCCCTGGAGACCGGGGCCTACGAGGTGCTGGCCGACGCCATCAGCCGGCAGTCGAAGGCCGGGCTCTCGGGCGAGCTGGAGCGCCTCTACCCGGTGCTGGCCGCCGGCAGCTGACGCCTCAGTCGCTCGCCTCCCAGACGGCCTCGAACGCCTGCTCCGTGATCTCGGCCAGCTCCCAGACCTCCAGCGGCTGGTCGGTGAGGAAGCCGTACTCGTCCTGTAGGTGGCGCCACCAGTAGCGGCGGGCGGTCCGGTCGGCGCTCACCAGCACCTGCCTGATCGCCCACTGTTCGAGGCCGTCGCCCTCGACGCTCTCGAACAGCCAGGCCCGCCCGTCCTCGTCGCCCAGGTGCCAGTAGCGCCGGGGAACGTCGGACTCGGCGAGCTGCCGCACCAGCGGCTGGCGAAGATCTGGAAGCACCCGTCCACTCTAGAACGGGCGCAGCCCGCCGATGGCGATCTCGGCGGCGCGGGCCATCGAGGCCACGATCTCCTCATCGGACTGGCCGGCCTCGCGGGCGGCGCCGCCCGCCCCCTGGACCGCGCCCACGAACGCGCCGGCCACCGCCGCGGCGCTGATCGGGTCGAGCTCGTCGGGGAAGGCCTCCAGCAGGTGCCGGGCGACCTCGCGCTGCATCCCGAACATCATGTGCAGCGCCTTGGCCTGGATGGCGGGCACGGTCGCGAGCAGGTGCTCGTAGACCTTCGCCAGCTCGCGGTCGCCCGCCGGCGGGCCCTTGGTCAGGTAGTGGGCGATGACCCGGTCGTAGGTCTTGAGCAGCACGTCGGCGACGCGGTCCGACGGCTCGCGCTCGGCGACCACGCCGGCCATCTGCTCCATGTACTCCAGGACCTCGGCGAACAGCACGTCTTCCTTGGTCGGGAAGTAGTTGAAGAACGTCTTGGTGGCGACGTCGGCCGCGGCGGCGATCTGCGCGACGGTCGTCTGCTCGTATCCCTGCTCGGCGAACAGCCTGAGCGCCGTGCTGACGAGCAACTGCCTGGTCTGCCGCTTCTTGCGCTCGCGCCGGGACTCCTCCATGGCATGCAAGCTTACACTCACTGCATCTTTACACCCGCCAAGGAGAGGAGCCTTTCCCACCGTCCGGGGTTGCGGTCCTTGTGGGGGAATGGGGAGCGCGGCAGACCGCGCCCCGGCGTCCATGGGTATGGCGGCGCCACGTGGCCCAGGAGTCCCCGCACCGGCGCAGGGGGCGACGCCGGTGCGGGAAAGGGCCAGGAGGGGCGCGTCAGCGCTGGTAGGCGCCTGCGTCGGGGGCGCCGGCCAGGGGCTTGCCGACCATGTCCTTGCCGAGCGCCTTGCCGCCGTACCACGCGGGGCTGAGGGTCAGGCCGCGGCCGAGCGCCGGCGAGCCGGGCCGCAGCCGCAGGTCGGTACGGGAGACGAACTTCGGGTCGGCCACGATCGACTTCGGCCCCAGCTTGAACTTGTTCACCCGGCCCTGGTAGACGCTGCCGCCCTCGTCGGCCCCCTTGCCGTCCTCCCAGCCGGCCTCGCCGCCCACCACGATCACGTTGTTGCGCAGCTTCAGGATCGACGGGGCGCAGCCGTCGTGGCAGGACCAGCCGATGGTGTCCCGGGCCGGCAGGTAGACCGAGTTCTGGACGGCGATCGTGCCCTTCACGGGCCCGACGATGTGGCGCGGGCCGCGGGTGATGAGGAACGAGCCGCGGCTGCGGGAGGAGGTCACGACGTTGAAGGCGAACACGTTGCCGGTGGCGGTCTTGCCCTTCTGGGCGCCGAGCTCGGTGAACGTCTCGTTGTTCCTGGAGATGTTGTGGGTGACGCGGTTGCGGTCGCCGTCGAAGATCTCCACGGCGGCCCCGTCGGTGCCGTAGTCGGCGCTCTTGGCGTAGCTGCCGGTGATGGTGTTGCCGGTCACGAGGTTGTCGTCGCCGTTGAGCAGCACGCCGAAGGCGCCGGAGTCGTTGTCGCCGCCCTCGTCGTTGACGCTCATCCGGTTGTTGTCGGTCAGGACGCTGTCGCGGATGACATTGCGCGAGCCGGACGGGGTGACGTAGACGCCCGCGATGTTGCCGTCGGCCTGCACGCCGGCCAGCTCGTTGCTGTCGCCGGCGACCTCGAAGCCGGCCCAGCGGCAGCGGGAGGCCCGCAGGCCGCCGACGCGCCAGTGGTCGCCGCTGAGCACGACGCAGTCGTCGTCCATGCCGCTGATCCTGGCCAGCGGGCCGGTGCCGTACGCCTGGATGACGATGGGCTTGGCCGCGGTGCCGTTGGCCTCCAGCTTGAGCGGGCCGGTGAAGGAGCTGCCGCGCTTGAAGCTGACCGCGTCGCCCGGCTTGAGGTCGGCGGAGTTGACCTTGTCAAGGGACTTCCACGGCGCGGTGGCGCTGGTGCCCGCCGCGTCGTCGTTACCCGACTTCGAGTCCACGTAGTACGTGGTGCCCGCCAGCGCGTGGGCCGGGGCCGCAGGCGAGAAAGCAGGCAGGACAGCCGCCATGACGGCTACGGTCAGCAACCTCATTCGAGCACACCACTATCGAGTTGGAGCGGATGGGGGGGTAGCCCAAGGTAGCGTGATCAGCGCGCGAGACGCCAGAGACGCACCGAAGGTCCGTCGCCCGGAAGCACGTCCCCGTCCTCGGCGTTGTAGAGGCCGTGCGCGTGGACGCCGAGGCGCAGCGGCGCGCCGGGCGCCCGCCGCACGCACACCAGGATCGACTCCTCGTACGTCTCCCGCGCGAAGACCAGGCAGTCGGCGTCGGCGTGCAGCCAGCGCAGGCCGCCGTGGCGCAGCGCGGGCTCGGCGCGGCGCAGCCCGAACAGCTCCCGGTAGGCCGCCAGCGTCGGGAGATCCTGGTCCGCGGGCCGGTTCCAGGGCATCGGGGTGCGGGAGTGCTCGCCGTTCACCCCGGTCAGGCCGAACTCGCTGCCCGCGAACACCATCGGCGTGCCCGGCAGCGTGGCCTGCAGGCCGAGCGCGAGCAGGTGGCGCTCGCGCGAGCCGGTGACGGTGCGGATGCGGGGCGAGTCGTGCGAGTCGAGCAGCTGCCAGGAGTGGACGAGCGAGCGCCACGACATGTGGGACGCGAACGACCGGAACGTGGCCAGCGCGGCCGTCCCGTCGCGCGCCGGGACGCCTCCCGGCACGCCGAGGAAGTGGTCGAGGTCCAGCTCGGGGCCGCGCAGCCAGGTCCAGACGGGGCGGGTGAAGCCGCCGTAGTTCATGGTGCCGTGCCAGCCGTCGCGGTCGAGGTCGGAGGAGGCGTCGTGGTTGTGCTCGGCGATGAACGCGGCCTCGGGGCCCAGCTCGGCCCGCAGCATGGCGGCGACCTCGTGGTTGTGGTCGTCGGCGGCGTGCCTGCCGGTCATGTTGGCCACGTCCACGCGCCAGCCGTCCAGCGGCCCGAGCCACTTCTTCAGCACGGCCCGCATGCGGGCCCGGACGAGCTCGCTGCCCCAGTTGAGCTTGGGCAGCGTCTTGACGCCCCACCAGGACTCGTAGTCGCCGGAGTCGGGGTCGAAGTAGAACATCTCGCGCTCGACCGCGTTCACGTCGGAGACGGCCGCGGTGAACCATTCGTGCGTGTCGCCGCAGTGGTTGGTGGTGATGTCGCCGAGCAGCCGCATGCCGCGGGCGTGCAGGGCTCCGGACAGGCGGTGCAGCGCCTCGTCGCCGCCGAGCAGCGGATCGACGTGCTCGAACGTGGAGGCGTTGTAGCGGTGGTTGGAGCGGGCGGGGAAGATCGGCGTCAGGTAGACGGTGTTCACGCCGAGGCTCTGGACGTGGTCGAGCCGCTGGGCGACGCCGTCGAGGTCGCCGCCGTAGAACTGCCCCGCGGTGCCGGGGCCGGCGGGGATGACCGGGTCGTGGTCCCAGTCGCGCGGCAGCGCCCAGTCGGGCAGGTCGCGCATGGGCCGGGAGCGGTCGAAGCGGTCGGGGAAGATCTGGTAGACGATCGCGTCCGACATCCAGGAGGGCGGCGGCTGATGGCACACGAGGCGGAAGTCGCCCGCGTCGGTCACGTCGTGGGTGACGAGCCCGGCCGCGGTCAGCCACGCCTGGCCGCCCCGCGTGGCGAGCAGGAACCGGTACGGGGTCACCGGGTTGACCGCGATGATCTCGGCCCGCCACCAGACGTCCGTGCCGCCGTACCCGCCGGCCTCCCGCCGCGACGGGTCCGGCGCCGCCTCGGCGTAGCGCGGCTCGCCGTCGTGCACGGTACGCACGTGCACGCCCGTGATCCCGGCTGCCAGCGGCGCCCGCAGCCACAGCGTCACCCGCGAGCCGAGTGCGGGCTCCTGCTCGGAGACGTACAGAGCTGAGCCGTCGTGATGCGGCTCCCCGATGAAGCGCAAATGCACCTATCCCTTGACAGCCCCGGCGGTGAGCCCGGAGACGATATACTTCTGCAACCAGAGGAACACACTCACCGTCGGAATCGCGGTAAGCAGCGTCGCCGCGGCGAACATGCCGAAGTTCGCGTTGCGGTGGTCGCCGGCGATCATCCCGTACATGCCGACGGCGAGGGTCTTGCTCTCGGGGTCGCGCAGGAACACGTTCGCCATGAGGAACTCGCTCATCGTGCCGATGAACGCCAGCAGCGCCGTGACCGCGAGGATCGGCGTGACCAGCGGCATGATGACCCGCCAGAAGATCTGCGCGTGCGTGGCCCCGTCCACGGTGGCGGCCTCGTCCAGCTCCTTCGGCACGGTGTCGAGGAAGCCCTTCATCAGCCAGGTGTTCACGCCGAGCGCGCCGCCGAGGTAGAGCAGCATCAGCCCCCAGACGGTGTTGAACCCGAAGGCCGGATACAGCTCGGTCACCCTGGTGAAGATCATGAAGATCGTCACGATGGCCAGGAACTGCGGGAACATCTGGATGAGCAGCAGCGCCAGCAGCCCGACCCGGCGGCCCGCGAAGCGCATGCGGCTGAAGGCGTACGCGGCGAGCATCGACAGCAGCAGGCTCGCGAACGACGCCACCAGCGCGATGAACACCGAGTTGAAGAACCACCGGCCGAACGGGTAGCTGTCGGAGGTCAGCAGGTGGGCGAAGTTGGCCAGGCTGGCCCCGGTCGGCAGCAGGTCGGTCGAGGCCAGCGTGCCCATGGGGTTGATCGCGGCCGAGACCACGAACAGGATCGGGAAGAGCGCGAACGCGCACACGATCAGCACGAAGACGTGCCTGAGGGCGAGCTTCACGCGTAGACCTCCTCCTGCTTGCGGGTACGGCGGAACGCCACGGCCGAGATGACGGCCACGATCGTGAAGATGAACACCGAGACCGCCGCGGCGAAGCCGAACTGCGCCCCGCCCGCCCCGAACGCCAGCCTGAAGGTGTAGGTGATCAGCAGGTCCGTGCCGCCCACCTGCGGGTTGTCGGCCGGGAACGGCCCGCCCTCGGTGGTGAGCGCGATCGCGTTGAAGTTGTTGAAGTTGTAGGCGAACGACGAGATCAGCAGCGGCGTGAGCGCCACCAGCAGCAGCGGCAGCGTCACCCGCCGGAACGCCTTCCACGGCGTGGCCCCGTCGATGGCCGCCGCCTCGGTCAGCTCGCGCGGGATGGCCTGCAGCGCGCCGGTGGTGACGAGGAACATGTACGGGAAGCCGAGCCAGAGGTTGACCAGGATCACCCCGAACCGGGCGGTCCCGGTCTCGCCCAGCCAGTCGACGTTGGCGCCGAGAAGCTGGTTGATCAGGCCGAAGTCGCGGTTGAACATGTCACGCCAGACCAGCAGCATGGCGAAGGCGGGCATCGCGTACGGCAGGATCAGCGCGATCCGGTAGAAGCGGGTGCCGCGCATCCGCGGGTGGTGCAGCGCCAGCGCGACCGACATGCCGAGCGCGAACGTGCCGAGCACGGAGGCCAGCGCGAAGACCAGGTTCCAGCCGAACACCCCCGCGAAATATCCCGAAATAGTCGGATTTGTCAGCACCCGAGCGAAGTTGTCGAGGCCGACGCCGACCTGCCAGCCCTGCGCCAGGTGCTCGCCCTTGGCGTTGACGAAGAAGCCCTGGCTCTCGTCGGCCGTCCAGGTGTCGCCGTTGCCGCGCACGCAGTCGCAGCCGGCGTCGTACACGAGCGCCGCCTTGCCCTCGACGGCCCGGCTGAGCCCGTTCGCCTTGATCACGCCGTCGCCGGTCGGCACGGCCAGCGCGGAGATCTCCTGCCCGCGGGCGGCGGCCTCGGGCGTCTTGAGCACGGTCAGCCCGGGGGCCGCCAGCACCTTGCCGGTGACCCCGACCTGGGCGCCCGCCAGCGGCGACAGCCCCTTGGCGTCGCCCAGCCGCACCTGCTTGGTCTTGGGGTCGACCAGCAGGAACACCAGCTCGTCACCGCGCAGGGCGGCCGTCATGGCGTACTCGGGCGAGCCGGGGGTCTGGCGCACCGAGCCGGTCTCGATGGCGGTGACGGCGGCGGCCTTGTCGCCGCGGTGCCCGTCGCCGAAGTTCGTGAACGCGGTGGTGACCGTGTAGGCCACGGGGAACACCTGGAACGCGATCAGGAAGACGGTGCCGGGGACCAGATACTTGGCCGGGATGAAGCGGCGGGTCAGGTAGAGGTAGGCGATGGCCGCGCTGACGGCGCCCAGCAGCCCCAGCGAGACCCATGATTCGGCGGCGACCAGCGGCGGCGCGGCGTAGAGCAGGATCGCGGCGGCCACGGCCAGCACCGCGATCCTGCTCACCACGAACGCCGTGGTGATCTCCCGGCGGGGCCGTGGAGCCGCCTTGGGCTCCCCGCCTTTTCTTGGGGCCTCGCGCACGTCGAGGGTCATGATCAGTGCTTGAGCGAGCCGTCGATGGCCTTCTGCGCGGCCGCGGCGGCCTTGGCCGCGTCGCCGCCCTTGACGACGGCGTTCTCGGCGATGCCGAACGGCTCCCAGATGGCCGCCATCTCGGGGATGGCCGGCATCGGCAGGCCGTCCTTGCCCGCCTCCATGAACTTGACGGCGTCCGGGTCGCTCGCCTGGACCTCCTGGAGGGCGGCGGTCAGCGCCGGAGGCCGCGGGTCGGCCTCGTAGAGCGCCTTCGCGACGTCCTTGTTGGTCACGTAGTTGGCGACGAACTCCTGGGCCAGGGCCTTGTTCTTGCCCTTGGAGGCCACGAAGAACGTCTGCACGCCGACGAACGGGGTGGCGGGCTTGCCGCCCTTGAACGCCGGGACGGCCGTGATGTCGTACGTGATGCCGCCCTTCTTGACCTCGCTCATCGCCCACGGGCCGGAGATCAGGTAGGCGCACTTGCCGCCGGCGAAGTTCACGATGTAGTTCTCGTTCGTGATCGACGTGCGCAGCGCGCCGTCACCCTTCTCGCCCAGGTCCTTGAGCTTGCCGAACGCCTTGACCGAGTCGGGCGAGCCGACCAGCACCTGCTTGGGGTCGGGGTCGCCGGTGGAGGTGGCGCCGAACAGCGCGCCGCCCGCGGAGGCGAAGATCGGGTAGACGTGGAAGGCGTCGCCCTTCTGGCCGACGGGGATGCAGAGCACCTCCTTGACCTTGCCGGCCGCCTTGAGCTCCTTGCCCTTGGCGATCATGTCCTCGATCGAGGCGGGCGCGTCGGGGGCGAGCTTGGTGTTGCGGATCAGGGCGATGTTCTCCACCGCGTACGGGGCGCCGTAGACCTGCCCGTTGAACGTCACGGCCTGCATCGCCTTGGCCGAGAAGGCGGCCTTCTGCTCGTCGGTCAGGGTGACGGGGTCGATGGCGCCGTTCTGCACGAGATTGCCGATCCAGTCGTGCGCGCCGATCATGATGTCCGGGCCGCTGCCCTGCTGGGAGGCGGTGAGGAAGGTCGTCTGGTTGTCCTTGCTGATCTCCTTCACCTCGACGGTCACGCCGTTCTCGGTGCCGAACTGGTCGGCGAACGGCTTGAGCGGCTTGACTCGGCTGGGGTCGGCCCAGATCACGAGCGTGCCGCCGCTCTTGGCCGCCGGGGCGGAGGCGGACGCACCGGGTGCCGCCGGGGACGCCGACGGGGAAGCCGGCTGGGATTCGCCGCACGCCGTGGCGGCGAAAGCGAGGGTCGCGAGAGCGGCCACACCCAGAGCCCGCATGCGCATGGGACCTCCTGAGGTCACGCAGGAACGGCGGTGCCACGCGAGCGCCGCCGGAAGAAAGCTCTAACGTTTCCGGGACGTTAGCGGCTCTTTGCAAGAATTGGAAGAACTTGCGAAAGAGCGTTACGTGATCCTCACCGAACCCCGCGAAAGCGCCTCCCGCAAGCGGCCTCAGGCAGGAGTACGGGCGGGTCAGGGTGACGTATGCAACTTTCCGCAAGTTGCGCTTGACCCCGGCCGAACGATCGCGACATCCTTCACCACAACCTCACGGGACATCTCGGGCATCCAGGGAAGGACAGCCATGCTCGGCAACGACGACTGGTGGCGTGACGCCGTCGTGTACCAGGTCTACCCGCGCAGCTTCGCCGACGCGGACGGCGATGGCATGGGCGACCTCGCCGGCGTGCGCGACCGCCTCGGCTACCTCGCCGACCTGGGCGTGGACGCCATCTGGCTGAGCCCCTTCTACACCTCCCCCATGGCCGACGGCGGCTACGACGTGGCCGACTACCGGGACGTGGACCCCATGTTCGGCGCGCTCGCCGACTTCGACGCTCTCATCGCCGACGCCCATGACAAGGGCATCAGGGTCATCGTGGACCTGGTGCCGAACCACTCCTCCGACCGGCACCCCTGGTTCCAGGCCGGGCTGCGCGACCGCTACATCTTCCGCGACGAGCCCAACGACTGGGAGTCGATCTTCGGCGGCCCCGCCTGGACGCAGGTGGCGGACGGGCAGTGGTACCTGCACCTGTTCGCCCCCGAGCAGCCGGACCTCAACTGGGAGAACCCGGACGTGCGCGCCGAGTTCCGCGACATCCTGCGCTTCTGGCTCGACCGGGGCGTGGACGGCTTCAGGGTCGACGTGGCGCACGGCATGATCAAGGCCGCCGGGCTGCCCGACGTGGGGCCGAAGGAGGGCCGCCAGGCCGAGATGCTCGGCGACGAGCAGCTCCCGTACTTCGACCAGGACGGCGTGCACGAGATCTACCGCGAGTGGCGGCCGATCCTCGACTCCTACCCCGGCGGCCGGATGGCGGTGGCCGAGGCGTGGGTGTCCTCCCCCGAGCGGCTGGCCCGCTACGTCGGGCCCGACGAGCTGCACCAGGCGTTCTCGTTCGAGTTCATGATGGCCGACTTCCACGCCAAGTCGTTCCGTACCGTCATCGAGAAGGCGCTGAAGGAGTCGGAGCTGGTCGGCGCGCCCACCACATGGGTGCTGTCGAACCACGACAAGCCCCGCCACGTCACCCGCCACGGCGGCCTGGCCCGCGCCCGGGCGGCCACGCTGCTCATGCTGGCCCTGCCCGGCTCGGCCTACCTCTACAACGGCGAGGAGCTGGGCCTGCCCGAGGTGCTCGACCTGCCGGACGAGCTGCGCCAGGACCCGGCCTTCCGGCGCACCGGCGAGAGCCGCGACGGCTGCCGGGTGCCGATCCCGTGGACCGCCTCCGGCGACTTCGGCTGGCGCGACCCGTGGCTGCCGATCCCCGCCTCGTGGGGTCCGCTGTCGGCCGAGGCCCAGGAGCACGACCCCGCCTCCACCCTGAACCTCTACCGCGCCGCGCTGAAGCTCCGCAGGGAGCACCCGGCGCTCGGCGGCGGCACCGTGACGTGGCTGGACTCCCCCAAGGACGTGCTGGCCATCGAGCGCGACCCGGGGCTGGTCGTGGTGCTCAACACGGGCGAGGAGCCGGTGCGGCTCGACCTGGGCGGCGCGGTGCTGCTGTCCAGCGGCCCGCTGGCCGAGGACGGGGCCATCCCGCCGGACACCGCGGTCTGGATCCAGCGCTGACCGGATTCGGCCCCGGGTTGGGGGAATCTTTCCCTTAACGCGGCAAATGTCGGTAATCACGCTCGGTAACCTCACAGGGTGCCACCCTGGTGGGCCAGATCCCTGCGCGGACGCGTCACCCTCATCGCGACGGCTGTAGCCGCCCTCGTGCTCATCCCCGTGGCCGTCGCCGGGGTGATCACCGCCAGATCGCTGATGACGGCCAGCGTCTTCCGCGACACCCGGGACACGGCCGAGCGGATCGCATACGAGATGCGCGGCGGCGCGCTGCCCATGGGCGCCGCCATCCCGGTGCCCAACCCGCCGGTGGACCTGATCCAGGTCGTCGGCCCCAACGGGCAGATCCTGGCCAGCAGCGACGCGGCCAGGAACCTGCCGCCGCTCAGCGACATCCGCCCCACGCCCGAGAACCGGGTGGTCAGCGTGATGAACTGCCTGCCGACCGAGTGCATCCACGTCACGGCCGTCCGGGTGAGCCTGTTCGCCGACTCCCCCGTGGTCTACGCGGGCCGCAGCACGCCCGACCTGCTGGCCAACCGCGGCCTGGAAGTGGTGGTGTTCATCGAGGTCGGGGTGCTGATCGGGCTGGCCTCGTGGGCCACGTGGCTGGTCACGGGACGCGCGCTGAGACCGGTGGCGACCCTGCGGGCCGAGCTGGACGCCGTACACGCGGGCGACCTGAGCCGGCGCGTCACGCAGCCGCCGGGCCAGGACGAGGTGTCCCAGCTCGCCAGGTCCGTCAACGGCACGCTGGCCCGGCTGGAACGCTCGGCCCAGCAGCAGCGCCAGTTCGCCTCCGACGCCTCGCACGAGCTGCGCACCCCCATCGCGGGCCTGCGCGCCCAGCTGGAGAGCGCCCAGCTCTATCCCGACGACACCGACGTCGAGGCGCTGGTGGACAGCGCGCTGCGCGACACCGACCGCCTGGAGGCCATCATCACCGACCTGCTGCTGCTGGCCAGGATCGGCTCCCGGGTGGACGTGGCCAAGGAGCGGGTGGACCTCGCCGAGCTGGTCTGCCAGGAGCTGTCCGTGCGCTGCGACAAGGTGCCCGTGCACGTGGAACTGACCGAGGGGGTGGTGGTCGAGGGTGTACGGCTCCAGCTCGCCAGGGTGCTGACGAACCTGCTGGACAACGCCCAGCGCCACGCCGAGCACACGGTCCAGGTCGAGGTCCGCAGGGAGGGCGAGCACACGGCGCTGCTGGCGGTCGAGAACGACGGCGTGGAGATCGCCGAGGAGGATCGCGAGCGCATCTTCCAGCGCTTCACCCGCCTGGACGCCGCCCGCAGCCGCGACGCCGGCGGAACGGGCCTGGGCCTGGCCATCGCGCGTGACGTCGTGGTGGCTCATGGGGGCCAGATCACCGTTGAGGACCGTGTGGGCGGGGCGCGATTTGTGTTGAGACTTCCAGCCGTTTGACCGCTTTTCGTAGATTTCCGGTGCTCAAGTCATAGATCATGGTGCCATGACGGAACAAGCGCCGCAGGGCGTCGACCCTCACATCCCTAACGCGGCGCGCATGTACGACTACTTCCTGGGTGGCAAGGACAATTTCCAGGCCGACAGGGATCTGGCCGAACTGGTCCTGAGCGCGGTTCCCGAAACCCGTGAAGGCACCAGGGAGAACCGGGCGCTCATTGGCCGGTTCGTGCGTTACCTGTGCGAACAGGGCATCACGCAGTTCCTTGACCTCGGCTCCGGCCTGCCGGCGCAGGAGAACGTGCACGAGGTCGCGCTCCGCCACACCCCCGATGCCCGCGTGGTCTACGTGGACAACGACCCGGTGGTGGCCACGCACGGCAGGGCCCTGCTGGCCGACCCGGACCGGGTGGCCATGGTGCTGGGCGACGTGCGCCGGCCGAAGGAGATCTTGGCCAACCCCGAAGTGCGCGCACTCCTGGACTTCGAGCGGCCGATGGCCGTGCTGATGATGTTCATCCTGCATCTGATCCCCGACGAGGACGACCCGAGCACGTTCGTGGCCGGCTACCGCGAGGCGATGGCGCCGGGCAGCTATCTGGCCATCTCGCACGTGGGCAGCGACTCCCACTCGGCGCTGACGGACCGGGTGGTCGAGTTCTACCAGCAGGCCAACATGCCGTTCAGGCCGCGACCCGGCAAGGAGATCGCGGCCTTCTTCGGTGACTTCGAGTTCATCCCGCCCGGCCACCTCGCCAACGGCATCGGGCCGGAGCTCGGGTGGCCGTACATCGATCGCGACATCCCGATCTTCCTCGACGCGGACATGTCGCGGCTGGGCTACGCGGGCATCGCCCGCAAGCTCTAGACCTTCGACAGCTCCCGGTCGCCCGTCTCGTCGGGACCGGGACGGTTGTCGTCGTCGTCCTCGTCCAGCAGCGTGGCCTCGTCGAACGGCGCGTTCCCGGCGAGCACCTGGGTCGCGCGCTCCCGGTCGAAGTCGCCGGTCCAGACGGCGACCAGCACGGTGGCGACGGAGTTGCCGGCGAAGTTCGTCAGCGCCCTGGCCTCGGACATGAAGCGGTCGATGCCCACGATGAGGCCGACGCCGTCGACCAGCGCGGGACGGTGCGCCTGCAGCCCGCCGGCCAGCGTGGCCAGCCCGGCCCCGGTCACGCCCGCGGCGCCCTTGGAGGCGATCATCATGAACAGCAGCAGCGCGATCTGCTCGCCGAACTGCAGCGGCGCCCCGGTGGCCTCGGCGATGAACAGCGTGGCCATGGTCAGGTAGATCGCGGTGCCGTCGAGGTTGAAGGAGTAGCCGGTCGGCACGGTGATGCCGGCCACGGTCTTGCTCACACCCAGGTGCTCCATCTTGGCGATGAGCCTGGGCAGGGCCGTCTCCGACGAGGAGGTGGACAGGATGAGCAGGAACTCGCGGCCCAGGTACTTCAGCAGCGACCACAGGTTGATCCGGGCGACCAGCCACAGGATCGAGCCGAGCACGACGCCGACGAACAGCAGGCACGTGATGTAGAAGGCGACCATGATGATCGCCAGGCTCTTGAGCGCCTCGAGCCCGGTCTCCCCGACGACCGCGGCGATCGCGCCGAACGCGCCGACGGGCGCGGCCCACATGATCATGGCGAGGATGCGGAACGTCAGCCGCTGGAAGTGCTCGATGGTGCGCAGGATCGGCTCGCCCTTGGTGCCCATGGCCTGGATCGCGAACCCGGCCAGCAGCGCCACGAGCAGCGCCTGCAGCACCGAGCCGCCGGTGAGCGAGGACACCAGCGTCTTCGGGATGATGCCGAGCAGGAAGTCGACCGTGGTGGACTCGCCGCCCTTGGCCGCCTGCGCCTCCGCGGCCTGCTTGGCGGCGTCGCTGAGGTGCAGCCCGGAGCCCGGGTCGATGACGTTGCCGACCAGCAGGCCGATGAGCAGGGCTACCGTGGACATGACGATGAAGTAGCCGAGCGCGAGGCCGCCGACCTTGCCGACCTTGGCCGCCTGGCGTACCGAGCCGATGCCCAGCACGATCGTGCAGAAGATGATCGGCCCGATCACCATCTGGATGAGCGCCACGAAGCCGGTGCCGAGCGGTTTGAGCTCCTTGCCCACGTCCGGCCAGACGAATCCGACCAGGATGCCGAGTAGGACCGCCCCGATGACGGCCAGATAGAGGTAGCGAGTGCGATCACGCATGGGGGGCTCTCCAGCGGTGATGGAATGACCTTCTAGACGCCCGAGTATGCCCCTCACAGTGACATAGGTCACCATTGAGTAAGTTTCGTTCACAGGGGAGATGTCAGATGCGGCGCTGGAGCCTGGCGGGCCAGATGCTGGTCCTGCAGCTGCTCGTGGTCGCCGTCACGGTGGCGGGCCTCGCGGTGCTCGCGCTCGTGCAGGCGCACGAGCTGCTCACCGACGAGGCGAGCAGCAAGGCCAGGGCCGTCGCGGTGAGCGTGGCCGCCTCGCCCAGCGTGCTGGCCGCCCTCGACGACCCGAACCCGTCCGTACGGCTGCAGCCGTACGCCGAGCAGGTACGCCACCAGACGGGCGTCGACTTCATCACCATCATGAAACCCGACGGCACCCGCTACACCCACCCGAACCCCGCCGAGATCGGCAAGCACTACCTCGGCCACACCGAGCGGGCGCTGGCGGGCGAGACGTTCACCGAGACCTACACCGGCACACTCGGCGAGTCCAGGCGGGTGGTGACCCCCGTCATGTCGGACGGCCGGGTCCGGGCGCTGGTCAGCGCGGGCATCACGATCAACAAGATCAGCGCCAGGGTCCGCGACCAGCTCGCCTGGGGCGGCCTCATCGTCGCGCTCGCGCTCTCGCTGGGCGCCGCCGGCACCTGGCTGGTCACCGCGCGGCTGCGCCGCCAGACGCACGGCCTCGGCCCGGTGGAGCTGGGCCGCATCCACGAGCACCACGACGCCGTCCTGCACGCCGTCCGGGAGGGCCTGCTGCTGGTGGGCAAGGACGGCACGCTGACGCTCTGCAACGACGCCGCCAGGATGCTGCTCGGCCTGCCCGCCGACGCCGAAGGACGGCACGTGGACGAACTCGGCCTCTCGCAGGTGCTGGCCGACGACGACGAGCGCGTCCACCTGGTCGGCGACCGCGTCCTCGCGGTCAACAGCGCCGCCAGCCGGCTCGGCACCGTCGTGACCGTGCGCGACCACACCGAACTCCAGGCGCTGACCGGGCAGCTCACCGCCGAGCGCGACTTCGCGGACTCGCTGCGCTCGGCCGCCCACGAGGCCGCCAACCGGCTGCACACCGTCATCACGCTGGTGGAGCTGGGCCGTACCGAACAGGCCGTGGCGCTCGGCACGGCGGAGCTGCGCGCCGCGCAGGAGCTGACCGACCGGGTGGTCGGCGCGGTACGCGAGCCGGTGCTCGCCGCGCTGCTGCTCGGCAAGAGCGCCGAGGCCGCCGAACGCGGCGCCGAACTCGTGATCAGCCAGGACAGCGAGCTCGACGACCTGGGCCTCGACCCGCGCGAGCTCGTCACCATCGTGGGCAACCTGATCGACAACGCCATCGAGGCGGCCTCCCGGGTGGAGGTCCACCTCAGCGCGGGAGGCGGCGAGGTCCTCCTCAGGGTCGCCGACAACGGCCCCGGGCTGGCCGACCCGCAGGCGTTCGCGAAGGGCTGGACCACCAAGGGCGACGGGCGCGGGCTGGGGCTGGCGCTGGTGGGGCAGGCGGTGCGGCGGCTGGGCGGCACCATCGACGTGAAGGGCTCGGTGTTCACCGTGCGGCTGCCGGTGCCGGAGCGGGTGCGATGACCATCTCGGCGCCGGGATCGGGCGCGAAGATATCCGTGCTCGTCGTGGAGGACGAGGAGATCACGGCCGAGGCCAACCGCATCTACATCGAGCGGACCCCGGGCTTCGAGGTGGCCGGCGTGGTCAGGACCGGCGGCGCGGCCCTGCGGTTCCTGCGCGGCAAGCCCGTGGACCTCGTCCTGCTCGACCTGTACCTGCCGGACATGCACGGGCTGGAGGTGTGCCGGGCGATCCGCGCGGGCGGGCTCATGTGCGACGTGATCGCCGTCACCTCGGCCCGCGACCTGGCCATGGTGCGCTCCGCGGTCTCCCTCGGCATCTCCCAGTACCTGCTCAAACCGTTCACCTACGCGACACTCTCCGAAAAGCTGACGCGTTACGCCCGGTTCAAGGACGAGGCGGGCCTGGCCGTCGGGCAAGGGGACGTGGACCGGGTCCTCGGCACCCTTCGGGGCAGCTCAGAGCTGCCGAAGGGCATGGCGCGCGACACCCTCGACACGGTCGCCGCGAAGCTGCGCGACAGCCCCGAGGGCATGGCCGCCCAAGCCGTGGCCGACGCGATCGGGGTGTCCCGCGTGACGGCCCGCCGCTACCTGGAATACCTGGTCGAGCTGGGGGCGGCGGCCCGCATCCCGCAATACGGAGGAGTCGGCCGGCCAGAACTCCTCTACCGGATCCCCATGGAAAGTTAATGATGGTGACGCTGGCCGTTCAATCCGGGCCTCTAGCTTCTGGTGCAGTCCGATGCACTGAGGAGACAGATCTTGCGAGTCCTGGCCGTAGTTCCCGCCCGCGGAGGTTCGGCGGGCGTACCCCTGAAGAACCTCGCCCTGGTCGGCGGCGTCCCGCTGGTCACCCGAGCGGTACGGGCCGCCCGGCGGGCCGAGCTCGTGGACCAGGTCGTGGTCAGCACCGACCACGCGGGCATCGCCGAGACCGCCCGTGAGGCGGGGGCGATCGTCGTGGAGCGGCCCGAGGAGCTGAGCGGCGCGACCGCCTCCAGCGAGTCGGCGGTGCTGCACGCACTCGACGCCCTCGGCGAGGACCCCGAGGTCGTCGTGCTGGTGCAATGCACCAGCGCGTTCATCGACCCGGAGAACCTGTCCGAGGCCGTGCGCAAGGTGCTGGACGGGGAGGCCGACTCGGTCGTGTCGGGGCTGCCGACGCACGAGTTCCTGTGGACCGCCGCCGGAGGCGGCATCAACCACGACCCCGCCGTCCGGCAGCGCCGCCAGGACCGCGACCCCGAGTTCCGCGAGAACGGCGCCTTCTACGTCATGCGCACCTCCGGCCTGCGCGAGCACGGCCACCGCTTCTTCGGCCAGGTCGCCGTCCAGCCGGTGTCGCCCAAGCACGCCGTCGAGATCGACAACCCGGACGACCTGGAGCTGGTGCGCGCGCTCGCCCCGTTCATCGACGAGCCCGAGCCGATCGACGTGGACGCCGTCATCACCGACTTCGACGGCGTGCACACCGACGACCGCGCCTACGTCGACTCCGACGGCCGCGAGATGGTGCTCGTCAGCCGCTCCGACGGGATGGGCATCGCGCTGCTGAAGCGGTCCGGGGTGAAGGTGCTGGTCATGTCCACCGAGCACAACCCGGTGGTGGCCGCCCGCGCCCGCAAGCTCGGCGTCCCCGTGCTGCAGGGCCTGGCCGAGAAGCGGACCGTGCTGCGCGACTGGCTGACCATCGAGGGCCTCGACCCGGCCCGCGTCGCCTACGTCGGCAACGACGTCAACGACCTGGGCCCGATGGCCGAGGTCGGCTGGGCCATCGCCACCCCCGACGCCCACCCGCGCGTGCGCGCCGCCGCCAGGGTCGTGCTGACCAGGGCCGGCGGGTCCGGCGCCGTGCGCGAGCTGTGCGACCGCGTCGTGGCCGCCCGGCCCGAGCCGCCCGCCGCCGAGGTCCGCACGCGGCCCAGGCTCGGCCCCGTCGCGATCGGCGACGTCCTGGTCGGTGACGGCGAGCCCGTGTACGTGATCGGCGAGATCGGCATCAACCACAACGGCGACATCGACATCGCCCGCCGCCTCATCGACGTGGCGGCCGAGGCCGGTTGCCAGGCGGTCAAGTTCCAGAAGCGCACCCCCGCGATCTGCGTGCCCGAGGAGCAGAAGGGCCAGATCAGGCAGACGCCGTGGGGCGAGATGACGTACCTGGAGTACAAGGAGCGGACCGAGTTCGGTTACGACGAGTACCGGCAGATCGCGAAATACTGCGACGAGCGCGGCCTGCACTGGTTCGCCTCGCCGTGGGACGTTCCCTCCGTGGAGTTCCTGGAGGAGATGGACGTCCTCGTCCACAAGGTGGCCTCGGCCAGCGTCGCCGACCACGAGCTGCTGCGGGTCCTGGCCGCCACCGGCAAGCCGATCATCCTGTCCACCGGCATGTCCACGCTGTCGGAGATCGACGCGGCCGTCGAGATCCTCGGCACCGACAAGCTGATCATGATGCACGCGACGTCCACGTACCCGCTGCCGCCGGAAGAGGCGAACCTGCGCACGATCACCACGCTCAAGGAGCGCTACGGCGTGCCCGTCGGCTACTCCGGCCACGAGCGCGGCCTGCAGATCTCCCTGGCCGCGGTCACGCTCGGCGCGGTCACCGTGGAGCGGCACATCACGCTCGACCGCACCATGTGGGGCTCCGACCACGCCGCCTCGCTGGAGCCGGCCGGCCTCGAGCACCTCGTCCGTGACATCCGCATCATCGAGCAGGCCATGGGCGACGGCGTCAAGCGCGTCTTCCCCGGCGAGGAGGCGCCCAAGGCCCGCCTGCGCCGGGTGACCGTCTGACCTCGTCCGCACTCTGGAGAAACCACTCTTGATCACTCTCTCGGTCGTCGTGCCGGTGCTGAACGGCGAGAAGTACATCGCCGACACACTGTCGTCGCTCTGCCGCAACGCCCGGCACGACTTCGAGTTCATCGTCGTCAACGACGGATCCACGGACGCCACCGCGGACATCGTCGACGACTTCACCCGCGACCTGCCCGGGCTGACCATGCTGCGCAACCCGGCCCCCGTCGGGCTGGCCGACGCCCGCAACACGGGCCTGTCGGCCGCCTCCGGCCGGTATGTCACGTTCATGGACGCCGACGACTGGCTCGCCCCGGGCTACCTGCCACGGCTCGTCGAGGCGATCGACGGGCTCGGCTGCGACTTCGTACGCGCCGACCACGTGCAGGTCGAGGGCCGCAAACGGGTCGTGCACCGCGCCCCCATGGCGCGGAGGGGCGTGGTGCTCGACCCACGGGAGGCGATCCTGCCCGCCGGCGTGCGGACCATGGTCGACTACCCGTACGCGTGGGCCGGGATCTACCGGCGCTCCCTTCGCGACCTGCTGCACTTCCCCGGTTCCCTGCACACCGCCGAGGACCGGCCGTGGATCTGGCGCCTGCACCGGGAGGCCGCCACGTTCGCGGTGGTGTCGCTGGCCGGGGTGTTCTACCGCCGCCTGGTGTCCGGGTCGCTGACCCAGGTCGGCGACGAACGCCAGCTGCACTTCTTCGACGCGTTCGACCTGGTGTTCAAGGATCTCGAGCCGGAGTTCCTGCCCAAGGCGGTGCGGAACTTCTGCGCGCTGCTCGCCCACCACCTGGAGATCGCCGACCGGTTCACCCCGGCGCTGCGCTCCCGCTTCGAGGAGCGCGGCGCCCACATGGTGCGCGCCCTGCCCGCCGAACTGGTGTCGGAGTCGGTGGCGCGCATGTCCGTCGAACGCGAGACCACGCTGCGGGCCCTGGTGCCCGACCTGCCGCCCAGCCCGCACGTCCGGGTCCGCCGCGACCGGGAGGAGACATAGTGAAGGTCTTCTACGCCTCGACGCTGTTCGGCGCGATGTCGCTGGCCGCCGCCATCGACGACGGCCGCTTCGGCGACGGGCGCCGCATCCTGATCGTGTCGAACAACGCGGCCATCCCCGAGGTGACGGCGCCGCTCGACAGGTCGCCCGGCTTCGCCGTGCTGCGCTCGCGCTTCGACGCGGTGCACTCGTGGAACGACCTCATCGCGCCGCTGCACCCCTCCGACTGGCGCGCCCGCGTCATCGAGGTGCCGATGATGGAGCGCCTCATCCGCTCCGTCTGGGGCCTGGACGGGGTCGAGGAGCTGGTGCTGGAGTCCATCGCGGTGCCCCCGGCCCGGACCATCGCCGGGCTGGTGCGCGACTGCCCGATCACCGTCTACTCCGACGGCCTGATGAGCTACGGCCCCACCCGCGACCCGCTGCCGGCGGAGATCTACCGCCGCATCGGCCGCCTGTTCCACCTGGACCTCGTGCCGGGCCTGACCCCGCTGCTGCTCAGCGAGTACGACGTCGCACCCTCGATCCTGCCGGACGAGCGGTTCATGTCGGTCGTGCACGAGGTCACCGCCACCGCCCCCGACATGCTGCCCGGGCAGGCGATGATCCTCGGCCAGTACCTGTCGGCCCTGGAGATCGTCACCCCGGAGGAGGAGGCGGCGCTGCACGAGACGATGCTCAAGGCCCTGGCCGCGCGCGGCTACACCGACATCGTCTTCAAGCCGCACCCGGCCGCCGGGCGGCGCCACGCCCAGCTCCTGCGGGCCGCGGCCGAACCCCTGGGCGTGCGGCTGTCGGTGGCCGCCGAGAGCGTGCCCGCCGAGGTGTGCTTCGCGGCACTGCGGCCCGAACTCGTCGTGGGCTGCTTCTCGACCGGGCTGCTGACCGCGCAGCGCTACTTCGGGCTGCAGGTGGCCGCGTACGGCACGGAGATGGTGCTCGACCGGCTGGCGCCGTACGAGAACAGCAACCGGATCCCGGTCACGATCGTGGACGCGCTGCTGCCCCGGCTGTCGCCGGACGGCGGCATCGAGCACCCGACGGCGGTGGACCTGCGCGGGCTCGTCCGGGCGGTGGGCTACTGCATGCAGGCCGAGACGTACCCGGAGCTGCGGCCGGCGAGCATCGAGTTCGACGCCCGCTACTTCAAGCGCAAGCGCCTGGAGACCCTCGGCCTGGTGGCCCGCCCCACGGCGCTCACCCGGCTGCGCCGGAAGATCCGCTCGGCGATCTGACAGCTCTCCCCAGAAAGGCCGCAACCCCGACACCGGGGTTGCGGCCTTTCTGCGTGAGGCCAGTGGCGGGAGCTCCGGCCCCCGCACTTCCCCGGCGACCGCAACCCCGGCCGATCCCGCCACCGCACCACGGCCGGGCTCGCCGCCGCGCGTCCCAGAGGACCGCAACCCCGGGCGACGGGAGGGACCCTCTCCCGCCGTCCGGGGTTGCGGTCCTTTCGGGGAAAAGGAGCGCGAATGGCCGCGCCCCAGGCGGTCCTTTCGGGGGAAAGGAGCGCGAATGGCCGCGCCTCAGGCGGTCCTTCGGGGAAACGGGCGCGCGTGAGCCGCACCTCAAGCTGTCCCTCGGAGGGACGGACGTGCCGCTCAGGTGGGGCGGTGGGCTCGCCGGGCCGGGAGGGCGGCGGTCAGCCGAGGGCCTTGAGGTAGCGGCGCATGCGGCGCTTGGCCCGGTAGCCGGCCCGCAGCATCGAGGGATGCACCTCCACCCGCAGCCTGGCCCGCCGCCGCGCCGCCGCGTGCTCCGGCCCGTCCAGCAGCGATCGAGCCGGTACGCGCGACCCGCCCGCCACCAGCCCGGCCAGCCGCCCGGCCCAGTCGTTGTGCGCCGGCGGGTGGAAGTAGTTGGCCTCGCACCACCCGGGAGAGGCCGCCCGGAAGCCGCCCTTCGCCAGGTCGTCGAGCGTGCCCAGCAGCCCGCTGCCCTCGAACACCAGGTTGATCATCTCGGCGCTGACGCCGAAGTCCTCCAGCACCAGCGACGGCACGCCCAGCGCGATCGCCTCCAGCGCCGCCGTCGAGCTCACCGTGACGAACCCGGCCGCCCGTTCGAGCTGGTCGTGCATCGACCCCGCCGCGAACTCCACCCGCCCCGGCTCGCCCATCTCCCGCCACAGCCGCTGGTAGTGGTGGCGCTCGTTGTGCGTCTGCCGCTCGTCCTCAAGGGCCCGCAGCTTGACCACCACGTCCAGCTCGGGCCGCAGCCGGGCCAGCTCGGCCAGCGCCAGCAGGATCCGCTCGCGGTCCTGGCGCTCCCGCGGCACCTTGGCCTGGGTGGCGAACACGACCCGGTTCCCGCCCCCGGCGACCACGTCGGAGCGCAGGAACGGCAGCCTGGCCAGCCCCACCGCCCCTCCCCCGCCGAGCCGGCCGGCGATCTCCGAGAACTCGGCCACCTCACGCTCGCTGTGCACCACGAACAGGTCGCACCCGCTGCGGAACAACCACGCCTTCTCCGTCGCCGGCACCGAGATGCCCGGCAGCCCGCTCACGAACACCGGCCGCGGCCGCAGGTCGCCGAGCACGTCGGCCACCAGCACGTCCACCACCGGGCCCGTGCAGGCCACCAGCACCACGTCCGGGCGCATGCGCTCGGCCAGCCGCCGCACGGACCGCGCCGACACCACCGGCGGCGGCTCCAGACCGCCCACGGCGGCGGCGATCTGCTCCGGCGAGGGCGCGATCGGCGTGCGCACCACCACGAGCTCCGCCGTGCCACCGGGGGGAAGGTCGCCGAGCAGGCAGGCCGCCCACTTCAGATACGAGTCGGAGTCGGCGACCGCCAACACTTTCAACCGGACACTCCTGTCAGATGCGAGCGAAGGGCGGGGGCCGCCCTGCTGGTCCACCAGTCGTCTGGAACGTCCACGGGCTCCACGGCGACACCGCGCGGGCTGAGCAGCACCCGCAGCGAGGTGATCGCGGTCGAGGGCAGGCTGAGCACGCGCTGGCCCGCGTCCAGGCCGCGCAGCGTCAGCTCGGCCGGCGCGCCCACGTCGTGCACGGTGATGCCGGGGCGCTCCCTGATCAGGGCCACGTCCACGGGGTCCTCGCGGCGGTGCGGGTAGTACGCGAGCGGCTCCTGGGCCGCCAGGTCCGTCAGCCAGCGCAGGTAGTGGTCGCGGTGCACGAGCCCGTTCCGGACGAGCGAGGTGCCGAGGACGACCGTGCGCTCCGCGGGCCCCTCCGCGCTGGGCGGCTGGGCACGCAGCCAGTCGAACTGGTGGCGTACCAGGTTGATCCCGGCCTGCCGTACGCCGTCCGCCAGAGCCTCGTCCACGGGCAGGGCGGTGAAGACCGACACGTCGCTCAGGCGCAGCCGCAGCGCGGCCGCCAGGCCCAGCACGGAGCGCAGCTTGGTCGGCTGGGCCCTGGCCCGCAGCAGCGGCCGGTACGGCCCCGCGGCCAGCAGCTCCAGCAGCCGGAGCGTGGCCAGCCCGTCGTCCACGATGACGATGCGTCCGGGACGCGAGGTGAGCCAGCGCACCTGCACCCTGCCGGAGAAGGCGTCACCGACGGCCTGCACGCGCCTGGGCATGCGCTCACGCGGCTCCGCCAGCTCCAGGCCGTCGGGCAGCCCAAGCGACCTCAGCTCCCGACGCGTGGCCTTCAACGGCCTCAGACCGGCGCGCGGCACGACCACAGTCTCGGGGCCGAGCACGCCCGCGTAATGGGCCTCGACGGCGCACAGCATCTGGAGCGGTGACTCCACCCAGGCCGACGCCTGTTCGACCACTCCTGTCCTCCCAGCCGGGTGATGGCCCGTTCACGACCGCTTCAAGCTAGCCCCGCCGCCTTAAGCCACCAGAAACGCGACGTGAACAATGGAGAGTATGAACTCGCTCATGCTCAACACCGACGGCGTGCAGATCCCGCAGCTCGGCTACGGCGTCTGGCAGGTCCCCGCCGACGAGGCCGCGCAGGCCGTCACGACCGCGCTCAAGGCCGGTTACCGGCACGTGGACACCGCCGCCGCGTACGACAACGAGGAAGGCGTGGGGCAGGCCGTACGCGAAAGTGAGCTGCCGCGCCGGAAGCTGTTCGTGACCACCAAGCTGTGGAACGCCAACCACGGCCGCGCGGAGGCGGCCTTCGACGAGTCCCTGGCCCGGCTCGGCCTCGACTACATCGACCTTTTCCTCATCCACTGGCCGGTGCCGCAGCAGGACAAGTACGTGCAGGCGTGGAAGGCGATCGAGAAGATCTACCGTGACGGGCGCGCCAAGGCCATCGGCACCTCCAACTTCAGCATCGCCCACCTCACCCGCCTCATGAACGAGACCGACCTCGTGCCCTCCATCAACCAGATCGAGCTGCACCCGTATCTCCAGCAGCGCGAGCTGCGCGCCTTCCACGAGGCCAACGGCATCCTCACCGAGGCGTGGAGCCCGCTCGGCCAGGGCCAGGGCCTGCTGAACGACCCCGCGCTGGCCAAGCTGTCGGACAAGTGCGGCAAGACGCCCGCGCAGATCGTGCTCCGCTGGCACCTGCAGCTGGGCCACGTCGCGATCCCCAAGTCGGTCACCCCGGCGCGCATCGCCGAGAACATCGGCGTCTTCGACTTCATCCTCGACGCCGAGGACATGGCCGCCATCGGCGCGATGAACAGGGGCCAGCGGATCGGACCCGACCCCGACACGTTCAACATGACCTGACTCGTCTACGATCTCCCGCGTGCGGGAATTTGCGTGGGGCATAGCGGCGACAGGGAATATTGCGCGGACCGTCGGGGCGGCCATCGCGGCCGAACCGGGCATGCGGGTGGCCGCCGTCGGATCGAGGAACCTGGGGCGGGCGCAGGCACTGGCCGCCACGCTGGGGGCGGAGTCCGCGTACGACTCCTATGAGCGGCTCTGCGCCGACCCGGCCGTGGACGCGATCTACGTGGCGACGCCGCACGCCCAGCACCTGGAGGTGGCCGAGGTCGCCATCGCCGCGGGCAAGGCCGTGCTGTGCGAGAAGCCGCTGGCCGCCACCGTGGACGACGCGGAGAAGATGGTACGCCTGGCGCGCGAGGCGGGCGTGTTCCTGATGGAAGCGATGTGGATGCGGTTCAACCCGCTCGTCCAGAAGATCGCGGCCGACGAGCGCTTCGGCGACCTCCGCTCGGTGCACGCCTCCTTCGGCTTCGCCAAGCCCTACGACCCGGAGCACCGGCTGTGGGCGCCGGAGCTCGGTGGCGGGGCGCTCCTGGACCTGGGGATCTACCCGTTCGGGCTGGCCCAGCTGATCCTCGGCATGCCCTCCGACCTGCGGATCACCGGCAGTCTGGCGCCCAACGGCGTCGACGCGGAGGCCGGCGGCGTGCTGCTCTACCCCGGTGGCAGGAAGGCTCTCGTGGAGACTTCGTTGCTCGGGAATTACCCGAACCATGCCAGTGTTGTAGGGACTCAGATGCGGGCGGACCTCCAGGCACCGTTCTGGGCTACGCCGCGGATTCTGCTCTCCGGGCCCTCCATGGAGCCGGAGGAGTACATCCTCGATCCGGCCGACAACGGGTACGCCGGGGAGCTCCGCGAGGTCCGGGCCGCGACGGCCGAAGGCAGGACCGAAAGTTCGATCATGCCGCTCGACGAATCCCTTGCCATGATGGGGCTTCTGGCCGAGGCTCGCAGGCAGGTCGCCTAGCTGGGCCTTTATCGATTTGTAACGCTCTTGCCTTATGCATTACGTTTGAGGCATTCTTGAGACATACGTCCGGTTTGTCCGGACTTGTCCGACCATCGCAAGACACATCACAGGAACGTCCTGTGACCGCTGAATCCGCCCTCGGGCGGAACCGGGGACCCACGTCCTTTGGGGTGAATCGGCACTTCGGTGCCGTAGGGCAGCTTCCACGTCCGAACCCGTCAGCTAACCCGGTAAGCGGCATGGAAGCAAGGAGTAAACCCCCTCGATGGCCAACATCCGCTTTACCTCTGCTGCGAAGACCAACATCGCCCGCGCCCTTCTCGGCGCCACCATCCTCGGGACCGCGTTCGGCGCCCACATGACCAGCGCCACCGCAGCGGACAAGCAGCCGATCGACACCGTCGCCGGCACCGCCACCGTCGCCGACCACGCCGAGCGCTCGCGCGAGGCCAAGGTCAGCGCCACCGCCGGCGAGGTCCTGGCCCTCGCCAAGTCCCAGGTCGGCATCACCGAGAACGCGGCCGGCGGCGGCACCAAGTTCCAGCGCTGGTACGCCAACTCGCAGCGCGCCGCGGAGACCATCGCCCGTGACGGCGGCAGCCGCGCCGACTACCTGAACGCCGCCTGGTGCGCGATGTTCGTCTCCTGGGTGGGCGAGCAGACCGGCGCCCGCTCGCAGATCGGCTGGGACGCCTGGACCGTCGCCCACGCCAAGTGGTTCCAGGCCAACCACCGCTTCGGCACCGAGGCCAAGCCCGGCGCCATCGTGTACTTCTCGTGGAGCGGCAGCAAGAACCTCGACGACATCAAGCACGTCGGGTTCGTCGAGAAGGACAACGGCGACGGCACCATCTCGACCGTCGAGGGCAACACCGGCAACGGCAAGGTCGAGGAGCGCGTCCGTCCCAAGTCCCAGGTCGTCGGCTACGGCTACCCCCAGTACCGTTCCTGACCGGGCCGTCCCCCTCCAGGCTGGACTTCCCCCAGGCGCCTACTGACCGGACTCCCCCAGGCACCTCCTGGCCGGCCTTCCCCCGGCGCCGAACGAGCGCGCGTCCCGCAACGGGACGCGCGCTCGTCGCGTTTCACCCCCGCGAGCGCGGCGGGGTGCCGAGCGGAACCCGGCGATCGGTGCCGTTCGGCCGTCGCGTTTCACCCCCGCGAGTGCGGCGGCCCGTCACCGGGGAAGACCCCAGGCGAACCGCCCGCGACCTCGCCAAGGAGCCGCCCACCATGCCAGCCGCGCGCAGACGCCCCGGAAGGCTGGTGCGGAGTGGGCTGCGACGGGTCGCCGACGGGCTCTTCCCGCGCGGCGCCAACCCGCACGGCGTCCTGCCCGCCCTGCTGATCCTCCTGGCCTTCGTCACCGGCCTCGTCGACGCCGTCAGCTTCCTCGGCCTGGGCCGCGTCTTCGTCGCCAACATGACCGGCAACATCGTCTTCCTCAGCTTCGCCCTGGCCGGGGAGGCCGAGATGTCCAGATGGGCCTCCCCGGCGGCCCTCGTCGCCTTCGGAGCCGGCGCCTGGAGCGCTGGCCGGGCGATCAGGCGGACCGCGAACCCGCGACGGGCGTTTGTTGCCGCCACCGCCGTACACGCGCTCCTCGTCGCCGCCGCCCTCACCGTCGCCCTCACGGCCGGACACCGCACGACCTGGTCCCAGGCGGCCCTCATCGTGCTGCTCGCCTGCGGCATGGGCCTGCAGAACGCGTCCGTACGCGCGCTCGGCGTACCCGACCTGGTCACCAACGTCCTCACCACGACCCTCACGAGCCTGGCCGCCGACACGCCGGGCCGGGCCGCCCTGCGTCGATCCGCCTCCATCGCCGCGATGTTCCTCGGCGCCCTGACCGGCGCCCTCCTCCACCTCACGACCGGCCCCGCACCCGCCCTGGCGGCCGCCCTGGCCCTGCTCACCACCGTCGCCCTCGTCGCCCGCGGTGGTCTCAGCCGAGAAAGAACTCCGCCAGCGCCCGGGTGACCCCGGCCGGATCGTTCTCCATCGGGATGTGCCCCGCCCCGGGAACGCGCACCAGCGTCGTGTCCGGCACCTCGGCGGCGAAGCGCTCGGCGTACCGGACCTCCTGGAACGTGTCGTCCTCCCCCCACACCAGCAGCTTCGGCGTCCCATCGGCCTTGAGTGCGGGCACCAGGTCCAGCGTGTAACGGCTGTCGGCCGCGCCCGCCAGCGCCATCCACGACCGGCCCACCCGCGGGTCGTTCCACGGATCAAGGTAATCGGCCAGCTCCGCCTCGGTGGCCGGCCGGGCGAGCGCGGTGGTGACCGCCTTGCGGCGGGCGGCCAGCAGTTCCTCCACGGTCGTGGCCGCCACCACGGCCGGATCCCGGTAACGGGCCACGCCGGGTACCGGCCAGGAGTCGTATGTGACCGAGTTGACCAGCGCCAGCCGCCGCACCTCCGGCTTCCCCTCCACCAGCAGGTGCTGGGCGACCGCACCGCCGATGTCGTGCCCCGCCACCGAGAGCCGCTCCCCCGCGCCGACCGCGGCCGCGAACCGGGCCACCCACGCCGCCAGCGCCGGAACCGCCGCCGTCTCCGCCGTCAGCTCCCCGCCGGAACGCCCCAGCCCCGGCAGATCCACCGCCACAGGACGCAGCCCCGCCGCCGCCAGCCCGTCGATCACCGGCGCCCAGACCCGGCTCCAGTACGTGCCGTGCAACAGCAACACCACCGGGCCCCGCTCGCCCGCCGTCAGATAACTGGCCACGCGGCCGTCGACTTCGATCGTCATTCGCTCGGACATGGACATAACCATCATGTTCTGGAAGCGTCCCGGTCAAATACCAATTAAGGTATGCCGGTATGACATTGGCGCAGCTTAGGGCCCTGGTCGCGGTCGCCGAACACGGCGGCTTCACCGCCGCCGCCGAGCACACCGGCATGTCCCAGCCCGCAGTCAGCCGCGCCATCGCCGCCCTCGAACGCGAGCTCGGCGCCGCCCTGTTCGTCCGCCACCGCGACGGCATCGCCCTCACCGAGGCCGGCCGGCGAGCCCTCGCCCGCGCCCGCGAGACCCTGCGCCACTTCGACCTCATCCGCGCCGACGTGGCCGCCGCCGGCGGCCAGATCACCGGCGAACTCCGCCTGGCCAGTCTCCCCAGCGCCACCGGCACGCTCGTCGCCAAGCTGCTGCGCGCGTTCACCGACCGCTACCCGCAGGTCCGCGTACGCCTCTTCGAGGGCATGGACGACGACATCCGCGAATGGCTGCACCGCGGCGCCGCCGAGGTCGGCGTCGTCACCCTCCCCGCGCCCGGCCTGCACACCGTCCACCTGAGCACCCACGACATGGTCGCCGTGCTGCCCGCCGATCACCCCCTGGCCGCCCGCCCGGCCGTCACTCTCGCCGATCTGGAGGACAGGCCGTTCATCCTGACCACCGCCGGCTGCCGTCCCCTCATCATGGGTGCGGCGCTGACGGCCCAGGTAAAGCTCGACGTCGCCTTCGAGGCCAGCGGACCCGCCGCCATCCTGGAGATGGTGGCCGCGGGGCTGGGCGTCAGCATCGTCCCGACCCTCGGCCTCCCCGCCGACCTGGGCACCGTCGCCACCCGGCCCCTGGAGCCGAAGATGACCCGTTCGCTGGCCCTGGCCGTTCCGTCGGCGGACGACTGCGCCCCGACCGCACGCGCATTTCTCGACCAGCTCGGCTCCTTTACATTGTAGATCAGCGTGTACGTCGTCTACTTTTGATACGTTGTACACCGACGCGTCGAGAGGAGGGCGATCCATGGCTGCCCCGCGCAAGCCCAATGACAGGCCCCCGCTGTGGTCCCGCCTCGAGCGGCCGGCGCCCGCCCCCCGCCAGACCCTGACCCCGCACCGCATCGCCACCGCCGCCGTGGGCGTCGCGGACGCGGAGGGCCTCGACGCCATCACCATGCGGCGGCTGGCCACCGAGCTGGGCGTCGCCCCGATGGCCGCGTACCGTTACGTGTCGGGCAAGGACGAGCTGCTGGAGCTGATGGCCGACCACGCCTACGGCGAGCTGGAGCTGCCCGGCGAGACGGCGGGATGGCGGGAGACGCTGCGGGAGATCGCCGTCAGGACGCGCGAGCTGATGCTGAAGCACCTCTGGCTCGCCCAGCTCCCGCCGAGCGCGATGCTCGCCGTCACCCCCAACCGCCTGGCGGTGGCGGAACGCTCGCTGCGCGCCGTCGACGGCCTGGGCCTGGACGCCGACACCAAGATGGCCGTCGTCAACACCGTCGGCTCCTACACGCAGGGAGTCACCGGCGCCGAGATCGCGATGCGCCGGCTCATGGCGGGTCAGGGCTGGTCCAGCGAGCAGCAGGTCTACCTCAGCATGGCCCCGCAGCTCACGTACCTCCTCGACACCGGCCGCTACCCCGGCTTCCGGCAGTACATCTACGAGGGCAGGCACAAGGACCGGCCGGGCTGGCAGTTCGAGACCGGGCTCGAGTACGTTCTGGACGGCATCGCGGCCCGGCTGTTCGCGAATTGAATCTCTCGCGTATGTGTCGATCCCGCCTGTCGCCGTTCGACGCGTTCGACGAGAGCTCGAACCGGACGAAAGAGAGACACCACCCATGAAATTCATGATCGTCGGCAAGGCCAACGCGGAGACCGAGGCCGGGGCGCTGCCCAGCCAGGAGGTCGTGGACAACATGCACGCCTACAACGAGGCGCTGACCAAGGCGGGCGTGCTGCTGGCGGCCGAAGGGCTCTACCCGAGCTCGCAGGGGGCCCAGATCGCCTACAGCGGCGGCAAGGCGACCGTGATCGACGGCCCCTTCGCCGAGGCCAAGGAGCTCATCGCCGGCTTCTGGCTGATCCAGGTCAAGTCCCGGGAAGAGGCGATCGAATGGGCGATGCGCGTGCCGGTGCCGCCGGGGTACGACGGGATCGGGCTGGACGTGTGGCGGGTGTTCGACGCTTCGGACGTACCGGACGATTCGCTGCCCGCGAGCGAGCGGGAACGCGAACAAGCACTGCGCGACCGCCTCGGCGCCCACACGCCCAACCCCTGACCCACCCGCACGCGCCCGCCCCGGCACTGTCAGGCACGCGCTCAGGGGACGGGACGCGGGTTGCCAGCGGCGCCTTCGGGCTGCTCTCATGGGCCGGTGACGGCTTCCGACACCGACGACCAGGCCACCTCCCGCCGTGGGACGGAGACCCATCGGGCCATCGAGGCGGTGTGGCGGATCGAGGCGGCCCGGCTCATCGCCGGGCTCGCGCGACTGGTGCGCGACGTCGGCCTGGCCGAGGAACTGGCCCAGGACGCGCTGGTCGCCGCCCTGGAGCAGTGGCCGGAGTCCGGCGTGCCCCGCAACCCCGGCGCCTGGCTGATGACGGTGTCGAAGCGCCGCGCCATCGACCTGATCCGCAGGAACGAACGCCTCGAACGTAACCTGATCGAGCTCGGCCACCGGCTCGACACGGACGAGGACCTGCCCGAGGTGGACGAGATCGAGGACGACCTCCTGCGGCTGGTGTTCACGGCGTGCCACCCGGCGCTCTCCGTGGAGGCCCGGGTGGCCCTCACGCTCCGCGTGCTCGGCGGCCTGACCACCGACGAGATCGCCCGCGCGTTCCTGGTCCCGGAGTCCACGGTGGCGCAGCGGATCGTCCGCGCCAAACGGACCCTGGCCGACAAGGAGATCCCCTTCGAGGTCCCCCAAGCCACCGAGCTGTCGGCGCGCCTGGAATCGGTCCTGGAGGTCATCTATCTGATCTTCAACGAGGGCTATTCGGCGACGGCCGGCGACGACTGGATGCGTCCCGCCCTGTGCGAGGACGCGCTCCGGCTGGGCCGGGTCCTGGCCGGCCTGATGCCCAAGGAGCCGGAGGTGCACGGCCTGGTCGCCCTCATGGAGATCCAGGCCTCCAGATCGGCGGCCCGCGTGAGCCCGTCCGGCGAGCCCATCCTCCTCCTCGACCAGAACCGCGCCCGCTGGGACCGGCTCCTCATCCACCGCGGCCTCACCGCCCTGGACCAGGCCGAGAAGCTGGGGGACGGCATGCTCGGCCCGTACACCCTCCAGGCCGCCATCGCCGCCTGCCACGCGCGCGCTCTCAACCCGGAGGACACCGACTGGGTACGCATCGCGAGCCTGTACGAGGCGCTGGCCAAGCTGTCCCGCTCCCCCATCGTCGAGCTCAACCGGGCCGTCGCCCTCTCCATGGCCTACGGCCCGGCGGTCGGCCTCCAGCTCCTCGACCAGATCGCCGACGAGCCGTCCCTCAAGGACTACCACCTGCTGCCGAGCGTACGAGGAGACCTGCTCTTCAAGCTGGGCCGGAAGGAGGAGGCCCGCACCGAGTTCGAGAGGGCGGCGGACATGACCCGCAATGCCCGCGAACGCACCCTCCTCCGGGAACGCGCCACCGCCTGCCGCACATGATCCATCCCGGCGGCCGGCCCTCGGCCACCCACTGGCGCCTCACGCGCAGCGGCGGTCCGGAAGACGAGAGGCGGGTCAGTGGAGCTCGACCTCGACACCACGATCGGAGAAGATCTCCAGGAGGTCGTCCAGTTCGACGTTCGGTCTCCAACACCGCGGGTTGTGGGTGGGCCGATCGTAACCCGGGACCAGATGCCGGCGAGCCACGTCGGAGTGGTGCCAGACCAGCCGGAATGGCCCGGCGGCGCCCCATCCGCCGAAGAGGCAGTCATACAGGCCATCGAGGTTCGAGCCGAAATAGCCGCCGGGACCGTTGATCGCCTCTCCGACGGCGCAGTAGAAGGCGTCGATGTCGGTGACGAAACGGCCGTCGAGGTGACATGTCGTGCCGGCCGGCTTGTCAGGCAGGCCCCGAGGGCGATGGCAGGCCGCCACGCCCAGCCATTCGCGCCGCAGCAGTCGGTCGTAACGTGCCCACAGGTTGGGCTCGGCCGGGCCGCCGTCGTACCACATCTGGAAGATCTCACGGGCGCCGCTCAGCCACGGCTCCTCCACCCCGCCGTCCAAGGCGATGTCCAGCAGACCGTCGCATAACCTCGACGGCCGGGCGGAGACGACAGCGGCTGACAGCAGCCCGCCCCCTCCGGCGATGCGTCCGTCGCGCTGGATGGCCAGGATGGACGCCGTGATCCTGCGTCCCTCGACGGCCCCCACCAGCGGCGCTTCGGGACGGAAGCCGATCAGCGTCACCGGCCGGACGGGCGCGGCGGGGCGCACGCGGAAGACTCCGGCGACGTCCAGGCACTCGCCGAGCTTCTCGTTGTCAAGCGCGGACAGCCGGAACCCCGCCACGTCGGGCTTCACCTCCGGCAACCCGTGCTCCGGAAACAGCCGGATATATCCGCGTAAGTCGAGGTCCACCAGGCCATCCCGCTCCGCCGACGGGCGTCGGCCGACCACGGTGACGTCGATGAGCTCCTCCTCGCACGTGCACCCGTGCTCGTACGTCCAGCACTTGGCGGGCCGGTGCTCCGGCCGGTGGACGGGCGTCAGGGCGACGCTGGGCAGCCACGCCCGCTCGGTCCCCAAATGCCGCAGCGCCTCCAGCAGCGGACCCGCGGGATCGCAACCGAGCAGGGTGAAGGTCTCAGGCGGAGGGACGGGCTCGGGATCCGCGAAGAGGCCGTCGATGTCGTGGCACACGCCCAGCGTGACGTCCGGCTCACCCACCTCTCCGGTGTACTCGTCCAGCAGCAACCACCGCGCGCCCGATAAGGCAGAAGTCATCATCACAACGGACCCTAACGGCTGGGCGGTACCGGCGTTCCGGGGCCCCGTCGTACGATCCACCGGCGTCCCCGTTTCAGCGAGATCGCACCGCCGGAGGCGGCTCGGGGGGCTTACGCTTCCGACTGGGGTTCTCACTGGTGGGGTGACCGGGAGAAAGCGTGGTGGGTGCGGGTGACATGCCCTTGATGCGACACAAAAGATGCCTCTTGAGGTGGGAGCGCTCCCAAGCCGCCCTTTGCGAGGTATAACGCGAAAAATCCGGTTCTAGAGTGACAAACCGCCTCATTGGTAACGGTTGCGTTTCGGTGGATTGACGTGCAGACCACGTAAGTGCACCCTTTGTGGGAGCGCTCCCAAAGACTCCCACCGCGGCGGAGCGCGAGCCGCGGTGCACTCCCCCAACATTCACCCGAGAAGGGGTCCACCCATGATGATCAGCAAGCGTCGCGGCGGTCTCGCCGCGGCCTCTGCCCTGGCCGTGGCGGCGCTGACCGTCGCGTCCTGCAGCTCCGGCGGCGGCACCGCCACGGGGTCCAGCAGCGCTCCCGCCTCCTCCGCGGCGGCTGAGCCGGTCACCATCCGCGTTCAGACCTTTGGCGGCGGCACCAACTTCGGCTACAAGAACGCCATCACGAAGTGGAACGCCGAGCACAAGGACATCCAGATCAAGGAAGAGCACCTGACCGACCAGTTCGAGCAGCAGTACTGGCCGCAGATGATCCAGTGGTTGCAGGCCGGCAACGGCGCTGGCGACGTGGTCGGCATCGACGAGGGCGGCATGGGCCTGGCCAAGGCGCACCCCGAATGGTGGGCCGACCTCAAGGAGTACGGCCTGGAGTCCCGCAAGGCGGACTTCCCGGCGTGGAAGTGGGAGAACGGCGTCACGGCCGACGGCAAGCTGTTCGGCCTGGGCACCGACATCGGCGGCATGAGCCTCTGCTACCGCACGGACCTGTTCAAGAAGGCCGGGCTGCCGACCGAGCGTGACAAGGTCAGCGCGCTCTGGCCGACCTGGGACGAGTTCATGAACGTCGCCAAGACGTTCCAGTCGAAGGTCAAGGGCACCAAGTTCGCCGACGGCACGAACACGCTCTACCAGGTCGTCCTCTACCAGGAGGCGGCCAAGAACGGCAACGTGACGTACTTCGACAAGGACAACAACCTCATCGTCGACAAGAACCCGGCGGTGAAGGCGGGCTTCGACTTCGCCACGAAGATGAGCCAGCAGGGCCTGACCGCCAAGCTGCGCAACTTCACCGACGAGTGGGCGGCGGGCACCCAGAAGGGCGCGTTCGCCACGGTCGGCTGCCCGTCCTGGATGCTCGGCGTGGTCAGCGGCAACGCCGGCGACGGCGGCAAGGGCAAGTGGGACGTGGCCGGCGTGCCGGGCGGCGGCGGCAACTGGGGCGGCTCCTGGCTGGCCGTGCCCAAGCAGTCGAAGCACCCGAAGGAAGCCGCGATGGTCGCCGACTTCCTGACCAACGCGCAGACCGAGGCGAGCATCTTCACGGACTTCGGCAACATGCCGAGCAACACGAAGGCCCAGCAGGACCCGGCCGTGCAGGGCGCGAAGAACGAGTTCTTCGACGACGCCCCCATCGGTGAGATCTTCGCCAAGTCCGCGTCGAGCCTTCAGCCGGTCTTCCTCGGCGTGAAGCACGCCCAGGTCAAGAACGCCATCGAGTCCGTCATCCAGGGCATGGACGACGGCTCCGTCCCGTACGACAAGGCCTGGCAGCAGCTGGTCGACGACGCGGTGAAGGCCGCGGGCTAGTCTCCCCGCCCGGCCCGCGAGCAGCGGGCCGGGCGTGTTGCCGACGACAAGCTGCCGAAAGGTTCCGTTATGAGCCTCGACACCCTTCCGCGGGCGGCGCGGAACAACCATCGCCGCGCCCGTCCGCCCGGCCACCGCTGGCGTTCACGATTCGACGTCAAAGCGATGCCGTACGCCCTGGTGTCCCCTTATTTCCTGCTGTTCGCCGCCTTCGGGCTGTTCCCGTTGGCCTTCACCCTGTACTACTCGCTCTACGACTACGACCTGGCCGGGACCGTGGAGTGGACCGGGCTGGGCAACTACACCGCCCTGCTCGGGGACGAGGACTTCTGGAACGCCGTGGTCAACACGGTGGGCATGTTCCTCCTCGCCACCGTCCCCCAGATGATCCTCGCGCTGCTCCTGGCCAACGCGCTGAACAAGCGCCTGAAGCTCCGCCTGGCCATCCGCATGAGCGTGCTGCTGCCGCTGGTCACGTCGGTGGTCGCGGTCGCGGTGGTGTTCACGCAGCTGTACGCCCGCGACTGGGGCCTGGTCAACTGGATCCTGAGCGGGTTCGGCGTGGACAAGACGAACTGGCGGGCCGAGCGCATCCCGTCGTGGATCGCCATCGCCACCATGGTCGACTGGCGCTGGACCGGCTACAACGCGATCATCTTCCTGGCCGGCATGCAGACGATCCCCCGCGACCTGTACGAGGCCGCCGCGATCGACGGCGCGTCGCGGCGCAGGCAGTTCTGGCAGATCACGCTGCCGATGCTGCGCCCGACGATGATCTTCGTGGTGCTCAACTCCACGATCGGCGGCCTGACGCTGTTCTCCGAGCCGACCACGTTCTACAACGGCAACGTCGACGGCGGCTCGCAGGGACAGTTCCAGACGGTGGCCATGTTCATCGTCAAGCAGGGCTTCCGCGAGTTCGACTACGGCTACGCCGCGGCGGCCGCCTGGCTGCTGTTCCTGCTCATCCTCATAGGAGCGGCGATCAACTTCCTGTTCGTGCGCAGGCTCGGGGGCACCCGATGAACAACTTCTCCCCGACCCTCGCCACCCGGCTCATGCTGGCCCTGGCCGTCCTGCTGTCGGCGTTCCCTCTGTACTGGATGCTCGTCATCGCCTCCCGTACGAACGCCGACGCCGTCGCGATGCCGCCGCCGTTCCTGCCGGGCGGGAACCTGGGCGAGAACATCGTCGCGGTGCTCAACAACGAGGACGCCAAGTTCCTGCTGGGCCTGACGAACTCGTTCATCGTGTCGAGCATCGTCACCGTCTCCGTGGTGATCATCTCCACGCTGGCCGGCTTCGCCTTCGCGAACCTGAGCTTCAAGGGCAGGAACCTGCTGCTGGTGCTCGTGCTGCTGACGATGGCGGTGCCGTTGCAGCAGATGGGCGTGGTGCCCCTCTACCGGCTCATGGTGAGCCTGGAGTGGACCGGCACGCTCAAGGCGGTCATCCTCCCGTACCTGCTCAACGGGTTCGGCGTGTTCCTGATGACGCAGTACACTCGCCAGGCCGTGCCGATGGAGCTGGTCGAGGCCGCCCGGGTGGACGGCGCCGCCACGCTGCGGATCTGGTGGAACGTCGTCCTGCCCGCCGTACGTCCGGGCATGGCGGTGCTCGGCATCAACACGTTCATGCTCATGTGGAACGACTTCATGTGGCCGCTGATCGTGCTGACCCCGGACAACCCGACCGTGCAGATCGCGATCACCTCGCTCAACGCCAGGTTCTCCACGAACTACACGTTGATCTTCGCGGGAACGGCGTTGTCCATCATTCCGCTCATCGCAGTATTCGTCGCATTCGGCCGCCAGATCGTCGGCGGCCTCATGGAAGGTGCGGTCAAGGCGTGACGACACAAGAGGAACAGACGCGTGCCGGGCTGCGCTTCCCTACGGGCTTCACGTGGGGCGCGGCGACCTCGGCGTACCAGATCGAGGGCGCGGTCGACGAGGACGGGCGCGGCGTCTCCATCTGGGACACCTTCACCAAGACGCCGGGCCGGATTCTCAACGGCCACAACGCGGACGTGGCCATCGACCACTACCACCGGTACCGGGAAGACGTCCGGATCATGGCGGAGCTGGGCCTGGCGGCCTATCGCTTCTCGGTCTCCTGGCCCCGCATCCAGCCCACCGGCTCCGGCCAGACCAACCAGAAGGGTCTGGACTTCTACAAGCGGCTCGCCGACGAGCTCCGCCGGCACTCCATCGACCCCTGGCTCACGCTCTACCACTGGGACCTGCCCCAGGAGCTGGAGGACAAGGGCGGCTGGCCCAACCGCGACACGGCCTACCGCTTCGCCGACTACGCCGCGGTCGTGCACGAGGCGCTGAAGGACCACATCCACACCTTCAGCACCGTCAACGAGCCGTGGTGCGCCGCGTTCCTCGGCTACGCCTCGGGGGAGCACGCCCCCGGCAGGCGTGAGCCGCAGAACGCGATCAGGGGCGCGCACCACCTCAACCTGGCGCACGGGCTGGCCGTCCAGGCGATGGACGCCCGGCGCGTCGGCGGCTGCGTGAACCTGTACGCGGTCACCCCCGCCACCGACAGCGCGGAGGACCTGGAGGCCGCCCGGCGCATCGACGGGCTGCAGAACAGGTTCTTCCTGGACGCGCTGCTCACCGGCCGCTATCCGGAGGACGTGCTGGCCGACCTGCCGCTCGAGATCGACTTCATCGAGCCCGGCGACATGAAGACCATCAACGCACCCATCGACCTGCTGCTCGTCAACTACTACAGCCGCTTCACGGTCTCGGGAGCACCAGGCGGCAGGCAGTCGGCGGCGGCGGCCCCCACGGACTCGGCCTCGCCGTGGGTGGGCAGCGAGCACGTGTCGTTCGTCAGCGCCGGCTACCCGGTCACCGCGATGGGCTGGGAGATCGACGAGAGCGGCCTGGTGGAGGTGCTCACGAGGATCGCGCGGGAGTACCCGCCGATCCCCATGGTGGTCTCCGAGAACGGCGCCGCCTTCGAGGACGTGCTCGAGGACGGCCGGATCCACGACCGGGAGCGGCAGGCGTACGTGGAGGCGCACCTCGGCGCCTGCAAGGCGGCCATCGAGGCCGGCGTGCCCCTGGAGGGCTATTTCGCCTGGTCACTGATGGACAACTTCGAGTGGGCCTGGGGCTACGGCAAGCGGTTCGGCCTGGTGCGCGTGGACTTCGAGACGCAGGAACGGCTGATCAAGGACAGCGCGCTCTGGTACTCGGAGATCATCCGGCAGAATAGGCGCCATGAACCGACCGACTCTTGAGGCAGTCGCGGCTCGGGCCGGGGTGGGCCGGGGCACGGTGTCTAGAGTCATCAACGGCTCGCCGAACGTCAGCGCCAAGGCCCGCGAGGCCGTGGAGCTGGCCATCCGCGAGCTGGGCTACGTGCCCAACCGTGCGGCGCGCGCCCTGGTGACGCGCCGCACCGACGCGGTGGCCCTGGTGGTGTCCGAGTCGCAGCTGCGGGTGTTCGACGACCCGTTCTTCGCGGGCACCATCCGCGGCATCGGCTCGGCGCTGTCGGAGACCGGGCTGCAGCTCATCCTGGCGATGGCCCGCACCACCGAGGAGTACGACCGGCTGGAGCACTACCTGACCGGGCAGCACGTCGACGGCGTGCTGCTCCTGTCGCTGCACGGCGCCGACCCGCTGCCGGGGCGGCTCGAGGAGATGGGCGTGCCGACCGTGCTCGGCGGCCGGCCCGTCGGGCTCGACCCCTACAGCTACGTCGACATGGACAACCGGGCGGGGGCCCGGCAGGCGGTCAAACACCTGCTGGGCCTCGGCCGCACGCGCATCGCCGCCATCGCCGGTCATCAGGACATGGGCGTGGGCGTCGACCGTCTGGCCGGCTATCGCGACGCGCTGTTGCCCGCCGGGCTGCCGGAGCTGGTGGTGTACGGCGACTTCTCGGAGGAGAGCGGCTCGGCGGCGATGACCCAGCTGCTGGCGAGCCATCCCGATCTCGACGCGGTCTTCGCCGCGTCCGACCCGATGGCCCTGGGCGCGATGCGCGTGCTCAAGGCGGCGGGGCGGGCGATCCCGGAGGACGTGGCGGTGATCGGGTTCGACGACTCCAAGGCCGCGCTGCACGCCGACCCGCCGCTGACCACCGTCCACCAGCCGACCGAGCAGATGGGCCGGCAGATGGCGCAGCTGCTGGTGGCCCGGATCAACGGCGAGGAACTGCGCCAGCCGGTCGTGATCCTCGACACCCACCTGGTACGCCGGCAGTCAGCGTGAAAGGCTCCCGTGGACAGTAGAACCAAGCGCCGCTTATCCGACGCCGAGCTCGACGCCCTGCTCCGCCGCGCGCTGGGCACGGGCGTCGTGGCCGTCACCGAGCTCACCGACGGCTACGCCAACGCCGTCTGGCGGCTCAAGCTGGACGACGGACGCGAGGTGGTGCTCAAGCTGTCCCCGCCGCCCGACCTCGACCAGCTCAGCTACGAGCGCAACCTGCTGCGTATGGAGGCCGCCGCGTACGAGCTGGCGGCGCAGGCGGGCGTGCCGGTGGCGACGCTGCTGCGCGCCGAGTTCGACGACCCGGTGCTGGGCGGCGACTACCTGCTGCTCGACGCGCTCGACGGGGTCTCGTGGAACGACGTCAAGCCGGAGGGCGAGGAGGCGCTGCGCCGGGAGCTGGGCCGCCACCTGGCCAGGTTCAACGCGGTGAGCGGCGAGGTCTTCGGTTACCCGCACGCCGGGATCGTCGGCGCCACCTGGCGGCAGGCGTTCCTGGCGATGGTGGGGGCGCTGGTCGGCGACACCGAGCGCTATCCGACGCCGCTGCCGCGCTCCCCCGGGGAGATCATGGCGCTGATCGAGGCGGCGTCGCCGGTGCTGGACGAGGTGACGACGCCGCGGCTGGTGCACTTCGACGTCTGGCCGGGCAACGTCTTCCTCGACGTCAGCGGCCCGCCCCGGATCCAGGCCATCATCGACCACGAACGGGCCTTCTGGGGCGACCCGCTCGCCGAGTTCGTCACGCCGACGATCTTCGGCGAGCTGGCGGAGGACGACCCGCTGCTGGCGGGCTACCGTGAGGTGACGCCGCTGGAGCTCACCCCGGCGGCGCGCACCCGCATCGACCTCTACCGCGCCTATCTCTACCTGATCCTGCTGGTGGAGAACGGACCCCGGCAGTATCCGGAGGAGGAGTACGCCAGGCTCCGCGAGGCCTCGTTCGGCTCACTTACCGCGGTGCTCGACCGCCTCGTAGGCGCCTCCCCTGGCGGCCGCGGCTAGCCGGATGCACGCTCTGGCGCCCTTGTTGGGCACGCCGAGGTCGACGGGTTTGTCACCTGTGCACAGCAGCGCGCCGCTGATCGTGCTGCCCGACAGGATCGGCGCGGTGTTGCCGGTCAGCAGGACGGCGCCGCGCAGGTCGGCGCCCACGATGGTCAGCGCCTTGGCGCCGCTGACGTTGAGCGCGCCGGTGAGGGAGGCCTTGAGCAGGTGTACGGCGGCGGGCTGCGCCGCGGTCAGCGTGCCGGCGATCCGGCCGCCCTTGACCACGAGCGAGGCTCCGGGCTTCACCGTGATGGGCCCGCTGATCTGGGCGCCGTCCAGGCAGGTGACGCCGTCGGCGGCGACGAGGGCGCCCTGGTAGACGCCGGTGATCGTGCGGGTGCAGGCGGGCGGCGGGGCGATCGTGGTGACGGTGAAGCTCTTCGGCGTGCCCTGGTTGCCCGCGGCGTCGATCGAGCGGTATTCGATCGTGTGCCGGCCGCGCGGCAGCTTCCCGTACACGAGGGAGTCGATGACCGTGCCCTCCTCGCTGAACGTCCACGGCAGCTCCGAGGAGGTGGGCCAGCCGAAGTAGTTGAACCAGCCGTCCCCGTCCACCCGGGACTCCGAGACCACGTAGCCGCCGCGGTCGTCCTCGCTCGCCAGCCGCATGGAGAAGGGGCCGTTGTAGACGTAGGCGTCGCCGACCGCGGCCAGCGGCTCGGACAGCTCGTAGCGGGTGGCGGGCAGGCTCGCGTCGATCTGCCAGTTGAGGGTCTGGCCGCCGAGGGCGGCGGTGAGGGCGTGCGTGCCCGGTTGCAGGTTCAGCCTGCCCAGGTCGAGGTCGGTGCCGGTGCCCGCCGGGCGGCCGTCCACGGTCCACGTCACCTCGGGCACGGTCGCGGCCGGATGGGCGGTCTCCACGTACACGACGTCGGCGCGGCCCAGCGGCCGGTCGGTGGGGGTGGAGGAGACGAACGCGGGCTCGGCGCCGTCCGGCGGGGTGGTCAGCGACGTGTCCACCGTCCAGGTGCGGGACTTGGTGATGGCCGCCCTGATCGCCGGGTCCCTGACGAACGCGGTCGGGTCCGAGACGGTGGCCGTGACCGTGTGCGTGCCCGGGGTGAGGCCGAGGGTGCGCAGGTCGAGGGCGTCCTCGTGGCTCGCGAGGTCCTTGCCGTCCACGTTCCAGGTGGTCGTCAGCGAGTGGCCGACGGGGCGCATCGGCTCGACCCACAGCACCCGGTCGGCGCCGACGGGCTGCTGGTTGGGCGTGGCGTCCTGGATGACCATGGTCTTGGCGGTGATGCGCTGGACCATGACCTCGCGGCTGACCTGGTCGTAGGCGTAGCCGAGGGTCTTCATCATCGAGTGCCGGCTGGGCCGCCAGACGCCGGTCGTGTAGTACAGGCCGCCCTCGTAGCGGCCGATGGGGCCGCCCGACTCGCTGGGCTCGCCCAGCCAGCGCCACCACTTCTTCTGCTGGTCCTTCATCTGCTGCTCGGTCAGCAGCGTGTGGTGGGGGCTGGACGGCTCGGCTCCCGGGTAGGCGCCGCCGGGGACGCCGCGCTGGTAGTAGTCGTACTCGTCCTGGAGGCCGCCCAGGGAGTGGCCCAGCTCGTGCGGGCTGATCAGGGCGGACATGCTGTTGCTGCCCGAGGCGGTGGCGTACGAGCCGCCGGCGCCGCCGTACGTGCCGCTGTTGCCGAGCGCGAGGATCTGCCGGTTGCCGGAGGAGGTGCCGGTGACCATGTCGGCGTAGCGGGTGGCGGCGGTGTTGTCCATGGTGATCAGGCGCTGGACGCTGCCGGGGTTGCAGCGGCCCCAGAAGCCCATGCCGAGCGGGGTGACCTTCTTCGGCGAGTCCAGTCCGGGGTCGCAGCTGATGCCCGACTCGCCGGAGACGATGTCCACGCGGTAGACGTTGATGTAGTTGCGATACGTCTTGAACGGCTCGATCGACCACATCACGTTGAGGTGCCGGTCCACGTCGGCCCGGAATTTGGCCTGTTCCGGCTCGGTGTAGCCGTCCCCCATGATGATCAGGTTGAATCGCCTGGCCGGGGAGCCCGTGACCTGGACGGGCACCACGGTGGCCGCGCCCGCCTCGGCGGCCGCCGCGGGCACGGGTAACACGGGTAACAGTGCGGCGGCCAGCGCCAGGGCCGCGAAGATACGCATGCCCTGCACTATCTACGATCAAACGCGCGTGACCAAGTCCCTAACTGCGTGTCAGGCCTCAGGGAGCTCGGCCAGCAGGATCGGCTGGGTCGTGGGCCTGCCGGAACCGGCCGCCGGCTCGACCGTGAGCGCCACGCGGTCGTCCCCCCGCTCCGGCGTGATCAGCAGGGGTGCGGTCAGGCCGCCCTCGGCCCGGTCGAGCATCCCGGCGGGGCGGGGGCCGTCCGGGCCCATCAGCCACAATTCGTATCCCTTGGAGCGGGGCAGTTCGGCCAGGCCGGACGAGGCGAACACCATGCGTCCCCTGGCGCGGGAGATCACGACCGTGCCGGTGCCGCCGGAGGTGGCGGGCTGACGTACCGTCTCGGCGTCGGGCGCGGCCAGCACGGCGATCACCTCGTCATTCCTGGCGGTCAGGTCGCTCAGGTCGCGGCGGGCGTCCAGGGCGACGGCTCCGAGCGCGACCGCGGCCGCCGCGGCCACGGCCGCCAGGCCCGCCGTCACCTTGGCCCGGCGGCGCCTGAGGAGCACGACGCGGCCGCCCTCGCGAGCCGCCGGGAGCTCCGGCGCGGTCCTGAACGCGGGGGGCCGCTCGGGCTCGGGCGGGATCCTGAGCGTCGGCGAGTCCTCCGGCGCGGACGGGATCCTGAGCGTCGGCGAGTCCTCCGGCTCGGACGGGGGCGCGGACGGGGACGCGGATGAGGGTACGTGCGGGGCCACAGGCGGGGCTGCGGGCGTGCGTGACGCCGGGGGCCGCCAGATGGTCGGGCTGTCGTCGGGCACCGCTCCTGACCCCCGCTCCGGGCGTTCCTCGGGCCGCCGCAGCTCGTGGGCGGCATCGAGCAGGCGCTGCCGGAGCGTGGCGGGCGGCGGCTCGGCCACCGCCTCGGCGAGCCTGGCCGCCGTCTCCCGCAGCCGCCGGACCTCCATCCAGCAGGCCGAGCACGCCAGCAGGTGCTCCTCGTACAGCACCCACTCGGCGTACGGCAGTGCGTGCACGGCGTAGGCGCCCGAGAGGGTGTGGAGTTCGTCCGTCATCATCCACTCCCTTTGTGAGAGGCGGCTCACGCATGTACTTCGGCGGCTCGGGCATGTCGGATGGCTGCGAGGGCTTGCTCTTTTCTCATGACGTGAGACAATCTCATCGGGTGATGAATTATGAGCTGTGTAGTAGCAGGGGGCGGACCGGCCGGCGCGATGCTGGCGCTGCTCCTGGCCAGGGCAGGAGTCGAGGTCACGCTGCTGGAGAAGCACGGCGACTTCCTGCGTGACTTCCGGGGCGACACGATCCATCCGTCCACGCTGCAGGTCCTCGACGAGCTGGGGCTGGCCGAGGAGTTCCTGAAGATCCCCCATCGCAAGGCGTACGGGCTCAGCATGGTGACCGACCGCGGCGACGCCAGGCTGGCGAGCCTGCGCGGGCTGCCCGGCAAGTACGACTACATCGCGTTCGTACCGCAATGGGATTTCCTCAACCTCATCACGTCGGCCGCCACCCGGTATCCGAGTTTCCGGCTGCTGATGAACGCGGAGGCGTACGACCTGATCCGCGACGGCCAGACCGTGCGCGGCCTGCGCTATCGGGACGAGTCGGGCGAGCACGAGATCAGGGCCGACCTCACCGTCGCCGCCGACGGGCGGCACTCGACCCTGCGCGAGCGCGCCGGGCTCGTGCCGGAGGAGCTCGGCGCGCCGATGGACGTGGTGTGGTTCCGGCTGCCCCGGCACCCGTCCGACCGTGACGACTCGTTCCTGCGGATCTCCGGCGGACGCATGATGGTGTCCATCAACCGGCAAAGTTATTGGCAACTCGCGTACGCGATCCCCAAGGGCGGGTTCGACGAGCTGGTGCGCGCTGGGATCGACGCGCTCCGCGAGCCGGTCGCGGAGCTGCTGCCGTGGCTGGCCGACCGGATCGGGCAGATCGGGAGCTACGACGACGTCAGCGTGCTCACCGTCGCGCTCAACCGGCTGCACCGCTGGCACCGGCCCGGATTCCTGTGCATCGGGGACGCCGCGCACGCCATGTCGCCGGTGTTCGGGGTGGGGATCAACCTGGCCGTCCAGGACGCGGTCGCCACCGCCAACCTGCTGGCCGGCTCGCTCAGGTCCGGCGCGCCGATCCCCGAATCCACCCTGCGCCTGGTGCAGAAGCGGCGGATGCCGCCCACGCGCGTCACGCAGGCGGCCCAGCGGGTGGTCCAGAATCTGGTGATCAAGCGGGCACTCAGTAACAGGCTCGACCCGTCCAGGATGCCCCGCGACCTGACGCGGATCCCCCTGCTCAGGCGGGTGGCCCGGCGTTTCATCGGGCTGGGGGTGCGGCCCGAGCACGTGTCCGTAAAGGAAGTTTGACCGCCTCTGAGTCCTCAGGGGTACAACTGCATTCTCACAACGTGGACAACGAGGTCCGTGGGCCCGTAGCCAGTGGATTACCCTCGTATCTCGTGAGCAGCAATCTCGTGGATCTCGATTCCTGGCGAGCCCTCCCCGCGGCGCAGCAACCTGACTGGCCCGACCGCGGCGAGCTCGACAAGGTCGTCGCCGAGCTCGGCGGCCTGCCCCCACTGGTCTTCGCCGGCGAGTGCGACCAGCTCAAGGAGCAGCTGGCCGCAGTCGCCCGGGGCGAGGCCTTCGTCCTGCAGGGCGGCGACTGCGCGGAGACCTTCTCCGGCGCGACCGCCGACAACGTGCGCAACAAGCTCAAGACGCTGCTGCAGATGGCGATCGTGCTGACGTACGCGGGCAAGGTGCCGGTCGTGAAGATCGGCCGGGTCGCGGGCCAGTTCGCCAAGCCGCGTTCCAAGGGCAGCGAGACCCGTGACGGGATCGAGCTGCCCGCCTACCGGGGCGACATGGTCAACGGGTTCGACTTCACCGCCGAGTCTCGCCGGCCCGATCCGTGGCGGCTGCTCAAGGCGTACCACTCCTCGGCCGTGACCCTCAACCTCGCCCGCGCGTTCACCAAGGGCGGCTACGCCGACCTGCGCCAGGTGCACGCGTGGAACCAGGACTTCGTGGCCGAGTCGCCCGCCGGGCGCCGCTACGAGCAGCTGGCCAGGGAGATCGACCAGGCGCTCGCGTTCATGCGGGCCTGCGGGGCCGATCCCGAGGAGTTCCACACCGTGGAGTTCTACTCCTCGCACGAGGCGCTCATCCTCGACTACGACCGCGCACTCACGCGCATCGACTCGCGTACGGGGCTGCCGTACGACGTGTCGGCGCACATGGTCTGGATCGGCGAGCGCACCCGCCAGCTCGAAGGGGCGCACGTCGACTTCTTCGCCCGCATCCGCAACCCGATCGGCGTCAAGCTCGGGCCCACCACGTCGCCCGACGAGGCCCTGGGCCTCATCGAGAAGCTCAACCCGGGCAACGAGGCGGGGCGGCTCACGTTCATCACCCGCATGGGCGCCTCCAAGATCCGCGAGCACCTGCCGGCCCTGGTCAAGGAGGTCACGGCCACGGGGGCGCGGGTCGCGTGGATCTGCGACCCGATGCACGGCAACACCTTCGAGGCGCCCAGCGGGCACAAGACCCGCCGGCTCGACGACGTGCTGGACGAGGTGGCGGGCTTCTTCGAGGTGCACCGGTCGCTGGGCACGCATCCCGGCGGGATCCACATCGAGTTCACCGGTGACGACGTGACGGAGTGCGTGGGCGGCGGGCACGAGATCGCCGAGGACGACCTCGCGACCCGCTACGAGACGGCCTGCGACCCGCGGCTCAACCGCGGCCAGTCCCTCGACCTCGCCTTCCGCGTCGCCGAGCTCTACCGCGGCTGACCTCACCGCGCCTTCAAGGGGACGCGCCCGCCTTCCAGGCCCGCGTCCCCTTTCTGCTGCCCGCCCCACTTCGACGCCTGCCTTGCCGCCCGCCTCACTTCGACGTGCCGCCCCTGCGCGAGCGGCGCCGGCGCCAGAGGGTCCAGCGCACGGCGGCAGCGCGGCGGCGGTCGGGTGAAACGCGGGGGCCCCTCCCACGACGGCACCCGTCCGATGGCGGCGGCTCACCCACGGCGGCGCGGTCGGGGGTGCGGTGGCGGGTGGGTCTCAGGGGGCCCGCCGGGGGGCTGTGTCACGGGGTGCGAGGGGTGTGGGGCGGGGGGTGATGGTGATACGTGATGTACGTCTCATTGGTGCCGCGAGTAGAACCAAATTCCGGGGAAACCGGGTAAACCGCGGCTATGATCGCCCGCAAATAGGGCGATATTTCAGGAGAAATCGTGGACAGTGCCCCGGAGGGGGTGGACCCTAACGTCCCCAACGTCGCGCGGATGTACGACTACTTCCTCGACGGCAAGGACAACTTCGCGGCCGACCGGGCAGCCGCCGAGCAGATCCTGCAGACGTTCCCCAACACCAGGGAGGGTGCCCGGGCGAACAGGGCGTTCCTGCGCCGCGCCGTGCGGCACCTGGTCGATTCGGGGGTGCGGCAGATCGTCGACCTCGGCGCGGGCCTGCCGACCCAGGGGAACACGCACGAGATCGCCCCTGAGGCGCGGATCGTCTACGTGGACAACGACCCCGTGGTCTGCGTGCACGGCAGGGCGCTGCTGGCCAGGACAGAGGACGTGCACTTCCTGCAGGCGGACGTACGCGAGACCGACACGCTGCTGCACAAGCTGGGCGACGTGATCGACTTCGATCGGCCGGTGGCGTTCCTGATGCTGGCCATCCTGCACTTCATCCCGGACTACGTCGCGTACGACATGGTGGCCAAGCTGCGGGCGGCGAGCGCGCCCGGGAGCCGGCTGGTGATCAGCCATGCCATCGACACCACGCCGGACACCACCCCGCAGGCCATCGAGATCTACCGGAGGGCCACGGCCGCGCTGAGCCTGCGGACGGGTGAGGAGATCCTGCGCTTCTTCGAGGGGTACGAGCTGGAGGAGCCCGGGCTGACGTACCCGAACGGCTGGAGGCCCGACGACCCGGACGCGCCCGGCAACGGGATCACATTCGGGTACGTCGGGGTCGCCCGCAAGCCCTGAGACCCCTGGGAAGGGTCAGTTCTGCTTCATCTCCTCGGCGAGCTCGGCCCTGATGGCGTCCATGTCGAGCGCCCGCACCTGCCTGATCAGGTCCTCCAGTGCGGGCCCCGGGATGGCGCCAGCCTGGGCGAAGACCACGATGCCGTCGCGGATGGCCATGAGCGTCGGGATCGAGGTGATGTCGAAGCCCTGGGCGAGCCCCTGCTCGGCATCGGTGTCGATCTTGCCGAACGTGATGTCCTCGTGCAGGCCCGAGGCCTGCTCGAAGATCGGACCGAACTTCTTGCACGGCGGGCACCACTCCGCCCAGAAGTCGAGCAGCACGATCCCCTTGTCGGCGATGTCGTTGAAGTTCTGCTCTGTTACTTCGATGGTCGCCACAAGTGGCTCCTCGTCCCTCGCTGAAAACTGTCCATCGTTATGAACCCCTACCCTCTCACCGGCATTCCAGCGTCCATGCGGACGGCCGCGGAAGGCCGGGGTCGGGCAGGACCGCGCGCCTGACGTCGTGCATCGGGGATCGGGTGCCGTCGAAGACGACCTCCCGCGGGGCCGGCTCCTCGATCAGCCGCGCCACCTCGCGCGTGCCCGATTGATCGCCACCGTCGTAGGTCCCGACGCGCGCCGCGCGCGTCCGGGGTCGATCAACGTGCGCCAATGCAGGCTCACCCTCTCCCAGGGGGTTCGGAAGATCCATCTTATTTGCGCTGCCCCGCGCGAGACCTGGGCGGGCGGGTGTTGTGACATTCATCACCCCGACAGCGTCAGGCCGATGACCAGCGGGTCGTGGGGTCGGAGGAGCGGAACGCGTCCGGCTGGTAGAGGCCGGGCGGGTTGTACTCCTGGTCGGTCCGCTGGAAGTCGCCGGTGACGACGCCCTCGACCCGTACGGTCTGGCCGGGCAGCGGGGTCGCCTCCCCGCTGCCCGGCACCTGCGCGATCCGGTGGGTGGCAGGGGTGTCACAAGGGGATGCGGGAGCCGCCACGGCGGGCGAGGCGGAGAGAGCCACCACAATCAGGGCAGCAAGGGAGGCTCTGGATAAAGCGCGCATGCCCGGCACTTTGGAGCCTATTTAGAGCGCATATTTCCACATAAAAGCGGATAGAACATTAAAACATCGAACCTTGACGCCGTCTCCGGCGGGTATGACCTCTTCATGGACTGGGTCACCTGCGCGCATTCCGCTGCTTGCACCGGAATCGCCAGCCGGACGACCGGCTTCTGCCTCGCACACCTCGCACCCGACGAACTCCCCCAGGCCCTCGACGAGATCTCCCCCGGCCGCCTGCTCGACCTGCGCGGCACCACCGTCAGCGCCGAGTTGCTGTCCCGGGTGCTCCAAGCCGCCGGCGGCAGGCCCGGCAGGGCCCGGCTCGACCGGGTCAGGTTCACCGGCGACGTACGGCTGTCCGGCGTGACGTTCACGGGCGACGTGTCGCTCGACGGCGCCAGGTTCGAGCGGCTGGCCTCGTTCTTCGGCGCCCGCTTCGAGGGCAACGTGTCGCTGGCCGGCGCCAGGTTCACCCGCGAGCTGTCCTTCCACGGCGTCACCGTGCGCGGGCACGTCTCCCTCGACCGGGCCGTGATGTCCCGCGACGCGCTGTTCAGCCAGGCCGTCTTCGGCCACGGGCTGTCGTGCGAGCGGGCCAGGTTCGACGGGTACGCCACCTTCGACGGGGCCAGGCTGGGCGACGGGGCCGCCTTCAGAGGGGCGCGCTTCGGCCGTACCCTGTCCTTCCGCAAGGTCAGCGGGCACGCCGGGTTCGAGGCCGCGCACTTCGCCGCCGACGCGTACCTCTCGGCCACCGGCAGGCTGTCGGCGGCCAGGGCCCGCGCCGACGGGCTCCTGGACGTGGCGGTGTCCCGGTGCGGCGTCGACCTGCGCGGCGTCGAGGTGGCGGGCACGACGACGCTGCGGCTGACCGACTCCCAGGCCGACCTGGAAGGCGCGGTGCTGCGCGGCCCCGCCACCGTGACCGGCCGGGGCAGGTCCGGGCTGACCTCGCTGCGGCAGGTGAACGCGAGCGACCTGGCACTGTACGGGCTGGACCTTTCGGCGTGCAGGTTCGCCGGGCTGGCCCATCCGTCGGCGGTGCGGGTCAAGGACTGCACGTTCGCGCTGACGCCGCGCGGCCTGCGGGTGAGCCTGCGCTGGCCGATGCTGCGCTGGTTCTCCCGCCGGCGCGCGCTGGCCGACGAGCACACCATGCGCGGCTGGGAGGCGGCGGGCGACCCCGGCGCCACACCCGACCGGCTGGCCGACCTCTACGCCGGGCTGCAGCCCAGCGACCGCGCCACCTCGGCCGACTTCGCGTTCGCGGCCATGGAGATGCGGCGCCAGGCCGGTCACCGCTGGTGGCTGTCCGTCTCCTGGCTCCTGTGCGGGTACGGCATGCGCATGGGGCGGGCGGCGGGCTGGTTCGCGCTGCTGCTGGCGATCACCACGGCCGCCGTCATGTGGACGTCCACCTCGCACGCCGAACGCCGGGCGGAGTCGCCGAGCCCGGCCCTGAACCCTTAGGTGTCCAGCTCCTCCACGACGGCGGCGATCGCGCGGAAGTGGCGCGAGCGCCAGCCGCCGCCCATGATGCGGCGGGAGAGCTGCTGCAACTCGTCGCCCGGGTCGAAGCCCTCGTGGTCGAGGAACAGCCGGGTGCCCTTGCCCTCGGGCTCCAGCCGCCAGGTGACCGTCCAGTCGGCTTGCTTGTGGTCGCTCCAGCTGATCTTGAGCAGCTTCTCCGGCTCCAGCTCCAGCACCTCGCAGTAGACGATCCCGTCGAAGCCCACCTGCGGCTTGGGCTCCGTGGTGAACGTGAACCGGTGCCCCACCTCCGGCTTGAAGTCGTTGGGCATGAGCCAGCGGGCGACCAGCTCGGGCTCGGTGAGTGCCCGCCACACCTTCCTCGGGGGATGTGCGATGAACTGGTCGATCCTGATCGCGCGCAGGTCCTCGGCCGCCGTGTCACGGGGCATGGTTGTCGTCCTCCATCTCGTCCAGCAGGGTCGTGAGGTCGGCCAGCTTCTCCCGCCAGAACCGTTCGTACGGGGTGAGCCAGTCGCGGATCTCCATGAGCGGCGCCGCCTCCAGCCGATAGTGCCGCTCCCGCCCCTTGCGGCTCTCGACCACCAGCCCGGCGTCCCTGAGCACCTTGAGGTGCTCCGACACGCTGGGCCTGCTCATGTCGAACCGCTCGGCCAGCCGGCCGGCGGGCTGGGCTCCCTCGTCGAGCAGCAGGCGCAGCAGCTCCCGCCTGGCCGGGCTGGCCAGCGCGGTGAACACGTGGTCGGCCGTCATGCCTGGCTGACCACGAACCCGTTGCCGAACGGGTCCTGGAACAGCAGCTGACGCCCCCACGGCTCGTCGCTCGGCCCCTCGAACGAGACGCCGTGCTCGCGCAGCCGAGCGGCCAGGACGTCGAGGTCGGGCGCGGCCACCACCAGGCCGCCGATCGGGGCCATGCCGGGGAACCAGGAGGCCAGCAGCAGCGCGGTCCCGGACCCCTTGGGGGCGACGGTGAGCCAGCGGCCCATCGGGAACGGGTTGTCGGTGCGCACCTCGCAGTCGAGGACGCCGGTGTAGAAGGCCAGCGCCCGCTCCTGGTCGGCGACGGGCACGGTGATGGTGAGGATCTGAGATATCGGCATGTCGGACACTATACGTAGGAATTTTCCTACACATCAACCCGGCCCCGGAAATATCGGGGAATTCCCCGATGGGAGACCGAGATCGTCCTCCGTAGACTGGGGTCCATGCGTATCGACGACTACGTGGCGGAGCTCGACAGCGCCCTGGCCGGCCCGCAGGGGGCGAAGCGCGATCTGGTCGTCGAGGCGCGCGACAGCCTGACCGACACCGCCGACGCGCTGGAGGCCGAGGGGCTCGCACGGGCGGAGGCGGAGCGGGTCGCGGTGGCGGAGTTCGGGGAGGTCGCGGAGGTCGCCCCCGGCTACCAGTCCGAGCTGACCGCCGTGGCGGGGCGCCGGCTGGGCTTCCTGCTGTTCATCAGCGTGCCGATCACCGCGCTGATGTGGTCGGTGATCTGGCGCATCTATCCCGGCGACGACCAGGCCTGGCGCCTCGCGCCCGCCTGGTACCGGCCCGTCTCGCGCCTGCTCGACGTCCTGCAGCTCTGCGTCGGGCTCTACGGCGGGCTCGCGCTGTTCGCGCTGAGCCGGGGCGCCCGGTGGATCCGCCGGCCGCGGCTGGTGACCAGGTCGCTGGGCGTGCTCGTCTGGGGCATGCTGCCCGTCACGGTGGCGCTGGGCATGCTGCTGACCCTGGGCTCGAACGGGGCGAGCCATCTGGACGTCCTGCCCTCCATGCTGGCCAACGCGGTGACGTCCGCCTGCTGGGGCCTGCAGATCTACGGCGCGACGCGCTGCCTGCGCATCAGCCGGCCGCCCTTCGCGCGCCGCTGACCTCCCCGGCCTCCACGGCGTCCGCGCGGAGCACGCCGCCGATCACGCTGGCGAACTCCTGCCACGCCGAGCGCTCCCCTTCGAGCTGCTTCCTGCCCGAATCCGTCAGCCGGTAGGTACGGCGCTTGCGCCCGCCCACCGTGGCCCACTCGCTGGACAGGTAGCCGATGCGCTCCAGCCGGCGCAGGGCCGGGTAGACGGTGCCCGTCGGCACGTTCAGCGCGCCGCCGCTGCGCTCCAGCAGCGCCTCGATGATGGCGTAGCCGTGCAGCGGCTCCCGCTCCAGCACGGAGAGCAGGAGCGCGTCCATGTGCCCGCGCAGCGCGTCCGGATTCATGATTCCGATCCTAGACACCGCACGGGCGACCCGGCATGCTCCGCCCGCCGTGCCCCCTCCCGCCGAAGGACCCCGGCCGAAGCCGGCATGGCGCGCCACCCCTCCCTCCGAGGGGCATCGGCCGAAGTGCGGACGTGTGCGCTCATGTAGGCAGTCTACATGTAGGCTCTCTATATGTAGACAGACACAACAACGGAGTTCGCGATGGATGTACTCGAACTGGCCCGGACACAGTTCGCCGTGACGGGAAGCCTCCACTTCCTGTTCGTCGTGCTCACCCTGGGCCTGGCGCCACTGGTGGCGATCATGAACACGCGCTGGGCGATCTCGGGCAAACCGCTCCACGAGGCCATGACCCGCTTCTGGGGCCAGATCTACGTCGTCAACTACGCGCTGGGCATCGTGACCGGGCTGGTGATGGAGTTCCAGTTCGGCCTCTCCTGGAGCGGCCTGTCCCACTACGCCGGTGACGTGTTCGGCGCGCCGCTGGCCATGGAGACCCTGGTGGCCTTCTTCCTGGAGTCCACGTTCCTGGGCCTGTGGATCTTCGGGTGGGGGCGGCTGCCGAAATGGGCGCATCTGGCCTGCATCTGGCTCGTGACGCTGACCGCGTACGCGAGCGCCTTCTCCATCATGCTCGCCAACTCGTTCCTGCAGAACCCGGTCGGCTCCGTCGCCCGCGGCGACCGCCTGGAGCTGGTCGACTTCGGCGCCCTGCTCACGAACAAGAGCCTGATCTTCTCCTTCCCGCACGTCATCGGGGCGGGGCTGTTCACGGGGGCCATGGTGCTGGTGGGGGCGAGCGCGTACCAGCTGCGCCGCCGTACCGAGCACGTGGAGTTCTTCACCAGGTCGCTGCGGACCGGCGTGGTCGCGGCGGCGATCGGGATCTTCGTCACGATCGGGTTCGGGTACGCGCAGTTCGCCGGGATCCAGGACGGGAAGTTCAGCGACAACGTGGGCGCGGCGGTCGCACTCGGGATGATGATCGAGTTCGGGCAGCTGCTCGCGCTGGTCGTGCTGTTCGTGATGCTGCCGATGATCGCCGTGTTGCCGCGCTGGCGGTGGACGCATCCGCTGCTCATGCTGATGACGCCGCTGCCGTTCGTGCTGGCGATCATGGGCTGGCTGGCGCGGGAGGTCGGCCGGCAGCCGTGGATGATCTGGGAGAAGCTCACCGTGGCCGACGCCATGTCCCCCGGGCTGACCTCGGGCATGGTCACGGCCTCGCTCGTCGGGTTCGCGGGCGTGCTGGGGCTGCTGGCGGTCGTCGACTACGTGCTCATCGCCAGGATCGTCCGGCGCGGGCCGCGCGACGTGGCCCTGGGCGCCGTCCCCGCCGGTGAGACCCGCTCCCCCGCGCTGAGTTACTGAGTGAGGTGCCGACATGGAAGTGATCTGGTTCGTTCTCTTCGCCGTGCTGCTGGCCGGATATTTCGCCCTTGAGGGGTTCGACCTGGGGGTGGGGCTGTTGCTGCCGCTGCTGGGCAGGACCCGCGAGGGCCGCGACCGCATGGTGGCCGCGATGGCGCCGTACGTGCTGGCCAACGAGGTGTGGCTGGTGGCGGTCGCCGGGACGCTGTTCGGCGTCTATCCGCTGCTCGAGGGCGAGGTGCTGTTCAAGCTGTACCCGCTGGTGGTGGCCATGCTGCTGAGCTGGATCCTGCGGGACGCGGGGCTGTGGTTCCGGCGCAGGCTGGACGGGTTCAGGTGGCGGGGGTTCTGGGACGCGATGATCGCGTTCGGGTCTCTGGGACTGTCGTTCGGGTGGGGCATGACGATCCACGCGGCGGCCACGGGGTTCGCGGGCCCGGTGGTGCACCCGGTGGGGGTGATGCTGGGGGCGGTCGTGACGCTGCTGTTCGCCTTCCACGGGTGGACGTTCCTGGCGTGGCGGGCGCCCGGGGTCTTCGGGGCGTCCAGGTCGGGGCGGGCCCTGGTGGTGTCGGGAGTCGTGGCGGCGGTCCCGGCGGTGGGCGTGCTCGTGGGCGCGATGCCGTACCTGCTGGCGAACAGCGCGCCGGCGGCCACGTTGAATGTGCTCAGTGTCATGGTGCTGCCGTTCGCACCCATCGTCCTGGGCGCGCAAGTATGGGTGTGGCGCACTTTCCGCCCAGGGAAGGACGCCGTCCCGCTTCCGTCGTTCTTCTGAGGGCTTCTGAGGGCTCGTGCACAAGGATCTCCTACGGCTCATGCGGGCCGAGCGGTCGGTCCGCCGCCACCTGGCCGTGACCATGGTCGCGGCGGTGCTGGCCGGGCTGCTCGTGCTGGTGCAGGCCGAGTTGCTGGCCGGGGTGCTGTCCGGCAGGTTCACCGCCGTCGCCCTGGCGGGGCTGGCGGCGGTGGTGGGCGTGCGGGCGCTGCTGGCCTGGACGCAGGGCGTCTTCGCCGGGCGCACCGCCACCGGCGTGAAGTCGGCGCTGCGCCACCGGCTGCTGGCCCGGCTGCGCGACCTGGGCCCCGGGCGGCTCACGCAGCACCGCTCGGGCGAGCTGGTCACGCTCACGGGGCGCGGCCTGGACGGGCTCGACGCGTACCTGACCGGCTACCTGCCGTCGATCGCGGTGGCCGGGGTGGTGCCGCTCGCGGTGCTGGTACGGCTGTTCGCCGCCGACCTGGCGAGCGCGCTCATCGTCCTGATCACGCTGCCCCTGATCCCCGTCTTCGGCGCCCTGGTCGGCATGACCACCAAGGCCGTCACCGAGCGCCAGTTCCTGGCCCTGTCGCGGCTCGGCGGCCACTTCCTCGACGTGGTGCGCGGGCTGCCCACCCTGCGGGCCTTCGGCCGGGCCCGCTACCAGGCGGGCGTCATCCAGCAGGTCGCGGACGCGCACCGGAACGCGACGATGCGGACGTTGCGGGTGGCGTTCCTGTCGTCGCTGGTGCTGGAGCTGTGCGCGTCGCTGTCGCTGGCGCTGGTGGCGGTGCCGATCGGGCTGCGGCTGCTCGGGGGGTCGCTGGATCTGACGACGGCGCTGCTGGTGCTGCTGCTGGCGCCGGAGGCGTACCTGCCGCTGCGGGCGATGGGGACGCGCTTCCACGCCTCGATGGAGGGGGTGGCGGCGGCCGACGCGGCCTTCGCCGTGCTGGACGGCGCGGACGAGCCCGAGCCCGCATACGGGCGGGTTCATCCGGCCGGGCAGGGGGCACCGGAGATCCGCCTGGAGAACGTGACCGTGCGCTACCCCGGCCGCGACGTCGCGGCCCTGGAGGACGTCTCGCTCACGATCGGCCCGGGGGAACGTGTGGCGCTGGTCGGCGAGAGCGGTGGCGGCAAGAGCACCCTGCTCCATCTCGTCCTCGGGTTCGTCCGGCCGTCGGAGGGCCGGGTGCTCGTCGACGGCACCGATCTTCGCGAGCTCGACCTGGGGAGCTGGCGGGCGCGGCTGGCGTTCGTGGCGCAGCGGCCCCACCTGTTCGCCACCTCCGTGGCCGGCAACATCCGGCTCGGGGCTCCCGCGGCCTCCCTGGAGGAGGTCCGCAGCGCCGCGGCCGCCGCACACGCCGACTTCGTGGACGCGTTGCCGCAGGGGTTCGACACGGTGGTGGGCGAGCGCGGCGCCAACCTGTCCGCCGGTCAGCGGCAGCGGATCGCGCTGGCGCGGGCCTTCTGCCGGCCCGCGGCCTCGGTGCTGCTGCTCGACGAGCCCACGGCCCGCCTGGACGGGCGCAGCGAGGCCGCCGTGGTGGCGGCCACCTCGGACCTGGCCCAGGGCCGTACGGCCGTCATCGTCGCGCACCGCCCGGCCATGATCGACCTGGCCGACCGCGTCATCCGGGTGCACGAGGGCCGCGTCGTCTCCGACACCACCCGCGTGCACCGAAAAGCCGAGCCGGCGGCGCGGCGGGGCGAAGGGAGCGGCCGGTGAACCGGCGCATGGGCACGCGGCTCCTCTGGGCCGTGCTGGCGGGCGCGGCGGCGGACCTGGCGGGGCTCGGGCTCATCGCCGCCGCCGCCTGGCTGATCACCAGGGCCGCGCAGCAGCCAGGCCTGGCCGCCCTGAGCGTGGCCATCGTGGCGACCAGGGCGTTCGCCACGAGCAAGGGCGTCTTCCGCTACGCCGAACGCCTCACCGGCCACGACGTCGCGCTCCGCGCCCAGGCGGGCACCCGCGAGCAGCTCTACCGGGCCCTCATCCCGCCCCAGCAGCCCCGGCACGGCGGCGCGGACCTGCTCAGCCGCATGGTCGACGACACCGAGGCCGTACAGGACCTGCTCGTGCGCTGCCTGCTCCCCGCCGCGGCGGCGGCGCTGGCGGGGCTGGCGGCCGTCGTCATCGGGCTGGCCATCCTGCCGGTGACGGCGCTCGTGCTGGTGGCCGGGCTCGTGCTGGCCGGGGTGGCGCTGCCCGCCGGTACGGCCGCCGCGGCCCGGCGCTGGTCGGCCAGGATCGCCCCGGCCAGGGCGGCGCTGGCGGGCCGGGTGGCCGACCTGGTGCACGGCTCCGCCGACCTGGCCGCCTACGGCGCCGACGAGGAGGCGCTGGCCAAGGCGCTGGCCGCCGACGAGTCCCTGGCCGCGCTCGAACGCCGCCAGGCCCGCGTCCACGCCGCCGCCCTGGCCGGGGGCACTCTCGTGCAGGGCCTGACGGTGGCGGCCGTCGTCCTGCTCGCACAGGGCGCGGGCGCCGGCTCGGTCGCGACGGCCGTGCTCGCGCTGACCTCCCTGGTGGCGTTCGAGCCGGTGCTGCCGCTGGCGGCGGCGGGCGAGCGCCTGGCCGGGATCACGGCGGCGCTGCGCCGCCTGCGCGAGGTCCGCGCCGCCACCCCGGCCGTCGCGGAGCCCGCCCGGCCCGCGCCCCGGCCCGAGACCCCGCTGACCGTCGAGATCGACGACCTGGTGGTCCGCCACGGGTCCGCGCGGGCCGCTCTGGACGGCGTGTCGCTGACGCTCACGCCCGGCAGGCGGGTGGCGATCGTGGGCCCCAGCGGAGCGGGCAAGAGCACGCTGCTGGCCGCCCTGATGCGCCTGGTCGAGCCGGAGTCGGGCAGCATCCGCGTCAACGGCGTGGACGTCCGCGACCTCGGCGGCGACGACGTGCGGGCGCTCATGACCGGCCTCACCCAGGACCCGTACATCTTCCGCGCCAGCCTGAAGGACAACCTGCGCCTCGCGGGCCCGGAGGCCGGCGAGGAGGAGCTGGAGCGGGCCGTACGCGACGCCAGGCTCGACGGCTGGGTCGAGCGGACCGGGTGGGACGCCGAGCTGGGCGAGGACGGCAGGACCGTGTCCGGCGGCCAGCTGCAGCGCCTGGCCCTGGCCAGGGCCCTGCTGTACGACCCGCCGGTGCTGCTGCTCGACGAGCCCGCCGAGGCGCTCGACGAGGAGACCGCCGACCGGCTGATGGGCGACCTGCTCGACGTCACCCGCGACCGCACCACACTCCTCGTGACGCACCGGCTCAAGGGGCTGGAGAGCGTGGACGAGGTCGTGGTGCTCGAAGAGGGCCGGGTCGTCCAGCGCGGACGGCATGACGAGCTCGTCTCGGTGCCCGGCTACTACCGCGATCTGTGGGAGTCCGAGGTCCTGACCAGGCGCTGAACCCCCTGACGAACGAGGGATTGAGTTGGCGCGGCAAGCTGGTTTAAAATACAAACCAGTTTGAGGGACCGAGGGGTTTGCGATGACGAGCGACGACGACCAGGTGACCAGCCCTGAGGAGATGCTGCGCCTCATCGAGGAGCAGCGGGCCGCCACCAGGAGGTGGCTGCACGGCGACCCGCTCCTGCTCTACGCCCCCTGGGGCGTCGCCTGGCTGCTCGGGTTCACCGCGTTCTTCCTGCACTACGGCCTCGACGGCCGCCCGTACGCGCCGATCTCCCAGATGCAGGCGCTGGCGGTGCTGATGGGCGCGCAGATCGTGGCCGGGGCGGTGGCCGCGTTCGGGATCGTGCGGATGAGCAAGGGCGTCCGCGGCGACCACACGGCCAGGGGCACGATGTATGGCTACGCGTGGTTCGCCGGGATGATGCTCGTGGTCGTCATCGCCACCAGGGTGAGCCCTCTGCTGCCACCCGACGAGAGCGGCCTCGTCTGGGGAGGCGGGTCGCTCATGGTCGTCGCGGTCATGCACATGGCCGGGGGCGCGATCTGGCTCAACTGGCCGATGTTCTTCATCGGGGCGTGGGTGGCGGGCGTCGACGCCGTGGGCGTGCTCCTCGGCGCCGGCTGGCACGCGCTGCTGACGGCGGTGCTGCTGGGAGGTGGCTTCATCGTCGCGGGCCTGTGGCTCAGGCGCTGCCGGTGAGCACGGACAACGCACCGCCGGAGCTCGACCCGGTGATCCACGCGCAGGCCAGGCTCCGGGTCGTCGCCGCGCTCAACGTGCTCGGCGAGGGGAACGAGATGGCCTTCCCCTCGCTGAAGGACCTGCTCGGCATGACGGCGGGAAACCTGTCGGTGCACCTCACCAAGCTGGAGGACGCCGGATACGTCCAGATCGTCAAGACGCACAAGGGGCGCACCCCCGTCACGTTCGTGGCACTCACCAAGCGCGGACGGCTTGCCTTCGAGGACTACACCAAGGCGATCCGCGCCTTGCTCGACAATGCTGGAGGAATCTCATGACCATGCTCGCCAGGGCGATCGAGGTCACCCGTCGCTACGGCGACGTGCTCGCGCTCGACGGCGTCTCGCTCGACATCCGGGCGGGCGAGCTCGTCGGGCTGCTCGGCCCGAACGGCGCGGGCAAGTCCACGCTGATCAACCTGTTCGTGGGGCTGCGCCGCCCCACGTCCGGCACGGTCGAGCTGCTCGGCGGCTCCCCGCAGGACCCGGCCATGCGGCGCGGGATCGGCGTGACCCCGCAGGAGACCGGGCTGCCCGAGTCGTTACGCGTCGGCGAGATCGTCGACTTCGTCTCCTCACATTTCACGAAAAAGGCGGATAAAGGGGAGCTGCTGGCCCGCTTCGGCCTCGACGACCTGGTCAAACGGCAGGTCGGCGGCCTGTCCGGCGGCCAGAAGCGGCGGCTGGCCGTGGCGCTGGCCTTCGCGGGTGACCCGCAGCTGGTCTTCCTGGACGAGCCCACGACCGGCCTGGACGTCGAGGCCAGGCGCTCGCTGTGGGAGGGCGTCAGATCCTTCCACGAGGGCGGCGGCACGGTCCTGCTGACCAGCCACTACCTGGAGGAGATCGAGGCCCTGGCCGAGCGGGTCGTGGTGGTGGGCCACGGCCGCGTGCTGGCCGACGACACGGTGCGAGCCGTGCGCGACATGGTGGGCGTGCGGCGCGTCTCGCTCGTCGCCGAGAACCTGCCCGAGCTGCCCGGCGTGATCGGCACCGAACACGAGGACGGCCGGATCCACCTGGTGACCACCGACCCCGACCGGCTGGTCGTCGAGCTGGTGCGCAGCGGCACCCCGTTCTCCGGCCTCGAGATCAGGCCGACCACCCTGGAAGAGGCCTTCCTCACCATCACCTCGAAGGAGACGGCCCATGCCTAGCCTGGTCCTCGCGCACACCCGCTACCTCATGCTGGAGCAGTTGCGGGTGCCCATCAGCCTCCTGGCCAGCGCGTTCTTCCCGGCCGTGTCGATGCTGGCGTTCGTGGTGCCGTTCGCGGGGCAGGATCCGCAGCAGGCCACGATGGCGACGGCGTCGCTGATGTTCTTCGGGGCCATGTCGGGGGCGTTGATCGGGCTCAGCATCACCGTCGCCCAGGACCGCGAGCAGCCCTGGAACCCGTACCTGCGCACGCTCCCGGCGGGCCCGTTCCCCCGCTTCGCCGCGCGGATCCTGACGACGGTGGCCGTCATGCTGATCTCGGTGATCCCCGTGCTGCTGGTGGCGGCGTTCCTCACGGAGGCCACCATCACGCCGGTGAAACTGCTGCTCGGGCTGGCCGTGCTGGTCGTCAGCGGGATCCCGTTCATGCTGCTGGCCCTGTTCATCGGCTTCCGGCTGAGCTCGAAGGCGGCGATCGCCGTGTCGCAGATCCTGTTCTTCCCGCTGGCGGTGCTGGGCGGGCTGCTGCTGCCGCCCCAGGTCCTGCCCGGCTTCATCGAGGCCGTCTCCCCGTACGTGCCGACCCGGGGTGCGGCGGAGCTGCTCTGGGCGGTGACCGCGGACCGCGCCCCGAACGTGGTCGCCGTCGTCATGCTGGCCGTCTGGACGGTCGTCCTCGCCCTCGCCGCGGGCTGGGCCTACCGCCGCGACGAGGGCAGACGCTTCTCCTGAAATGGGGGGGTGTGCCGCCGAGTCCGCAGCGATCTCAACGGCACACCCGTCCGGGAGGGGGTCCTTGTTACTTCTTCTCTTCGAGGGTCACGGTGACGTCGGCCGTCTTGCCGTCCCTCATGTATGTGATCTTGACCTGTTGGCCGGGTTTAAAACCTCTGACCTGCCCAACTACAGTATCTCCCCCATCAACCGCCTTGTCACCGATCTTGGTGATCAGATCGCCCTGCCGCAGTCCCGCCTTGGCCGCCGGGCTCCCGTCGGTGACCTGCCTGACGAGGGCTCCCGGCACGTCGCCGGTCGCGTCGGTGACGCTCACGCCGAGGAACGCGTGGCTGACCTTGCCGCTGCCGATGAGCTGCTCGGAGACCTGCTTGGCGGTGTTGACCGGGATGGCGAAGCCGACGCCGCCGCCCGCGGCGTCCGAGGCGATCGCGGTGTTGATGCCGATCAGCTCGCCCGCGGCGTTCACCAGCGCGCCGCCGGAGTTGCCGGGGTTGATCGAGGCGTCGGTCTGGATGGCGCCGGCGATCGTGGTGGTCCCGCTCCCCTGGTCCTGCTGCTGGCCCCAGCCCCAGCCGGGCGGGATCTGCTGCCGCTGCTCGCCGCCGACGGTGAGCGTGCGGTCGAGCGCGCTGACGATGCCCGCGGTGACGGATCCGTCGAGGCCGAGCGGGCTTCCGATGGCCAGTACGGGGTCGCCGACCTTGACGATGTCGCTGTCGCCGAGCGTGGCCTTGCTCAGCCCCGACACGCCTTCCGCCCTGATGACGGCCAGGTCGGTGGCCGGGTCGGTGCCGACGACGCTGGCCTTGGCGGTCTTGCCGTCGTTGAACTTGACGGTCATCTGCCCGCCGCCCTCGCCGGCGCCCACGACCACGTGGTTGTTGGTGAGGATGAGCCCGTCCTCCGACAGCACGACCCCGGAGCCCTCACCGGTCTGACCCTGGATCATCACGACGGTCGGCTGCACCTTGGCGGCCACCTGCGCGATGGTGAGCTGGTTGGAGGCCGACTTGAAGACGGGACTCGGCGTCGCGCTGCTGGCCAGCTGCGTCGGCTGGAACGCGTTGGCGACGACGGCCCCCACGACGCCGCCGCCGATGGCCGTGGCCGCCAGGGCGAGCCCGGCGACGGTCTTGCGACCCGCGGCGAAGCCGAGCTTCTTCGGTGGCGAGGAAGGCGGGGCCGGCTGGTCCATGATCTGCGTGTCCCGCCGGGGAAAGCCCCCGGCGGCCGGCGGGTTGCTGCCGAACTGGCTCCACCCACCGGTCCCCTGCTCGTGAGGCTCGTTCGCGTTCATCTGTCATCTCCCTCGAGTACCGATGACTCCAGGGTGCCAAGAGACGCGTAAGCGCACGTTAAGCCGCTGATCAGAGCTTTATGAGAAGTCTGAACGGGCGCCTTATCCGCCAAGGTGGAACCACCGGCGACGGTCCGGAGAAAATGCGGAAAATTTACCCGGAAGCCGGCCAGTACTCGTCCCTGAGCAGGCGCTTGTAGAGCTTGCCCGTCGGGTGGCGGGGCAACTGCTCGCGGAAATCCACCGACTTCGGGCACTTGTAGTGGGCCAGGCGCTCGCGGCAGTACGCGATCAGCTCCGCCTCCAGCCCCGGGCCGGCCTCGGCCATGGAGACCGGCTCGACCACGGCCTTGACCTGCTCGCCCATCTCCTCGTCCGGCACCCCGAACACCGCCACGTCGGCCACCTTCGGATGCACCGACAGGACGTTCTCGGCCTCCTGCGGGTAGATGTTCACGCCGCCGGAGATGATCATGTACGAGCGGCGGTCGGTGAGGTAGAGGAAGCCGTCGGCGTCCAGGCGGCCGATGTCGCCGAGCGTGGTCCAGCCCCTGCCCTGGGGATCTTCCGCGGAGCGGGTCTTGCCCGGGTCGTCGTGGTACTCGAACCGGCCGCCCTTCTCGAAGTAGATCGTGCCGTGCTCGCCCGGGGGCAGGTCGTTGCCGTCCTCGTCGCAGATGTGCACGATGCCGAGCAGGGAACGGCCGACCGTGCCCTTGTGCAGGAGCCAGTCCTGGGAGTTGACGTAGAGGAAGCCGTTGCCCTCGGTGCCCGCGTAGTACTCGTGGATGATCGGGCCCCACCAGTCGATCATCTGCTCCTTTACGGGGACGGGGCAGGGGGCGGCGGCGTGGATCGCGTAAGCGAGCGAGGAAATATCGTACTTTGCCCGGGTTTCCTCGGGCAGTTTGAGCATCTTGATGAACATCGTGGGCACGAGCTGCGCGTGCGTCACCCCGTACCGCTCCACCAGCGCCAGGAACTGCTCGGGGTCGAAGCGCTCCATCACCACCACCGTGGCCCCGAGCCGCTGGAACGTCAGGCTGTAGCGCAGCGGGGCGGCGTGGTAGAGCGGGGCCGGCGAGAGGTAGACGCTGTCCGCCGACGGCGCGAACAGCGCCTGGACGAGCTGGAGCAGCATGCCGGGCTCGGTGAGCGGGCCGTGCGCCGAGGGGATCTTGACACCCTTCGGCCGTCCCGTGGTGCCCGAGGAGTAGAGCATGTCCACGCCCATGCACTCGTCGTCGATCGGGGTGGCCGGCTGCTTGGCGACCGCCTCCTCGTACGACGCGAAGCCCTCGGCCGTGCCGTCCAGCATGAGCCGCAGCTCGACCCCGGGCGTGGCGTCGGTGACCGAGGTGGCGACGGCGGCCAGGTCGGCGCTGGAGATGAACGCCCGGGCGCCGCAGTTGCCGATGATGTAGGCCAGCTCGTCGGTCTGCAGGCGGGAGCTGATCGGCGTGTAGTACAGCCCCGAGCGCTGTGCCGCCCAGGCGACGGCCAGGAAGAGGGGGTGGTTGGCGAGCATGAACGCGATGTGGTCACCGGGCCGCAGCCCGGCGGCGCGGAGCAGGTGGGCCAGCCGGTTCGACTCCTCGTCCAGCTCGCGGTAGGTGATGATCCGTCCGGAGCCCGCCATGATCACAGCGGGCTTGTCTGGGGTGACTGCTGCGATGGCTCCCGGATACATGACCGAACACTATTCGGTGCCCCGCGCCCACGCCAGGCCGCGCGCCCGCCCATCCCCTTTGCGTGTCGGTGAGACGGGCGACGCGGCTTCGCGCGCGTGGGGTCACTCGGCGGGGATGACGGAGCCCTCGTACTTCTGCTTGATAAAGTCCTTGACCTTCTGGTCCTGCAGCAGCTTCCCGAGCGTGACGATGTTGGCGTCCTTCTCGTGGCCGGCCTTGACGACGAGGCCGTTCACGTACGGGTTGCCCTCGGTCTTCTCCAGCACCAGCGCCTGCGAAGCCGGCTTGAGCCCCGCCTCGATGGCGTAGTTGCCGTTGATGACGGCGGCGTCCACGTCCTCGAGCGAGCGCGGGAGCTGAGCGGCCTCGAGCGGCTTGAACTGCAGCTTCTTCGGGTTGTCCACCACGTCGCGCTCGGTGGCGGCGGTGCCGGCGCCGTCCTTGAGCTTGACCAGGCCGTTGTCGGCGAGCAGCTTGAGCGCGCGGCCCAGGTTGGTGGCGTCGTTCGGGACGGCCACGGTCGCGCCGGCGGCCAGCGCGGACACGGAGGTGATCTTCTTGGAGTAGAGGCCCAGCGGCTCCAGGTGCACCGGCGTGACAAAGGTCAGCTTGGTGCCCTTGGAGGCGTTGAAGTCGTCCAGGTACGGCTTGTGCTGGAAGAAGTTCGCGCTCAGCTGGCCCTCCTCGAGCTGCACGTTCGGCTGCACGTAGTCGGTGAACTCCACGACCTCGAGCTTGAGCCCGGCGGCCGGGGCCAGGTTCTGCTTGACGAAGTTGAGGATCTCCGCGTGCGGCACCGGGCTGGCGCCCACCTTCAGCACGGTGTCGGCCGACTCGGCGGCCGACCCAGTGGCCGTCGTCGCGGGCTGCGACGATCCGCATGCGGCGAGCGACAAGGCCAGCGCAACAGCACCCGCTATATAACGAAATTTCATGATTTTTCCTTATTTGTGAGATAGGCGCCGAGAGACCCAGTCGCCCAGGCTTTGCAGAAGTTGCACGATGATGAGGAGCAGGACGACCGTCACGATCATCAGCAGCGTCTCGAACCGCTGGTAGCCGTACCGGACCGCCAGGTCTCCCAGCCCGCCGCCGCCGAGCGTGCCGGCCATGGCGCTGTAGCCGATGAGCGCGACGACGGTCACGGTCAGGCCCGCGACCAGCCCGGGCAGCGCCTCGGGCAGCAGGACCTTGCGCACGATGGTGGCCCGGCTCGCGCCCATGGCCTGCGCGGCCTGCACCACGTCCGGGCCGACCTCCCTGAGCGCCGTCTCGACGAGGCGGGCGAAGAACGGCACCGCGCCGACCGTGAGCGGCACCACGAACGCGGCCGTCCCGATGGTCGTGCCGACGACGAGCCGGGTGAACGGGATGATCGCGATCATCAGCACGATGAACGGCAGGGACCGCCCGATGTTGACCACGAACCCGAGGGCCGACTTGAGCGCCGGCGCCGGCCGCAGCCCCTTCCGGTCGAACACCACCAGCGCCACGCCGAGCGGCAGCCCGAGCAGCGCCGTGAACAGCGTCGACCAGCCGACCATCTGCGCCGTCTCCAGCGTCGCCGGACCGAGCAGCGGCAGGATCTCGTCCCAGTTCATGCGCTTTCCTCCACGATCAGGCCCGCGTCACGCAGGTACGCCAGCGCGGCGGCGGTTTCGGCGCCGTCGAGCGCGACCCGGAGCCGGCCCACCGAGCCGCCGGCGAGGTCCTCGATCGAGCCGCCCAGGATGCTCAGGTCCACGGAGAACTTCCTGACCACCTCCGACACCACCGGCTGCCGCGGGTCGCCGGTGAACGTCAGCGTCACCGAACCGGCCGGGGCGGGCTCGGGCAGCGGGAAGATCTCCCTGGTCAAGCGGGATCCGGGGGTGCGGATGAGGTCGGCGATGGCGCCCGACTCCTCGATGCGCCCGTTCGCCATGATGGCGACCGAGTCGCAGACGCTCTTGACGACGTTCATCTCGTGGGTGATGAGCAGGATCGTCAGGCCCAGCTCGGCGTTGAGCCGTTTGAGCAGGGCGAGGATCGACTGGGTGGTGGCCGGGTCGAGCGCCGAGGTGGCCTCGTCCGACAGCAGCACGGACGGGTTGCCCGCGAGCGCCCTGGCGATGCCGACCCGCTGCTTCTGGCCGCCGGAGAGCTGGTTCGGGCGGTCCTTGCCGCGGCCCGCGAGCCCGACCAGCTCCAGCAGCTCGGCCACGCGGCGGTCGCGCTCGGCCCGGGGCACGCCCATGATCTCCAGGGGGAAGGCGACGTTGCCCGCGACCGTGCGCGAGTTCAGCAGCGCGAAGTGCTGGTGGATCATGCCGATGCGCTGGCGGGCGCGGTTGAGCTCCGCGCTGCGCAGCGCGGTCAGGTCCTGCCCCGCGACGGTGACGGTGCCCGCGGTGGGGCGTTCGAGCAGGTTGACGCAGCGCAGGAGGGTGCTCTTGCCGGCGCCGCTCTGGCCGAGCACGCCGTAGATCTCGCCTTCGCGCACGTGCAGATCGACGCCGTCCAGCGCCACGGTGTCCCCGTACTGCTTGCGCAGGCCTGAAGCCTGGATCACGGAATATCCCCACGACTGAGAGCGGCCCGTCTGCGGGCCGCGGAAACGTACATCACATGAAGGAAGGAAAAGGGGCAGGCGTCAGCGGGTGCCGGGGTGGAAGGGCAGGTGGCTCAGCCTGCGCAGCACGAAACAAGGTGCGATCATGGTGACCTTCGAGGAGGAACGGGCGGATCTCTGCTTCAGCTCGGCATTCGCCCCATACGACAACACGAGCCGTCCCGGTGGGCGCTCGTGTCGTACGCGTATGCCTCGTTCACGCCCGATTCAACGGATCCCTTGACTCCCCTTATTCCCTACTTCTTTGGTGATCTGGGTCACGACGCGCCAGCCGTGGCCTGGGACCACGGCCGGATCCCCCCGATCGTCCTGGAAGGCGGCCCGCGCGTCGCCGATGAGGAAGCGGTGCGGCTGGTCGCCGAGGTTCAGCAGCGTCACGACCTCCTCGCCGGGTCCCCCGCGGCTGCGGAGCGCGACGGTGGTGTTGGTGAGCTGTTCGGCGGTGGTCCGGGCTCGGTGCAGCCACGGGTGGCGCCTGCGGAAGCCGATGAGCCGCTGGTGAAGCCGGTAGACCTCGGTCCCGTACGGCGGCAGGCCGCCCGGCTCCGCGGGGAACGCCGGTCTGATCGCGTCGTCGCCGCCCGCCCGTTCCTCCTTCAGCCCCTGGAACGCCTGCTCGTCCCCGTAATAGACGCTGGGCAGGCCCGCGACGGTGAACAGCACGGCCAGCGCGTGGCCCAGGTGGCGGGGGTCGTCGAGCCGGGTGGCGAGCCTGGTGACGTCGTGGTTCCCGACGAACGTGAGCGGCACGAACGTGTCGAGCAGCTTGTCGTGGCGGTCGAGGGCCCAGGCGAGCTCGAAGAGGTTGCGGTCGTTGAGCGAGCTCCAGATGGCCTTCCACAGCTCGTACTGGGTGACCGAGTCGAGCCCCGACTCGCTGACGTAACCGGCGTAATCGCCGTGGATCACCTCGCCGCCGAACCACGCCTCGGGGTGCCGTTGGCGTACCTCCGGCAGGACCTTCCGCCAGAACCACGCCGGCACGGCGTACGCGGCGTCGAGCCGCCACCCCGAGGCGCCGCGGCGGAGCCAGTGGTCGAGCACGCCGGCCACGTACGTCTGCACGGCGGGTTGGGCGTGGTCGAGCGTGACGAGCCCGTGGTGGCCCTCGAAGACCTCGTAGCCGCCGGGGGCGCGCCTGAACCATCGTTCGCCGGCCGCGAAGGAGCGGCCCACGTGGTTGAACACGCCGTCGAGGACGACCCGCAGCCCGCGGTCGCGCGCCTTGGCGACGAGGGAGTCGAAGTCCCGATCGTCGCCGAGGCGCGGGTCGATCCTGAGGTGGTCGACGGTGTCGTACCCGTGGGACTCGGCGGCGAAGATCGGGCCGAGCTGCAGGCCCGAACAGCCCAGCTCGACCGCGTAGTCCAGCCATGACTCGAGATGCCGCAGCCGGTGCCGCATGCCCTCGGCAGGCTCTGCCGTGGCGGGGGCTCCGGTGAAGCCGAGCGGGTAGACGTGCCACCAGATCGCATGTTCAGCCCACGACGGCACGAACGCTCCTTTCCCGGCGTACCGCCCAGGGCAGATACCCGAGCCCCAGGGCCAGTACGCAGCCGATGACCGTGTCCGCCAGCCGGTACCCGATCGTGGCGGGTGGCACACGTGCGCCGCTCTCCATGAGCAGCAGGACGAGCGGGGTCATGACGGTCGCGTACAGGGTGTAGTTGCGCTCCTTGAGCATCGGCCTGACCGCGGCCAGCGCGGCGACGAGCAGCACGAACAGCCACGACGGCGGCACCCACAGCAGCACGGCGGATCCGGCGACGACTCCGGCGGCGGTGCCGGCGGCCCGCTCGACCGACCGCCTGGCCGCGCCGTCCAGGCGGCGCCGGACGACGATCACCACGGTGACGGCGATCCACGACGCGGCCGGCTGCGGCCACAGGAGCCCGACGGCCTCGGCGGCGGCGAGGCAGGTGGTCAGGCGGATGGTGTATTGCCACCCGGGGGCGCTCCCCAGCGTCCGCCACCAGCGCCGCAGCAGCGCTCTCGCCGGAGGAGGAGCCGGCCGGGGCTCCCCCGGCTCGGCGGGCCCCTTCCGGGCGTGCAGGCAGAGCGCGGTGACCAGCAGGCCCCAGGCCGCCCCTCCGGCGAACAGCACGGCGGCGGCGACCGGCTCGACGCCCTTGGCCACGCCGGTGCTGATGACCATGAAGACGATGAAGCGGGTGCTGTGCTCGGCCATGGGGCGGCTGATGCCGCCGGCCACCGCGAGCAGGCCCGCGATCAGCACGACGGCGACGGCGGTGAGCCACCCGCGCCCCGCGACCACGACCCCGGCGAACCCGGCCACAGCCGTGCCCGCCACCGCGGCGGCGCCATGGACCAGGCCCGGCCGGGCCTCGTTGCTGAAGAGGCCGCTCACGGCGAGGGCTCCGATGGCGGCCAGGGCGCCGGGCGCGGGCCACCCCGAGGCGACTCCCCACGCGACCGGCCCGCCGAGCCCCAGCCCGGCGGCGACCATGAGTCGCAGCTCGATCCGCACGTCGGCACCTCCCGACGCGGGAGCCTACCCCAATTTCCTACGCATCACGTAGTAAGTCAGCGCGCTTTCTTCGCTAGATGCTGTCGAATTAGTAAGTGCTATCGTAATAATCATGGACGATGAGGAACTGCGGGCCACAGCCGTGGCACTCCGCCGGGCGACGATCGGCCTGGCGCGGCGGCTGCGCGACGAGCGCCCCGCGCACGGCCTCGGCCGCCTGGCCCTCTCCCTGCTCGGCCACCTGCACCGGCGCGGCGCGATGACGGCGGGAGAGCTTGCCGCCGCCGAGCACCTCCAGCCCCAGTCCGTGACCCGCGTGCTCGCCTCGCTGGAGGAGCAGGGCCTGATCCGCCGCTCGCGCGGCGAGGCCGACCGCCGCAGGCACCACATCGTCCTCACGGAGGACGGCACGGCGGCGCTCACCCAGCAGGTCGGCACCACGGATCTGTGGCTGGCCGAGGCCATGGCCGGCAAGCTCACCCCCGCCGAGTGCCGCATCCTGGCGGTGGCCGCCGACCTGCTCGAACAGCTCCGCTAGCGGTAGGGGTCGCGCAGCGGGGTGACGCGTTCGGCGAAGTCGGCCTTGATCCGCTCCATGCGGGGCCCCGGCGCGTAGAAGCGGCCCTTGGTCTCGCCGTACGGCCGGAGCCAGCCCTTGGCGGCCAGGTCGCGCAGGTCACGCGCGGCCTGCCCCTGGCTGAGGCCCTCGTCGGACTGGTAGCGGCTCCTGCGCAGCCGCCTGTTCACGAAGACCTCGTAGAGCGCGGAGACGGTACGGCTGTTGAGCCCGTCGGCGTCGACCTGCTCCTCCAGGAGCATCCAGATCTCTCCGGCTTCGGCCAGGCGCTGGCGGACCCGCTGGGCCTGCAGGTGATGCGCCTTCAAGCAGAACCGCACCCACCGCAGCGTTTCCCCGTGAGGGCCCCATCGCCGCCCTCCGACCTCGCCCAGCACGTCGTAGTAGTCGAGGGTGACGCGCTGCTGGCCGAGCCACTCCTCGATGGAGCAGAACTCGGGCAGCAGGATCTGCTCCCGGCCGAGGACGAGCGTCTGCAGCGCCCGCGACATCCGGCCGTTGCCGTCACGCCACGGGTGGATCTTGACGAGGTTGAAGTGGGCCATGGCGGCCCGGACATAGCCGGGGACGTCGAGGTCGCCCTCGTTCAGCCAGGCGACCAGCTCGTTCATCGCGCCGGGGACCAGCTCGACGTCAGGGCCCTCGTAGACGACCTCCCCCGTGTCGGAGTCACGGATGAAGATGGCTCCCGGCCGGATGACGCCCGGCCCTTTGTTGCGATGGTGACCGATGACCATGAAGTTGAGCGCGTTGAGCATCCCGGCGTCGTAGCGGAACACCGGCGCCCGCGACAGCACCTGGATGTACGTCAGGGCCTGCTGGTAGCCCGCGATCTCCTGAGCCACCGACGTCGACGTCTCCAGCGGCTCCTCCCCCGCCATGATCGACTGGATGTCCTCGACGCTGGCCTGGTAGCCCTCGATCGAGTTGGAGCCCTGGATCGCCCGCGCCTGCAACTGCCTGCGCAATTGCCCGTCCCACCGGTGAGTCTCGGCGAGCCGGTACTTCAGGTCGCGCCGCATCTCCTCGATCTCCTCGAGGACTGCTTTGTCCGCGGGCTCCAGCGCCGGGGTCTCGTACAACATGCCCACATAACAGCATGGGCGAATCATCCAGTCAAACGACTGAATGATTCGCCCATTTATGCCCCGATTAGGCGGCTGCCGTGGCGGCCACCTGCGCCGGGGTCAGCGCGAGGTCGAGAACCTCGCGCACGTCGCTCACCGCGTGGATGGTCAGCTCGTTGCGAACCTCCTCGGGCACGTCGTCCAGGTCCGGCTCGTTGCGGGCCGGGATGAGGACGGTCGTGATGCCCGCCCGGTGCGCGGCCAGGAGCTTCTGCTTGACGCCGCCGATCGGCAGGACCCGTCCGGTCAGGGAGATCTCGCCGGTCATGGCCACGTCACTGCGTACGAGACGGCCCGACAGGAGGGAGGCCAGCGCGGTCGTCAGCGTCACACCGGCCGAGGGGCCGTCCTTGGGCACGGCGCCCGCAGGGAAGTGGACGTGGACCGAGCGGTCCTTCAGCGCGGTGACCGGCAGCTCCAGCTCCGCCCCGTGCGAGCGGAGGTAGGACAGCGCGATCCTGGCCGACTCCTTCATCACGTCGCCGAGCTGGCCGGTCAGCGTGAGGCCGGTCTCGCCGGTCTCCGGGTCGGCCATGGACGCCTCGACGTACAGGACGTCGCCGCCCGCTCCGGTGACCGCCAGGCCCGTGGCCACGCCCGGCACCGAGGTGCGCTGGGTGGACTCGGGCAGCGACGACTCCGGCACGAACCGCGGCCGCCCGAGGTAGCCCACGAGGTCGCCCTCGCCGACCGTGACGGGCAGCTCGTCCTTGGCCGCCACCTTGCGCAGGATCCTGGCGACCGAGCGCTCCAGCGACCGGACGCCCGCCTCGCGGGTGTACTCGGCGGCCAGCTTGCGCAGCGCGTCGTCCTCGACCTTGACCTCCTCGGCGCTCAGCCCGGCCAGCTCCAGCTGCCTGGGCAGCAGGTGGTCGCGGGCGATCGCGACCTTCTCGTCCTCGGTGTAGCCGTCGAGCGTGACGATCTCCATCCGGTCGAGCAGCGGCCCGGGGATGGCCTCGAGCACGTTGGCCGTAGCCAGGAACAGCACGTCGGACAGGTCCAGCTCGACCTCGAGGTAGTGGTCGCGGAACGTGTGGTTCTGGGCCGGGTCGAGCACCTCCAGCAGGGCCGCCGTCGGGTCGCCGCGGTAGTCGGAGCCGACCTTGTCGACCTCGTCGAGCAGGACGACCGGGTTCATCGAGCCGGCCTCGCGGATGGCGCGGACGATGCGGCCGGGCAGCGCGCCGACGTAGGTGCGCCGGTGGCCGCGGATCTCGGCCTCGTCGCGCACGCCGCCGAGCGCGACACGTACGAACTTGCGGCCCATCGCGCGGGCCACGGACTCGCCCAGAGACGTCTTGCCGACTCCGGGAGGGCCGGCGAGGGCGAGCACGGCGCCGCTGCGGCGGCCGCCCACCACGCCGACGCCCTTGTCCTGGCGGCGCTTGCGCACGGCCAGGTGCTCGATGATGCGGTCCTTCACGTCGGACAGGCCCGTGTGGTCGGTGTCGAGCACGGCCCGCGCGCCGGCGATGTCGTAGTTGTCCTCGGTACGGTCGTTCCAGGGGATGTCGAGCACCGTGTCCAGCCAGGTGCGGATCCAACCGGTCTCAGGGGACTGGTCGGAGGTCCGCTCCAGCTTGTCGACCTCCTTGAGCGCGGCCTCGCGCACCTTCTCCGGCAGGTCGGCGGCCTCGACGCGGGCCCGGTAGTCCTCTTCCTCGGTCTCGGTGTCGCCGTTGAGCTCCTTGAGCTCCTTGCGCACGGCGGCGAGCTGCTGGCGCAGCAGGAACTCACGCTGCTGCTTCTCCATGCCCTCCTGGACGTCCTTGCGGATCGTCTCGGCGACGTCGAGCTCGGCGAGGTGCTCGCGGGACCACTCGATCAGCCTGGCCAGCCGTTCGGCGGGGTCGGCGGCTTCGAGCAGCTCGACCTTCTGCGCCGTGGTCAGCCAGGGGGTGTAGCCGGAGCTGTCGGCCAGCACCGAGGGATCGTCGATCTGGTTGACCTGGTCGACCACCTGCCAGGCGCCGCGCTTCTGGAGGATCGTGGTGGCCAGCGCCTTGTACTCCTTGGCCAGCTCCTGAGCGCGCTCACCGGCGGCGACGGTGTCGATCGTGTCGGCCTCGACCCACAGCGCGGCACCCGGGCCCGTCGTGCCGGTGCCCACGCGGACGCGGTTGACGCCCCGGACCACGGCGGCGGGCTCGCCGCCGGGCAGCCTCCCGACCTGCTCCACAACGGCCTGCACGCCGATGGCGCCGTAACGGCCGTCGATCCGGGGAACGAGGAGGACCCGCGGCTTGTTGCCACCGGATGCGCGGGCCGCGTCGATGGCAGCCCGCACCTCGGAGTCGGACAGGTCCAGCGGAACCACCATGCCCGGCAGGACGACCTCGTCGTCCAGTGGCAGGACCGGAAGGATCAGGCTCTCACTCATGCGAACTCCCAAGGGTTGAGTTATACCGACTCAATTCATTGGAGCCCTCTGTTGTTCCCTCTCTTGCCGATGTTCGCTCACGGCGATCGTAATTGTGTAAGCGATACCTGAGGGGGACGTGCGGGATCAAACCCTGGTGTGACGCCTGGCGGGGCGCGCGCCCGTACCCTTGACCAGGTGATCTCCGTCCCCCGCCGCCGCTTCCTCAGCCGCCGCCGTCGTCGTGGCGCGGCCGCCGAGGATCGGGCCGGCGCGCCAGGCGGGAGCGGCGAGGATCGGGCCGGCGTGCCAGGCGGGGGTGGCGACGAGGCGGCGGCCAAGCCGCACGACGATGACGCGGCAGCCCGGCGGCGTGGCGGCGTGGAGCGTTCGGGCGAGCGGATCGGCCGGTCACCGTCCAGCACGGACGGCATCGGCCGGTCACCGTCGAGCACGGACGGCATCGGCCGGTCACCGTCCAGCACGGACGGCGAACGAAGCGGCGGCGAACGAGGGCTCTTCGGGCTGCTCAGGGCGTGGGCGGAGCGGGGATTCCTCGGGCGGCTCGGGACGTCGGCGGAACGGGGGTTGCTCGGGCGGCTCGGGACGTGGACGGAACGGGGGTTCCTCGAGCGGCAAGGGGCGTCGGCGGAACGGGGGTTCCTCGGGCGGCTCGGGACGTCGGCGGGACGGGCCGTGTGGGCCGTTTCGGGGGCGGTCGGGCTCGCCTTCTTCCAGGGCGACGCCGATCCGCCGCCGAAGGTGCGGCGGCTGGCGTTCGGGGTGCCGCAGCGGCTCAGGCTGCTCGTCCCGTTCACCGTGATCAGCCTCGTCCAGGTGGCGGAGCTGATACTGGCGCTGCTGCTCTACAGGCAGACGCTGAGCACAGTGTGGTCGTGGAACCTCGGCCCACCACAGATCGGCTCATACCGACAAGGGCCGATCTGGGAGGGCTTCGTCTACCTCACCGCCGTGGCGGTCGCGCTGCCCATCGCCCTGCGCGACCGGTGGCCGCTGGCGGCCTGGCGGGTGTCGTTCGCGCTGATGCCCGTGGCCGTCGGGGTGACCAGGACAATCGGATTCCCTCACGGCGAGATGCCGTACACGACGTGGCTGATCGTCTCCTATCTGCTGGTCCTCTACTCCGTGGCCGTGCGCTGCGACCGGCGGATCACGGTGGCCGTCTGGGTCGTCACGTTCCTGGCCACCTGGATCATCGACCCCAACTCGATGCCGGTCGCCATGGTCGTCGTGTCGGTGGCGGTGCTGTTCGGCTACAACGTGCGGGTCCGCCGTTCCGCCACGTCGAAGCTGAAGACGGAGGAGCGGCGCACCCGGCAGGCCGAGAGCGCGCAGGCGGTGCTGGCGGAGCGGGCCCGCATCGCCAGGGAGCTGCACGACGTGGTCGCGCACCACATGTCGGTGATCGCGATCCAGGCGGAGGCGGTGCCGCTCAAGGCCAGGGGCGATCCCGCCCAGTTGGAGGCGGGGCTGGCGGAGATCCGGGGGCTGTCGCTGGAGGCGATCGCCGAGCTGCGCCAGGTTCTCGGCGTGCTGCGCGATCAGGACGGGCGCGTCGACACCGCCCCTCAACCCGGGCTCGACCGGCTCGACGAGCTGGTCTCCAACGCCCGCGCCGCCGGGCTGGCCGTGCTCGTCAAGCGCGCCGGCCCGCTCGACCGGCTGCCTCCGGCCGTGGGGCTGTCGGCGTACCGGATCGTGCAGGAGTCGCTCAGCAACGCGATGCGGCACGCGCCCGGCTCGACGGTGGCGCTGGACGTCGCCCACCGGCGGGGTGAGCTGCGGCTGCGCGTCGCCAACGGCCCGAGTGCCGCGCCCGGCGCGGGGCCCGGCGCCGGTCAGGGGGTGGTGGGCATGCGCGAACGGGCGACGCTGCTCGGCGGCACGCTCGACGTCGGCCCGGTGGCGGGTGGAGGCTTCGAGGTACGCGCCACGCTGCCCGTCACCGACGCCGACGAGGAGGCCCATGAGCACCCCATCACAGGGGACGACGTCGGATGACCATGGAGAGGGAGAGGGCTTGATCCGGGTTCTGATCGCCGATGACCAGGGGATGGTGCGCACGGGGTTCACCGTGTTCCTGAGCGGGCAGCCGGACATCGAGGTCGTGGGCGAGGCGGCCAACGGGCGGGAGGCCGTGGAGCGGGCCTCGGCGCTGCGCCCCGACGTGGTGCTCATGGACGTGCGCATGCCGGTCATGAACGGCCTGGAGGCGACCAGGGAGCTCCTGTCGCGCGGCGGGGCGCCGAAGGTGCTCATCCTGACGACGTTCGACCTCGACGACTACGTCTACGAGGCGTTGCGGGCCGGGGCCAGCGGGTTCCTGCTCAAGGACGCCTCCGCCGCCCAACTCGTGGAGGCGGTGCGGGTGGTCGCGGCCGGGGATGCGCTCATCGCCCCGGCGATCACCAAGCGGCTCATCCACGAGTTCGCCAAGCTGGGTGCGCCGCGACCGGTGACGGGCAAGCGGCCGGCCGAGCTGACCGAGCGCGAGACGGAGGTGCTGACGCTGGTCGCGCAGGCGCTGTCCAACCAGGAGATCGCGGAGAAGCTGTTCGTGGCGGAGCAGACGGTCAAGACGCATGTCGGGCGGGTGCTGATGAAGCTCGGCCTGCGCGACCGCGCCCAGGCGATCGTCTTCGCCTACGAGACCGGCCTGGTCCGCCCCGGCGAGTAACCCTGGGGTGGTGCCCGCTCCTATGCGCGGCCCCGTTCGCCTTCTCCCAACCAGCGTCGTTGCCGGCCTTGCCCGTGCCGCCCCCTCCCTTGCACGGCCGCGTTCCCCCTCACCCGACCCGCATCCGTGCCGGCCTTCCCGATGGCGCCCCCCCCTTGCACAACCCCCGTTCCCCTTCACGGGCCGCCGCCGTACAGTCGGCTGATGGACCCGGTTGAGCTCTTCCATCAGGTGGCGGCGACCGTTCCCGCCTACAGGGCCTTTCTGGCGGAGAACCACATCAACCCCGAGCAGATCTCGACATTTCAGGATTTCGTCGGGCTGCCGATGACGTCCAAGGAGAACTACACCCACCGCCACCCCCTCCCCGATCTGTGCAGGAACGGCACGATCGGGGACATCATCGCCGTGTCCTCCGGCTCGACCGGTGTCCCGTCCTTCTGGCCACGCTCGGCGGCGGACGAGCGCGTGATCGCCGCCCGTTTCGAGGAGGTCTTCAGGGACTCCTTCGACGCCCGCGAGCGCCGTACCCTCGCCGTCGTCTGCTTCGCCCTGGGCACCTGGGTCGGCGGCCTGTTCACCGTCAACTGCTGCCGCCACCTGGCCGAACGCGGTTACCCGATCACCGTGGTCGCCCCCGGCACCGACCGGAGGGAGATCCTGCGGGTCATCCCCGAACTGGCGCCCCACTTCGACCAGGTCGTGCTCCTGGGCTACCCGCCGTTCCTCAAGAACGTCATCGACACCGAGGACCTCCCCTGGGCCGACTGGAACATCAAGCTCGTCACTGCCGGTGAGGTGTTCAGCGAGGAGTGGCGCACGCTGGTCGCGCAGCGGGCGGGGATCGCGGACCCCGTCCGGGGCATCGCCTCCCTGTACGGCACCGCCGACGCGGGCGTCCTGGGCAACGAGACCCCGCTGTCCGTCGAGATCCGGCGCTTCCTGTCCACGCGTCCGGACACGGCCAGGGAGCTGTTCGGCGAGTCCAGGCTTCCGACGCTCATCCAGTACGACCCGCAGGTCCGCTTCTTCGAGGAGCACGAGGGCACCCTGCTCTTCTCCGGCGACAACGGCATCCCGCTCATCCGCTACCACATCGCCGACGAGGGCGGCGTGGTGCCGTACGAGGACATGCTGGGCTTCGTCCGGCGGCACGGCTTCGAGCCGGCGGCCGGAGGGCCGGAGCGGCCGTTTGTATACGTCTTCGGCCGCAGTCACTTCACCGTGTCCTACTACGGCGCGAACGTCTACCCGGAGAACATCGCGGTCGGCCTGGAGCAGCCGGAGGTCAGCGGCTCGGTCACCGGGAAGTTCGTGGTGGAGGTGGTGGAGGACGCCGACCGGGACCGGCACCTGACGATCACGGTGGAGCTGATGCCCGGCGAGAAACCGACCGACGAGATCGCCCAGTCGGTGGGCGGGTCGGTCCTGGCCCAGCTGAGGCGGCTGAACAGCGAGTTCGCCAACTATGTGCCCGTCCCGCAGCAGGTGCCGTTCATCCGGCTACGGGAGTCCGGCGACCCCGAGTACTTCCCCCCAGGTGCCAAGCACCGCTACACCCGCTGACCCGGGGCGGGGTGACGCGGAACTCCGCGACCCGCCGCTCGGCCCTGGCCAGGTCGTAGTCGTGGATGGACGGTCTCTCGCGAGTACGCACGCAGGCCGTCGCCGTACACAGTGCTCGGCACTACCGGTCGGATCGCGGCTGGGCTGGGCAGGGTGACGGGGTACGGGCACCCGTTCCACCCGGCGTTCTCCGACGACGCGAGGCGGCGCAGGAAGCGGCGATCTGTGGCCGACTCGCTGAGCCGCCCTCAAAGCCTGATCCGAAGAACTGCCGGGATGCCGCGCGCTTCCACGCACCGTTGGACGGCCCTGACGGGCACGCCGAGGTGAAGCCCCGTTCAAGGCGATCGCCGGGCATTAGACCGGCCGGGCATTAGGCCGACCGGGCATTAGGCCGGCCGGGCATTAGGCCGGCCGGGCATTAGGCCGGCCGGGCACGCACCGTAGTCCCGTATCCCCCTCCAGTACTACGGGAAAGGTCAAACCCTGCGGTGACGCGGACGACAGGCCACTCTCCGTAACGTTCCCAGCATGCTCAGAAACCTTCTCCTCGCAGGGCTCGTGACGGTGGGGGCGCTCGTGGTGTGGCCGGGGCAACCGGGCGGGCGGCTGGTGCGGGTCTACGGCGACCTGGCCACGGCCGACCGGGTGGCGGTCATCGTGCCCGGCGCCGACACGACGGTCGCCACGTTCGACGACGGCACAAAGCGGCCCGGAGGCGCGGCGAGGGCCCTGCTGGCGGAGGCCGCGCGGCTCGCCCCGCACGAGCGACTGGCGGTGGTGGCCTGGCTGGGCTATGACTCCCCACCTACGCTGAGCCTGGGCGTGCTCACCAGCGACGCGGCGGTCAAAGGTGCCCACGCACTGCGCCGCACCATCACGGAGCTCCACACGCGCACCCCGGCTCCGATCGCATTGCTGTGCCACAGCTACGGCTCGGTCCTGTGCGCCAAAGCCGTCCCCGGCTTACCTGTGACCGACCTCGCGGTCTTCGGCAGCCCCGGCCTCGACACACCCTCCGCCACCGCCCTGACCCAACCAGCCCACACCGCAGAGACCACCCGAGCCACCGCCCTGACCCAGCCAGCCCACACCGCAGAGACCACCCGAGCCACCGCCCTGACCCAGCCAGCCCACACCGCAGAGACCATCCGAGCCGCCGCCCTGACCCCTCCGGTCCGCGCCGCGGAGACGGCCCGAGCCGCCGCCAGCGCGCCGACCGCAGACACCACTCGTGGCATGACAGGCGGACACGACGCTCAAGGTGCAACAGGGGGAAGCTCACAGGACACCCGCGGCACGACCGGCGCGCAGGACGATCAGGACGCGGCAGACTCATACAACGTCCAAAGGGCGACAGGCTCGGTCGGCGCACAGGATCCCAAAGGAGCGCAGGAGGCGGGCTCGCCGGACACCACAGGCACGCCAAGCCCGCCGGATACCGGGGACACCGCAGACTTGCCGGACGCCTGGAGCACGGCAGGTGTCCCAGGCGCTCGGGGCGACGCGAAAGGTGCGGCGATGGTGCCGCTGCGGGTGTGGGCAGGGCTGGGGGAGAACGACTGGGTCAGGTTCGTGCCGAAGGTCAAGCTCGGGCCCGTGGGCTTCGGCGCCGACCCTATGAACCCTTCGTTCGGGGCTCGTGTCTTCGCGGTGGGCTCGGGCGGCCACAGCGACTACTTCACCCCCGGGACCCCATCACTGCGTAACCTGACCCTCATCGCTCTCGGACACGAAGGCGAGGTGACCTCTTGACGTGGTGTTTCCTGGGTACGAGACAGAAGAGCCGGATTTTGATGACATGGTGTCGTCATCAGCTTGACGCCGGATGCCGATGTTTGTGACACTTTGTCATGAAACTTCCGTGCGAGTTGAGGTAGGCCGTGAGCACCCCGTTCTCCGAAACCCTGAAGAACGCCACCTGGGCTGACCACGAGTCCGCCGAAGGCGAGAGCTATCTCGCGGAGCTCATGGGCGGTCGGCTGACCGAGCACGAATACGGCGAGATGGTAGCTCAACACTACTTCGCGTACATAGCGCTTGACGGCGTGTCACGCCAACTCGCCGACCATCCGATGGCGGGCCGGTTCGTCTTTCCTGAGCTGTATCGGGAGCGAGCGCTGGAGCGGGACCTCGCGACGATCTACGGCCCGAGCTGGCGGAGCCGGATCGTGCCGTCCAAGGCCACCCGCACGCTGGTCGCGCGGATCCACCAGGTGGCCGATTGGCCGAGCGGCTACATCGCCCACCACTACACGCGCTACCTGGGCGATCTGTCCGGTGGTCAGTTCATCCGCATGGAGCTGCAGAAAATCTACGGGTACGGCACGGGCGGGGGCGTCGACTTCTACATCTTCGACGGGCTGGGCAGCCTGCCGAGGTTCAAGAACGAGTACCGTGCGCGGCTGGACGAGCTCGAGCTGGACGACCGGGAGCGTCAGCGCATGATCCGCGAGGTGAAGCTGGCGTACCAGCTCAACACCGAGGTACTCGCCGAACTCCTCCACGTCGTCAAGACCGCCGCCTAACCAGCAGGCCTCGCCGCCACGACTGCCGCCCAACGCCCGGCGACCGGCCTCACCACGCCGTCATGACTGCCGCCTAACCACCAGCACCCCGCCGTCGCGACCGCCGCCCAACGGCCCGACAACCGGCCTCACCACGCCGTCACAACTGCCGCCTAACCACCAGCACCCCACCGTCGCGACCGCCGCCCAACGGCCCGACAACCGGCCTCGCCACGCCGTCACTACTGCCGCCTAACAGCAGCGACCCGCCGTCATGACTCGGCCTAGCAGCAGCGGCCCGCTGTCAGGACCGCCGCTTAACCGGCAGGCCTCGCCGTCACGGCTGCCGCCTAACGCCCGGCGACTGGCCTCACCGCGCTGTTACGGCTGTCGCCTCCTACCAACGTGCCTCCGCGCCCCTTGCCCAGCAACCAGCCACCCGTCATCAGGACCCACCACCCAGCGGCCGACCTCACCACGCGGTCACAACAGCCAGCCAATTAGCCACCGACGCCCCCTTACGTGCGCCGCCCAGCCACCAGCGGCCCTTCGTCACGGCCGCCACTTGACGACCGACGACCGGCGACGCCACACCTCCGAGGCTGCCATCCAAACACCGGCGGGCGCCCTCACCACGCCGCCGGAACCGGGACCTGACCCCCGGCAGCCGCACCTCCCCCATCACCGAAATCGCCATCCACGCACCAGCAACCCCTCGCCACGGACGCCACCCAACATCCGACGACCGACCCCGCCGCGCCGTCACGGCCGCCCATCCAAACACCGGCGGGCGCCCTCATCACGTCGTCAGGACAGCCCATTAACCACCGGCGTGCATCTCACCGCATCATCAGGACCGACCACCAGCCACCGGTGGAAGCCCTCGCCACGTCATCAAGACAGCCCACCAACCACCGACAGGCGCCCCACCACATCATCAAGACAGCCCACCAACCACCGACAGGCGCCCCACCACATCATCAGGACCGACCACCAACCGCCGGTGGAAGCCCTCGCCTCATCATCAAGACAGCCCACCAACTGCCGACAGGCGCCCCACCACATCATCAAGGCAAGCCATCAACCGCCGATGGGCCGTTCTCGCTGGTCCGGTGTCCGTTGGCGGTGGGGGGATTCGGAGGGGAGGGTGAATGAGGGGAGTGCGCGTCGGCTTGTGACGATCCAGGCCTACGATGGGCGTATGCCTCGGATCTCCGCCGCCACGATCGGCGAGCATCGAACGCAGACGCGGGACCGGATCCTGCAGGCCGTCTCCCGGCTGTCCAGGGTGCACGGTATCGACGCGATCTCGATGACGGACGTGGCCGGCGAGGCCGGGATCACCAGGACCGTCCTGTACAACTACTTCCCCGACAAGGCGGCGCTGTTGCTGGCATTCACCGAGCGGGTGACCCAGTACTTCATCGACAGCTACGAGCAGGAGCTGCCAGGGGGTGCCTCACCGGCTGATCGGCTGCGGGCGTTCGTGCGGCTGCAGTTGACCGGGCTGGTCGCCCATCCGCACCCGGGTGCCGCTGACCTCAGTGCCGCGCTCGGGCCCGACGCCTACCAGCAGCTGGCCGAGCATGTCGCGCCCATGCAGCGCATTCTGGTGGAGATCCTCGAGAGCGGGGTCGAGTCCGGCGATTTCCGGGTGCTCGACGTGCAGGCCACAGCTCGCATGATCCTCGCTGTCGTCGGCGCCGAGCGGGTTCCGCTGATCAGCGGGAGCGTGACGGTGGACCGGGCCGGGGAGCTGGTGTCCGAGTTCGTGCTCCGGGCCATCGGCGGACTCGCGTGAGCGGTACGGCTGACGGCCCGGGGACGGCGCCCGTGAACGGCCATGTCCAACTCGGGTCCGCCCGCGGCCGCTGGATCCTGGCGGCGACCGTGCTCGGCTCCGGGCTGGCGCTGCTCGACAGCACCGTGGTCAACGTCGCCCTCCCGTTCCTGGGCAAAGAGCTCAACGCGGGCATGGACGGCCTGCAGTGGACGATCAACGCGTACACGCTCACCCTCGCCGGGCTGATCCTGCTGGGCGGGTCGCTGGGCGACCGGTACGGGCGGCGGAAGATCTTCTTGATCGGCACGGTGTGGTTCGCCGTGGCCTCGGCGCTGTGCGGGCTGTCGCCGAACATCGAGTTCCTGATCTCGGCCCGAGCCCTGCAGGGCATCGGCGGGGCGTTGCTCACGCCGGGTTCACTGGCGATCATTCAGGCGTCGTTCGTGCGCCACGACCGGCCCCGGGCCGTCGGGGTGTGGTCCGGGCTGGGCGGTGTGGCCAGCGCGATCGGGCCGCTGCTGGGCGGCTGGCTGGTGCAGAGCGTGGGGTGGCGCTGGGCGTTCCTGATCAACCTGCCGTTCGCGGCGCTGATCGTGCTCGTGACCCTGCGGCACGTGCCGGAGAGCAAGGACGAGGAGGCGGCGGGGCGGTTCGACGTGCTGGGGGCGGTGCTGGCGGCGCTGGCGTTGGCCGGGATCACGTACGGGCTGATCGAGATGGGCGCGCCGATACCGCTGATCGCGGGGCTGGTGCTGGGCGCGGCCTTCGTGGTGACCGAGATCCGCAGGTCGCCCGACGCGCTGGTGCCGGTGGAGATCTTCCGCAACCCGGTCTTCACCGCCGTGAACGTGGTGACGCTGATCATGTACGCGGCCATGGGCGTGGTGTTCTTCCTGCTCGTGGTCCAGCTCCAGGTGGTGTCCGGATTCGGGCCCATCGCGGCGGGGCTGGCGATGCTGCCGACGACGATCCTGATGCTGCTCCTGTCGCCCCGGGCCGGAGAGATCGCCAAGCGACGCGGGCCACGCTGGCCGATGACGGGCGGGATCCTGCTCGCGGCCGGCGGATTCCTCGCGATGAGCACGATCGGGCCGGGCGCCTCCTACGCGCTGCAGGTCCTGCCCGCGGCGACCCTGTTCGGGCTGGGGCTTTCGGCGGCGGTCGCGCCGTTGACCTCGACCGTGCTGGCCACCGCCGAGGAGCGGCATGCGGGCACCGCCAGCGGCGTCAACAACGCCGTGGCCCGCACCGGGAGCCTCCTCGCCGTGGCGGCCGTGCCGCCGCTGGTCGGGCTGGTGGGTGACGCGTTCAGGAACCCGCCGGTGTTCAACGCCGGGTTCCACATGGCGATGCTGGTCAGCGCCGGGATGATGGTGGTGGCGGCGCTGATCACGTTCTTCACGATCAGGACGAACGTGCTGGCGGTCGACGACGACCAGCCCGACTGAGCCCCGTCACAGCGTCAGAAGGTGAACGGCTGGGCGCGGACGCTGTTGTCGAAGTTCGACAGCAGCAGGTCGGGCTCGCCGACCGAGCGGATGTCGGGCAGCCTGGTCAGCAGCTCGCGGAACATCGTCCGCATCTCCTGCCTGGCCAGGTTGGCGCCGAGGCAGAAGTGCGGCCCGGGGCCACCGAAGCCGACGTGCGGCTTGGTCTCGCGGGTGATGTCGAACGTGTCGGCGTCGGGGAAGACCGACTCGTCCCGGTTGGCCGATCCGTAGAACAGGACGACCTTGTCGCCCTTCTTCAGCTCCAGCCCGCGCAGCGAGTAGTCCTCGGTGACCGTGCGCCGGAACTGCATGATCGGCGACACGTACCGGACCATCTCCTCGATCGCGCCGTTGATGTGCGTGTCGAAGTCGCTCATCAGCAGCTCGCGCTGCGCCGGGTTGTCGGTGAGGAGCTTGATGCCGTGCGCCATCGTGTTGCGGGCCGTCTCGTTGCCCGCGACCAGCAGCAGCGAGAAGAACGAGCCGAGCTCCTTGTCGGCCAGCTTCTCCCCGTCGGGGTTGGCGTTGACCAGCAGGGACACCAGGTCGCCCTTGGGGTCGGCGACGCGCTCGTGGCCGAGCTTGATGACCATGCGCTGCAGGGCGAGCAGGGCCAGCATGTTCTGGCCGGCCATCTGGACGCTGCGGGCCAGGCTGGGGCGCACACCGGTGTACGCGGTGGAGATGTCGACGTGCTGGTGGACCTTCTCGCGCAGCTCCTGCGGGATGTCCAGCATGTCGCAGATGACATGGATGGGCAGCCGGGCGGCCACCTGGGCGACGAAGTCGCGCGGCCCGTCCCTGACGACGTCGTCGACGATGCGGGCACAGGCGGCCTCGATGCCGCTCTGCAGGCCGGCCAGCATCTTCGGGCTGAACGAACGGGTGACGATCCGGCGCAGGCGAGCGTGGCGCGGGTCGTCCATGTTGACCATCGACTCCCCGAACACCTGCTTCACCCAGCCGGGCGGCTCCGGGTTGGTGACGGCGGGCTCGCTGGAGAAGATCTTGGCGTTGCGGCTGGCCTCGACCACGTCCGTGTGCCGTACGAGGGCGTAGAAACCCTTGCCTGAGCGCAGGAACGGCACCTTCTTCTCGGGGAAGAACACCGGATGCTCCACCTGCCGGAGCCGGGCGAACGCCTCGTTACGCTCCTTGGGCGGCTTACGCCAGAAATCCAGATCCGCGAGATCGATGTCCACGCGTCTATCCTGGCACGTTCCCACCACGCCGTGGATCGCCAAGCGATGTGCATCCGGCTCTCCTGGGCCGTTCTCGCGCTGTTCAGGCACGGTTCGACCTGTGTGGACATTACTTCCGTTATGAACCTTCTCCTCGCCGCCTGCCTGGTTCTCCCTCTCGCCTCCGGCACGACTCCCGCCGCGGCACGGGCGTGCGGCGGGCACCCTCTCGACTTCGACGGCGACGGACGGCCCGACCTCGCCGTGGCCGCGCCCTACGACGACTCCCGGGCCGGGTCGGTGACCGTGATGTACGGGTCCGGAAAGAAGGTGAAGCTCACCCAGAACGGCGCCGAACCCGGTGACTCGTTCGGATCGGCGCTGGCCGTCGGCGACTTCAACGGGGACAAGTGCGCAGACCTGGCCGTCGGGGTGTCGGAGGAGTTCGTGGGGGCGCGGGTGCCGGGCGGGGACGGGAACGGGGTCGTCCAGATCTTCAACGGTTCGGTCGGCGGGCTGGTCCCGGGCAAGGAGCTGGCGCCGGCCAAGCCGTCCAGCGACCGGTTCGGGGCGGCGCTGGCCGCCGGTGACCTCGACGGGGACGGCAAGGACGAACTGGTCGTCGGCGCGCCCAGCCACCGCTCGGGCGGGGCGGTGACGGTGTACTGGATGAAGGGGCGCAAGCCGTACCAGATCACTCAGAAGACGTCGTGGGTGCGGCAGGCGGCGAACGTGACCGACCAGTGGGGCGCCGCGCTGGCGACCGGGGACTTCGACGGGGACGGCAAGGACGAGCTGGTCGTCGGCGCGCCCGCCGACAGCGTCACTCTGGACGGCCAGGGGTCGGTGACCGTCGTCGACGTACGGGCGAAGCGGGCGCGGGTGCTCACCCAGAGCAGCCCCGGCATCAAGGGGGCCTCCGAGAAGTGGGACGCGTTCGGGGCCTCGCTGGCCACGGGCGACTTCAACGGGGACGGGCGGGCCGACCTGGCCATCGGGGTGCCGAGTGAGGGGCTCAGCGCGAACCAGCGGGCCATGGACTACGGCGACGGCACCGTGGACGTCCTGTACGGGTCGCGCGGCGGGCTGACCACCCGCAAGAGCGAGGCGTGGTCGCAGAACACGCTCAAGGGGGTGCCCCGGTACTACGACCGGTTCGGGGCGTCGCTGGCCGCCGGGGACTTCAACGGGGACGGGCACGACGAGCTGGCCATCGGCGTGCCCGGGGAGAAGGCGGTCCAGGTGCTGGCCGGGCGGGCGTCCGGCGGGCTGACGCGGGTGGGCAACCTGCTGATCAAGGGCGAGGGGCGGGACTTCGGGGCCGCTCTGGCCGCTTTGCCGCTGAGTGAGCGTTATCGGGCGCTGGGGGCGCGGCGGCCGCTGTACGGGCTCGTGGTGGCGGCGCCGGACCAGGGGCTGGTCATGTACGCTCCCGGGTCCCGGAAGACGGGGCTGAAGCTGGGCAAGGTGCGCCGGCTCAGCAAGGGCACGGGGCTGTACGGGTACACCTTCGGCTGAGCCGCTGACGTGCTGAGTGCCGAGCGTGACGTGGGTGGTCAGGTGGGGGGTGGGGTGGCGGTGGTGGGGAGGATGATGCGGAAGAGGGCGCCCTTGCCGGGTGAGCCTTCCGCCATCACGATCCCCCCGTGCGCCTCCACCAGCGTCGCCGCGATCGACAACCCCAGCCCCGACCCGCCCGCGCTCCGCGCCGGATCCGCCCGGTAGAAGCGCTCGAAGACGCGTTCGGCCACCTCCGGCGGGAAGCCGGGCCCCTCGTCGGCCACCTCGACCACGGCCTGGTCACCGTCCAGCCCGACCCGCACCTGGAAGGGCGTGCCGGGCGGCGTGTGGGTGAGGGCGTTCGTGACGAGGTTGTTGATCACCTGCCCGAGCCGCGACTCGTCCCCCGTCACGGTCACGTCCCCCTCACCCCCGAACAGCCGCACCAGCTCGATCCTGCGGTCCGGCGCCAGCGTCTGCGCGTCGATGACGGCGGTGGCGGCCAGGCTGAGCAGGTCCACGGGCCGCCGGGCCAGCTCCCGCCGCTGGTCGAGGCGGGCCAGCTGGAGCATGTCCTCCACCAGCAGCCCCATGCGGGCCGCCTGCCCTTCGATGCGGCTCAGCAGCCGTACGGCCTCCGCCAGGTCCTTCTCCTCCCCCAGCCGGTACAGCTCGGCGAACCCCCTGATCGACGTCAGCGGCGTGCGCAGCTCGTGGGAGGCGTCGGCCATGAACCTGCGCATCAGCTCCTCGGAGCGCCGCGCGGCCGTGGCGGACTGGCGGGCCGACTCTGCGGCCGCCTCGCGCTCGCGCGCCGCCGACTCGATCTGCGCGAGCATGCCGTTGAGGGAGCGGCCGAGCTTGCCGACCTCGGTGGTGGCCGCCCACATGGGCACGCGGCGGGACAGGTCGCCGCCCGCGATGTCCTTGGCCGTACGCGCGATCTCGCGGAGCGGGCGCAGGCTGCGGCGTACCAGCCAGTAGCAGGCGAACCCGAGCACCACCAGCGTGCCGCCGCCGGCGACCCCCACGATCAGGGCGAGCTGCGAGACCGTGGCGTCCACGTCGTTCAGGTTGACGGCGATCACCCGGGTCTCGCCGTCCCGGACCGGCACGGCGGTGACGCGCCAGCTCGGGCCACCGGCGGCGCGCGACTCGACGGTGAAGGGGTGGCCGTGGAGCTCCAGGACCGTGGCGAGGTCGAGCTTGGGCAGGGCGGGCGTGTGGTCCTCGGTGGACTCGCTGAGCGTCCTGATCGGGGCGCCGGCGGAGTCGAGGATCACCGCGTAGAACAGGCCGAAGAAACGCTGCGGGCGGGTGCCGGAACGGGGCTGGTCGGTGGGCGGCGGGGGCGGCTCGCGCAGCGGCCGGCTGGCCGCGAGCAGTTGCTGGTCCACGCGCTCGACGAGGTAGCCGCGCATCAGCCGTACGGCGAACAGGCCGGTCACGGTGATGGCGAGGGTGACCAGCAGGAGGGTCGCCGACACCAGCCGCAGCCACAGCGGGGACCTGGCCAGGTGTTTGCGGACCGCCGCGCCCTTCGCGCGGAGGTGTTGAGCGGGAGAGACGGCGCCGCTCATATGCGGGGCGGGCGCAGGATGTAGCCCACCCCGCGCAGCGTGTGCAGGTATTTGCGGTCCCCCGTGTCCACCTTCCGCCGCAGGTAGGAGACGTACGACTCGACGAGCCCGACGTCGGTGCGCCAGTCGCCGTTCCAGACGTGGTCGAGGATCTGCGTCTTGGACAGCACCCGGCCCACGTTGAGCATGAAGTACCGCAGCAGCCTGAACTCCGTCGGCGACAGCTTCACCGGGATGCCGTCGCGCCACACCTCGTGGCTCTCCTCGTCCAGCTCCAGGTCGGCCACCCGCATCCGGTTGGGCGGCGGCACGCCGCGCCGGGTGCGGCGCAGCACCGCCCGGATCCTGGCGATGACCTCCTCCAGGCTGAACGGCTTGGTCACGTAGTCCTCGCCCAGGCCCAGCCCCGCGATGCGGTCCTCGGGGGTGTCCTTCGCCGTCACGAACAGCACCGGGACCCGGCGGCCGCGGGACCGCAGCCTGCCCGCGACCGCCAGGCCGTCCAGGTCGGGCAGCATGACGTCGAGCATCACCAGGTCAGGTGAGCTCTCCTCGGCCACCCGCAGCGCCTCCATGCCGTCGGCCGCGGTCAGCACCTCGAAGCCGGCCATGCGCAGGCTGGCCGAGAACAGCTCCCTGATGTTGGGCTCGTCGTCGACCACCAGCAGCCGGGCTTCGGGCTCGCGCGTCATCGCGGGCCTCCTCCCAGGTTCCCCTGCGTGATCGACGTCGCGGTCACCGAACCGTCGCCGCCCTGCCGGCCGCGGACGACCACCGTGGTGCCGGTCTGGAGGTCGGTCACCTTCCCGGGCTTGGAGATCTGGACGGTCGTCTGGTCGTCGGTGGCGACCGTGACTGTGGAGCCGTCCATGGTCTTCACGTAGACCTTGCCGCCCTCGACCTTCTCGACGGTGCCGATGGTGCCTCCCCCGCCGCCGCCCATCCGCTGGCCTCCACCGTAACCGGGCGGCTGTCCGGATCCGCCGCGCTGCTGGCCGAAACCGCCCTGCTGCTGGCCGTACCCGCCGCCCATGGGGCGCTGCTGCGCCCCGGCGGCGGAGGCGGCCGGCGAGCCGAACAGGTTGGCGGCCTGAATGCCGATGAGGATACCGGCCACCAGCACGACGCCGGCGGCCAACGCCAGCGTGAGCTTGGAAGCGCCCTTCTTCGGCTGGACGGCGAGCTCCTCCTTCAGGTCGTCGGGGTACGGCGAGGAGTCGTCGAGCTGGGCCATGTCATTCTCCTTACTCGTGGCGCAGGGCCTGGATCGGCCTCAGCTTGGCCGCCCGGTTGGCGGGATAACTGCCGAAGAACAACCCGATCCCCACCGACACGCCCAGCGCGAGCGCCACCGACGACGGCACGAGGACCGGTTCGATGCCGGCCACGGTGAACCTGGTCCCGATGAACGCCACCAGCACCCCGGACAGCCCGCCGACCAGGCTCAGCAGCGTGGCCTCCAGCAGGAACTGGCCCAGGATCGCGCTCCTGGGCGCGCCGATCGCCTTGCGGATGCCGATCTCGCGCGTGCGCTCCGTGACGGTCACCAGCATGATGTTGGTGATGCCGATGCCGCCCACCAGCAGCGAGATCGCGGCCACGGCGCCCAGCAGCACGGTGAAGGTGCCGGTCGCCGCGCTGACGGTCTCCTGCAAGGTGGCCTGGTTGAGGATGCGGTAGTCGGCGTTGTCGTTCTTGATGCCGTGCCGCTGGTTGAGGATGGCCGTGACCTCGGCCTGCGCCGCCGTCGTGGTCTCCGCCCCGGACGCCTGCACGACGATCGAGTTGAGCGAGCCGAACCCGCTCAGGCTCTGCTGTACGGCGGGCAGCGGCGCGATGGCCACGTCGTCGGCGTCCTGCATGCCGGTGGACCCGGCCTCCTTCAGCACCCCGACGACCGTGAACGGCACGCCGGACACGCTGACCTGCTTGCCGATGGGATCGACGGTGCCGAACAGCTCCTCCACGACGGTGTGGCCGAGTACCACGACCTTCCTGGCGGCCAGCACGTCGTCGTTGAAGAAGTACGTCCCCTTCGTGACCGGCTTGTTGACGGCCTCGAAGTAGCTGGGGTAGGTGCCGACGAACTGCGAGATCGCGTGGCTGGCGGCCCCGTACGTGGCCGTCGAGGAGGAGGCGGTCACGACCGGCGAGACGCTCCTGACGGAGGGCGCCAGGGTCTTGTCGGTCAGCGCCTTGGCGTCGGTCAGGCTGAGCTGCCTGGCCTGGGTGCGCGGGCCGGTGTTCGTGCCGCCGCCGGACGCCCGCATGACGCCACCACCACCGCCGCCGCCACCGCCGCCCGAGAACTGCGGGGAGATCGTCAGGGTGTTGGCGCCGAGGCGCTGGATGTTGCGCTGGATGCTCTGCGAGGAGCCCTCGCCGATGGCGACCAGCATGATGACCGCGGCGACGCCGATGAGGATGCCGAGCGTGGTCAGCGAGCTGCGCATCTTGTTGGCCAGCAGGCCGCGCAGCGCGAAGCGGAGGATCTCGAGCTGGTTCACCGGGCCGCTCCCGCCATCCGGGGCGGCGGGCCGTCCACCGGGCCCTGGCGGCGGTCCTCCACGATCTCGCCGTCCACCAGCCTGATCACCCGCTTGGCGTGCGCGGCCACGTCGTTCTCGTGGGTGATGAGCACGATCGTGCGGCCCGACTCGCTGAGCCGGTCCAGGATCTCCAGGACGTCGTGCGTGGAGGCGGTGTCGAGGTTGCCGGTCGGCTCGTCGGCCAGCAGCAGCGCGGGCGCGGTGACCAGGGCTCTGGCCACGGCCACGCGCTGCTGCTGGCCGCCGGAGAGCTGGTTCGGCTCGTGGTGCACGCGGTCGGTCAGCCCGACCTGGTCCAGCGCCGCCAGGGCCCGCCTGCGCCGCTCGGCCTGGCCGATGCCGCCGTACACCAGCGGCAGCTCGACGTTGGCCAGCGCGCTCATGCGCGGGATCAGGTTGAACGACTGGAACACGAACCCGACCCTGCGGTTGCGCAGGATGGCGAGCTGGTGCTCGTCCAGCTGTCCCACGTCGGCGCCGTCGATCAGGTACGTGCCGGAGGTGGGGATGTCGAGGCAGCCGAGGATGTTCATGAGGGTGGACTTGCCGGAGCCGGAGGCGCCCATGATGGCGACGTAGTCGCCGCGCTCGACGTCCACGCTGATGCCGCGCAGGGCGCGGACCTTCGCGTCGCCCTCGCCGTACTCCTTGACCAGGTCCTTCACGCGCAGGACAGGGGGAACGTCCGGGGCCGTCATCGCCCGCCTCCCGGACCGCCGCCGCCGGGCACCCCGCCACCGCCGGGGAAGCCGCCGCCACCGCCGAAGCGCAGGTTGCCGCCCGTGGTGCTCGTCGTGGTCGTCGGAGGCACGATCTGGTCTCCCTCGGAGACGCCCGACTTGATCTCGGTCAGCGTCGTGCCCTGCACGCCGACCTTCACCGGGGTCCTGGTCTGCGTGCCGTTCCTGATCAGGGTGACCGTGGTCTGGCCGCCGCTGGTGGAGACCGCCGTCGAGGGTACGGTGACGACGTTGTCGGCCTGGCCGACCACGACCTCGACCGTGGCCGTCTGGCCCAGCCGCACCTGGCCCGGGACCTTCGTGAACGTCACCGTGACCGGATATTGCACGACATTGTTGCTGGTGGAGGCGACCGGCTGGATCTGGGTGACCTTGCCCGTGGCGGTCACCCCCGGCAGGGCGTCGAACGTGACCGTGGCCTCCTGGCCGTTCTTGAGCTTGCCGACGTCGGACTCGGTGAAGGTGCCCACGAGCTGCAGCTTGCCGGTGTCGGCCAGCTCGACGAAGCCGCCGGAGCTCTGAGTGCCGCCGGAACCCGAGGACTGGCCCGTGCCCTGGCCGGAGGCCGCGCTCGAACCCGACCCGGAGCCGGATCCGGAGCCCGATCCCGAGCTGCTGCCGCCGACCGTGCCGTTCACCGCCGTGATCGTGCCCTTGAACGGCGCCTTCAGCACGGTGGCCGCGACCGTGCGCTGGGCCTCCCGGTAGGCGTTGCGGGCCTTGATGTAGGAGGCGTAGAGCTGGGCCGTCGAGGTCCCGTCGGCGACGGCCTCGTCGTACGTGGCCTTGGCCGCCGACAGGCTCTCCTGCGCGGCGTCGTCGTCGATCCTGGCCAGGAGGTCGCCCTTGCTCACCTTGTCGCCGGCCTTGACGTAGACCTTCTCGACCGTCCCCGTCGTACCGAACGAGAGGGCCCTGGACTTGGAGCTCTCGACCGCGCCCGACGCGGACACCGAGGCCACCACGGAGCCGCGGCTCGCGGTCACGGTCCTGACGGCCGTCTGGCCCGCCGCCTGTCCCGTGCCGAGCTGGGCGTACGCGAGCGCGGCACCGCCCAGCAGGAGCACCACCAGCGCTCCGTTGGTCATCAGCGCTCTGCGCCGTGTGGACACCTTCACAGGCGGTGACCCTTGCACACCAGGCTGCGCCGGAGCCGCGAGCGAGCTGAACGTTCGCTGACAACCTGAGGGTCCCTCCAGGTACACAGGTAACTCTTAGGCTGCTCGCAGCCTGGCGCGAGCCGGCTTCGCCAGGATGGGCCGCCATGAGACCGACTTTCGCGCTGGGCGGCCTCGCCCTCGCCGTGCTCGTGGCCGGGTCCGGCCTGGCGCTGGCGCTGCGCGACGACGCACCGCCCACCGTCCAGGTACGGCTCGCCGCCGCGCAGCGCGGCCAGGTCACGGCCACGGTCAGCGCGGCGGGCAACACCGTGGACGGCTCGCGCAGGGACCTGGCGTTCGGCTCTTCGGGGACGCTGACCAAGGTGTACGTCAAAGTCGGGACCAAGGTGAAGAAGGGGCAGGTGCTGGCCAGGGTCGACGGGCGGTCGGCGCGGGAGGCGTACACGGCGGCCAAGGCCGATCTCGCCGCCGCCGAGGAGGCCCTGGAGGACGCCCAGGAGAAGGCGGCGTCCCCGACCACCGCCGCCAGCCCCGCGGCCTGCACGCCGTCCGGGAACGGCGCCACGCCGGCCACGTCCGCCGGCGGGACACCTGCTGGTTCGGCGACACCCACCAGAGGTGCGACCCCCACAGGCACGGCGACATCCACGAGAGGCGCGACCCCCACGGGCCGGGCGAGCGGTGGCGTGGCCGGCGGCAACGGGGCGCTCGGGCCGGCGGCGCCGCCCACCCAGGGCGTGTCCCTGAACAACGGGAGCCCGGCCACCGGCTCCACCCCTCACCCCACCAGCACGCCGACCTCCGTGCCCACGGACCCCGGCCCCACCGACCCCGGGCCCGAGCCGCAGCCCACGGTCACGGTCACCGTGACGGCCACCGTGACGGCCACCGTCACCACGACCGTCACCGCCACCCCGACCGGCGGCGCTCCCCAAGGCGGCACCCCGGGCGGGGGCTCCGACCAGTCCGGGAGCCGTCCCACCTCGGACGCCACCCCGTCCGCCACGAGCTCCGGCAAGCCGTCCACCAGCGCGAAGCCGTCGGCGACCGGCCGCCCCACGGGCAGCGGCAAGCCGACGGCGAGAGCGAGCACCAGGCCGACCGACGGCGCCGCCCGGCCGAACGCGCAGTCCTCCTGCAACCGCGGCACGGGCTCCGCGGGCCAGAGCCAGAGCCAGGCTCAAGGCCAGGGTCAGGCTCAGGGGCAGGGTCAGGCTCAGGGGCAGGGCGGCGTCAGCGAGGAGCAGGCCGGCGCGAACGTGGACCGCGCGCAGGCCGCCCTCGAACAGGCCGCCGACGCCGTACGGGCGACCCGCATCGTGGCCCCCGCGGCGGGCACGGTGCTGTCGCTGGCGGGCGCGGTCGGCGACCAGGCGGGCACCGGCACCTTCGTCAGCCTCGGCGACCTCAACGAGCTACAGGTCCAGGCCATGGTCACCGAGTCGGACGTGAACCGGCTCAAGCTCGGCCAGAAGGCCCGGATCACCCTGGCCACCCGGAACGGCCGGCGGTACGAGGGGACGATCACGGCCATCGCGCCGACCGCGACGGTAAGCGGCCAGCTCGTCCGCTACTCGGTCACTCTGGCCTTCGACGAGCCGCCCACCGGGCTCATGCTCGGGCAGACCGCCTCGGTGACGGTCACCACGGACACGGCCGCGGACGCGATCTACGTGCCCGCCTCGGCGGTCCGCAGCAGGTCGGACGGCGCCCAGGTGGTCACGGTTCGGGCGGGCGGACGGGACTCGGCGAAGGTGGTGCGGACGGGCGTCCGCGGCGACCAGTACGTGGAGGTGACCTCAGGGCTGCAGGAGAGCGACGAAGTGGTCATGTCGGGCGCGACGAACGGCGAGTTCCCGGACGCGAGCTGGCCTGGCGCCTGACCTCCCTGGACCGGACCGGCGCTTGACCCCCTGGTCCGGCGTCTGACCCCCTGGACCGGCCCGGCACCTCCTCTCCCGCCGGGTCCCGGGCAAGGCCGCACGTGGCGCGTGCCGCCCCGGCCCGGCGCGCCCACCGGCGGCGCCACCCGGCGCCTCCGGTGGGCGCGGCAAACGCGCCCGGAGCGCGGCCGGCCCGCCGGGCGGGCGCGTGGTTGAGCGGATTTTCAGGCTGCTCCCAGCAAACGTTCAGCCGACGCGCGGTGCGCCCGCCCGGCCGGCGGCCGCGGGACCGGTGGTCGCGGGGATGGTGAGCCGGTGAGCGGTCTTCGCCTGCGCGCCCCGCCGGGAGATGTAGTCCAATGTCCGGTAATCGACGGAAAGCTCATCCCGGGTCAGCCGCGCCATCAGATACCCCCGCCGCTGGTCGATGAAGGAGATGTGCGGGTTCTCCTGCAGCGCCTCCGCGATCCACGTCCGGTCCCGGTACCCGTCGCCGTCGCTCGCGATCGACGAGGCGATCAGCTCCTTGGCCACCACCGGCGAGTCCGGGTCGTCGAAGTCGGTCTTGAGCTCGGCCAGGTGGTGCATGTGCGCGTCCCCCGTCAGCACCACCGGGTTCTCGGTGCCCGCCAGCGATCCCAGCAGCCGCGTCCGCTCGGCGGCGTACCCGTCCCAGGAGTCCAGGTTCACCTCGCGCCCGGGCCCTACCTTGTAGTCGCGCTGCGCCATCATGATCTGCTGCCCGAGCAGGTTCCAGCGGGTGGTGGAGCCGCGCAGGCCGCTCTCCAGCCAGCGCCACTGGTCGGACCCGAGCAGCGTCCGCCCCGACGCCAGCCGGTCGTCGCACCCGGCCCGCACGCCGTCCAGGCACGCCTGGTCGTCGCGGAACTGCCGGGTGTCCAGCAGGTGGAAGCGGGCCAGCGTCCCCCAGGAGATCCGCCGGTTCACCCTGAGCACCGCCCCCTGGAGGCTGGCGCGGCGCAGCGGCATGTTCTCGTAGTACGCCCGGAACGCGTGCGTCCTGCGCGTGGTGAAGCCGGGCGCGTTCGTGCTGGAGACGGGGCCGGCCCAGTTGTTCTCCACCTCGTGGTCGTCGAACGCCACCAGCCACGGCGCCACCGCGTGCGCGGCCTGCAGGTCATGGTCGCTCTTGTACTGGGCGTGCCGCAGCCGGTAGTCGGCGAGCGTCTCGCACTTGCCGGGCGTGTGGGTGCGTACGCGGCCGGCCAGCGCCGTGTAGCCGCTGGGGCCGTACTCGTACATGTAGTCGCCGAGGAACACCACCAGGTCGGGCTCCTGCTCGGCCAGGCGGCGGTAGGCCGTGTAGTAGCCGTGCTCGTAGTGCGCGCACGCCGCCACCGCGAAGTTGAGCGGCGTCTCCCCGGCGGGGGTCGTCCTGGTGCGGGCCGCCGGGGAGAGCCTGCCCTCGCTTCTGAAGCGGTAGAAGTACTCGCGCCCCGGCTCCAGCCCGTCCAGCTCGACGTGGACGCTGTGGGCGTCGCGCGACCTGGCGGTGGCCGTACCGGACCTGACGATCTTGGAGAAGCGCTCGTCGGCCGAGACCTGCCAGTCCACGTCCACGTCACGGGCGGGCATGCCGCCGCGGCCGTCGCCGGCCAGCGGGTCGGGCGCCAGCCTGGTCCACAGGACGAAGCCGTCGGCCGACGGGTCGCCGGAGGCCACGCCCAGCGTGAACGGGTCGGATCTGAGGGTTCTGGCCGCTGCCGCCGGTGTGGCGGTCTGGGGGAGGAGGAGTCCGGCTGTCGCCGCTGTCAGGAAGGCTCTGCGGTCCACGTTCACAGGTATGTCCGCCCGCGCTGACCCGGCCGTGACAGCCGAGTCAAGCACGGGTGAACAGCATCAGTCGTCCTGTTCGCGAGGTTTGGCCTCGGCCGATGACCTCACTGAGCGTTCATCCGATGGCTCCGTGAACGCCAGACAACGTTCCGCGGAGCGTGGCCGCGTCCGTGAAGTGCACGCCGGTCATGCCCGCGCGCTCGGCGCCCTCGACGTTCTCCTCGCGGTCGTCGATGAAGACGACCTCGGACGGGTCGGCGCCCAGCGCGCGGGCCATCGCGTCGTAGATCTCCCGGTCGGGTTTGACCAGGCCCATCCTGCCGCTGTAGAAGCGGTGGCCGACCTCGGCGATCCAGGGCAGCTCGTCCAGGCCGTCGCCGACGCAGACGGGCATGTTGGACAGCAGCGCCACGTCACGCCCGGCCCCGATCAGCTCGCCGAGCAGGGTGATCGTGCTCTCGTTCGGGTACGCCCAGCTCGCGACGTCCATGGCGACCAGGCGGGCGAGCTCGGTCCGGGTGACGGGCCGGTCCAGCACGGCCGACCAGTAGTCCAGCGGGCCCAGGCTCCCCCGGTCGAACTCCAGGCGGTGCTCCCAGTAGCCGTGCCGGAACGCGTCCGGGTCCGCGCCCACCGCCCGCGCCATGGCCTCGTTGTCGGACTCGAGCTGGGGCAGGCACAGGACGCCGCCGTAGTCGAACACAATCCACGTCATGCCAGGAATGGTCGCAGATGCGGGTCGAGCGCCGGGCAACCTAGGTACTTCTCGACCGTGTGAAAATCGAGCCAGTCCAGGTTGACCAGCTCTTCGGCGTCGATGCCGGTGAAGCTGACGGCCAGATTGGGCGGGATGGCGGCGATGTCGTCCTTGTCGGCGATGTTCACCCAGCGCCTGACGCCCGGGGGGCGTTCGCCGTGGCCGTTGATGGGGGCGGGCAGGAGGCGCTCGAAGACGACGTTGCGCATGCCGAGCGGGCTGCCCAGGGTGACCAGGAGGTCGATCCGCAGGCTGGGGTCGCCCCACAGCGTCTCGTACGCGACCACGCTGCCGAGCGAGTGGGCGATCACCACCTTGGGCCGGTTGCGCCTGATCGCGTCGGCCACGGCCTGCCGGCACCTCTCGCGCTTGCCCTCGTCCGTGAGGTACGCCGCCACCTCCGGCGCGAACAGCTTGGCGAACGCCGCCGACCTGCCGTCCAGCCGGTCGAGCAGCCAGCCGGTGAACGTCTTGAGCGCCCCCGTCACGTGCTCGCCCACGCCCAGGTTCTTCGCCCAGGCGACGAGCACCTGCTGGATCTGGCCCTCCGTCGCCGCGGCGGCCCTCGCCTCCTCCTCGCCGCCCTTTCCGCTGTGCAGGTGGTGCGAGAAGTAGGCGACCTCGCTGAAGTACGGCCGCGCCTCGCCCCCCAGCGCCACCTGCAGATAGCGGTCCCACTTGACCCGCATGGCCTCGGCCGCCCCGGTCGCGGACCGTCCGGCCTCGAGGTAGTAGTTGTACTTGCCGATCCCGTGCACACCGACGATCGCGGTCACAGTGCCTCCCCCACCCGTGATTTTCACGCGCGATAGTGGCACACGTCACTTGCAGTCCGCCATCGAGAAAACCGGGAAAATGCCGTTGCGCGCGGCATAGATCGCCCCATTTACTGTTAATGCTGGTGAGAGAACAGGAGTCCCGCCCATGCCCGGCCCGCTGATCGTCAACGACTCGATCGTCATTCCCGACGTCGAGCTCGTCTGGCGTTTCTCACGTTCGTCGGGCCCCGGTGGCCAGGGCGTCAACACCACCGACAGCCGCGTGGAGCTCGTCTTCGACGTGGCCGCCAGCACCGCGCTGCCGCCCGCGCTCAAGGCCAGGGCGCTCGACCGGCTGGGCTCCCCGACGATCACGATCGCCGCCTCCGAATACCGCTCCCAGCTGCGCAACCGGGAGGCCGCGGCGCACCGCCTGGCCCAGCGCCTGCGCGAGGCCATCGCCCCGCCGCCGAAGCGCCGCCGCCCGACCAAGCCCAGCCGCGGCGCCGTCGAGCGCCGCATCGCCGCGAAGAAGCAGCGCTCCGACCTGAAGCGCCTGCGCCGCGAACCCTAGCGGGGCTGTGAGCCCCGACCGAGCCCCCAGCCCTAACCGGGCCCTGAGCCCTGGCCGATCAGGCGGGGCAGGTCCGTGATGGTGGTCGACAGGTAGTCCGCCACCGGCTCGGGGACCAGGTGCCGGGAGGTGATCTCCGAACGGTTCAGCCGTACCCGCTCCACCTCGTACAGCCCCCGCGACGGGTCCTCGAACTCGGGCCCGTGCCGCAGCCCCGGATCCATCGCCACCAGGCGGCAGCCGTAGACATGCTGCGTCTTGAGCTCGCCCTGCCACGGGTAGGACAGCGTGACCAGGGGCGTCACCGCCGAGACGGTCGCGCCCAGCTCCTCGAGCAGCTCCCGGTGCAGGGTGTGCTCCAGCGTGTCGTCCCCCGGTTCGACATGCCCTCCGGGGATGCTCCAATAGACGTCGCGTCCCGGAACCGTACGACGGAAGATCACCAGCCACTCGTCGTGGTCGAGCAGGACACCGCGGACACTGGGTCGCATAGGGACACCCTATTTGACCGGTATGTCCTTCCGGTAGCCTAACCTACGGTACCGTAACCTGAAGGAGAAGATCTTTTATGGCGATGACTCAGACGGAGCTGCTGCACGAGCTGGAGCCCGTGGTGGCCGTGGAGCTCGACCGCCATCACACGATGGCGAAAGAGTGGTTCCCGCACGAGTACATCCCGTGGAGCGAGGGCCGCGACTTCGACGGCATCTACGGGGGCGAGGCGTGGCAGGAAGGCGACTCCAAGATCCCCGAGGCGGCCCGCATCTCGCTCATCGTCAATCTCCTGACCGAGGACAACCTCCCCAGCTACCACCACGAGATCGCCAGCACGTTCGGCCGCGACGGCGCCTGGGGCACCTGGGTGCACCGCTGGACGGCCGAGGAGGACCGCCACGGCACCGCGCTCCGCGACTACCTCACGGTCACCCGCGCCGTCGATCCCGTGGCGCTCGAGCGCGCCCGCATGCACCACATGGAGAACGGCTTCACCACCGAGTACGGCACCATGCTCCAGCAGCTCGCGTACGTCTCCTTCCAGGAGCTGGCCACCCGCATCGCGCACCGCAACACCGGCAAGGCCTCCGGCGACGAGGGCTGCGAGCGCCTGCTCGCCAGGATCGCCGCCGACGAGAACCTGCACATGCTCTTCTACCGCAACCTGCTCAAGGCCGCCTTCGAGCTGGACCCCAACCAGACCATGCGCGCGGTGACCGACGTCGTCACCACGTTCCAGATGCCGGGCTCGGGCATCGAGGGGTTCACCCGCAAGGCCATGATCATCGCGAACGAGGGCATCTACGACCTGCGCCTGCACCTGGACGACGTGCTGATGCCGGTGCTGAAGCAGTGGTCGGTGTTCGACAAGACCGGGCTGGACGCCGAGGGCGAGCAGGCCCGCGAGGAGCTGTCCGCGTTCCTGGCCAGGACCGAGACCACGGCCGCCAGGTTCGTCGAGCGCCGCGAGGAGCGCCGGGCGCGCGCCGCCGCCCGCTGATCGGGGCCCCAAGGCACGTCGCTGCCATCCGGCGAGGAGCGCCGCCGTGGAATGATCCTGCCCTATGGATCTCCCCACCCAGCTGTTCCTCAGCGTCTTCACGCTCCTGATGATCATCGGCCTGGCCACGGCGGCGCAGCGCCTGCTGGGCGTCAGGTTCGGCAGGCTGCGCACGTTCCTGGCCGCGCTGGTCGCCTTCGGGCTGGCACAGCCGATGCTGGAGCCGATCCTGACCTCGCTCGGCCCCATCGGCCGCGAGAACCCGCCCGCCGCGCCGGCGCTGGGGATCCTGCTGCTCATCGTCATGAGCGTGGTGCTGATCCCCATGGTGATCCTGGTGATCGCCGAGGCACTGGTGCCGCCGGGCTCGGTGCCGGGGCCGCTGGAGCTCGTCAGGTCCGTACGCGGCCGCCTCTCCCGGGCCAGGCGCTACTCGCAGATCACCAGGATCGCCATCAAGCACGGCCTCGGCCCGTACCTGCGCGGCCGGGGCGAGCGGCTCGACGACCGCCCGGGGAAGGTGCGGCTGGCCAGGTCACTGCGCGAGGCCCTCGACGAGGGCGGCGCCACGTTCGTCAAGCTCGGCCAGGTCCTGTCCACCCGGCGCGACCTGCTGCCCGCCGAGTTCGTCGAGGAGCTGGGCCGGCTGCAGGACCAGGTCGCCCCGGCGCCGTGGCCGGAGATCGAGCCGGTGCTCGCCGCCGAGCTGGGCGGGCCGGTGGACGAGGCGTTCGCCGAGTTCGACCGGACGCCGCTGGCCGCCGCCTCCATCGGGCAGGTCCACGCCGCCCGCCTGCACTCGGGCGAGAGCGTCGTGGTCAAGGTGCTGCGGCCGGGCATCTGGCCGGTGGTCTCGAAGGATCTCGACATCGTCCGGCGGCTGGCGGCCACGCTGGAGTCCAGGACCCGCTGGGGCCGCTCGCTCGGGCTGCGCGACCTGGCCGACGGGTTCGCGACGGCGATCCGCGAGGAGCTCGACTTCCGGGTGGAGGCGGCCAACATGGCGGCCGTCACCGCCGGCGGCGGTGTCACGTACCCCGCCCCGATCAGCGCCATGTGCACCGAACGCGTGCTCGTCATGCGGCGCCTGTCCGGCCGGCCCGTCACCGCCGCCGCCCCGGAGCAGGGCCCGCAGCTGGCCCGCGACCTGCTCGACTGCCTGCTCAGGCAGATCCTGATCGAGGGCGTCTTCCACGCCGACCCGCATCCCGGCAACCTCATGCTGCTCGACGACGGCACGCTGGGGCTGCTCGACTTCGGCGCGGTCGGGCGGCTCGACGACTCCCTGCGCTCGGCGCTGCGGCGCTTCCTGCTCGCCATGAACCGCCAGGACCCGCTGGGCGTCACCGACGCGCTGCTCGAGGTCGTGCCCAGGCCGGAGGACATCGACGAGGCCGCGCTCGAACGGGCGCTCGGCCAGTTCATGGCCAGGCACGTGACGGCCGGCATGGACAGCGCGCAGATGTTCACCGACCTGTTCAGGATCGTCTCGGCGTACGGGCTGTCGATCCCGCCCGAGGTGGCCGCCGTCTTCCGCGCGCTGGCCACGCTGGAGGGCACGCTCGTGCGCCTCTCCCCCGGGTTCGACCTCATCGGCGAGGCCCGGTCGTTCGCCGGCCGCCATCTCGCCGAGCGGATCACCCCGGAGACGATCAAGGAGTCCGCCACCCAGGAGCTGGTCGCGCTGCTGCCGATGCTGCGCCGCCTGCCGCGCCGCGTCGAGCGCATCGCGAGCGCCGCCGAGCACGGCCGGTTCTCCATGAACGTGCGGCTGCTGGCCGACGAGCGCGACCGCCGCTACGTGACGGGCCTGCTCCACCAGGTGCTGCTGACGGTGCTCGGCGCCACGGCCGGGGTGATGGCGGTCATCCTCCTCGGGACGGCCGGCGGCCCGCCGGCGCTGGCGAACACCACGCTGTTCCAGCTCATCGGCTACAACCTGCTGGTGATCGCCGCCATCCTGGTGCTGCGCGTCCTGGCCCTGATCTTCCGCCGCCCGCGCGCCTCGGACGATCATCCGGCGCGGCGATAGGACGCGAACGGGCCCCAGTCGTGTCTTGACCCGGCGCTGGTCTTGGACATCCGAGACATCGGGCAGGTTCCTGGAAACTTCGGAACCGCTCGGGAGCAGAGGGTGAAAATCATCGGGATCGCCGCCAGTCTCCACGCGGGGTCGTTTATCAACAAATTGCTGGACGCGGCGGGTGGCGAGCTGCCCGTGGGCGTCGATTTCGCGGTGTGGCCGGGGCTGGGCGAGATCCCGCCGTACGCGCACGGGCCGGTGCCGGTCATGGCGCGCGAGCTCATCGGGCTGGTCGCCGCGTCCGACGCGGTGCTGCTGACCGCCCCCGAGCACAGCCTGCTGCCCGAGGAGCTGACGTACGCGCTGGACTGGATGTCGGCGCGCAACGGGCTGTCGGGCAAGCACGTGGCGGTGATGAGCGCGAGCGCGCGGGCGTGCGGCGCGATGTGGGCCCAGGCGGAGCTCTACAAGCACCTTCAGGCGGCGGGCGCCGTCGTGATGGGGGCCGAGCTGGTGATCTCCCCGGCCTGCCCGCACTTCGACAAGGACGGCCATCTCACGGATCCCGCCCTGCGCGCCCAGGTGCGCAGGGTGATCGGCCAGCTGTGCCCCTCCGAGGTCATGGAGCCCGCGCTCTCGCTCTGACCCTCCTCAGTCCTTCGCCGGCGACGCGTCGTCCGCCGGGCGGACGAGCTCGATCCGGTGGTCCTCGACCTCGCCGCTGTCGGCCCATCCCGAGGGCAGGGCCGTCGCCTGGGCGGCCAGGCGCAGCCGCATCCAGGTGAGGCCGGTGCGGAATGTCTGCGGCAGGCTCCAGCGCAGCTCCGCGGTGGTGGCGTCCTTGGCGACCTGCGCGGTGGCCCGCTCGTCGGTGTCGAAGCGGCCGTCGTGGTCGGCGTCGATCCACCCGGTGAGGTACGCGGGCGACCCGGCCCGTACGGGCACCGTCAGCGTGCCGGCCCGGTCCTTGACGGTGATCTCCGCCGGGGAGCCGGTCACGGCGTCGTCCTCGTCGGCGCTCACCTCGCGGGCCGCCGTGCTCACCTCGTCCAGATGGTCGGCGGTCGCGGAGGCCCCCAGGAAGGAGTCGGTGATCGCGTGGGAGGCCGCTCCGTACGAGGCGGGCGCGTCGGAGTCGTCCTCGGCCAGCGTGATCTTGAACGCGGCCCACAGCTGCGTGCCCGGGCCCCCGAGCGCGTAGCGCACGTCACGGGCGCTCAGCCGGATCGTGAACGCGGTGACGGTGCCCTTCACCTTGGCCGTGCCGCAGGTGTAGACGACCCCGCAGGTGGTGGACTTGACGGGACGGACCGCTTCCGGCTCGATCGAGTCCGCCGTGACCCGGTAGCCGGGGAAGCCGGCCGCCGCGGAGAAGGCGGGCGTGGCCGGGGTCCCGTCGACCAGGTCGATGGCGGGCCAGTAGTCGTCGCGGCCGCGCCTCGGGTCGCGCGACACGCCGCCCGTGCCGAACACGTGCAGGTGCGGGTCGCGTACCGGCCGGGAGAACGTGAACGTCAGCATGGCCACGCCGCTCCAGCCGCCGGGCCGGGCCGCGAAGTCCTCGTAGAGGTCCCTGAATCCCGCCGTCATCTTGGCGTTGGCCGGGACGAGGAATTCGTCGCCGGGCGCCCACGTGCTCGCGGTCAGCACCTCGGCGGAGGCGACGCGCGTCTCCCCGATCATGGTCTTGCGCACGGTCACCGTCACGCCGGACGGCGTCCGCCCCGAGGCCGTCGCCGGCGAGTTGGTGAAGGACGACGGCGCGTCCTCGGCGACGGCCCCCGGGACGCCGGCGAACACCGTGACCACGCAGGCCAGCACCACGTGAAGAACCATTCTCGCTCCCCCAGAAGCAGCTCTGCCCGGATTCACGCCCGAGCTCCCCGCAGGCGGCCCACCAGGCCCCTGGTCACACGGCGGGCGGCGAAGTCGCAGCCGCACACGAACCGCATGGCCGGTCCGAACGTCGCCGCCGCCGCGAGCCCGACCAGGTGCAGCCCCGCGACGGACGTCTCGAACGCGGGACCGAGCCGCGGCGCCGGGCCGGGCGCCGCCACCGCGCGCCGCAGGTCCTCGTGGAGGATCCCGATCCTGGCCACGTCCACCCGGTAGCCGGTCGCCGCGATGACGTGCTCGGTCTCGAGCATGGTGACCGCGCCCGCGAGGTCCCGCAGCCGCAGCCGGACCCCCTCGCGGTACTCGGAGGCGGCCAGCCGCGCCCCCAGGGTCACCTGCACGGCGCCGTCGAAGCGCTCCTTCAGCCACCAGGACCCGGCCGGTCCGAGGGTGTTGCGCACGATGTGGGCGCGGGCCGCCCGCGGCAGGTACCTGACCGCGTACGGCATCCGCGACCAGGCCACGGAGGGCCAGCCGCTCCCGAGCGCGGAGCGGGGCGCCAGCACGCGCGACATGACCCGGCGCCGCTCGACGGGCACGTCGTTCCAGGCCAGGGCGCCGGTGCGGGCGACGAGCCGGACGGCCGCCCCCGCCTCGGCCAGCAGCGTCGCGGTCTCCAGCGCCGACTGGCCGGCTCCCAGCACGGTCACGTCCCGTCCCGCGAACCCGCTCAGATCGTGGTGGTCGGAGCTGTGCGTGGCCACCTCGGGCGGCAACGCCGCCAGGGCGCGGGGCCGGTGGGCGAACGGCAGGAACCCCAGGGCCAGCACGACGGTCCTGGCCAGCACGGACGCGCCCGACGACAGGGAGAGCGCGAACAGCCCGCCCTCGACGCCGACGGCCGTCACCTCCGTCTCCTCCAGCGCCCGGCCGACCGCCTGCTGACGGAACCACCTGCCGTAGGCGACGAACCTCTCCACCGGCACCGGCTCCCCGTAGGAGTACCGGTGGAAGGCGTCGAGGCCGTGTCTGCGATCCGGGTCGCCGAGATGGGACGCGTCCGGCTCGGACTTCAGCAGCATGCCTCTGGGCATGTGGCGTTCCCACGACCGCATCGGCTCGCCGAACACCCGCGCGTCGAGCCCGGCGTGCAGCGCGTGCGCCGCCACCGACAGCCCGTACGGTCCGGCGCCCACGATCGCCACGTCGATGACCGAGGTAGGCACATTCTCCTCCATTCGCCGTGCTAGGCCCACTGCCGGGCCAGCCGGGTGAATCCGCGTTTCATCGCCTGCCTGGCCATGGCCACGAAGGGCCGGGGGTCGTCGGCGGACAGCCAGGCAAACTCGTCCGCCGAGCACAGGGCGCGCAGGCTCTTCGGGCCGGCGGTGATGAGGTCGTAGTTCTCCACCACGTAGGTCCGGCCGTGACCGGCCCGTCCCCGGGGCGCGCGCCGGCCGGACAGGTGCAGGTGGGCGGCCCGTACCAGGTCCAGGCCGCTGCTGTCGCTGAACAGCCGGAACTGGGCGCCGAGCCGGGGGTTGAAGTCCAGCAGGTGGTAGGCGTCCCGGCCGGCGTCGTGGCGGAAGTCGATGTCCAGCACGCCGCGGTAGCCCAGCCTCTCCGCCAGTTCGCGGGCGGTGCCCTCCACGACGGGGTTGGGCAGCCACCGCCCGTAGGTGGTGAGCCCGGCGCCCTTGGGATGGGCGCGCTCCTTGCGTCCCGCGCCGCCGTACAGGCAGCGGGAGTTCTCGTCGAAGTAGCCGTGGAAGAACCAGTCCGCGTGCGGCCCGCCGGGCACGAAGCGCTGGAACAGCAGGTCGCAGCCGTCCACGTGCTGGAGCAGCCGGGGCACCTGGCCGGCCCTCTGCACCAGGCTGGTGTTGCGCAGCCCGGCGCCGGCGGGCAGGAGCCACGGCTGCGCCCACTTGGCGACCAGCGGCAGCCCGAAGTCGGTGACGGCGGCCGCGGCGTCGCGTTCGCCGGTGATCAGCCGGGTCTCCGGCTGGACGACCCCGAACGCGGAACACAGCTGCGCCAGCAGGCTCTTGTCGGCGAGGGCGCGCGGCAGTCCGGGCACCTGGTCGGGGATGAGGTAGTGCGGGCGCAGCTCGGCCGCGTGCTCCGCGACGGCGATGGCGCCCGCGTCGTCCAGGGCCAGCAGGACGGCCGGGCGGCCGATGCTCTGGGCGACCTGCGTGAGCGTCCGCACGATGTCCCCGGGGTCCCCGCCGCGCGGCCACGCATGCGCGCGCGCCAGGTACTTGGAGCGGGAGGTCGGCGAGTCCGTCTCCCCGAGGAGCCCGTGCACCTCCACTCCGGCCCTGCCGAGGGAGCGAATGGCGCCGAGGGTCCCATGATGAAAGTTATTGGGGTCCAGTCGCAGCACAAGCGCCGGGACAGTGCAATCGAGCATCTTCCTTCTCCTTCGCGAAAAGCTATAAATCAGGCAAATCGCGAGTCGGATATCCGGATTGCCGAAACATGGGGTATGGAGAAGGAAGGAGAGGCGAGAATCGGGGATGTGCGATCGTGGCAGGAACGAGATATCTGCGCTTTTCGCTCGCGATAATCACGGGTGCGGCGGTGGCATCGGTCGGTCTGGGCGCGCCGGCGCCCGCTCCGGCGAGCGGTCCCCCGGCGCTGGGCGTCTTCCTCGCCTCCGACGCGCGCGGTCCCGAGCTCCTGACGGGCTTCGAGGCGTGGCTGGGGCTCAGGGTGACGGTCGGGCGCACCTATCTCCCCGGCGAACGCTGGAAGTCCCTCGAGGGGGGCGACTCCGAGATCCTCGACGCGTGGACGCGCTGGCGGGCCGCCCGGCCGGGCCGCGTCCTGGCGCTGAACGTGCCGATGGTCACTCCGAACGAGTCCATGATGTCCGACCTCGCCGTGGCGCGACGACTGGCCAAGGGGGCGCACGGCGCCCATGACGGCCGCTTCAGGAAGCTCGCCGGGAAGCTGGTCTCCTCCGGCGCCGGTGACACGATCATCGTGCTCGGCTGGGAGATGAACGGCACCACCTACTCCAGCAGGTGCGGACCCGACCCGGAGACGTGGAAGCAGTACTGGCGGCGCATCGTGAAGACCATGCGCGAGACGCCCGGCCAGCGCTTCCGCTTCGACTTCGCCCCCAGCCGCGGGCTCGACGCGGTGCCCTGGACGCAGTGCTACCCGGGTGACGACGTGGTCGACATCATCGGCATGGACAGCTACGACCAGGGGCCCGGGCACGAGTTCGCCGAATACATCGACCAGCCGTACGGCCTGCGGGCGCACGCCGACTTCGCCGCGCAGCACGGCAAGCCCATCTCGTTCCCCGAGTGGGGGCTGTTCCGCAACGGCGACCGTCCCGCCTACGTCGAGGGGATGCTCGACTGGATCGGTACTCACAACGTGGTCTATCACTCGATCTCCGATTACTGTCCGCACGGCGTCTGGCAGTGTTCGTCGAACCCCGGGTCGTCGGAGTCCTTCCGCAGGCGGCTGCTGGAGCACGCCTCCCCGCCCAGCACGGCCAGCGTGTGCGTGGCGAGCCCGTCCAGCGCGCCGTCCACGCCGAACCCGGCCGCCAGCGTGGCGGCGGCCACCCCCTCGGCACCGGCCAGCTCGGGCTGCCCGAGCCTGACCAGCAGCGCCTCGGCCAGCCCCGCGCTGTCCTCCGGCTGAACGAGCGCGCCGACTCCCCCGGTCACCACCTCGGTGAGCCCGGGCACCGCGCAGGCGACCACGGGCCTGCCCGTGGCCAGCGCCTCCAGCGCGGTGAGCGGCAGGCCCTCCCAGCGCGAGGGCAGCACCACCACGTCGGCGGCGGCGTACCAGGGCCGGGCGTCGGCCACGCCGCCGGCGAAGTGAACGCCGGGCACGGCCCGCGACCGCAGCGCGCGCAGCATCGGGCCGTCGCCGACGATGGCCAGCCGGGCCCGCCCGTCGCGGGCGGCGACGCGCTGCCAGGCCGACAGCAGCAGGTCCTGGCCCTTCTGGCGGGTGACCCTGCCCACGCAGACCGCCAGCGGCGTGTCCTCGGCGATGCCGTGGCGGGCGCGCGCCTCGGCCCGCTCCTGCGGCCCCGCCGGTCTGAAGCGGCGCAGGTCCACGCCGTTGCGCACCACGACGAGGTCGCCGGGCACGCCGTACCGTCTGGCCAGCGCGGCTTCGCCCTCGCCCACGCAGATCACCCGGTCGGACCAGCGCGCGGCCAGCCGTTCCCAGGTCAGCGCCGCGGCGGCGACTGGGCCCCGGGCGGCCAGCCAGGACCAGCCGTGCGGCTGGAAGAGCGTGGGCACCCGGCCCCTGAGCGCGGCCCGGCCCGCCAGCCCGGCCTTGGACGAGTGCAGGTGCACCGCGTCGGGGCCGAACTCACGCACGATCCGCCGCAGCCGCGCCGCCTGGACGACGTCGCCGAGCCCGGGCGCGCGGCCGGCCGTCCAGTCCAGCCGGGGCACGCCCAGCCGGTCCAGCTCGCCGGCCAGCGGGCCGGCCAGGACATCGGGCGGGGGGCAGGCGACCGCGACGCGCCAGCCCCGCCGTGCCTGGTCGGCGGCGGCCATGGCCACGTACGCCCCCACGCCGCCGTCCACCGGCTGCGTGACGTGCAGGACACTCGGTCTCACCGCCATGCCGAGACCTTCGCCGCCAGGCGCGGGCAGCGCCTCTTCAGCAGTTCCTTGCCCGTCTTGCTCACGCCCGCCAGCGCGGCGTAGGCGGCCGCGCGGGAGCCGCGCCCGAGCATCACCCGCCGGTTGACCACCGCTTCGGCCTCCCACCTGGCCTTGTGCGGCTCGGCGCCGCGCAGCATGCTGAGCACGGGCTTGCCCAGCCGGTGCGTCAGCTCCAGGTTGGTACGCAGCAGCATCGTGACCAGGTCCACCCGGGCCCGCAGGTCCGGGTGGACGCCGTACAGGTAGCCGCCCACGAAGTCCTTGCCGATCACCGCGAAGTCGCAGGCCAGCAGCCGCCCGTCCACCCGGTACTCCCACAGCGCCCCGTGGTTCTCCGCCACCAGCGCCTGCGCGGCCCCGGCCAGGTGGTCCAGGAAGCGCGGCTGTGTGTGCTGGGCGTTGATCCCCCGGCTCTTCCACTGCATGGTGTGCAACCGCAGCAGCTCGGCCGTCGACGTTCTGACCCGGTCCGCCTCGACCGTCGTCACCGACACGTTCAGGGCGTCGAGCTTGCGCAGCGCGGCCCGCACATGCTGGGCCCGGCGGCTCTGGAGCCCGGCGAGGACCTGCTCGATGGGTTGTCCGGGCAGCTGGAGGCAGGTGGAGGCGGGCAGCGTCCAGGCCCTGCCGTCCCAGATCTCCGCCAGGCGGCGGATCGCCGAGCCGGGCCGCGCCTCGGGCAGGTCGATGACGTCCCAGCCCGGCTGGGCGAGCAGCCCGGCGCGCAGCTCGCGCAGGCCCGCGTCGCCCTCGGAGTCGTCCACCACGATGTCCGTGAAGTCGGACTGCCCTCCGCCGACGGGTGTCAGCACCCGGCAGCCGAGCCGGTGCTCCAGCCTGAGCGGCGCGACCGCGACCAGGCGTCCGTCCCGGTGTGCCAGGAACACCCGCAGCCGCCCCGGGGTCCCGTAGACCCGCCACCAGGAGCTGAGCCAGCCGTACGACTGGAACGGCGTGGCGGCCGAGCTGCGCGCGTACAGATCCGCCCATTCCGCCGACAGCGCGGCCAGCTCCGCGCCCTCCCTGACGACCCGCAGCGTGAGCCCCGCGCGCGAGGTCCCCTGCCGGGCGGCCCTCACGCCGGCGCTCCGGTCAGCGCCGCCGGCTCCGGCCGCGCCTGAGGGCGGGCCTGCGGCGCGGCCAGCCGGACGAGGCCGGCCGCCAGGGCCGCCCCGCAGGCGCCGATGGCCACGCTGATCAGCGGCAGCGGGGACGAGGGGCGCAGCGGAGGCACCGCCGAGGCGAAAGGCACCAGCCGTACGCGGGTGTCGGCGGCATGGGCGTTGGCGTAGGCGATCAGCGCGGCGGCCGCCTGGTTGACGCGGTCGGCGGCCTCCCGCGCGCCGGTCGCCACGGAGGTGAGCCGCACCAGCGGGGCGTCGGGCGAGGCCGCGGCCCGCAGGCTGTCCGGCTCGTCCGCGGCGCGGACGAGGAAGCCGGGATGACTGGATATCCGTGCGTAGGCGGCGGCGAACCCGGCCGCCTGCGCCGGGTCACCGCCGGCCACCGCGACGTAGGCCTCGGCGGCGTAGACGGTGTCGCGGGCCAGCGCGTAGGCCATCCCGCCCAGCGCCCCGAGCGCCAGGGACAGCGGAAGCCACCATCGCACGAGCAGGCCCGTGATGCGGCCCCAGGTCCATGTCATCGTCACTCCTCGGTGGGTTCGGCGCCCAGCAGGCGCAGGTAGAGCCGCTCCAGCTGGTCCGCCTGGCGGCGGACGTCGTAGAGCCGGACGGCATCGGGCGGGGGCAGCCTGAGGGGCGGGCGGGCGGCAAGGCCGGACAGCTCCGCGGCGAGCCGGTGCGGCTCGACACGCCGTGCTCCCGGGGCCGAGCCGGGCGGCAGGTCCTCGACGGCCGGGCAGGCGTCGTACAGGACGGGCAGGCCGGACGCGAGCGCCTCGACGACGGCCACGCCGAACGTCTCCTCGACCGAGGGCGCGACCAGCACGTCCATCGCCGCCATCAGGGCCCCCACGTCGGGCGACTCCCCCGCGAAGATCACCCTGTCCTCGGCCCCGGCCTCGCGGGCCAGCTCCCGCAGCCGCGGCTCGCAGGAGCCGGAGCCGACCAGGAGCAGGACGGCGTGTTCGAGCGGCGGCAGCGCCCTGATCAGCGTGTCGAAGCGCTTGCTCGGCTCCAGGCGGCCGACGCCGCCGATCACGAACGCGTTCTCGGGCAGGCCGAGCCGCTCCCGGGTGCGCCGGCGCAGGGCCGCGTCGAAGCCGAAGGCCTCGCCGTCGACGCCGTTCGGGACCACCGCGATGCGCGAGCGGGGGACGCCCCACCTCGACAGCCGGTCGGCCACCGTCGGCGAGACGGCCACGGTCAGGTGCCCGAGCAGCTCGCTGGCCAGGTACAGCGCCCTGATCGAGCGGGTCAGGCGGCGTCCCTCGACGTGCTCGTGCCCGATCGAATGCTCGGTCGCCACGATCGCCGGCACGTTCGCCAGCCGCGCCGCCAGCCGGCCGTACACGCAGGCGCGGTACAGATGGGTGTGCACCACGTCGTAGCGGCGCCCGCGCATGAGCCGGGCCAGCCGGCCGACGGCGCGCAGGTCCCTGTTGCCGCGCATGCCGACGTGGTGGACGGGCACGCCGGAGCCCTCGATGGCCTCCGCGACCACCCCGTGCCCGGTGAGCACCGCGACCTCGCACCGGACCCGCAGGTACGGCAGCAGGGCCCGCAGCTGCTGCTCCGCGCCGCCCGCGGCCAGGCCGGTGATGACGTGCAGGACCTTCACCAGCCCCACCGGACCCGGTGCCGCGCCCGCTTGGCGTGCAGCCGCAGCGCGCCGTCCCGCTCGCCCACGTACGTGCGCGGCAGCGCGTACGGGCCGGTGAGCTCGGACTTCCAGATGGCGCAGGCGTAGGAGTAGCCCGTCTCGCGGACGGCGGCCAGCTCGCGGGCGTTGACATGCCCGTACGGGTAGCAGAACCCGCTCACCTGGCGGCCCAGCAGGTCCTCCAGCGCCGCCTTGCTGCCGGCCACCTCCTGGTGGAGCTCGTCGTCGCGCAGCCCGGACAGCGAGTAGTGCCCGGCCGAGTGCGAGCCGATCTCCATGCCCTGCCGCGCGGCCCAGCGCAGGCCCTCGGTGTCCATGAGCCGCTTGCGCGGGGAGCCGGCGTCCCAGGCGTTGTGCTCGCCGATCAGGCCGGTGACCACGAAGACCGTGGCCGTGAAGCCGTACTTGCGCAGCACGGGCACGACCTCGCTGAGGAAGTCGCCGTACCCGTCGTCGAAGGTGAGCCCGACCAGGCCGCGCGTGCTCCGGGCGCGCGTGAGCTCGAGCATCGAGACCCCGCTCAGGCCGCGCCGGGCGAGCCAGCGCATCTGCCGGGCGAAGCGGTCGGGCGAGACCGTGACGTGAAGCGGGTCGCTGTCGTATTTGTCCACGGAGTGGTACATGAGCACCAGCGGCATCGCGGTCATGAGCGACCTCGCATCCTGATCAAGTGGGTGATCTTGGTGGTGTCGGTGAGTGTGGCCGTGGCCCCCGAGAGGGCCGCGACAGCGGAGAAGGTGACGGCGATCGCGGCGCCGGTCGAAGCCAGGGCGATCGGCGGCGGCAGGCCCGCCAGCAGCGTCCGCGCGCCCCACCCCGCTCCGACGGCGGCCGCGGTGGCCAGCAGCAGGCCGCTGAGCGGGACCAGCGCCGTGTGGGCGGGCAGGGCGAGGGCCTGCCGCCGCAGTCCCGCGAGCAGCAGCGCGGCGGTCAGCGAGATCCCGGCCGCGTTCGCCGCGGCGATCCCCGTCACGCCCCACTCCGGGCGGGCCAGCACGACCGTCGCGGCCAGCCCCGCGCCCATCGCGAGGGCCGGGTACCAGGACGCGCGGGCGCCGCAGAAGTAGACGCGGCAGACGACCCCGACCACGGCCTGGCCGAGCAGCCCCAGCGCGTACACCCGCATGATCCGCGCGGTGGCGGCGGTGTCGGCCTCGGTGAACGCGCCGTACTGCAGCAGGAGGGCCACGACGTCCGTGGCGCAGACGAGCAGCGCCGCGGTGGCGGCCAGCACGATCGCCGAGGCGCTGACCAGGTCGTCGGCGAGCCTGCGCCGCGCCCGCGCGGTCTCGCCCGCGGCGAGCGCGCGGGCGAGCTGCGGGAAGGTCACGGTCGCCACGATCAGCGACAGGACCATCGGCACCTGGGCGATCTTCTGCGCGTAGTTGAGGTGCGAGATCGATCCTTCGGCCAGCTTCGAGCCGACGAACCTCTCGACGAAGACCTGGCTCTGGCGGACGAGCGTGAAGACCGCGACCGGCAGGAAGGCGATCATCGGCAGCGCCACGCCGCGCGTGGGCCACAGGGGCACCCCGAAGCGCCGCACGAACGCCGGGACCTGGGCCAGCACCATGCCCGCCCCGCCCGCGGCCACCCCGATCGCGGCCGCGTACGCGCCCTGGTCGCGCAGGGCCCACACGCAGGTGACGATCCCCAGGTTGTAGGCCACGTAGATGGCCGCCGGCGGCGCGAACGACTGGTGGGCCCGCAACGCCGCGCTCAGGTACCCGGCCAGCCCGAACGTCAGGATCGTCACCGACGCCATCCGCATGCAGTCCACGGCGAGGTCGGCCCGCCGGATGCCCGGGGCGAGCACCTCGACCAGCCACGGCGCCCCCGCGCCGGTCAGCGCGGTCAGCACCAGCAGCCCGAGGCACAGGTACGGCAGCGTCGACGACGCCAGGCCCCTCAGGTCCTCGCCCGCCTCCATCGCCCGGCTGAACAGCGGGACCAGCACGAAGGCCATCGCCCCCTCGATCAGCAGGGGCGCGGCGGTCTCCGGGATCGTCCAGGCGACGAGGAACGCGTCGGTGCCGGCGTCGGCGCCGAAGAACCGGCCCAGCAGCAGGTCGCGGACGAAGCCGAGCAGCGAGCCCAGCCCGGTCAGCAGGATGGTGACGCCGACGGCCCGCGCCATGGGCGAGGTGGCCGGTGATGTGGACGTGGTCATCGCGCCACGCCCAGCGCGACCGGGGCCTCGCCGGCCCATCCCGTCGCCGGATGCCGGGCGACGAGCGACAGGACCAGCCCCAGGACGACGGACATGACCACGGTCGAAGGTCCGCCGACGTCGCCGTAGAGGAAGTCGATGCCCTGCCAGGCCAGCAGCCCGGCCGCGGCCGGCACCGCCGCCCGCACGGCCCACCAGGCCATGGACCCGAGGCACGCGCCCAGCGCGGCCAGCCCGAGCAGGCCCTGCTCGCTGAGTGTCAGCAGGTACATGTTGTGCGGGGAGAGCAGCGGCATGCGCTGGAAGCCGTTCACCGGGTCGTCGGTGTCGCTGCCGGACGACAGCTCGATCGGCGCGTAGGCGTCGCGCAGCTCCGCGAACCTGCGCGGCCCGGCCCCCGTCAGCGGGTGGTCCAGCCAGATCCTCGTGGCAGTGAGCCACAGGCTGTAGCGGTCGCTCACCGACTGGTCGGGGTGGGAGACGACGGAGGTGATGGAGGCCAGCCGCCGCCCCAGCAGGTCCGGGTCCGAGCCCGCGCCCGGGCCGAGGACCAGCACGGTCGCCGCCGCGGTTCCGAGCAGGATCACCCTGGCCACCAGCGCCCGGCTGTGCACGAAGAGCACGACCAGCGACGCGCCCAGCAGGGCGAGCCAGGCGCCGCGGCTGAGCGACAGGGCGAGCGGCACGCAGAGCAGGGCGGCGCCGCCGAGCGCGGCGGCCCGGCGCCCGCCGCGCCAGGCCAGGCCGGCCGCCAGCAGGACGAGCACGCCGTAGCTGACCACGCTCGCCATGCCCATGATGTCGAGCGCGCCGAAGGTGCCGACAGCCCGTACCCGCTCCCCCGCGTACGACGCGCCGGTGCCGGTGACCGCCTGGACGCAGCCGATCAGGCCCTGCAGGGCGGCCGCCCCTACGAGCGCCCCGCCCACGATCAGGGTGTCGGTACGGTCCCGGACCGCCACCAGGACGGCCAGCGGGACCAGCACGAACACCTGGAGATACCGGAGGTAGCCCGGCATGCTCGTCAGGACGTCGGGAGAGGCCAGCATCGCGATCCCGGCCGCGCCCGCGACCGGAGCGAGCACCAAGGCACGGGCGGGCACCACCGCGGAGGCGGCACGAGCAGGCAGCGCGGCACCGGCAGGCGCCAGGTCGCGGGCGGACAGCGGGCGTGTCAGCCGGTTCGCGAGCGCGACGGTCACCGCGATGGCGACCAGCACCAGCGAGGCCACGTCGGCGGCCGTGACCTGGACGCCGGAGGACAGGTCCTGGCGGCCCGCCGGCAGGCAGGTCAGGAGCACGGTGGCGGCGGCCGCCAGGCTGGGCCGCCGGAAGAGAGCGCGCATGCCTAGCCCCCGCCCGGCCGCAGCAGGGACCAGACCGTCTGCAGCATGATCTTGAGATCCGCCCGGAGGGTCCATCCGTCGATGTAGTGGTTGTCGAACCGGACGCGATCCTCGATCGAGGTGTCGCCGCGCAGCCCGTGGATCTGGGCCCAGCCGGTGATGCCGACCGGCATCCGGTGACGCAGGCCGTAGCCCGGGATCGTCCTCGAGAACTCCTTGACGAAGTGCGGGCGTTCGGGCCGCGGGCCGACGATGCTCATGTCCCCTCTGAGAACGTTCCAGAGCTGGGGAAGCTCGTCGAAGGAGGCCTTGCGCAGCAGCCGGCCCACCGGCCCGATCCGGCTGTCGTGGGCGATGCTCCACAGGGTCTCGGACTCGAGCGCGTCGGTGGGCTTCAGCGTCCGGAGCTTGATCAGTTCGAGCGGCTCGTCCCGGTAGCCCACGCGCCGCTGCCGGAACAGCACCCCGGGGCCGGTCTCCAGCCGGATCAGCGCCGCGCAGAGCGCGAGGATCGGCGCGCTGACGATGAGTCCGGTCAGCGCGACCGCGATGTCCAGGGCCCGCTTCAGCGGCCAGGCGAGGCCGCGCTGCGCCTCCGGGCGCATCCGCACGAGCGGGAAGCTGCGTACGTGCTCGCGCAGCGTCACGAAGTCGATGATGAGCTCGCCCAGGTCGGGCGCGAGGTAGACGTCGCAGCCGAGCGACCTCGCCGTTCTCGCGATCGACTGCTGACCCTGCCCGGCGATGACCACCGCGCGGACCCCGTGGGCCTGGACGACGCGGACGACGTCGCCGGGCCCGCCGAGCACCGGGACGCACGGGTCCTCGCCGGGCGTCTCGTCCAGGAAGCCCAGCGGGAGCAGGCCGTGCTCGGGGTAGGCGAGCAGGTTGCGCGCCAGCCCGTGACCGTGCGGCCCCGCGCCGACCACCAGGGTGGGCGCGGCCCTGCCGCGCCGGCGTGCCCGGCGGACCAGGAAATACAGGATGCTTCTGCCGCACACGGCGAGGAAGGTGAAGAGCAACGCGACCAGGGCGACCACGATGAGCGAGGCCGTCTCCCGGAACGCGATGAGCGCGCCCACGAGTCCGGCCCCGGCGAGCCAGAAGCCGCGGTCCAGACTGGAGGGCAGGACGCGCGGTGCGTACACGTGGCCGAGGCCGCCGACCACGACGACCAGGATTCCCGCCAGCGCGATGCGCGGCACGGCCTGGCCGGCGTTGGCCGCGGCGAACGCCATGCAGATCAGATCGATGCAGATCAGGCCAAGCGGCTGGACAGCCCTCCAGAGCCCTGACCTCTGCCGCCCTCCCCACCGCCTGACCCAGCGGTGGCCCCCAACACTAACAGCCACTACTTCTCCGGAATAAACTAGTTTGACTGGATCGACAGTGAAACTGTCGATCTAATCCCCCCAAAAAGCTAATAGTCCGCCTTCAGGCAATTTGCCACCCCATATTTCCGTAGCAAGGCTTTTCCTACGGAATACGCGAACAATCGCCCAACGAAGCCTTGAGCGTAGCCGCGCGCCTCGCGGAAATCGAGAACGTCACGGGCTTGGAGTCCTTGTTGTCGCGCAAGTTTTCATTGGTCCAGCGTTGGCGATATGGAGGTGGTTACCGGGTTTAAGGTCGGCTTTGGGCAGAGAGTCCGGATTGAGAGGGATGTTCCGGGGGGTGTCCGGATCCGGGAAGCCCGTTCGTCATGCTGGTGACAGCACGACACGCAAGGAGCGATCGATGAAGTACATGATGTTCGTCTGCACCGACGCCGAACCGGACACGGACTCGACCGGCAGCGAGGACATCGAGAAGTGGGTGGCCGACAACGACGGCCGCGGCCGGCGGCTGGACGGGAACGAGCTGGGGCCGGTGTCGGCCGCCACGACGGTCCGCGTCCGCAACGGCGAGCTGCTGGTCTCCGACGGGCCGTTCGCCGAGACCCGGGAGGTGATCGTGGGCTACGACATCCTCGAGTGCGCCCATCTCGACGAGGCGATCGAGGTGGCGCGGGCGCACCCGATGGCCCGGTACGGGCGGCTGGAGCTGCGGCCGTTCGCCGGCCAGTGACGAGGGGACGCCCGGCACGGCCCCCCGCGGCGGCACAGCCCGCCGCGGGGGCCGGCGCGGAGGCTGTCACGGCGGCTGTTGCGGCAGTCGGTGCGGACTCCTACACGAGGATCGTCGCCACCCTGATCCGCGTCACCGGCGACTGGACACTCGCCGAGGACAGCGCCCAGGAGGCGCTCGCGCAGGCCCTGGAGAGGTGGCCGCGCGACGGCGTGCCGGACAACCCCGGCGGCTGGCTCATGACCGTGGCCCGCAACCGCGCCACCGACGTGCTGCGCCGCGCGTCCGTCGAGCGCCGCAAGCTCCACGAGCTGGCGGAGCTCACGCTCACCGCCCCGGCCACGGACGACCCGGAGGAGGAGGTCGTGGACGACCGCCTGCGGCTGATCTTCACCTGCTGCCACCCCGCGCTGGCCCTGGAGTCACGGGTGGCGCTCACGCTGCGAACCGTCTGCGGGGTGCCGACCGCCGACATCGCGCGGGCGTTCCTCGTCCCCCACGCGACCATGACGCGGCGGCTGACCCGGGCCAAGACGAAGATCGCGGACGCGCGCATCCCGTACCTCGTCCCGAGCGGCCCGGCGCTGGCCGAGCGCCTGCCCGGCGTGCTGGCGGTCCTGTACGTGCTCTTCACCCGCGGCTACGACCCCGACGGCGAGCCGGGCTTCGCCGACGAGGCGGTCCGGCTGGCCCGCCTGCTCCACCGGCTGCTCCCGGACCAGCCCGAGGTCGCCGGCCTGCTGGCGCTGTTCCTGTTCCAGCACTCCCGGCGCGAGGCCCGCCGCGACGGGCAGGGCAACCTGCTCACGCTCGACAAGCAGGACCGCACCCGCTGGGACCGCGCGGCGATCCGCGAAGGGCTGGAGACGCTGGCGGCGGCGCCGGCCGACGGCCCCTACGTCCTGCAGGCCCGCATCGCCGCCTGTCACGCGACCGCGCCGGACTCCGGCGCGACGGACTGGCGGGCCGTCGCCCGCTGGTACGACGAGCTCGTGGAGATCCACCCCTCACCGGTGATCGCCCTCAACCGCGCCGTGGCCCACGGCTACGCGCACGGCCCGGCGACCGGGCTGGCGCTGATCGACCAGGTGCTCGCCACCGGCGCGCTGAAGGACTACCCGCTCGCCGTCGCCGCGCAGGCCGACCTCACGGCCCGCCTCGGCCACCGCGACCACGCCGCCGCGCTGTTCCGCCAGGCGGCCGCCCTCCTCGGCCCGGGAGCCGAACGGCGCGCCCTCCTGGAACGCGCCGACGACCTCACGAACCCCGCGCCCGGTCAGCGAAGCGGGGACCCGCACCCGAGACGTCGCTCCGGCCCGGCCGGCCGTCACATGTAGTCGTTCTTGAGCAGGCGATCGAGCTTGATGCCCAGATCGAGCAGCTCGGACCGCATGGCGTCGAACTCCTGCGCGATCTCGGCCCGGACGCTCGCGAACTGGTCGGCGATCAGCGTCGGGATGTAGTCCTCGTCGCCCCCGGCGGGCGTGGCGCGGCAGGCGTTGATCTCCCGCCGGATGGCCGCGATCTCGACGTCGACGGCCGCGAACTGCTCGATCGTCTCGGTGCGGGCCATCGACGTCTCGGCCTTCATGGCCGCGAGCTGCGTCTCCAGGCGCTTGGCGCGGTCGTTGATCTCACGGAGCAGGTCCCGCTCCCCGCCGCCCCCCGGCCTGGCCTCGCCGAGCCGGTCGCACGCCTCGAGCCCATCGACACGGAGCTTCAAGTCGCGAATCTCCGCCTGTACGTCCACGGGTTTTACCTTTGCGCTCGCTGATGGTGCGACCGCCCCGATGACGACCGCGTTTGGTCACCATATGGTTGCAGCCGGTGAGTGATTTTGGCCAGACCTCGAAGAAATCGGGGCCGATTCTTTGCCCTACCGCCCGGCAAGGGTGCTAGCGGCGGTCCTCGATCTCCCAGAGGTGGTCGATGACGTGCCAGGCGATGCGGCGCAGCGCGTAGCGGGGCGGCCAGCCGGTCGTCTGGGGCGGCTCCCAGGCTCGGGACAGCACGTCGGCCAACTCCGCCCGCATCGCGTCCCGGTCCCCGGGCTCCTTGTACGGCTTGTGCCGCACGTCCACCTTCCTGGCGAAGGCGCGTTCGGCCTCCTGCACGTGCCTGACGACCCCCGACAGGTCGCGGCCGCCTCCGCGCGGGCCCTTGCGCAGGTCCTCGGGCGAGGTGGCGGCGGTCTCGTCGAACAGGGCCCAGGCCGCCCGGAGGAGGGCCACGCCGCGGGCCGCCTCGGACGCCGGCACGGGCTCCTGGTCCAGGTCGGGCACGGAGTACGGGGCGCCGAAGTCCGTGATGTCGCTGCCCGGGACGCGGGCCACGACCACCGGGTCACCCGGCGAGAAGTCCAGCCCGGCCCGGGCGGCCACCGTGCCGTACCGGGGGACGTACTCCATGAGCAGGTCGAGGGCCGCCTCCTCGCCCTTGGCGACCCGGCACCAGCCGGGCCAGTCGAGCGAGCAGGCGAACACTTTCTTCGGGCCGATCTCCAGGTAAACGCGGGTCATGGCGTCCAAGGGTGCCACCCGTACCTGTCAGAAGGGGTCAGGTTCAGATGAGGTCGATGAGGTCGGCGACCGAGTCGACCACCAGCGAGGGACGGTAGGGGAAGCGGTCGATCTCGTCGCGCTGGGTCACGCCCGTGAGGACCAGGATCGTGAACAGGCCCGCCTCCATGCCCGACACGATGTCGGTGTCCATGCGGTCACCGATCATGGCGGTCGTCTCGCTGTGGCCCTCGATCTCGTTGAGGGCGCTGCGCATCATGCGCGGGTTGGGCTTGCCGACGAAGTAGGGGGCTACGCCGGTGGCCTTGGTGATGAGGGCGGCCACGGCGCCGCAGGCCGGCAGGGAGCCCTCGGTGGAGGGGCCGATGGGGTCGGGGTTGGTGGCGATGAAGCGGGCGCCGCCCTCGATGAGGCGGATGGCCCGGGTGATCTGCGTGAAGCTGTAGGTGCGAGTCTCGCCGAGCACGACGTAGTCGGGGTCGAGGTCGGTGAGCACGTAGCCGACCTCGTGCAGCGCCGTCGTCAGGCCCGCCTCGCCGATGACGTACGCCGAGCCGCCCGCGCGCTGGTCGTCGAGGAACTGGGCGGTGGCCAGCGCGGAGGTCCAGATGGACTCGGGGGGCACCTCGAGGCCCGCCCCGGCCAGGCGCGCCGACAGGTCGCGCTGGGTGTAGATCGAGTTGTTCGTCAGCACCCTGAACTTCTTGTCCGACTCTCTGAGCCGCTTGATGAATTCGTCCGCACCGGGGATCGGACGACCCTCGTGGACGAGAACGCCGTCCATGTCGGACAACCAGGAGTCAATCCGTTTACGCTGAGTCACACGCACATCGTACCGAGCGCGCCTTATCGACTTCCCGCCCGGTGGATGAACAATGTTCTTCATGTCCTTCACTGAATCCGCCCGTGACATGCGGGACGAACTCATCCAGCTCAGGCACTCGTTGCACACCACCCCGGAGCTCGGCCTGCACCTGCCGCGCACGCAGGAGAAGGTCCTGGCCGCGTTGGACGGGTTGCCGCTGGAGGTGAAGACGGGCACCTCGCTCAGCTCCGTCACCGCCGTGCTGAGGGGTGGCAGGCCGGGCCCGGCCGTGCTGCTGCGCGGGGACATGGACGCGCTTCCCGTGGCCGAGAAGAACGATCTGCCGTACGTCTCCCAGCTCCCCGGCCAGATGCACGCGTGTGGCCACGACCTGCACACCGCGATGCTGGCGGGGGCGGCGCGGCTGCTGAGCGCGCGGCGGGAGGAGCTGGCCGGTGACGTCATCTTCATGTTCCAGCCGGGCGAGGAGGGTTACGAGGGCGCCAAGCACATGATCGCCGAGGGTGTGCTGGACGCGGCGGGCGCGCGGCCCGTGGCGGCGTACGGGATGCACGTGGTGTCGGCGATGTTGCCGCCGGGGCTGTTCGCGTCGCGGCCGGGGCCGATCATGGCGGCGGCGGACACGTTCCTCGTGACGGTCAAGGGGCGCGGCGGGCACGGCTCCAGCCCGCACCGGGCGCTGGACCCGATCGCGGCGGGCTGCGAGATGGTGACGGCGCTGCAGACCATGGTGACCAAGGGGTTCGACGTGTTCGACCCGGTCGTGGTGACGGTGGGCAGCTTCCACGGCGGGTCGGCGGACAACGTGATCCCCGACGAGGCCAGGTTCGAGGCCACGGTGCGCACGTTCAGCAAGGACAACCGGACGAAGGTCAAGCGCAGGCTGGTGGAGGTCGTGCAGGGCATCGCGGCGGCGCACGGGCTGGAGGTCGAGGCGTCGTTCGGGATGGGATATCCGGTGACGGTGAACGACGACGGCGAGGCGGCGTTCGTGGGCAAGACGGCCGACGAGCTGTTCGGCCCGGGGCGGTATTTCGTGTCGCCGCAGCCCATCATGGGCTCCGAGGACTTCTCGTACGTGCTGGAGGAGGTGCCGGGCGCGTTCGTGTTCCTGGGGGCCTGCCCGGCGGACCGCGACCCGGCCACGGCGCCCTACAACCACTCCCCCGAGGCGGTCTTCGACGACGCCGTCCTGGCCGACGGCGCCGCGCTCTACGCCACGCTCGCGCACGCCAGGCTGTCGTGACCATGCGGGCGTGGGTCGTGGCCGAGCCGGGGCCGATGGCGACGCGGCCGCTGGAGCCGGTCGAGCGGGACGTGCCCGAGCCGGGCCCGGGCGAGGTGCTGGTACGGGTCGAGGCGTGCGGCGTGTGCCGTACCGACCTGCACCTGGCGGAGGGCGACCTCCTGCCGCGCCGGCCGCGCACCACGCCCGGTCACCAGGTCGTCGGGCGCGTCGAGGGCACGGGCGAGCGGGTGGGCGTGGCCTGGCTGCGCTCGACCTGCGGCGCGTGCAAATACTGCCTGAGGGGCACGGAGAACCTCTGCCCCTCCTCGGCCTACACGGGGTGGGACGCCGACGGCGGCTACGCCGAATACCTCACCGCACCCCGCGACTACGTCTATCCGCTGCCCGCCGACGTGCCCGCCGAGCGGCTGGCGCCGCTGCTGTGCGCCGGGATCATCGGCTACCGGGCGCTGCTGCGCTGCGACCTGCCGCCGGGCGGGCGGCTGGGGATCTACGGATTCGGCGCCTCGGCCCACCTGACCGCGCAGGCCGCCATCGCCCAGGGCGCGGTGGTGCACGCGGTGACCAGATCCGCGGCCTCCAGGGCGCTCGCGCTGGAGCTGGGAGCCGCCTCCGCCGGGGACGAACCGCCGGAGCCACTGGACGCGGCCATCCTATTTGCGCCGGTAGGTACCCTGGTTCCAGCAGCGCTCGAAGCGCTCGACCGTGGCGGCACGCTGGCCATCGCCGGCATCCACCTGACGGACGTGCCCGTCCTGAACTACGACAGGCACCTCTTCCAGGAGCGCACACTCCGCAGCGTCACGGCCAACACCAGGGCCGATGGGCGTGCCTATCTGGAGCTGGCGCTGGCACACCCGCCACGCGTGACGACGAGCCTCTACCCGTTCGGGCAGGCCGCCCAGGCTCTCACCGATCTGGCAAACGACCAGGTCAGAGGGGCTGCCGTCTTGGTAATGGAATGACGTTTTACTTGACGGCGCTTAGCTCCACTCCGCACACTGATGAAGGAAAGTTACATTAGCCTCACAACCTCTGGAGATTATTGACGCGGATCAGGCACGATCGTAGTGTCCGGTCAATCCCTGCAGAGATCTTTGACAGGTCCGACATCTCCCCGGAGCGGCAAATGAAACGACTGGCAGCGGTAGTAGCGTTGCTGGGCCTTGCCACCGCGACAGCGGCGTGCAGCGGTGGTTCCACCAACAGTTCCGGCGGCTCGGGCGGCGGGGGCGGGCTCTTCACCACGATCGACGTGCTCAAGCCCGGCCTCGACGCGAGCGGCCCGGCCAACCCATGGGCGCCCAAGGGCAACTCTTTCCTGGGCTACAACGCGATGAAGCTGGGCTGGATCAAGAACCACCTGACCGACCCGAACCAGTTCTACCCAGGTATCGCCGCCAGTTGGGAGATCGCTCCCGACAACTCCTCGATCACCCTCCACATCCAGCCGAACGCCAAGTGGTCCGACGGCAAGCCGGTGACGGCCGACGACGTCAAGCTCTCTCTCGGGCTGGCCTCCACCACCGGCAGCACCGCGTTCGCGGTCACGCCGGGCGCGGCGGGCGTGGCCTCCGACGTCCAGGTGGTCGACCAGAAGACCGTCAAGGTCTCCCAGGACATGAAGAACCCGAGCATGAAGTTCGCCCGCGGCATCATGGACAACTGGGTCGTGCCCGCGCACGTCTGGAGCAGCCTGCTGCCGGCCGACTTCTGGGACAAGCTGAAGGCCGCCAGGGAAACCGGCGCCGACGCCGACAAGGCCCGCGAGGAGATCCTCGCCATCGGCCAGAAGGTGCTCGGGTTCGCGCCCCCCAAGGACGTCTCGGCCGGCCCCTTCACGCTGGAGCGGGTCAACCCCGGCGAGGCGCTGCTGGTCAAGAACAAGAACTTCTACAACGCCGCGAACGTCGCGCCCGCGCAGGTGAAGCTCCTCAACTACAACGGCAACGAGCAGATCTGGAACTACCTGAGCGCGGGCAAGCTCGACCAGGCCGGCTTCACCGCCATGCCTTCCGACGTCATGACCCGGATCAAGAACGCCCCCGGCTCCAACGTCATCAGGGGCTTCTCCCCGGTGGCCGTCGGCATGGGCTTCAACCAGTCGAAGAAGCCGTACGACAACGCGCACGTGCGGCGCGGCCTGGCCTACCTGATCGACCGCGACCAGGTGACCAAGGTGGCCTCGCCCGAGGGCGGCACGCCCGCCGTGACCACCTCCGGCATCCACCAGAAGCCGGCCCAGGAGTGGATCGGCTCCGAGCTGGCGAGCCTGAACCCGTACAAGCACGACGTGGCCAAGGCGGAGGAGGAGTTCAAGGCGGCCGGTCTGAAGAAGACGGGCGGCAAGTGGACGCTGGCCGACGGCTCGCCGTGGAAGGTCAGCATGCGCGCGCCCGCGACGTTCTCCGACTGGATCTCCGCCGAGGAGAACATCAAGAGCCAGCTCATCGCGGGCGGCGTTGACGCCGAGGTCGTGACCGTCGCCGACTACCCCGTCTACCTGGAGGAGCTCGCGGCCGGCAAGTACGACGTCGGCTTCTGGCTGATGGCGCTCGGCCCCGCGCCGTACGACATCTTCCAGCGCCTCTACGGCGCCTCCAACGGCTGGACCAACGTCGCCGGCAAGGTCGCGCACAGCGCGCCCGGCAAGGGCGGCAACTGGATGGGCAGCGCGGAGGAGATCGACGTCGAGGGTGTGGGCAAGGTCAACCCGGGTGAGCTCACGGCCAAGCTGAACGCGGCCACTCCCGAGCAGGCCAAGCCGATCATGGCGCAGCTCGCCAAGACGGCCAACCAGGACCTGCCGGCCATCCAGCTCTGGGACTACGTGAACACGCAGTTCACCAACACCACCCGCTTCACCGGCTGGCCGGAGCAGGACAGTGACCTGCTCCGCCTGAACGCCGGCGTCTGGATCCAGCTGGGTCTCATCAAGGCGAAGCAGTAGAGAAGAGCCTATGGTAGTAATCGCACGGCGACTCGCGGGCCACCTGGCCCGCGGGGTCGTCATGATCCTCGTCGTAGCCACGATCAGCTTCTTCATCGTCAGGAGCATTCCCGGCGACCCGGTGGCCGCGAACGTCCAGAAGCTGATCCAGCAGGGCATGGATCAGCAGGCAGCCGAGCAGGCGACGCGCGTGCTCTACGGGTTCCAGCCCAGGGGCTCGCTGTGGGAGCAGTACGTCCAGTACATGTCGGGCCTGCTCCGCTTCGACCTGGGCCAGTCGATCACCCACGCGGGCGCGCCGGTCACCCAGGTGCTGGGCGAGGCGGCCAAGTGGACCGTTCTACCGGTGCTGATCGGAACGCTGCTCAGCTTCCTGGTCGGCGTCCTGATGGGCGTCTACGCGGCCATCAAGCGCTCCGGCAAGCTCGGCGACATCCTGGCCGTCTCGGGGTCGCTGCTGCACGGCATCCCGCAGTACGTGCTGGGGCTGCTGCTCGGCGCCGTCTTCGCGACGCTGATCCCGATCCTGCCGGCCGACGGGCCCGTGGACATCCTGTTCGAGCCCGGGTTCAACGCCGGCTACATCGGCTCGCTGGCCCAGCACGCGGTGCTGCCGGTGCTGACGTACGCGCTGGCGTCCTACGGCGGATGGATCCTGGCGATGAAGTCGAGCGTGGTGACGGTGCTCGGCGACGACTTCATCCTGGCGGCGGAGCTGCGCGGGATGAAGCGGTCGATCATCTTCCGCTACATCGCGCGCAACGCGATCCTGCCGCTGTTCACGATCCTCGCGCTGTCGCTCGGCCTGCTGCTCGGCGGCGCGGTGTTCATCGAACGGATCTTCAACTACCCGGGACTCGGGCTGCTGCTGCTCGACAGCATCACCATGCGTGACTACGCGCTGATGGGCGGGGCCTTCCTGCTCATCACGGCGTCCATCATCGTGGCGAACATCCTCGCCGACCTGTTCTACTCCGCGATCGACCCGCGGGTCCGCAGCGGGGAGGAGGTGTCGTCATGAGCGTCCTGCTCGAGAGCTCTTCGACCAGCGCCGCCATGCGCCGCAACTTCTGGGCGGGCGTCTGGCGGGTGATGAAGCGCAAGCCCAGCCGCATGGTGGGCGTCGTGCTCATCCTCGGGTTCGTGTTCATGGGCGTGTTCGGGCCGATGTTCTACCCCGCCCAGCTGCCCATCGACCCGACCCGGATCACCGCGCCGCCGAGCTGGGAGCACTGGCTCGGCACCGACGACCAGGGCCGGGACGTGATCGCCCTGGTGGTCACCGGGTCGCGGTACGTGCTGCTGGCCGCCCTGGTGACCGCGGTCATCACCGTGGTCGTGGGCGCCGGCATCGGGCTGTTCTCCGGCTTCAAGCGGGGCCGCTGGGACAACGTGCTCATGCGGCTCACCGACATGAAGCTGACCATCCCCGGCCTGCCGCTGCTGCTGGTGCTGTCCACGGTGTGGAAGTTCAGCAGCGCGATCCAGATGGGCCTGGTGCTGGGGCTCCTCAGCTGGGGCGGCGTGGCGCGGGCGGTGCGCTCGCAGACGCTGTCGCTGCGCGAGCGGGGCTTCATCGAGGCGGCGCGCGGGCTCGGCCTGCCCACCAGGCACATCGTGGGCAAGGAGTTGCTGCCGAGCATGGCGCCGTACATCGCGATGAACATGCTCATCGCGGTCACCGGCGGCGTCTACGCGCAGGTCGGCCTGTTCTTCCTGGGCGTGCTGCCGTACGAGTCGAACAACTGGGGGCAGATGCTCAACACGGCCGTGTTCCGTTCCGCCGCGCTCCAGGTGCCGAGCGCGCTGGGCTTCCTCATCGGGCCGCTGCTGGCGATCCTGTTGCTGACGCTGGCCATCGTGCTCGTGGTGGACGCCATGGACGAGATCTTCAACCCCCGGCTGCGGGAGGAGTAGTAAGTGGCTCAGCAAGCACCGGGAGTGCGCATCGACGGCCTCACGGTCGTCTACAAGACCCCCGCGGGCGAGTTGCCCGCCGTCAGGGACGTCAACCTGACCCTGGAGCCGGGCTCGATCACCGGCATCGTCGGCGAGTCCGGTTCGGGCAAGTCGACGATGGCCCTGTCGCTGCTCAACGCCGTCCAGCCCCCGGGCAGGATCTCGGCGGGCAGCGTCGAGATCGACGGGCTCGGCGACGTGGTCGGCCTGAAGGGCGAGCACCTGCGCAAGGCCAGGGGCAAGCACATCGGGTACGTCTTCCAGGCCGCCCAGAACTCCCTGAACCCGCTCAAGACGGTCGGCAAGCAACTGCTCGACCTGGGCCGCTCGCACGGCGTCGAAGACCTGCGCGGCCTGGTGCGCGAGGCCAAGGAGCTGCTGTCGCGGATGGGCCTCGACGGGGCCCGGGTGCTCGACTCGCACCAGCACGAGCTGTCCGGCGGCATGCGCCAGCGGGTCGGCATCATGCTGGCGCTGGTCCTCAACGCCCACCTGGTGGTGCTGGACGAGCCGACGACCGCCCTCGACATGATCACGCAGGCGAACATCCTGAAGATCGTCCGCGAGGTGCACGCGGAGCGCGGCCTCACCACCCTCGTCATCACGCACGACATCGGCGTGGTGGCCGAGGTCGCCGACCGGCTGGCCGTCATGTACGGCGGGCGACTGGTCGAGCAGGGCCCCACCAGGGAGGTGCTCGGCGCGCCGCGGCACCCGTACACCAGGGGCCTGATCCAGGCCATCCCCCGGCTCGTCGGCGACATCGACGAGGCCAGGGCGCTGCCCGGCCGGCCGCCGACGCTGGCGACCGTGCCGAAGGAGGGGTGCGTGTTCAGGGAGCGCTGCGCGCTGCGCATGGACGTCTGCGACACCGTCGATCCGCTGGCGGTCGCCGACGGGTCGCGGGTCGTGGCCTGCCACGCCGTGACCGCGAACGTGAAGGAGCACGCATGATCACTGGGACCGGCGTCGTCAAGACGTTCAAGCAGCGGGGCAAGATGCTCGGCGCCCGCGAGGTGCGCGCGCTGCGCGGCGTGGACTTCGCGATCCCGAAGGGCGGCGCGGCCTCGTTCATCGGCGAGTCCGGGTGCGGCAAGACCACGCTGGGCCGGATCATCGCCGGGCTGGAGACGTACGACGAGGGCGAGATCCTGATCGACGGCGTCTCCATGTCGCCGCTCAAGCAGAAGCAGCGCCAGCCGCACTTCCGCAAGATCCAGATGATCCACCAGGACCCGTACTCGGCCCTGAACCCGACCAGGACCGTCCACCAGACCCTGTTCGCCCCGCTGTCCCTGCGGGCCGGGCAGACCGGGCGGTCGCGGTCGTGGGTCGAGGAGCGGGCGGCCGAGGTGCTGTCGCTGGTCGGCCTCGACCCGGGCACGGTGCTGTCGCGCTACCCGCACCAGCTGTCCGGCGGCATGCGGCAGCGCGTGGTCATCGCCCGCGCGCTGACCGTCGACCCGGAGATGCTCGTCGCCGACGAGGCCGTCTCCATGATCGACGTGTCGCTGCGGCTGGGCATCCTGGCGCTGCTGAAGGACCTGCGCGAGCGGCTCGGCGTGAGCGTGCTGTTCATCACGCACGACGTGGCCACGGCCCGCTACATCGGCGACGACGGCGAGCTGTACGTCATCTACCGCGGCCAGGTCGTCGAGCGCGGCGCCGTGGACACGGTCATCGCCGACCCCGTGCACCCGTACACGCAGTCCCTGCTGTCGGCGATCCCGGTGCTGCACGGCCTGGAGCTGCCCGGCGAGCAGCCGGTGACGCCGCTGGAGTCGCTGGACGAGAGCCGGTCGGACGAGGGCTGCCTGTTCGCCCGCCGCTGCCCGTTCAGGGGCGAGCGGTGCACGAGCGAGCGGCCGCTGCTGCAGCTGACGGAAGGGGTGCCGCAGGAGCACGCGTGCTTCTACCCCGAGCGCCGCAGCGTGATCGCCCGCCCGATGAGCGAGGTGTGATGTCCCACGCCGTGCGGACCTTCACCTCCGCCGCCGGATCCATTGACGGGGCCGGGGTCGCCGAGGCGGCCGAGGTCGCCGCCGCCGCGCTGACGCTGGACGCCGCCGAGGCCGCCGGCCTGGTCGGCTACCTGTCGCGCCCGCCCGCGGAGCGGCGCTGGAGCGCGCTGGCCACCGACGGCGGCGTGGTGATGGCGTCCGTGTCGGGCACGGACCCGGAGGTGGGGCACATCGACCTGCTGGCCGTGCACCCCTCCGCGCAGGGACAGGGGCGCGGGCGGGCGCTGGTGCGGGCCGCCGAGGAATGGCTGAAGAGCCAGGGCGCGCGGCAGTCGCGCTTCGCCGGCAACCCGCCGTGCTACGTCTGGCCGGGCATCGACGTCCGCTACACCGCGGCCGCCTGCCTGGCCGAGAGCCTCGGCTACCACCGCTACGACGTCGCCTGGAACATGACGGCCGACCTGAGCGCCGACCTGTCCGTGGCGGACGACCTTGAGCGGCTGGAGCGCTCCGGAGTGCGCGTGCACGCGGCCGGCGACACCGCGGACCACCCGGCCCGCGCGCACGTCGCCGCGTTCGTCCGTGAGCAGTGGAACGAGCGCTGGGCCTGGGAGGCCGCCCACGCGGCCGGCCTGCACTACGCCGAGCGCGACGGTCACGTCCTGGGCTTCGCCGCCTGGGGCGCCCGGCCGGGCTGGTTCGGGCCCATGGGGACCTCCCCGGACGCCCGCGGGCTCGGCGTCGGACGGGTGCTGCTGCGCAGGTGCCTGGCCGACCAGCGGGCCGCTGGACAGTCCAGCGCCCAGATCGGGTGGGTGGGGCCGTTGCGGTTCTACTCGCACGCCGTGGGCGCGCGAGCGGAACGCGTCTTCTGGCTCTACCGGCGCGATCTGGTGTGATGTCAGTCGTAGATGAGTCGTCCTTCCGGCTTTCCCGGCGGCGGGCAGAGGCCCCGGGGGTCCTCGCCGGCGTCCAGGCAGCGGGTCAGGGTGTCGGAGCCCCACAGGTGGTCCATGAACAGGTCGGGGCCCCACCAGCGCAGGTCGTCCGGGTAGAGGGTGCGGGCCGCGTACAGCATGGACAGGCCCGTCAGGACGGGCCTGAACGCCTCGCGGTCGTGCACGTGGAGCTGGACGCCGCGCACGGCGACGCCCGCGTGCTTGTGGAACGTGGGCATGAACCACGTCTCCCTGAACCGCACGCCCGGCAGGTCCAGCGCGGCCAGCGCCGGGGCGAACCGCTCGTCGGCGTACGGGGCGCCGATCAGCTCGAACGGCCTGGTCGTGCCGCGTCCCTCGGAGAAGTTCGTGCCCTCGAAGAGGCCCGTGCCGGGGTAGACCAGCGCGGTGTCCGGGGTCGGCATGTTGACCGAGGGCATCACCCACGGCAGCCCCGTCTCGGCGAACGTCATGTCGCGCCGCCAGCCCTCCATCTCGATCACGCGCAGCTCCACGTCGAACCCGAACAGCGTGGCCAGCTCCCCCGCCGTCCTGCCGTGCCGGACGGGCAGCGGGAAGCGGCCCACGAAGCTCGCGAACGCCGGGTCGAGCGCCGGCCCCTCCTGGACGGTCCCGCCGAGCGGGTTGGGCCGGTCCAGGACCACGAACCTCAGCCCGAGCCGGGCGGCCGACGCCATCAGGTCGTACATCGTCCAGACGTAGGTGTAGAAGCGCGTGCCCACGTCGGCGATGTCGAACACCAGCGTGTCCACGCCCGACCCCGCGATCGTCCGGTCGAGCGCCTCGCCCTCGAGCTTGTGCGTGTCGAAGACCGGCAGCCCGGTCCTCTCGTCCACCGTGTCGGCCTCGCTGCCGGCCGCCTGGGCGGTACCGCGCATGCCGTGCTCGGGGCCGAACAGGGCCGTCAGGTTCAGTCCTGCGGCCAGCAGCGCGTCCGCGGTGGGGGTGAGATCGGGCAGGACTCCGGTGGGGTTCGTGATCAGGCCGAGGCGGGTTCCGCCCGCGAGGGCGGTATCCACGGCCAGCCGTTCGGCTCCGATGCGTACGTATGGCATGAAAGCCATTGTCTGAAAGATATTTACAAGTGTGAAGGAGAGGGTGGAAATTAGCGTCATGATTGATCCGCTACCCGAGCTGTCCACCGAGCAGAGCGATCCCCGCTACAGCCAGATCGACCGGCTGCCGACCGAGCAGATCGCCCGGCTCATGAACCAGGCCGATGCCGCCGTGCCCGCCGCCGTCGCGGTGGTCATCCCGGCGATCTCGGCCGCCGTCGACGCGATCTCCGCCAGGATGGCAGAGGGCGGCCGGCTGCTGTATGTCGGGGCCGGCACGTCCGGGCGGCTGGCGGTGCTCGACGCCAGCGAGTGCCCGCCCACGTTCGGCACCGATCCGTCGCTGGTGCAGGGCATCATCGCCGGCGGGCCCGAGGCGCTCACCCGATCGGTCGAGGGGGCGGAGGACGACGCCGAGGCCGGCGCCGCCGCGTTGAAGGACCTGGAGGTGGGACCGCTCGACTCGGTGGTGGGCGTGTCCGCCAGCGGCCGGGCTCCTTTCGTCCTGGGCGCGCTGGCGGAGGCGGCCTCCCGGGGCGCGCTCACCGTCGGCCTGTCGTGCAACGACGGCGCGCCGCTGTCGGCCGCCGCCGAGCACGCGATCGAGGTGGTCGTGGGACCCGAGGTGGTGACCGGCTCGACCCGGCTCAAGGCGGGCACGGCCCAGAAGCTCGTGCTCAACATGATCTCCACGATCTCGATGGTCAAGCTCGGCCGTACCTACGGCAACAAGATGATCGAGATGTCGGCGATGAACAACAAGCTGGCCGGGCGCGCGCTGCGCATGGTCAGCGACATCACCGGCGCCGACCTGGAGACGGCCGAGACCGCGCTGGACGCGGCCGGCGGGCAGGCGAAGATCGCCGTGCTGATGATCCAGCACGGGCTCGACGCGGAGGGGGCACGAGCGCTGCTGGAGTCACACGGGGAGCGCCTCAGCGACGCGCTGAGCGGCTGAGGGGACGGGGATGACCGACCGGCTGGGGGCGGTCCTGGCGGGCGCGGTGCCGCGCGTGTGCGCCGCCGCGGTCGCGCTGATCGCCGTGGACGGCTCCGTGGCCGCCGCGGCCGCCACCGGCGAGCTCGTACGCTACGCCGACGCCGAGGGGACCCTGGCCGCGGAGCGCCCGCCCGCCGGCCGCGACTCGATCTTCGACCTGGCCTCGATCAGCAAGCTCTTCACCACGGCCGTGCTGCTCTCGCTGGCCGAGGAGGGCGCGATCGGCCTGGACGAGCCGGTGGCCGCCTGGATACCGGGGCACGACCCGAGGGTCACGCCGCGCCGCCTGCTCACGCACACGGCGGGCCTGCCCCCGACCCGCCGCATCGACCTGGAGCTGCCGGGCGCGGACGCCTCCGAACGCATGGAGGCCATGCTGCGCACGCCGATCGCCCATCCGGTCGGCGGCCCGTACCTCTACAGCGACGTCGGCCTGGTCATCGCCGGCCGGGTCGCCGAGCTGGCGGGCGGCGCGCCGCTCGACGCGCTGGTCCGCGCCCGGGTCACGGACGTGCTCGGCCTGCCCGACACCGGCTACCGGCCCGCCGCGCCGTCGCGGGCCGCCCCCCTTGCGCAAGCCGCTTTTGCGCGGGTCGCCGCGACCGAGTGGAAGCCGGAGCGGACCGGGCCGGGCTGCGTGCGCGGGGAGGTCCACGACGAGACGGCGTACGCGCTGGGCGGCGTGGCGGGGCACGCGGGGCTGTTCGCCACGGCCGGGGACCTGCTGGCCTTCGGCGAGGCGCTGCGGCAGGCCGCAATCCGGCAGGGCGGTGCTGTGCTGCGCCCGGGGAGCGTGGCCGAGATGCTGCGCGACCAGGGCGCCGAAGGGGCCGCCTTCCGGCACGGGCTGGGCGTGCGGATCGGCGACCCGGCCATCGTGGGCCCCCTGACCGGCGCCTTCGGGCATTCCGGCTTCACCGGCACCTCGCTGGTGGTCGATCCCGCCCGCGGGCTGACCGTGGTGCTGCTGACGAACGCCGTCCACCCCGTACGCGGGCGGGACGGCATCCGCGAGCTGCGCCACGCGGTGGCCGGGGAGGCGCTGCGACTGCGCGAGCTCCAGCCCCTGACGTAGCCTGCAGGTATGTCCGTCCAGCTGAACCACACCATCGTGCAGGCGAAGGACAGGGACGAGACTGCCGCGTTCCTCGTGGACGTCCTCGGCCTGGAGCCCGCGCCCGTGTACGGACCGTTCCGCGTCGTCTCGCTCGGCAACGACGTCTCGCTCGACGTCGTCCAGGCGGGTGAGGCCGTGGTGCCGCAGCATTACGCGTTCCTGGTCGGCGAGGAGGAGTTCGACCAGATCTGGGACCGGATCAAGAGCCGCGGCCTGACGTACTGGGCCGATCCGCACCACACGCAGCCGGAGCGGATCAACACCCACGACGGCGGCCGCGGCCTCTACTGGTCCGACCCCAACGGCCACAACCTGGAGATCATCACGGTCCCGTACGGTGGCTGGGGCTAGGGAGCCAGCGCCTCCAGCGCCTCCTCGGCCCGGCGCATCGCCTCCCCGGCGTCGAGCGTGACGAACTCGCGGTCGAAGTTGAGGTCGTGGAAAACATCCGTCACGCCACTGGCGGCCAGCGCGTCCACGTCGCTCCTGATCTTGTCGTACGTGCCCGTCAAGGGCCGGTCGCCGGCCGCCCGGACCTGCGTGACGCCGCGGCACACGAACCGGAACGCGGCCACGTCGCGCCCCGACTCCGCCAGCGTCTCCTTGATGAGCCCCACCCGCGCGGCGATCGCGGACAGGTCCTCCCTGCTGGAGCTCACCCACCCGTCGGCCAGCCGGGCGGCGCGGCGCAGCGCGACCTCGGCGGTGCCGCCCAGCAGGATCGGCGGCGGCCCCGGCACGGGCTTGGGGTCGATGTGGGACGGCGGCACCCGGTAGAACTCGCCGCGGTGCTCGACCACGTCGTCGGCCCAGGCCTCGCGCAGCACCTCGACGAACTCCTCGCCCCTGCGCCCCCGCCGCTCCATGCCGACGCCCGCCGCCTCGAACTCCTCCGGCAGCCAGCCCAGCCCGAGCCCCGCCGTGAGCCGCCCGCCGGACACGGTCTGGAGGGTGGCCAGCTGCTTGGCCAGCACGACCGGCTGCACGTACGCGTTGATGACGGCCACGCCGAGCCGGATCCGCTCCATCACGCCCGCGAGGTGGGCCAGCGTGATCAGCGGGTCGTGCACGCTGCGGTACGTCGGCCCCATCGGGTGCCCGACCGGATACAGCAGCCGCTGGAACGTCCACAGCTCGTGGTAGCCGAGCTCCTCCGCCCGCCTGGCGACGCGGCGCATGTTCTCCGGGGTCGCCCATGGGCCTGACTGGGGCACTGCGAAACCGATCCTCATGACCCCTAGTCTGTAGCAGTGAGTCTGGAGGAGGATCTGGCGGGGATCGCCGGGGCGTACGGGGGGACGGGCGAGCCCGTGCTGCATCCGACGCGTACGGACGTCGTGGTGTTACGTAGAGGCGAGGTCGTGGTCAAGGCCCACTCGCAGCGTGACGACGTGGAGTCGTTGCGGATCCGGTTGCGGGGCGCGGCGTCGGCCGCGGTGACCGGGGTGATGCTGGCCCCGCTCGACCCCCAGGTGCTGGCGGTCGCGGGCCGCGCGGTGACGGTCTGGCCCGCCGGCCGGCCGGTCGCGCAGGAGGACCCGGACTCCGCGCCCTGGGAGGAGGGCGCCAGGCTGCTGGCCAGGCTGCACGCCGTCCCCCTCACCCTGCTGCCCGGCCTTCCCGCCGCCGGCGGGCCCGCGCGGGCCGCCAGGGCGGTGGGCCGGATGACCGGCGACGGCCCGGTGGAGCAGCTCATCAGGCGGACCTTCGAGGAGTTGCCCGAGCCCGACCCGCTGCCCGGCCTGCTCACGCACGGCGACTGGCATCTGGGCCAGCTCGTCCACCGCGACGACTGGCTGCTCATCGACGTCGACGACCTGGGCGTCGGCGACCCGGCGTGGGACCTGGCCAGGCCGGCCGCCTGGTACGCCGCCGGGCTGCTCGACCCGGCCGTCTGGGAGCGGTTCCTGGGGGCCTACCTGGCCTCCGGCGGGCCCGCGCTCGGCCGGGGCGACGACCCGTGGCGGCGGCTCGACGTGCCGGCCAGGGCGCTGACCGTTCAGCTGGCCGCGGTGGCCGTGGTCAACGCCGAGCGCGAGGGCCGGGAACTGGACGAGGTCGAGCATTCGTTGGTTGAGTCGTGCAACAGAATCGTCCGAGCGTGACGGGGTTGCGCGCGGTAGGTTTCAACCCTGAGACCTCGAAGCCAAGGAGAGCGACGTAGATGCAGTGCCCCAAGTGCCGCGGGAACATGCGGACCTATGAGCGCAACGGCGTTCACATCGAGCAGTGCGACAACTGCCGCGGGATCTTCCTCGACTACGGCGAGCTCGAGACGCTGACCCGGATGGAGACTCAGTACCACACCTCTCCCCCGCCGCCCCCCGCCCCCGGCCCGGCCTGGGGCGCCCCGCACGGCGGCGGCCACTACGGCGGCCACCACCACCGGCAGCGCAGCTGGGTGGGCATGCTGTTCTCGACCTGACCGCGACGAGGGCCGCGCACCGGTGGGGGTGTGCGGCCCTCGCGCGTTCCGCGGTCCGGATCCGCGGGTCAGCCCGGGAAGTCGTCGGGGTCCACGGGCGAGGTGCGGGCGTTGCCGCCCGCGATCGCGTGCAGCGTGATCCGCCAGTCGTGCCAGCGGATCTGCGTGGCGGTGAACGTCGTCTTGAACTTCACCGACTTCTGGAACCTCTCGAAGCTGCAGTCACGCGTGAACGACTTGCTCTTGCCGTCCCAGTCCACGCCGTGCGTGAAGTAGACCTTGTAGCTGCCGTCGCGCACGCCCTTGACCTTGAACTTGGCGTTCTTGCGCACGTACACGCTGAAGGACTTGCTCCCGCCCTTCATGATGGTCACCACGGAGTCGCGGGTGCCGCCGTTGTCGATCTCCAGCGAACTGCGGCCGTTGAAGGTGGCCCTCTTGATGAACGAGCCGTTCTTCAGCCGCCTGGTCTGCTTCTTGCCGGCCTTCACGCTCACGACGTCGGCCGGGTAGTCGCCGGCGCTCTGCAGGGCCGCACCCGCCTTGTCGAGCGCGGCCAGCTTGGCGTCGAGGTCGATGAGGACGGCCGAGGACGTGCACAGGTTCCGCGCGCCGACCTTGCCCGCCGTGGAGCCGAGCTCGCCGGCGAAGTCGCGCAGGCTGGCCACGTACGCGTCGTGCTGGGTCCGTACGGCGTCGGGTGGGGTGATGGCGGCCAGCGCGTCCGCGGCCCCGCTCAGCGCCTGCTCAGCGCGGCCGACGCGCTGGTCCAGGGCCTTGACCCCGCGCGCGCCGGCCAGGGCGCTGATGGCGTCCGCCATCGACTTGTGCCTGCTCTGGAGCTCGCCCTTGTAGGCCTCGGCCGTGAGCGCGGCCGGGCTCGGGGTTTGCGCCGCCGTGCCGCCGCCGGCGGGCACGCCGCCGCCGTTGCCACCGGCCACCCCGCTGACCTTCGGCTCGCCTCCGGTCGGGGACGGTAACGCCGAGGAGCACGCGCTGAGCGTGAGGGTTGCCAGGGCGAGAACGCAGGAGATCAACCGGGGTCCAGCCACCTGTCACACTATCGTCCGGTTGATCCCTGCCCGTCAATCAGGATTCGGACAGTCCGGCATTGCGATCCTGTCGCAGCCACCGGGTGATCCCGATCGTCTCCAGGAACGGCACGTCGTGGCTGGCCACGACGAGCGCCCCCCGGTACGCGTTCAGCGCCTGGGAGAGCTCGCGGACGCTGGCCAAGTCCAGGTTGTTCGTCGGCTCGTCGAGCAGGAGCAGCTGGGGCGGCGGCTCGGCCGACAGGAGCGCGGCCAGCGTCGCCCTGAAGCGCTCGCCACCCGACAGCGTGCCGACGGCCTGGTTGGCCCGCTCGCCCCTGAACAGGAAGCGCGCCAGGCGGGCCCGGACGTCGTTCACGGAGGCGGACGGGGCCATGGCCCGCACGTTGTCCACCACGCTCAGCGCGTCGTCCAGGAGGTCGAGGCGCTGCGGCAGGTAGCGCACCGGGACGTGGGCGCCGTGCTCGACGATCCGCTTGAGCAGCGTGGTCTTGCCGGAGCCGTTGGGGCCCAGCAACGCGATCCGCTCGGGACCGCGGACCACCAGCGTCTCCAGCAGCACGCCGCGCCCATCGCCCGCCACTTCGTCCTCGCCGACCTCGTGGTCCTCCGGCACGCGACGCCGTTCGGAGGCACCGGCTTCGGGAGTGCCGTGGCCCGGGGGCGGGGCGAGGGGAAGGGTCAGGACCGTGCGGCCCGCCGGGACCTCGGTGCCCGGCAGCTGGATGCGGATCTCCGCGTCGTCCCGCACCGCCTGCTCGGCCTCCGTCAGCCGCCCCCGCGCCTCCTCCAGTTTCTCGATGGCGAGGTTGCGCTGCTTGCCCGCCGTCACCTGGGCCTTCCGTTTGAGCGCGTTGGCGACGATCTTCGGCGCCTTCTTGTTCTCGAACGCCTTCCGGCCGGCCCGCTGGCTGCGGTCGATCCGGATGCGGGCGTCGATGAGCTCCCGCTGCTGGCGGCGGATCTCGCCTTCCGCGGTCCGTACCATCCGCTGGGCGGCCTCCTGCTCGGCGGCGACCTGCTCCTCGTAGGCGCTCAGGTTGCCTCCGTACATGCGCACGGCGCCGTCGCGCAGTTCGGCGATCTGGTCCACCAGCTCCAGCAGCGCGCGGTCGTGGCTGACCACCACCAGCACGCCCGACCAGGCGGCGACCGCGGCGTAGAGCCGCTCTCGCGCGTCGAGGTCGAGGTTGTTGGTGGGCTCGTCGAGCAGCAGCACCTCGGGCCGTTTCAGCAGCTGGGCGGCGAGCGCGACCATGATGGTCTCGCCGCCGGACAGCGTGCCGACCGTGCGGTCCAGCCCCACGTGGTCCAGCCCGAGCCGGTCGAGTTCCGCGCGGGCGCGTTCCTCGACGTCCCAGTCGTCGCCGACGGCCGCGAAGTGCTCCTCGGCCACGTCCCCGCTCTCGATGGCGTGCAGCGCCGCCCGCGTCGCGCTGATCTCCAGCAGGTCCGACACGGTACGGCCGGCGCCCAGCGGGACGTTCTGCGGCAGGTATCCGATCTCGCCGGAGACGGACACGGATCCGGGCCGGGGGGCCAGCTCCCCCGCGATGACCTTCAGCAGGGTGGACTTGCCCGACCCGTTGGTCCCGATGAGCCCGGTGCGCCCCGCGGGGAACGCGGCGTCGAGCCCGTCGAGCACCTTGGTGCCGTCCGGCCAGCCGAAGGACACGTGATCTACAACAATGGAAAAAGACATAAGGCGGCTCCCGTCACAAAGATCGAAATTTCGTGACTTGGCGGGAAATCACCGCAAACGCGCGCAACACAAGCAGAGGATTCGGGACGACGAGGATCGCCACGAGGTCCAGGTGTGCGCGCATGCCCACGACAGGGCGGAACGGCGCGGTGCCCGCGACCTCAGATCCTCACGTCAGCTGCCCCCAGGGCTCGGCGATAAGACGTCCAAAGAGTATGCGACGCCTCGATCATCCCGCAAGGCCACGCGCCCGATGCGCCGCGACGTTGACCCGGTTGGCGCAGGCGGGAGAGCAGAACCGGCGCCGCCCGTTGCGGGAGGTGTCGACGAAGACGATCTCGCACCCGTCGCGGTCGCACCGCCCCAGCCGGTGCCTGCCCGCGAACGACATGGCCATGGCCAGCCCGCCGGCCGTGGTGTCCTTCGCCCTGGACACGACGTCCGCGCTGGGGTCGAAGAAGTGCAGGTGCGGCTCGCGCCCGTCGTGCGCGCTGACGTACGGCTTGGACGCGGTGACGTCGAGCAGATCGTTGATCAGCTTGATCTGCGTGTCCTGGTCCCGCTCCCCGAACACCGGCGACAGCCGCCCCGCCCACACCCGCAGCTCCTCGGCCTGCTCGGCCGTGACGACGGTGCGAACCAGGCGGTGCTCGGTCAGCATCGCCTCGACCGCCTCGGGGCTGAAGTCGGTCGCGTTCACCAGCTCCGCCGCGAGGGCCGCCCCGTTGCCACCGTAAGCGTTGAAATGCATAAGGCCATTACAGCAGATTGGAAGCATGCACTCCGGACACCTGCACGACCCCCTGGCCCTGGCCGTCGTCTCCTCCCACCGCACCTCCGAGGGCACGGTCTCCTACCTGCGGTGTGCCTGCGGCGTGTGGGAGGTGCGCACCTCGGGCACGGTCGCCACCGTCTCCATGCCTCACCTCAGCCGGGACCGGTAGACCGCCCTGGCCTGCTCCAGCAGGGACACGTGGTCGCCGAACTGGTAGGCGCCGGCCAGGCGGCCGTGCTGCCTGACGAGCCCCTCCAGCAGGTCGAGCCACTCCAGGCACCACACGACGTCCTCGCGCCGGGCGACCCGCCGCCCGTCCACCTCCACGTAGACGGGGCTGGTCAGGGCGTACCCGGTGGAGGCCAGGGTGCGGGGGTGCCGGTCGCACAGGACCTCGGCCACCAGGTACGTGGACGCGTCCATCGTGAGGTCGGCCGTCGCGATCAGCGGCTCGTCGGGGGCCCGCCCGGGTTCGTCCGTCAGCCGCGCGGCCCCGGCCCGCACGCCCTCCGCCGTGCGGATGCGCACGGCGGAGACCTCGGTGCCGACGGCGGTGGCCGTGACGCGGACGCGCTGCCCCTTACGGGCCTGGATCACGTGGCCCGGGCCGTGACCGGCCACCGACAGCTCCAGCCAGGGGCCGGTGGTGGCGAACGTCCGGCCCGCGCGTACGGCCGCCGCGAACGACCTGGCGGTCAGCGCGCCCTCGACCTGGGCGTAGACGCGGGCCCAGCCGGGCGGGTTCGACTGGTTGTCGGAACGGGTGAAGGAGATCATCGCGTCCGTGCCCGCGGTCACGGCGAGCCGGTTGCCCGCGCCGATCAGCCGCCGGTACACCGCCGCCGTGGACGGGATCGAGGCGTGCGTGAGCACGTCGAGGCTGTCCACGAGCCCGAGCGCGACGTCGGCGACCAATTCACGGGCGGCGCAGTTGCGCCACACGGGCGACACGATGCCCTTGGGCGGGTCGCCGTCGGCGATCGGCGTGCGGAAGGGATGGCTGTAGCCGACGAGCGCGCCGAGCCCGCGCAGCTCCCGCAGCCCGTCGGCGTTGGGCGGCCAGTCGGCGTCCCCCGCGAACCCGGTGTGGTAGCGGCCGGGCGCGGCGCGCGGCGCGAACGCGTAGACGTGGCCGAGCAGGTCGTTGCGGTACTCGACGCCCATCCTGGCCACGTGCGTGGCGTCGGACCACGGCAGGTCCACGTCCGTCCAGTGCTCCAGCGCCTCGCGGTCGTAGACGCGCCTGCCGGAGACGTTGCTGGCCAGGAGGTTGAGCACGTGCAGGTCCTCGCCGTGCTGTGCGGCGGCGGCGTCCGCGGGCGCGCCGACGAGGTCTCCCGCCCAGTTGAGGTGTACGTGCATGTCGCCGCCGTACCAGCCGCGCGCGGCCGCGTCGTAGATGCGCCGCGGGGCGAGCTCGACCAGGCGCTCCTCGCCCGGCCGCGGTTCGAGCTCCAGGCTGGCCTCGCCGTACTCCATGCCCCTGGCGACCGTGATCGTCAGGGGCACGCAGGGGATCTCCAGGACGATGTCGTCGCCGTGGAAGTAGGGGCGGCCGTGGTAGTCGTACCGGCTGGGGGTGTCGCGCGGGAACCAGCCGCTGCCGTCCTCGCTCGTCACGCTCCACCGGCACGGCATCCCCGCCACCAGCCGCAGCCTGGCCGCCTGGGTGGGGCGCAGGAGGGTGTCCAGCTCGATGCGCACGCCGTCCACCATGACCGAGCTGTCGTGATCCACCTCCACCAGCCAGGCGCCGCCGGGGTCGATCCGTCGATGCGTCTCGTTCACGCTGACCATGCAGGCCTCATCCCGCCTCGAGTCGATGAGCAGTGACATCCGCTCCTCGCCGCGTCCGGGCGGCGGCTCGGCGAGCGGGACGAACGGCAGCCTGCGCGTCCACCGCAGGCTGTTCCTCACGCGGCGGTTCGGGCGCGGCGGGAGCAGCACCATCCGCGGCGCCCCTTCGAGCCGGACCCCCTCGGGCCCGACCCGTACGGCGGCGAGGTGCCGGGGCAGCTCATCGCCGAGGGTGTCGCGCAGCACCCTGTCGTAGTCCGGCTCGGCCAGGTGGGCCCCGAGCCGGTCGTGCGGCTCGCCCGGATGGCTCTCGGCGACCGCCTCGACTACCAGCCGCCAGAACCGTTCGAACAGTGCGGACGGCAGCACCCTGCGCCTGGCGAAGAACTTCACGTAATGGATCTCCGGCTCACCCCAGGTGATGCCGTGCTCGGCCAGCAGCCGTCCGTACTCCTCCAACGCGCCCGCCACGCTTTCGGGCAGCACTGGCTCGGCACACATACGCGCCCCTCCCTGTCGCTCGCGCGTCATCGTGACATGGGTCACGAAAGGCAGTCCTTTGAGGCGAGTGCCAGGGATCGGAAACCTTGTCCTGGGGAGAAGATCTGTACTCCCGAGTATTCCCTTAGGCGCACTGAACACGGCAATAAGCGCCCCGACCACGATTTTCGCGCGCCTTGTCGGCTCGCCGGGCACGTGTCCCTGCTGGAACAGGCCAGGGCGGTCTATCGGTCCCGGCTGAGCTGAGGCGCGAAGCGCCGAGCGTCACCGTTTCTGGCCGCATGTGTTAAATTTTGGCCATGCGGTCAGAAATTGAACCGGACGGACAGAAGCGCCGTTCGTTCATCGAGGAGGCAAGGCGCGCGCAGATCGTGGCGTCGGCCGTGGAGGTGATCGCCGACGTCGGGTTCGCCCAGGCGTCCCTTGCGCGCATCGCCAAGCACGCGGGCATCAGCAAGGGCGTCATCTCCTACCACTTCGCCGGCAAGGACGAGCTGATGGAGGAGGTGGTCACCCGCGCCTACACGGAGGCCGCCGATCACGTGGTGGCGGCGATGGAGGGCGTGGAGGGGGCCGGCGCCCTGCTGCGGACGTACTTCGTCGCCAACGCCGCGCACATGCGCAAGCACCGCTCGAAGATCCTGGCGCTCGGCGAGATCTTCAACAACCTGCGTGGCGCCGACGGCAAACCCCGCTACGGCGTGCACACCAGCGAGGAGATCTACCGGGCAATCGAGATGATCTTCCAACTCGGGCAGCGCACCGGCGAGTTCAGGGACTTCGACCTCCGCGTCATGTCCGTCTCGGTGTCGGCCGCCATGGACAGCATGTTCGGCTACTGGGCCGCCTATCCCGACCACGACCTCGACGCGCACGCGCGCGAACTCGCCGACCTCTTCGAAAGGGCATGCAGGATTTGACTTCCTCCCTCGGTCGAGAGGGATTCTCACGGTCGCCCGTGAGGCTTCCTGTTTCACCGCCGGTTGCCCGCCCGAAAGGACTCTCGTTGAGGTCTTACACCAGCTCCGCAGGCGTTTTACTTGTCCGCCAGCCCGGCGGCCAAGACGTTTCTCGCGGCGTTGACGTCCCGGTCGTGGGAGGTGCCGCAGGCGCACGTCCAGGCGCGGACCTGCATCGGCATGCTTTCGGCGAGTGCCCCGCAGGCCGAGCACAGCTTGGAGGAAGGGAACCAGCGATCCACAACCACCAGTTCCCGCCCGTACCACGCTGTCTTGTACTCCAGCATCATCCGCAGGTCCCGCCAGGCCGCGTCCGAAATGGCTCGGGCGAGCCTGCTGTTCTTCACCATGTTGCGAACGGTGAGGTCCTCGATCACGACCGTTTGGTTCTCACGGACGAGCCGAGTCGAAAGCTTGTGCAGGAAGTCACGCCGCCGGTCGGCGATCCGCGCGTACACCTTGGCGACACGCAATCGGGCCTTGGCCCGGTTCGCGCTGCCCTTGACCTTGCGAGCCAGCGCCCGCTGCGCCTTGGTCAGACGCCGCCGGTCGGTCCGCGCGTGCCCCGGATTGGTGACCTTCTCACCGGTCGAGAGCGTGACCAGCGCGGTGATGCCCGCGTCCACCCCCACCTGAGTCTCCACCGGAGCAAGCGGGGAGATCCTCTCCTCGATGAGGAGGGACACGAACCAGCGTCCGGCCGCGTCTTGGGAGACGGTCACGGTGGACGGCTCGGCTCCCTCGGGGAGCGGGCGCGACCACACGATGTTCAGGGGCGCGTCCATCTTCGCCAGGGTGAGCCGTCCATCCCGCCAGCGGAAAGCCGAGCGGGTGTACTCCGCGGACGCGCGCGACTTCTTGCGGGACTTGAACGTCGGGTACTCGGCTCGGCGCGCGAAGAAGTTGCTGAAGGCCGCCTGAAGATGGCGAAGCGCCTGTTGCAACGGAACCGACGAAACCTCGCCCAGGAACGCCAGCTCGGGCGTCTTCTTCCACGCCGTCAGAGCGGCCGAGGACTCCACGTAGGAGACGCGCTTGCCTTCCAGGGTGTAGGCACGGGTCCGTTCCTCCAAGGCTTTGTTGTAGACCACGCGGACGCAGCCGAACGTCCGGGCGAGCTCTTCGGCCTGCCCGGGGATCGGGTGGAAGCGGTACTTGTAGGCCCGCTTCACGATCCGCGCCACGCCTCATTTTATCGCGAGATCAGTTAACGCCGCCCCTGATCTGGTGAACGGCGGTTCGCTCGATGGCGAAACGCCTGCCCCTGCTCTGCTCCCCAGAGGTCCGATTTCTCCCCCACCTCAAGGTGGGGTTTCCTTGGAGGTTCCTGATGAAGACCGAGCCGAGGACCCGGCTCCACTCGATCGACAACCTGCGGATCGTGCTGACCGCGCTGGTGGTGGCCCACCACGCCGCGGTCACGTACGGGAACATCCCCCTGTGGTTCTACATCGAGCCCGCCAAGGACCCGTCGGGGGTCGCGCTCGACATCCTGGTGGTGTTCAACCAGGCGTTCTTCATGGGGTTCTTCTTCCTCATCTCCGGCTTCTTCACCCCCGGCTCGTACGACCGCAAGGGCTCGCGCGCCTTCATGCGGGACCGGCTGGTGCGGCTGGGCATCCCGCTGCTCGTCTTCCTCGTCCTGCTGCGGCCGCTGGTGAACTTCGGCGGGCTCGCGCAGCGCCCGGAGCTGCCCTACTGGCAGTACTACCTGGGTTCGTGGGACCCGGGGCCCATGTGGTTCGCCGAGGTGCTGATCGTCTTCGCGCTGGTGTACGCGTGGTGGCGGAGCCGGCGGCCGGCGGCCGATCCGAGCCCCGAGCCGCTGCGGCTCCGGTCGGTCGTGCTGTTCGTCCTGGGCCTGTCCCTCGCCACGTTCCTGTGGCGCCTCCTGGTGCCGACCGGCACGTACGTGCCGGTGCTCGGGTTGCCGTCGCCGGACTTCCTGCCGCAGTACGTCGCCATGTTCGCGCTCGGGTGTGCGGCCTTCAGGCGCGGCTGGTTCGAGACGCTGCCCGCGCGGGCGGGGCACCTCGGGTTCGTCGTGGCGGGTGTGTCGAGCGCCGTGCTGCTGCCGCTCTCGCGGATGACCGGCGGGCCGCTCTCGTCGGCGCTGACGGCCACCTGGGAGTCGGCCTTCGCGGTCGGCATGATCATCGGGCTGTCAGTGCTCTTCAGGGAGCGCTTCGCCGGGCAGGGGCCGCGCGGGAGATTCCTGTCCGACCACGCCTTCACCGTCTACATCATCCACCCGCTCGTGCTGGTCGCCATCGGCTACGCGCTGCGCCCGCTGGAGGCGGTCGCGGTCGTCAAGTTCGCGATCATGCTGGTGGTGGCGCTGCCGCTGTGCTGGTCGCTGGCGTACCTGGTGCGGTCGCTGCCGGGGGCGAAGCGGGTCCTCTGAGGATTTCGGGCAGCGGGGCGGGGTGGCCGTCGCGGACGCACACGTACGTGACCGTGCCGACGGCCACCAGCTCGTCCCCGCGCCGCATCGTGAACGTCATCGTGATCGACGTGGTGCCGACCCTGGCCGGCGCGCTCTCCACGGCCAGCACGTCGCCGAGGCGGGCGGGCGCGTGGTGCTCGCACCCGCTCGCCTTGACCACCAGGTCCGCGCCCTCCCGCCGGAGCCGGTCGTAGCCGCCGCGGGCCCCGATCCAGTCGAGGAACGCGTCCTCGATGTACTCGTAATAGCGGGAGGCGTGCATCATGGCCTGGGCGTCGCAGTGCCTCGGCCGCACCGGCAGGTGGGAGATCACGACGGGATCGCTCACCCGTCGTAGAAGGAGTCGAGGGTCTTGCCGTGGCGCTCCTCGACGGCCTTGCGCTTGATCTTGAGGCTGGCCGTCAGCTCGCCCGTCTCCACGGTGAAGTCCTCCGCCAGGATCGCGAACTTCTTGACCGTGGCGTAGCTGGCCTGGTCGGCGTTGACCTGGTCGATGGCCCGCCCGACCTCCTCGCGCACGCGCGGGTGCTCGCGCAGCTCCTCGGGGTCGGACGGCAGCCCCTCGGCCTGGGCCCACGGCTTGACGACGTCCATGTCGAGCGTGACCAGCGCCGTGACGTAGTTGCGCCGGTCGCCGTGCACGAAGACGTGCGACGCGTACGGGCAGGCCGCCTTGATCCGGCCCTCCAGGTACGTGGGCGCGACGTACTTGCCGCCCGAGGTCTTGATCAGCTCCTTCTTGCGGTCGGTGATGCGCAGCCGTCCGGCCTCGTCGAGTTCGCCGATGTCACCGGTGTGCAACCAGCCCTCCTCCAGCGCCCCGGCCGTCTCCTCCGGCAGCCCGTGGTAGCCGCGCATGATGCCGCGCCCGCCGATGAGCACCTCGCCGTCGTCGGCGATGCGGACCTCGGTGCCGGGCAGCGGCGGCCCGACCGTGCCGAACTTCACCGACTCCGGCCGGTTGAGGAAGCTGCCCGCCGACGACTCGGTCAGCCCGTACCCCTCCATGATCGTCAGGCCCGCCGCGTCGAAGAACTCGGCGATGTCCTGCGAGAGCGGGGCGGCGCCGGAGATGAAGAAGCGGATCCGGCCGCCGAACCGGTCGCGGAGCTTGGCGAAGACCAGGCGGTCGGCCAGGGCGTGCTCGATCCGGGTGGTGACCGGGATGTCCGCCCCGCGCTGGCGGGCCCTGACGACCCGGATGCCGGTCCGCTTCGCCCAGTCGAAGATGCGCAGCTTGATCCCGCCCTCGCGGCGCACGGTGGCCACGACCGTGTTGTGGATCTTCTCGAAGATGCGCGGCGCGGCGGCCATGAACGTCGGCTTGACGACGCCGAGGTTCTCGGCGATCTTGTCGAGGCGGCCGTCGATCGCGGTCGGCACGCCGATGTCGATCATGACGACCTCCAGCAGCTTGCCGAACGAGTGCGACAGCGGCAGCCACAGGAAGTGCAGGTCGGACTCGGAGAGTATGCCGAGCCCGCGGACGGCCTCGGAGACGTAGAGCCAGTTGTCGTGGGTCAGCTCCACGCCCTTGGGGCGGCCGGTGGTGCCCGAGGTGTAGATGAGGGTGGCCAGGTCGTCCCGGGCGATGGCGTCCACCATGGCGTCGTAGTCGCCCCCGCCATCGACCGCGCCGCCGAGGGAGGCGAGCGTGACCACCCAGCCGTCGTCGCTGGGCGAGCCGTCGACGACCACGACGTGGGTGACGTCGGGCAGCTCCTTCTGGACGGACCTGAGCTTGGCCACCTGGTCGTCGTTCTCGGCGATGACGATCGTGCTGCCGGAGTCGGTGATGACGAACGCCGACTCGGCCGCCGTGTTGGACGGGTAGATCGTGGTCGTGGCCGCTCCGGTCGCCAGCACCGCGAGGTCGGCCAGGATCCACTCGACCCGGGTCGAGCAGAGGATCGACACCCGCTTGCCGGGCCCGGAGCCCAGCCCGGCCAGGCCCAGGGCCAGCCCGCGCACGCGGTCGCCCACCTCGCGCCACGACAGCGAGGCCCAGCCGTCGTCCGAGGGGAATCGGTACGCCTCCGCGTCGGGGGTCGCCGCGATCCGATCGCGCAGCAGGGACGGAATGCTGGACATGCCTGAACCTCCTGGACGGTGTTGACGCCGACTCTAAAAGCAATCCCACCATTTGGGATAGACCAGCGCGCCGTGTGCTTCCCGTCTCAGGGGCGTTTGAAGGCGGACAGGAGCCGGTCGGCCGCGAGCGCGGGCGTCAGCTCGCCCGCCAGGACCTCCCGCTCGATCTCCTCGGTGATCGCCGCCACCTCGGGGTCGTGGCGCAGCTCGGACAGCAGCCGGTCGCGCACCAGCGTCCACGTCCACCCGACCTGCTGCCCGCGGCGCTTGGCGGCCAGGTCGACCGACTCCTGGTGGGTCAGCACGTGCCGCCAGAGCTTGTCCAGCCCGTCGCCGGTGAGCCCGCTGCACGTGAGCACCGGCGGCGGCGTGGAGTCGGAGCGGAGCATGCGCAGCGCGCCGGCCAGCTCCCGCGCGGCCTTCCTGGCGGGCAGCTCGTGCTCGCCGTCGGCCTTGTTGACCGCGATGACGTCCGCGAGCTCCAGCACGCCCTTCTTGATGCCCTGGAGCTGGTCGCCGGTGCGGGCCAGCGTGAGCAGCAGGAACGTGTCCACCATGTCGGCCACCGCGGTCTCCGACTGGCCCACGCCGACGGTCTCGACCAGCACGACGTCGAAGCCGGCGGCCTCCACGACGACCATGGCCTCCCTGGTCGCCTTGGTGACGCCGCCCAGGGTGCCGGAGGTGGGCGAAGGACGGATGAACGCGGCGGGGTCGACCGACAGGCGGGCCATGCGGGTCTTGTCGCCGAGGATGCTGCCGCCCGTCCTGGTGGAGGAGGGGTCGACGGCCAGCACGGCCACCTTGTGGCCCTGCGCGGTCAGCATCGTGCCGAGCGCGTCGATGAACGTGGACTTCCCCACGCCGGGCACGCCGGAGATCCCGATCCGGCGCGCGTGGCCGGACAGCGGGGTGAGCTCGACGAGCAGGCGCTGCGCCAGGACGTTGTGGTCGGGCCTGGTCGACTCGACCAGCGTGATCGCGCGGGCGATCCACGTACGGGACCCGGCCCGTACGCCTCGGGCGTAGTCCTCCAGCGAGTGCACCCGGCTTACCCCTTTCTTCCCAGTTGATCAGCTAATCTCTGACAATTCTTGACTTTTGCCAGTAGGGTGCTGGAGTTCTGATCTCAGCCGTCACAGGAGTCACTCCCCTCATGCCCAACGTCGAACCCCTCCGCGAGGGCGACCCGGCAACGGTGGGACCCTACCGGCTGGTCGGTCGGCTCGGCGCGGGCGGCCACGGTGTCGTCTACCTCGGCCAGGCCCGCAACGGAACCCCGGTCGCCGTCAAGGTGCTGCGTGAGGGGCTCTCCGTCGACGGCCGCCTCGCCACGGAGATCGCCGCCGCGCGCAAGGTCGAGCCCTTCTGCCTCGCGCAGGTGCTCGACGCCTCGACCAGCGGCAGGCCGTACATCGTGTCCGAGTACGTGGACGGACCCTCGCTCGAGCAGGTCGGCCGGCTCGGCGGGGCGGAGCTGCAGCGGCTCGCCGTGGCGACCGCGACCGCGCTGGACGCCATCCACCAGGCCGGCGTCGTGCACGGGGACTTCAAGCCGGCGAACGTCCTGATCGGGCCCGACGGGCCGCGGGTGGTGGACTTCGGCATCGCCGGAGCGCTCGGCACCGGCGTGAAGGCGACCGGCACCTTCGTCGGCACGCCCGCGTTCATGGCGCCCGAGCAGCTCGCCGGGCAGGCGGGCGGGGCGGCGGCCGACGTGTTCGCATGGGGGTCGGTGATGGTCTCCGCGGCCACGGGGGTGCCGCCGTTCGGGGACGACTCGCTGCCCGCGGTGATCAACCGCATCCTGAAGGACGAGCCGCGCATGGGCGAGCTGCGCGGGCCGGTACGCGAGATCCTGCTGGCCTGCCTGGCCAAGGATCCCGGCTCCCGCCCCGCGATGCGTGACGTGCTGCTGCGGCTGACCGCGCCGTCCCGCCGGCAGACGGCCCCGTACCAGACCCAGCCGCACCGGCCCGATCCCCCGCTGGCGGCCTGGCACGACACGCCCGACGCCACCCTCGACCAGGACACGCCGCCGCGCCGGGCCCGCGCCCAGGAGCCGGCCGCGGAGCAGCCCGCGGCCCCGCTGCCGCGCCGGACCTCGCGCCAGAGCCACGGCACCGACCCCCAGTCCCTGGGCCAGCCCGTGGCGGGCCAGCCCTTGTCGGGACAGCCCGTGGTGGGACAGCCCGCTCCGCCCGCGCACCACGGCCAGGGCCCGCACTTCGGCCAGAACGCACCCGCACATCTGGACCAGGGCCAGCCCTTCGGCCAGGCCGCGCCCGCCCACGTCGATCAAGGCCCGCACTTCGGCCAGGGCGCGCCCGCGCACTTCGACCAAGGCGTGGCCGCGCACCACCAGGGTGCGACCGCGCCGCACGGCCAGGGGCCGGGGACGTTCCCGATGGCGGCTCCGGTCGAGGCCCCGGTTCCCCCCGCCTTCCAGCACCACGCGCCCGCCGAGCCGCCGCCGGGCTTCCCGCCCGCCGAAGGGCCGGGCGCCGGGCAGGTCGTGGCCGAGCCCTCGGTGGCCCAGCACTCGGCGCTGGTCGACCTCCTCGTGCCGGGCACGCCCCAGCCCCAGCCCCAGGCCCCGCCCCGGGCGCCCGAGCCGCCGCGGCGGTCCGGGCGGCGGCGGGTGAAGATCGTGCTCATCGCGGGCGTCGCCGGCGTGTCCGCGCTGGCGCTGGCCGGCGCCATCATGTGGCTCACCCCCACCACGCCCACCCCCAAGGCCAAGAACGTCTCCGACGTGACCACCGCGCCCACGACCGAACCCACCGCTGGGGCGGCGACCACGCCCACCACGCGCCCGAGGCGATCGCGTACCCCCAGGCCCAGCCCGCAGACCGTCGGCACCCCGAGCAATGTCCCGACGGCGGGATCGACGGCGGACCCGACCGGGGACCCGACCGGGGACCCGACCGGCGACCCGACGGCGAGTACCACGCCCGCCGCCGACCGGCTCAGGCTCGTCTACGTCCGCCCTGGCGGCGCCAAGAACGGCGACTGCTGGACCGGCGGCGAGGTCACGCTCCAGGCGATGGTGCAGCGCACGGGCCGGCCGCTGACCTTCCGCTACACCTGGTACATCGACAACGTCGCCGTGGGCCGCTCGTCGGCGCTGGTCACCGAGAACGGCCAGCGCTTCCTGACCTCGCCGCAGAGCCTCAAGAGCACGGGCGGCGTCCATCGCGTCACGCTCCGGATCACGTCCCCGGTCGCCACCCAGCGGACGATCTCCGTCACGATGTGCGACCGGGGAACTTACTGACGGTTCCTCAGCTGGTCGAGCAGGTCGAGGGCGGCGTCGGCGATCACCGTGCCGGGCGGGAAGATCGCGGCGGCGCCCGCGGCCCGCAGCTCGTCGTGGTCGCCGGGCGGGATGACGCCGCCGACCACGATCATGACGTCGCCGGCGTCGAGGTCGGCCAGCGCCCGGCGCAGCGCGGGCACCAGCGTCAGGTGCCCGGCGGCCAGCGACGACACGCCCACGATGTGCACGTCGGCCTCGACCGCCTGCCTGGCGACCTCTTCCGGCGTCTGGAACAGCGGGCCGACGTCCACGTCGAAGCCGAGGTCGGCGAACGCGGTGGCGATCACCTTCTGGCCGCGGTCGTGCCCGTCCTGGCCCATCTTGGCCACCAGGATGCGCGGGCGGCGGCCCTCGGCCCGCTCGAAGTCGGCGCACGCCCGGCGGACGCGCTCGATGTTGTCGGAGGGGCCTGACTCGTCGCGATACACCCCAGAGATGGTACGTACCTGCTCGGCGTGCCTGCCGAACACCCGCTCCAGGGCATCGGAGATCTCGCCCACGGTCGCCTTGGCCCGGGCGGCGTCCACGGCCAGCTTGAGCAGGTTGTGCTCCAGGCCGGGTGCGGGGTTGTCGGCGGCCTTGGTGAGCGCGTCGAGCGCGCGCTGCACGGCGCCGGGGTCGCGTTCGGCCCTGAGCCGGGCCAGCTTGTCGAGCTGCTGGGCGCGTACGGCGCTGTTGTCGACCTTGAGCACCTCGACGGCCTCGTCGCTCTCGGCGCGGTACTTGTTGACGCCGATCACCGGCTGGCGGCCCGAGTCGATGCGGGCCTGCGTACGGGCGGCCGCCTCCTCGATGCGGAGCTTGGGCAGGCCCGCCTCGATGGCCCTGGCCATGCCGCCGGCGGCCTCGACCTCCTGGATGTGGGCCCAGGCGCGTTCGGCGAGGTCGTGGGTGAGGCGCTCGACGTAGTAGGAGCCGCCCCACGGGTCGATCACCTTGGTGGTGCCCGACTCCTGCTGGATGAGCAGCTGGGTGTTGCGGGCGATGCGGGCGGAGAAGTCGGTGGGCAGCGCGAGCGCCTCGTCGAGGGCGTTGGTGTGCAGGGACTGCGTGTGGCCCTGGGTGGCGGCCATGGCCTCGACGCAGGTGCGGGCCACGTTGTTGAAGACGTCCTGCGCGGTCAGCGACCAGCCGGAGGTCTGGGAGTGCGTACGGAGGCTCAGCGATTTCGGATTTTTCGCGTTAAATCCAGAAACTAGGTTGGCCCACAGCAGCCGGGCGGCCCTGAGCTTGGCGACCTCCATGAAGAAGTTCATGCCGATGCACCAGAAGAACGACAGGCGCGGCGCGAACCGGTCGACGTCCATCCCGGCGCCGACCCCGGCCCGCAGGTATTCGACGCCGTCGGCCAGCGTGTAGGCCAGCTCCAGGTCGCACGTCGCCCCGGCCTCCTGGATGTGGTACCCGGAAATGCTGATGGAGTTGAATTTCGGCATCTTCTCGCTCGTATAAGCGAAAATATCCGAAATAATCCGCATCGACGGCGTCGGGGGATAAATGTAGGTGTTGCGGACCATGAACTCTTTGAGGATGTCGTTCTGGATGGTCCCCGCGAGCTGCTCCGGCGCGACCCCCTGCTCCTCCGCCGCCACGATGTAGAGCGCGAGGACGGGCAGCACGGCGCCGTTCATGGTCATCGACACGGACATGCGGTCGAGCGGGATGCCGTCGAACAGCTGCCGCATGTCGTAGATGGAGTCGATCGCCACGCCGGCCATGCCCACGTCGCCGGCCACGCGCGGGTGGTCGGAGTCGTAGCCCCGGTGCGTGGCCAGGTCGAAGGCCACCGACAGGCCCTTCTGCCCGGCGGCGAGGTTGCGCCGGTAGAAGGCGTTGGAGTCCTCGGCCGTGGAGAAGCCCGCGTACTGGCGGATGGTCCAGGGCTGGTTGACGTACATGGTGGGGTACGGGCCGCGCAGGTAGGGGGCCACGCCCGGGTAGGTGCGCAGGAAGTCGATGCCTTCGAGGTCGTGGGCCGTGTAGAGCGGCTTGACCCCGATGCCCTCCGGCGTCTCCCACACCTCACCGGCGTGCTTCGGCGCCTGCGGCCCGTCCTTGGGCAGGGCGTTGAGCGGGATGCCGGAGAAGTCCGGGATCATCGGGTCACCTCCAGGTCGTCGAAGGTCTCGCGGAGCACGGCCAGCGCGTCGCAGCCCGCGTAGAGGTTTCCGTCCACGCCTTCGTACTCCCCCTTCCCCGCCAGCCAGACTTTCCTCGCACCGGCCTTGCGCAGTGCGGTGGCGACGGCGGCGGCGTGCTGGGCGTAGAGCTTGTCGGTCGAGCACAGGCAGGCGACGGAGGCGCCGCTCACGGCGAACGCGGTGGCGATCTGCTCGGGATCGGCCCCGGGACCGGCGGTCTCGGTGTCCAGCCCGCCCGCCTGGAACAGGTTGGCGGCGAACGCGGCCCGCGCGGTGTGGGCGGCCACGGGCCCGATGGTCGCGAGGAACACCGTGGGCCGCTCGGGCCGCGCGTCGGCCAGGTCGCGCAGGGCCTCGAACTCCTCGGCGTAGCGGACCCGGGGCAGGCCGCCCATCTCGGAGGCGGCCTGCGCGGGCGTGGGCGGTCGTACCGGCTTCTCGTGCACGTTCGGGAACTCGCTCACGCCCGTGATGGGCAGGCGGCGGTGGGCGACGTCGTCGGCGCGGCGGGCGCGGGTGGCGGCGATCCGGTCCGCCACGAGCCCGGCGGCCCGGGTGATCCCGCCGGCCGCCTCGATGTCCTGGAACCAGGCCCACGCGCGTTCGGCGAGGTCGGCGGTGCGGCGCTCGACGTACCAGGAGCCGCCGGCGGGGTCGATGACGCGCCCGAGGCCCGACTCCTCCAGCAGCAGCGCCTGCGTGTTGCGGGCGATGCGCCGCGAGAAGGCGTCCGGCAGCCCGAGGCAGGCGTCGAACGGCTGCACCGTGACCGCCTCCGCGCCGCCGACGCCGGCGGCGAAGCAGGCCAGGGTGGTGCGCAGCATGTTCACCCAGGGGTCGCGGGCGGTCATCATGGCCGAGCCGGTCACCGCGTGCTGCCGCTGGCCGCCGTGCCCGGCGGCGCCACACACCTCGGCGACCCTGGCCCACAGCCGGCGGGCCGCGCGCAGCTTGGCGATGGTGGCGAACTGGTCGGCGGTGGCGGCGTACCGGAACTCGATCTGCCCTAGCGCTTGCTCGACAGAGAGCCCGCCGTCCGTGAGCGCCCGCAGCTCGGCGACTCCCTGGGCGATCGAGCAGCCCAGCTCCTCGGCGTCGCTGCCGCCCGCGTCGTGGTACGGGGTGGCGTCGACGGTGACGGCCCCGAGCCCCGGGAACCCGTCGACGCAGCGCCTGGCCAGCTCCAGCCCGGGACCTCCAACGGCGGAGGCGCCCAGGTTGCCCCGGACGGCGCTCCCGCGCCCGAACAGGACCTCGGCGGCCTCGCGTACCCGGTCCCCGGCCTCCAGCACGACCGGCGCCAGGTCGAGGTAGACGTCCTTGAGCACGGCGCCCAGCGCGTCCACCGGGATGGCGCCGTCCCCGACGACGAGCCACAGCGAGGTGACCCCGTTCTCCAGATCGGCCAGCACCGCCTCGGGGTCGGCCACGGCGTGCCGCTGGCGCACCTCCCAGCCGGGAGTGCCGCGGGCCCCGCGCACGTACGGCGCCTCGCCGGGCAGCCCGGGATCGCCGGGCAGGTCGTCCAGGTCGTAGAGCGGCGCGACCGTCACCCCGTCATAGGTGGCGGTGGACAGCGCCTCCTCCGGCGCCTCCGTCTCGATGCCCGACTTGCGGAGGACCTCGACCGCCAGCGCCCGCCAGCCGTCTCGCGAGATGGACTCGAACCCCGTGGCCAGTTCCATGGTCGGATACTAGGCGGAGCTCCGAAGGCGCGGTAACCCCGGGTCCACCCCAGGCTCGGTGTGTCGCCGACCCCGGTCCACCCCAGATTCAGGGCCCAGATTCAGGGCCCAGATTCAGGACGCCGGCGCCTCCCACGTCAGCCGCCACGTCAGGGGGCCCACGACGCCGTCGTCCTCGAGGCCCTGCCGCCGCTGGAACCTGCGGCACACCTCGCGCGACCCGGCGCCGTACGCCCCGTCCGCGGCCAGGTCGAAGCCGCGCTTCTTCATCTGCGCCTGCCAGGTGCGCACGTCCTCGCCGTGCATGACCGGCGGATACTTCAGCAGCCGCCCGGGGAACGGCGGCGCGGCCGGCTCCGCGGGCGGGGTCCCGCCCGGCCGGGGCGCGCCCCGGCGGATCCAGTCGTAGAGCGGGTCTCCGGGGCAGTCGGTCGAGTAGCCGTCGCGGTGCCCCTTGATCTCCTTGCCCGCGCGGCCCTTGTCGCGCAGGTACTGGATGGCGTCCAGGATCGCGTGCAGCACCCCGTCGGGCGGCTGGACGAGCCCCGCGTTGCCGACGAGCCCCAGCACCGCGTAGTGGCCGGCGTTGAGCCCCGGGCCGTTGGCGGCGGGCAGGTGGTGCAGACCCCGTCCCTCGAACACCTTGCGGTGCGGGCAGGCGACCACGGTGTTGCCGGTGAAGTAGACGGTCCCCTCCCGGCGGGCCAGCCAGCTCTGGTTCTCGGTCCGGGGACACCAGATCCGGCCGCGGTAGGTCTCCCTCCGGATCCTCAGGGCCGGTCGGGGCATGACGGAGTGCCGGCGCCGGATCGTGGTCAGCCACATGCCCGTCTCCGGCAGGCGGCTCATGGCCGCTCCCGACCCCGACAGCAGCGCGGCGAACATGAACGCCTCCGCCGCCGCCCGGTCCGCGCGGGCGAGCCTGTCGCGCCCGGCGTCGCCCGCCGTCAGGGAGGTCTCCAGGAACAGGGAGAGCTGGGCCCGGGTCAGCGACAGGAGGAATGCGTACCCCGGCACCCTGCCGGGCGCCACCTCGACCAGCTGCCGTCCGGCGTCGGCCGGGAGCCGGAACTCGACGAGATCGTCCTTGACCGTCTCCCTCCAGCGGGACGCGCCCGCGGCGGGAGGGCCGAAGACCCCGTGGAGCGCGGCGCGGACGCGCATGAGATGGGCCGGGTCCCGCCGCGACCGGTGGATCGCGACCCCGCTCGCGCTCGACGCGCCCTCGGCCGCGAACCACGCGACCAGCTCCACGAAGGCGTCCGACCACTTCGCCTCGGCCGGCAGGTCGGCGCAGGGCGCCGCGACCGGGATGCGGTCCCGGTGACCGATGGTCTCGGTGGTCACCCACAGCCGCCGCGTGTCCTCCCCCGCCTGGCGCTCCACGGGCCAGCGGTGATGGGGGGTGGTCAGGGAGGAGTGGGCGGGCCCCTCCATCCGGATCATCTCCCGCTCCGTCGCGGGGAACACGCACACCTCTTGCACGGGCTGCCACTCGGACATGCCCGTGTCGTGGTCGAGCGTGAGCGCGACGTCGCCCACACGCAGGTCCCGGTACGACTTCCAGCCCTGCCGGGTGAGGAGCTCGGTCTCCTCGTCGACGCAGTAGCCGATGTCGATCCAGCCGTTGTCGTCCATGTGGAACGCCTGGATCGACCGCACCAGCGAGACGCACCCGCTGTGGTCGGAGACGATGCCGGGGTCGACCCTGCCGCCCGTGTAGTGGACCTTTACTCCCTTGGTGGAGTCGAGCTGCGTGTAGTCGCCGCGCGGCGAGCGGGCGTTCCAGTCTTTGCGTAACACCAGGTCGATGGCCACGGTGAGCTCCGAGAGTCGCTGTCGAGACCACCGAGCGTAACGCGGAGCATGCGGACAGGTCCTGAAGTTGGGTGATTTTACCTAGGGTCTGATCACCCGTTTGTCCGTCACGATCGCGGTGATGAGATCGTGCGGCGTCACGTCGAAGGCCGGGTTCAACGCCCGGGTGCCCTCAGGCGCCACGCGTACACCTCTGACCGTCACGACCTCGTCCGCCCCTCTGTCCTCGATCTCGATGTGCTCGCCGGTGGGGGTGTTCTGGTCGATGGTGGACTCGGGCGCGACCACCACGAACGGCACCCCGGCGCGCTCCGCGCCGAGCGCGAGGGCGTACGAGCCGATCTTGTTGGCGGTGTCGCCGTTGGCGGCGATGCGGTCGGCGCCGATGAGCACCGCGTCCACCTCGCCCTTGGCCAGCAGGTACGGCCCCGCCGAGTCGGCGATGAGCCGGTGCGGCGCGCCCATCCTGGCCAGCTCCCAGGTGGTGAGCCGGGCGCCCTGCAGCAGCGGGCGGGTCTCCAGCGCGAGCACCTCGGTCAGCCGCCCGCGCTCGTGGAGCGTCTGCACGACGCCGAGCGCGGTGCCGCGTTCGACGGCGGCCAGCCCGCCGGTGTTGCACACGGTCATGATCCGCAGCCGGTCGCCTTCGAGCAGGTCGGCCCCGCGCTCCCCCATGGCCACGCAGGCGGCGATGTCGTCGTCGCGCACGCGCAGCGCGGCCGCGAGCACGGACGCGCGGCCTTCCCGCAGGTGGGCGGCGGCCCGGTCGACGCCCCACGCGAGGTTGACGGCGGTGGGCCGGGCGGCGCGGAGCCTGGCGATCTGCGCGGGGTCGCCGTCGGCCAGCACCACGCCGAGCGCCCCCGCCACGCCGAGCGCGGGCGCGCCGCGCACGGCCAGCCGCCGGATGGCGTCCACCAGTTCGTCCACGGTCTGGATGCGCAGCGTCACGCACTTGTCGGGCAGCAGTGTCTGGTCGACGAGCTCGACGGCGCCGTCCACCCAGTCAATGGTCCTCACACGGCAAACTGTACGTTTTTACCGCTCGGCGAGGACGATCACCGAGTCGCCTTTGTTCAGGACGATGGGCTCGGACTTGTCGGGGTTGAGGACGATGCCGTAGTGCGGCGGGTCGTTGCGCGCCAGGGCGTTGCGGTAGCCGATGGCGGTCTCGCCCCTGCGCCTGGCCGACTCCACGACCGTGGAGAAGTGCACGCGCGTCCCCGTCTTGACGTAGGAGCCGGCGGGCCTGGGGTAGATCTCCGAGCCGCTCGAGTCGAACAGGTAGCCGAACACGTCCGCCAGGTGCCGGTTCTCGGCGAGCTGGGCGAGCAGCAGGCCGATGACGGTGTCGCTGATCACGATGTCGTCGGCCTCGGTGACCTCGGCCAGGGCCCGGTTGTTCTCGTCGTGCATCTCGCTGACGATCGAGTAGTGCTCGCCGAGCGTGCTCTGCATGTCGCGGAGCTGGAGCAGCGTCATGAGCGTGCGGGTGTCGGCGTGGTGGGCGGCGAAGCGGTCGTCGGAGAGCACGATGACGTGCTGGAAGAGGCCGACGCCGAGCGACTCCAGCGCGTACCTGTCGGTGGTGTCGCAGTCCTTGACGTTCACGGTGAGGTGGCGCAGGCCCGCCAGGCCGGTGCCGGCCTTGGGGTGGTCTGCGGCGATCTCCAGCACCGAGCCGGGGGCCACGTAGCCGTCGAGATAGCGGACGATCTGCTCGGCCCGGCCGTTCCAGTTGAGCAGGAGCGTGCGCTCGGGCTCGGTGGGCGGCGCCTCCGCCTCGACCAAGGCGGACTCGTCCATGGACGGCTTGCCGGCGGCCAGGCGGATGTGGGAGTCGTCGTGGGCGATGACGATGACCTCGTCGTCGGCCTTGATGACGGTGTCCATGGGCGGGTTCAGCACGACGCCGGTCGGCCGGCGCAGGCCGATGACAGAGGCGGTCTGGTACGCGTGCAGCGCATCGCCGTACGTGACGCCGACGAGCTTCTTGGGCGTGCGCAGGTAGATCTCGCCGCCGTCGAAGTTCAGCAGGTCCATGCAGACGACGGACATGCCCGACTGGCGCGAGGACTGCACGATGAGCCGGGAGGCGGTGTCGTCGGAGTCGACGAGGTGCACGTCCTCGCCGCCGGCCAGGCGGGCGGCGGCGATGTTGCGGCTGGAGGTGAGCCCGGCGACCACCGGCGGGTGGACGCCGCGGCGCTTGGCCAGCGCGAGCAGGATCTTGATGACGTGCGCGTCCGGGTCCTCGCCCTCGGGCGAGAGCACGACGACGGAACGGGCGGTGGCCAGGTTCATCATCGCGAGGTCGCGCGGCTCCGTGGGCCGCCCGGTGCGGCAGACCAGCCGGGTCCTGCCGAGGTCCCCGACGGCCTCGCGGATGTCGTCCTCCATGGCCAGCTTGTCGCGGTCCGCCAGGACGGCGATGACCGAGCCCTTCTGGCTGGCGTGCGCCTTGACCAGCTCGGCCACGATCGTGAACACCTGGTCCGACCAGCCGAGCACCACCGTGTGGCCGGACTCGACGATCCGCGAGCGTCCCCTGCGCAGGCGGTCCACCTTCTGCTTGAGCCCGTTGGACAGCAGGCCGACGAGCATGCTGACGATGAACAGGCCGCCGATCGACCCGGCGAACATCACGGCCATGTACGCGGTCGTGCCCTTGTCACTGGCGAGCTTGCCCGGGTTCAGCGCGTGCATGAGCGCGATCCAGAGCACATGTCCGGGGCCGTTCACGCCGTCGGGCTCGTTCGGCGCCAGCCAGAGCGTGAGCCCGGCCACGACCACGATCAGCCCCACCGAGACCACGGCCAGCCAGCCGATCAACGAGGCGGTCCCCCTGGACATGGTGTTGTCGAACCAGTAACGCGCCTTTTCACGGAACGTCGCCTTCGACACTTCCCCGATACCTCCGCTTAAGGTGTGATTTGCCCAACGCCCTAAGGTACCGGTGGATCTTCACAAGCGCATGGCGACCGGTAACGTATCGGCCATGGCGAGCCCCCTGCTACCGGACGACCCGCCGTCCCTGGGCGGGTACATCCTGTCCGGCCGGCTCGGGGAGGGCGGGCAGGGTGTGGTCTATCTCGCCCACAACGCCGCCGGCGAACCGGTCGCGGTCAAGCTGCTGAGCACCGGCGACCAGCAGACGCGGGCCAGGCTGGCGCGCGAGCTGGACGCGCTGGAGGGCATCGCCTCCTTCTGCACCGCGCGCGTCCTCGACGTCTCGGCCGACGGGCCCCGGCCGTTCGTGGTGAGCGAGTTCGTGGACGGCCCCTCGCTGGCCGACCGGGTGCGCGAGCGCGGCCCGCTGCGCGGCGGCGACCTCGAACGCCTGGCGGTCGGCACGGCCACCGCCCTGGCCGCCATCCACGCGGCCGGGATCGTGCACCGCGACTTCAAGCCGGCCAACGTGCTGCTCGGGCCCGACGGCCCCAGGGTGGTGGACTTCGGCATCGCCCGGGCCGAGGGGGCGGCCACGATGACCTCCGGCCTGATCGGCACCCCCGCCTACCTGGCGCCCGAGCAGATCAGCGGCTCGCCCGCCTCGCCCGCCTCCGACGTGTTCGCGTGGGCCTCGTCGATGCTGTTCGCGGCCACGGGCACGAGCCCGTTCGGCGCGGACACCGTGCCCGCCGTGCTGCACCGGGTGCTCCACGCGGAGCCGGACCTGTCGCCGCTGCCGCCGCGCCTGCGCGGGGTGATCGCGTCCTGCCTGGCCAAGGACCCGTCACGGCGGCCCACGGCCCAGCACCTGATGATGTCCCTGGTCAACCCCAACGCCCCGCACGGCCCTCCGGCGGCCCCTCTCCCGCGGGACGCCGCCGTACCCGAGGGACTTCGCACGGGACCGCGCCCCCAGGCCGCGATCACCACCCAGGGGACGCGGCGCCCCCGCTCGCGGGGCGTGCTCGTCGGCGGGCTGGCGGGCCTGGTCGCCCTCGCCGCGACCGTCGTCACGATCCTCGCCGTGAACAGCACCCCGACCCCGCTCGCGGACCAGGACGACAGCTCCCCCTCGGCCACCCCTCCGGCCACCCCGCCCTCGACCCCACCGGCCACCCCGACGGCGTCCGCGGGCAGCGCGACGCCCACCGCCTCCGGCGGGAAGCTCAAGATCCCCGCCGCCTACGCGGGGACGTGGACGGGCCGGACGGAGAGCACGAACCCCATGGACACCGACGGGGCCGAGAACACCGTGGTGCTGAAGCCGGGCGCGTCCACCGCGCAGTGGAGCGAGAAGGACGCCGGCGCGAGCTGCCGCGGCATGATCATCCTGACCCAGGTGGAGGCGGCGCGGCTGACGTTCTCGCTGGAAGCGATGGACGGCGGCTGCATCCCGGGCACCGTCTGGCTCGCCAAACAGGGCGACGCCCTCTCCTACACCTGGCGGGACGAGCCCGGCCCCGGCATCGTCACCCAGACCGGCACTCTGAACAAGAGCTAACCGATACCACGAATTTTCCGCAAAACCCTTCGACATGTGACGGCTGGACGCTGGATCATTAACGTTATGTCTGTGATGAGGGAGGTGCCGTTCCCCAGCCGGGAGTCTTCCGAGCTCCCCATGAACATCTGGATCGACGATGCCGACTCCGCGATCGACGTCATCGACGCCTTGGCGCTGTCGCCGTTCGCGACGGGTGCGCAACCGTGGTCCCGCCTTGCCAATCTGGAGCGCGTACGCCCTGACGCCCCGCTGAGCCCGGCCGACGGCCGCCTGCTGCGCACGGCGCGGGTCGAGGACGGCTCGGAGTCGCGGCTCATCGCCGGCGAGGGCTGGACCCTGCGCGTCGTGCGTCACCGCAACCGCACGGCCACCGTCAGCGTCACGGCCGTGGACGAGGACCTGGCCAAGAGCGTGCTCGCGCAGAGCATCGAGGGCGCCGAAGAGGCCATGCCGGAGGTGGACCACGTCGAGATGGGCTTCTGGTGGCGCGGCATGCACGGCGGCACCCGCTCGGAGAAGCCGATCACCGCCCAGCCCTGGGACGAGATCAACAAGAACTACTCGGCCAAGGTCCGCCCCGCCCTCGACCGGCTGATGTCGATCACCCCCGCCGACGTCAACGGCCGCCTGATCCTGCTGCACGGCGAGCCGGGCACCGGCAAGACCACGCTGCTGCGCACGCTGGCCAAGCAGTGGCACGACTGGTGCCAGGTGGACTGCGTGCTCGACCCCGAGCGGCTGTTCAACGAGCCGGGCTACCTGATGGAGGTGGCCGTCGGCTACGACTCCGACGAGGACACGCAGCGCTGGCGGCTGCTCGTCCTGGAAGACTGCGACGAGCTGATCAGCTCGGGCGCCAAGGCCCAGGCGGGCCAGGGGCTCTCGCGCCTGCTCAACCTGACCGACGGCCTGCTCGGCCAGGGGCGGGACGTCCTGGTGGCGATCACCACCAACGAGGACCTCGCCCGTCTCCACCCGGCCGTCGTCCGCCCCGGCCGCTGCCTGGCGCAGGTGGAGGTCGGGCCGCTGACCAAGGACGAGGCCGTCACCTGGCTGGGCTCCGCCAACGGGGTGAGCCCGTCGGGCGCGACGCTGGCCCAGCTGTACGCCCTGCGCGCGGGCCGCGAGTTCACCCCGCAGCCGGGCGACGAGTCCACGGGTCTGTACCTCTGACCGGCGCGCCGGCCAGAGGCGGTCACGTGGCGGTCACGTCAGGTAGGTGTGCAGGCGGCGGGCCTCGCGGACGAAGTTGTTCGACGCCCGCCGCTCGGCGATCTCCGCCACGCAGGGCACCGGCCCCCGCGCTCCGGCCCACCGGGCGGCGCGCAGCGCGAACGCGAGCACCTGCGTGTGCCGGGTGTGCGGCCGTTCCTGCGGCCCCGGCAGGAACACCGGCAGGAACCCGGTCATGATCCGCCACACCTCCCACTGCGCTCCTTGCTCGGCCGCGCTCTCCAGGGTCTCCAGGACCGGGCCGGGCTTGAACCACGTCCTGCGCAACAGCAGTCCGAGCTGCCGGCCGATCCCTTCGGCGTCCTCGTCGCCGCGCGCCGCCAGGTCCACCACCAGGCGAGCCCGCACCACGGGCAGCTTCGACCAGGACGGGTCGGCCAGGAAGAACGCCACCACGAGCGCCATCCCCTCGCCCCACGGACCGTCGGCCAGCGCGAGGGCGTACGCCTCGGGCGGCCTCGCCCCCTCCACCGGCCACCCGTACATCAGGTGCGGGACGACGTGCTGCGCGACGACCTCCCGGTGGGACGGCAGCACGTACGGCCACCACGACAGCAGCCCACCCTGCCCTGCCCGCCGCCGGCCGGGCTCGGTGAACAACTCGTCGACCAACGGCAGCCCCGTCGGCGCCACCCGGATCCTGGGCTCCAGATCGGGGATCCGGGTGGCGGCCGGATCCCGGTCGTCGCGGTATTCGCCGCCGGGGTCCAGCCGCCCGGAGGCGAGCCAGCCGACCTCCGTGACCGGCTCGGGACGGCCGCCGTCCATCCACCGGGCCGCCGCCCGCCCCGCCTCCGAGGTGAGCAGCCGCGCCCGCGCCACCACCTCGGGCGCCACCTCGCGCGGCAGCCGCAGCAGCGCCTGCTGCAGGTCCGCCGGCAGGGCCTCGGCACCGCGTCGCTCGTAGCCCGCCAGCCGCGCCACGAGCTCCCCGGCGTCCACGTGCCCGGTGCCCTCGGTGGGCTCGGCCAGCAGATACGGAGGAAGGCTGCCGTCCTGGAGCGCCGAGTGGACCTCGGCCCACCGCCGCAGCAGGAACAGGTGCGGCGCCGACACCGCGCCGCTCAGGGGGCCGCTCAGGGGGCCGCCCCGGGGCAGCCCGTCAGCCGCGGAGCCGCCCGTCAGGATCAGCCGGGCGATCTCCTCGCACCATTGCCAGACGTCCAGCCACGGCCGTTCGTGCGAGCGGGCGCCCAGCCGCCACTCCGACAGCCTCGCCACGAGCCCGTCCCGGTCGTCGTGGAGCAGCCGCACGACGCCCGCCAGCCACAGCTCGGCGGACTCCCATCCGCCCCCGCACGGTCCCAGCTCCACGGGCGCGGTCACCGGCCCGGGGAACGCCTCGGCGAAGCGCGGCGCGGGCAGCGGGGCGGGTGTGAAGGGCTCCGGCGGCTCCTCGGCGGCCTCCCCGCCGAACACCGCCACGAGGGTCTCCCCGAGCTGGTGCGGCAGCAGCCCGAAGGAGTCACGCAGGGCCTGCGCCCCCACCGGCGTGAACCGTTTGGCGTGCTTGACCGCGATCCGCACCGCCCGCCCCTGCACGTCGGCGGACTCGCAGGCGAACGCCGACCCCAGCGCGGGCGCCAGCTCGTCGAGGTCGCCCGGCCAGGCGCGGGCGACGGCGTCGAGCCAGGTCAGCCCGGCCGTCACCAGCTTGCGCTCCGCCCTGAACAGCAGCGCCCGCACCGCCTCCGACACGTCCGCGCGGTCCAGGTGGTCGAGCCCGCGCAGGTGGCGCAGCGCCACCTCCGCGACTGGCCCCGGCGCGGCGGGCAGCAGCCGCAGGTAGTCGGCGGCGTGCTTGCTCACCTCGTCGGGGGTCGGCAGAAGCAGCTCGTGCAGGCGGACGAAGAAGCGCAGGTCGGCGGCCTCGCCACCGCGCAGGAACCGCCGTACGCACCCGTCGAGCAGCAGGTCGCGGCGGCCCTGACCGGCCAGCCTCTTGAGCGCGGCCAGCCAGGTGCCGCGCGTCAGCGGCTCCGCGCGCTCGCCCCGCAGCACCGCGCCCACGCCCTCCGCCTCGAAGAGCCGGGGAAGGAGGTGGTCGAGCAGCGGGTCCTCGCGGACGGGCGGCCGGCGTACCCAGGCCACCACGAGGGGGTCGTGCTCGGGCGGGACCACGCCGGTGCGGCACAGCATGGCCAGGGCGAGCGCGTCCATCTCGTCCGAGCGGCGGCGCCGGCGGGGCGCCGGGCGCAGCCGCAGCGCGGCGCGGGTGGCGAAGTCCTCCTGCCACGCGGCCGGGCGGGCGGACAGAACGCGTTCGAGGATCGCGGCGGTGGCGCCGCTCGCCTCCCCGCGGTCCTGGAACTCGCGGCGGTTGAGCCAGGCCACGACGGCCGCCGCGCCGCCGATGGTGGCCGCGCCCGCGACCCGCAGGGAGTCGGCCCAGTTCTCCTCACGCTCGAGCGGCCAGGGCGGGCTCCAGGGGGTGTTCCACTCCCAGCGCTCGTACTCGTGGACGGTGCGGCCGGCGCGCTCGGCCCGGCGCACGTGCTCGCGCCAGGCGGCCTCGCTCTCGCGCTCCCGCCTGGCGATGCGCTCCAGCTCCCGGCCATGGGCCCGCTCCTCGGCCACGGCGACGTGGGCGGGAAGCAGGGCGGCCACCTCACGGCGTTCGCGCTCGCCCAGGGCGAGGACGCGTTCGGCGACCCACTGCGGGTCCCCGGTGTCGATGGCCGCCACCACCGTCTCCCATGCGGTCACGGAGCGACCTCTACGGCGACGCGGGCGGCGATCCTGGCCGCCAGCACGTGCTTGCACGGCCCCCGCGAGCCCCGGTGGTCGAACCACCACGGGCACGTGCACTCGCCGTCGGCGATCCGCACCCGCCGCACCCCGCCGTCGGTCGTCACCTCGGCCGTCTCCCCGAGCAGCCGTACGGCGCCGGAGTCCACCAGCGCGCGGGCGGCCGTCAGCCGGGGGTTGAGCTCCGCCACCTGGTCCCTGTCGTAGGGCAGCTCGCGGTGGAAGTGGGCCGCCTCGTGCAGGTCGTAGCCGACGCGCCCGGCCGTGCCGAGCTGGGTGAGCGCGGCGCGTACGCGTTCGATCGCAAGCCCGGAACGGTCGGCGAGCAGCCCCAGCTCGACCGTGGGCTCGAAGTTGAGCAGCATGCCCACCACGTCGGCGTCGTCCGCGGCCTCGTCGGTCGCCAGGTCGGACAGCACCGCCCCCTCGCCGGAGAACCCGCGCCACGGCTCGGGCGAGACGGCCAGCGTGTAACGCATGCCGGGCAGCTCCAGCTCCCAGGCACTGGCCGTGGACGAGCCGTCGGCGGGCCCGTACACCCTCAGTGCCTTGGCGAACCTGAGCAGCGGCAGCAGCGTGGCCACCCGCCCGGTGCCCGACAGGCAGACCGCGCCGGTTTTCGGGCCGCGCGCAGGCCCTGAGGCCACGCGCAGGTCACGGCCCGAGGGGACGGCCCAGACGGTGGAGCGGGCGCCCTTCGGCAGGGAGCGCAGGAAGCGCACGGCGTGCGGCCCGGCCAGCTCGGCCCGCAGGTCCCAGCCGGACGCGATCACCTGCACCTCCGCGAACCCGCGCAGCCACCGCGACGGCAGCGGCACCTTCTTCTCCACGACCGCGCCGTCGAGCGTGGTGACCGTCAGCTCGTCGGGGCCGACGCCCAGGTGGAGCGGATCCCTGCCGCCCACCCTGGCCAGGGACTCGCGCAGCGGGCCGTTGACGTCGACGTTGGTGGTGCCCCGGTCGAGCACGTCGCCGTCGAGCTCCAGCACGTCGAGCCGGGCATAGACGCCGCCGCACGCCGAGAACGACTCGAACCGCAGCCGCCCGCCGTCACACGTCACCACCGGGTCGCGGGTCCAGCCCGGCCTGGGCTGGTGGTAGCGGGCGAGCGCCACGTCCGCCACCGCGAGCAGCCCGGCCGCGGCCGGAGCCGCGTGGGTGAGCAGCCCGCTGAAGAAGCGCGGGTGCGTCTGCGGCCCCGATAACGCCGTGCCACCGGAGGTCGAGAGACCGAGCCTGCCGTCGGTGAGCGTGGAGGGGCCCGCGTACGAATATGCCTGTACCGCCTGAGTCATGCCCCGAACCATAGAGATCACCACCGACACAAACGGGGCTGGTACGTAAACCATCCGATGTGCGACACAGGGTGCGAAACCACAATATGGCTGGTGCTCACCGTCGACCTGGCCCGCGTCGCCTTCACCCGCTTCGCCGTACCCGCGGGTTCGCCGCAGGCGGGCTCGTGGACGAGCGCGGAGCAGCGGATCGGGTTCGCGGCGACCCAGCTCATCCCCTCGTGGACCGCGCGCACCCCGCCGGGCTCGTGGATCGAGGTGGCGCTCCGGGCCAGGACCGAGCGGGGCGATCTCACCAAGTGGTACGTCATGGGCCGCTGGTCGGAACACGGCACCCCCCGCACCTCGGTGCCCGGTCAGGGCGACGAGGACGGGGACGTGGCGGTGGACACCTTCGTGGCCCGGCGGCCGGTCGTGGCGTACCAGGTGCGGGTCGCGACACACGGCGGGGACGCGCGGGTGACCGGGCTGGGCGTGATGGCCTCGGCCGTGCCGCGCCGCCCGGTCGAGCCGAGCCCCTTCGGCGCCACGGGGGCGGTGGAGCTGGCGGTGCCCGCGTACTCCCAGCACGCGCACGCCGGGCACCACCCGCAGTGGGACGGCGGGGGTGTCAACTGGTGCGGCCCGACCTCGGTGGCCATGGTGCTGGGTCATTGGGGCCGCGGTCCCGGGCCGGCCGAGCTGGCCTGGGTGGGGGGCGGCGACCCGGCCCCGTCCGTGGATCACGCGGCCATGGGCACGTACGACGAGAGCTACCAGGGCACCGGCAACTGGCCGTTCAACGTGGCGTACGCGGGGCGCTACGGCCTGGCCGGGTTCGTGACGCGGCTGCGGTCGGCGGTGGAGCTGGAGGCGTTCGTGCGGGCGGGCGTCCCGGTGATCACGTCGCAGTCGTTCAAGGCGGCCGAGCTGCCCGGTTCCTGCTATTCCACCAGCGGGCACATCCTGGTCGTCACCGGTTTCACCGTCGAGGGCGACATCGTCGTCAACGATCCCGCGGCTCCCGATGACGCCTCGGTTCGAAGGGTCTATCCGCGGGCAGCGTTCGAGAACGTATGGCTCAGGAGCTCGGGCAGCGGGGGCATCGCGTACATCCTTCACCCGCCTGACCATCCACTTCCTCCATGTACGAATGGCAATTGGTGACTTGATGAGCATTCGACCGATCGACGTGGCCCGTACCGACGGCGGCCCGCAGTGGGTGGAGGCGGTGGCCACGCCCTCCGGCGTCGAGGTCTGGTGGGACGAGCCACGCCCGGCCGAGGGCGGGCGCCGCTGCGTCGTGCGCCGCCTCCCTGACGGCAGCCGCGTGGACGCCCTGCCGCCGGGCTGGAACGCGCGCAACCGGGTGATCGAGTACGGCGGGCGCTCCTGGCGTCCGCTCCCGGGCGGCGGCCTGGTCTTCACGAACTGGGCCGACCAGCGCCTCTACCGCCTCGAGGGATCGGATCCGGTGGCGATCACCCCCGAGGGCCCGTACCGCTACGCGGACCTCTACCTCCCGCCCGGCCGGGACGAGGTGTGGGCGGTCCGGGAGACGGACGGCGTGCGGGACCTGGTGGCGGTGCCCCTGGACGGCGGCCCGGTCAGGGTGATCGTGAAAGCCCAGCACTTCCTGATGAACCTCCGCCTGTCCCCCGACGGCCGCCACGTCGCCTGGATCGGCTGGGACCACCCGAACATGCCCTGGGACGGCACCGAGCTGTGCGTGGCCCCGCTGGGCGAGGACGGCACGGCGGGCGCGTACCGGGTGGTCGCCGGCGGCCCCGAGGAGTCGGTGGCCCAGGCCGAGTGGCGCGACGACGGCAGCCTGTACGCCGTGACCGACCCCACCGGCTGGTGGAACGTCCACCTCGTCCCCCTCGACGGCTCCCCCGCCACGAACCTCACCCCCATCGAGCAGGAGTTCGGCGCCGCCGCGTGGAAGCCGGGCATGACGTACCTGGACATCGCGGACACAGGCGAGCTCGCGGTCGTGTACGGCACCCCGGACCTGCGCCGCCTGGGCGTGCTGAACCCGAAGACCGGCGACATCAGGGACATCGGCGGCACGGCCACCTACTGGTCCTCGACCGTGTCGGTCGCGGGCGGCAAGGTGGCGGCCGTGGGCGCGACTCCGTACACGCCGCTGGAGGTCACCCTCGTCGACCTCGCGGACGGCACCCACGAGGTCGTGTCGCCGCGCAAGCCGCTGCCGGACCGCGACCTGCTGCCCACGCCCGAGGCCGTGACCATCGAGGGCGTGCACGCGCACCTCTACCCGCCGTCCGGCGGCCGGAGCGGCCCGAACCCGTACGTGATCTTCGTGCACGGCGGCCCGACCGGCAACCTCCCGGTCGTGCTCGACCTGGAGATCGCGTACTTCACCAGCAGAGGGCTCGGCGTGGCCGTGGTCAACTACGGCGGATCGACAGGGTACGGCCGCGCCTACCGCGAGCGGCTACGCCACGAGTGGGGCGTGGTGGACGTGCAGGACTGCGCCAGGGTGGCGCGCGGCCTGGTCGAGATGGGCCGGGCCGACGCCGCGAAGATCGCCATCCGGGGCGGCAGCGCCGGAGGCTGGACGACGGTGGCGGCGCTCGTGCACAGCGACGTGTTCGCGGGCGGGGTCGCGCACTACGCGATCACCGACCCGGAGAGCTGGGCGGCCGAGACGCACGACTTCGAGTCCCGCTACCTGGACGGACTGGTGGGCCCGCTGCCCGAGACCCGCGAGCGCTACACCGAGCGCTCACCGCTCCTGAACGCCTACCGCGCCTCGGGCCCGTGCCTCATGCTGCACGGCCTGGAGGACGCGATCGTGGACGTGAGCCAGGCCGAGCGATTCACCGCCGAACTGGACAAACATGGCAAAGAGTGGGCCCTGCTCACCTACCCCGGCGAGCAGCACGGCTGGCGCAGGGAGGAGACTATCGTCTCGGTGCTGGAGGCCGAGCTGGCCTTCTACGGGCTGATCTTCGGCATGGAGACACCCGAGGTGCCGCCGCTGATACTGAAGGGGAGAGCGTGAAGAGCGTCGCCGAGATCTGCTCGGATCTGATCAGGTTCGACACCACCAACCCGGGCTCCGGTGAGCGGCCGGCGGCCGAATACGTCGCCACGCTGCTGGCCGACGCGGGGATCGAGCCGGTGGTGTTCGAGTCGGCTCCGAAGCGGACCACCGTCGTGGCCAGGATCGACGGCGACTCTCCCGACGCTCTGTTGATCCACGGCCACCTGGACGTGGTGCCCGCCGACCCGGCCGAGTGGCAGATGGACCCGTTCTCGGGGGAGATCGTGGACGGCTGCGTGTACGGGCGCGGCGCGGTCGACATGAAGGGGTCGTGCTCGATGACCCTCGCGACCGTGCTCGACCTGGCGGCCCGCGGCGTGCGCCCGAAGCGTGACCTGGTGCTGGCGTTCCTGGCGGACGAGGAGGCGACCGGCGACTACGGCTCGCGGCACGCCGTCACCGAGCACCGGGAGCTGTTCGACGGCGTCACGGAGGCGATCAGCGAGTCCGGTGGCTTCAGCGTGGCCTCCGGCGAGCACCGGGTGTACCCGATCGCCGTCGGCGAGCGCGGCACCGCCTGGATGAAGCTCACCGCGCACGGCGTGGCCGGGCACGGCTCCCGTCCGCCGGTGGACAACCCGGTCGCCACGCTGGTACACGCCCTGTCGCGGGTGGCCTCCCACCAATGGCCCGTACGCCTGACGCCGTCGGTGGCCGCCCTCATCCAGAACCTGTCGGAGATCACCGGCCGGCCGATCGACCTCGACCGCCTCGACGCAGAGGCCGCCCGGCTCGGGCCGCTGGGCGGCCTGTTCAAGAGCCAGATCCGCAACTCGGCGAACCCGACGATGCTCGACGCCGGCTACAAGGTGAACGTGGTGCCCTCCACGGCGGAGGCGCACGTGGACGGGCGTTACCTGCCGGGGTCGCAGGAGGAGTTCCTGGAGACGATCGACGCGCTGCTCGGGCCGAAGATCAGCCGGGAGTTCGTCAACCTGGAGGACGCGCCCGACGCGCCGTACCCGTCGGCGTTCTTCGACACGCTGGCGGGCACGCTGGTGGCCGAGGACCCGCTCGCCCGGCCGGTACCGTACGTGATGGCCGGCGGCACGGACGCCAAGTCCTTCGCCCGGATCGGCATCAAGGGATACGGCTTCGCGCCTCTCATGCTCCGGCCGGACCTGGACTACTTCGGGATGTTCCACGGCAAGGACGAGCGGGTGCCGGTGGAGGGGCTCGAATTCGGCACCCGGGTCCTCACCCGTCTCCTCGCCTAGCCCCTGGGCGGGCCGAACCACGTGGTGAGCGCGTCGGCGACCTCGTCGCGCCCGCCCGCCCACGCGACATAGCCGTCGGGTCGCACCAGCAGCACCTCCGCATCTCCCTCGCTGGGCCCATCGCCGGGCCCAGCGCCAGCCAGGGCCACCGCGACCGCGTGCGCGACCCGCACCCGGTCGCGGTGGCCCGCCACAGCGGCATCGAGCCCGCCGTCGCCGGGCGCCCCCTCTCCGTCCCCGCCCTCTCCGTCCCCGCCCTCGCCGGTCGCGTCCGAGAGGACCAGTACGAGGCCGCGCCCGTCCCGCAGCAGCTCGGCGACCGTCCGGGCCTTCGCGGGAGTCGGCTCGGGAACCGTCTCCAGGCGTGCGAAGGGGACAGCCTCCAGGCGTGGTGCGAACCGCCCGACGAGGGGGTGCGCCGAGCCGGGCGCGTAGTCCGCCTCCGTCCCGTCGGCCATCCCCGTGAAGTGCCGCTTGGCGTCCGGCAGCTCGATCACCTCCGCCAGCACCTCCCGCAACGCCTCCACCTGCGGCCCGGGCCGCATCAGCGCCACCTGGGCCCGGGTGTTGCGCAGCACCCTGGCCGCCACCGGGTGCCGTTCGGCGGTGTAGGTGTCCAGCAGCGCCTCGGGCGCGAGCCCCCGGGCCACCAGGGCCAGCTTCCACCCGAGGTTGACCGCGTCCTGCAGCCCCAGGTTGAGCCCCTGGCCGCCGATCGGCGAGTGCACGTGCGCCGCGTCCCCCGCCAGCAGCACCCGCCCCTGGCGGTACGTGCCCGCGTGCCGGGTGTTGTCGCTGTACCGGATGCCGGTCTCCAGCCGCTTGACCACCACGTCGTGCCCCGTCACCCGCCGCAGGCTGTCCTCCAGCTCCTCGGCCGTCATCGGCGCGTCCCGGTCGCCGGGCCCGCCGTCGAACTCGATGGTGGCGATCTCCCCCGGCACCAGCGACAGGTTCACCAGCCCGCCGGGATGGCGCAGGGACGACGTCACGGCCTCGGCGGAGGCGAGTTCGGCCACGGCGGTCCGCCCCGTCATGGTCGCCGGCGTCCCCTCGAACGCGAACCCCGACCGCTTGCGCACCAGGCTCCGCCCGCCGTCGCACCCCACGAGGTACGCGGCCCGCACCGTCCGCCCGTCGGCGAGCGTGGCGACGGCGGCGGACTCGTCCTGCGCGACGTCGCTCACCGCGCACCCCTGCCAGATCCGCACCCCCATGCCGGCGGCCCGCTCGGCCAGGACGGCCTCCAGCCGGTCCTGCTTGAGCATGAGGTATTCGGCGTCTCCGGCCTCGCCCAGCAGCGGCAGCCCGCCGAAGTGCCCCCTGATCAGGCCCTCCTGGAGCAGCTCCACCATCATGGCGACCAGGTCGGCCCCGGCGGGCTCGCGGCGCGCGGCCAGCTCGTCGAGCATCGCCCACTGCTCCCCCGCCACCGGCTCGACCAGGTCGCGCAGGGCCAGCGACTGCACGGTGCGCGCGTTGAGCGAGCGCAGGCCGAGGCTGCGCGTCCGGCGCTCCTCGCCCGTGGCCGCCTCCAGGACCAGCGGGTCGGCCCCGCCCAGCTTGAGCTCGCACGCCAGCAGCAGCCCGACCGGCCCGCCGCCGACGATGATCACGTCGGTCATCTCCGCTCCTCTACTTACGTAGTAAGCTTACGTAGTAAGTAGAACACATACACCGTAAGCTTTGTCAATCCGGGAAAGGAGCACCGAATGGCACGGCGGGAGCCGCTGAACAGAGAGAGGGTCCTGGACGCGGCCCTGGAACTGGCCGACAAGGAGGGCCTGGAGGGCCTGACCATGCGGCGGCTGGCCAAGGCGCTCGGCGTCGAGGCGATGTCCCTCTACAACCACGTCTCGAACAAGGCCGACATCCTCGACGGCGTGGCCGAGCGGGTGTTCGAGCAGGTCGAGCGGCCGGACCCGGCGCTGCCGTGGCAGGAGCAGGTGCGCGAGGTGGCGCTGAGCATGTACCGGGTGTTCAGCCGCCATCCGGCGGTGCCGCTCGCGCTGGTCACCGACCAGTCCAACCCGACCTCCGTACGGGCGCTGGAGCCGCTCGACGCGCTGGTGGGGGCGCTGTTCCAGGCGGGGTTCGACGACCTGGGCGCGTGGCGGGCGCTGACCGCCGTGAACAGCCTGGTGTTCGGCTCGCTGGTACTGTCGACGGGCGGCTTCACCGGCGACCCCGGCGTGCACGCGGGCGAGCAGGGGGTCAGCGCGTACGTACGCGAGATGGATCCGGCACGGCTGCCGCATTTCAGCAGGCTGCTGCGGAGCACCCGGGAGGGCGTGGACCCCCTGGCGGACTTCGAGCAGGCCCTGAACATGCTGATCCACGGCCTGGCGGCCGAGGTCCCCAAATAGTGGAACAAAGCATTCCGTTCTGCTATGCTGAAAGCACCACGAAAGGGGGCTCACCAATGAGCGACACCACTGTCAGCGGCTGGGACATCCTCGACGGCTCGCACGAGGCGCTGCGCCGGGTCGTCGGCGCCGTGCCGGCCGGGGCCTGGCAGCTGCCGACGCCCTGCGCGGCCTGGAACGTCACCCAGGTCCTCCAGCACGCGGTCGGCGACCAGATCGGCTTCGCCGCCGCGCTGACCGGCGAGCCCGGCCCCACGTTCAACCCGTTCGAGCCGTCGGGCGCGCCGGAGACGGACCCGACGGCCTTCACCGAGGACGCGCTGGTCCGCTCGGCCCGGGCATGGGCGGGCGTCGACCGCAGCGCCGTGGAGGTGCCGACGCCGGTGCCGCCGCACAAGATGTCGCCGTGGTCCGGCTCGACGGCGTGCGCGCTGGACGCCGCCGTGCACGCCTGGGACATCGCGGTCGCGACCGGCCAGGCCTCGCCGCTCACGCCGGAGCTGGCCAGGCCCCTGCTGAAGGTGGCCATGGAGATCGTCGAGCCGCTGCGCGCCTGGGGCGCGTACGCCCCGGCGCTGGACGCGGAGCCGGGCGACGACGACGTGGCGGCGCTCCTGCGCTACCTCGGCCGCGACCCGCGCTGGACCCCCTCCTCCTGACCGCGGCGGATCAGGAGAACTTCGACTTCGGGCGCTCCTGGAGCTCGCCGTCCACGTAGATGTCGAGCTTCTCGTTGTAGAACGCGATCAGCCCGGCGACCTTCGCGCTCTCCGGCAGCGGCGTGCGGTACGACCAGGCCAGGTCCTTCTGGCCGTTGACCGTCCAGTATTCCGCCGTGCCCTTGTAGGGGCAGTGGGTGGCGGTGTCGGTGTGTTCCAGCAGGTCGAGCCGTACGTCCGTCTTCGGCAGGTAGTAGCGGGCGGGCAGGCCCGTCTCGAAGAGGATGCGCGGGCTGCGGGAGTCGGCCACGGTCACGCCGTCCACCTCGACCCGCACGTGGCGCGAGCTCGCCAGGATGTCCACCCGCGTGTACGGGTCGCGCGGGTGGAAGTAGACCTCCTCGTCCTCCTCGAACCAGGCGTCCATGGCGTCCCACTCGAAGCGGACGTGGCCGCGGATCTGCTCCAGCGGCGAGTCGGGATAGACGAGCGCGGCGTCGGCCGCCTCCGCCGTGCCCGAGGTGACGGTGTGGACCAGGCCGTCTCCCCTGCTCGGGGAGTGCTTGGTCGCGCCGGTGGCCTTGAGCGCGGACTCGTCCACGTCGGCCGCCGGGAAATAGTAGGTGGGGTAGTACGGGACCTCCCACACCAGGAGGGCGGAGGTGGAGTCGGCCACCACCCGGCCGCCGAGATAGGTCCTCACACGCTTGGCCGTGGGCTCGACGCGTACCCGGCCGCGGTTCGTGACATCCATGTCAGCGCCAACCCCGGACGCGGCACCGCTATTCCGGTCCTGCGTGCGGGCGCCCGGGGCTCAGCTCAGTCCGAACGCGGCCAGCGTCGCCCACGTCGCGGCCGTGCCGACCACCGCTCCGACGATGACCTGGGGCCAGGTGTGGTGCGTGAGGCGTACGCGTGCCCAGCACACCAGCGCGACCACGGCGGCTCCGGCGATCGCGGCCGGCCAGGCGGGCAGGACGTGCGCGAACACGACGACCGTGCCCGCCGAGACGGCGGCGTGGAAGGAGATCTTCCAGCGCAGCGTCACCGGCACGGTGACGGCCAGCGCGACCAGCATCGCGGTCACGGTGGCGACGAGCAGGGTCGGGGCGCCCATCACCACCAGCAGCGCCAGCGCGACCAGCACGGCCGCCACGGCGGCGAGCAGGGGGCCGGTACGGCGGGCGCGGTCCACGATGTGGTGGGAGTCGAGGCGGCCTGTGCGCACGCCGGCCGCGATCACCGCCGCCGGCACGCCGCCGCAGATCGCCGAGGCCACCAGACCCCATGCCGCGCCGCCCCATCCCTGGGCCAGCAGGCCGACGACGGGCGGCATGGCGATCACCAGCACCTGGGGTGCCAGCAGGTTCGTCACGCGCTTCGCCACGAGGTCGGCTGTCATGTCACGAAAGAGTACGCGATCATGCCCGCCCACCCCACCCACCCCTTCCACCCCACCCGCGGCACCTCCGAGGGGCCGGTGGCGTGACAGATCCGTCGCCCCTCAGGCGCGGCACCATCGCAGGCGCGGCACCATCGCAGGCGCGGCTCTCACGGGCGCGGCTCTCACGGGCGCGACACCGTCCCGGCACGGCTCCCTGAGAGCGCGTCTCCGTCACGGGCGCGACACCCTCGTGGGCGCGGCACGCGGGTCGCATCCGGACGCGGCCCGTGAAGGACGCGGCCCGTGAAGGACGGTGCGCTTGGTGGCGTGGGCAGCGGTGGTGGGACCGGCGGGCGCGAAGGGGCCGGTTGTCAGCCCTTGCCGGCCGCGTTCACGATCCGGGTGGTGGAGCGGCCGGGGATGGAGGCCATCTCCCAGCACTCGGTCCCCAGGATCGCCGCCGCCGCCGCGCGGGCGCCCGCGTGCGGGTCGCCGGCCGTGTGCGCGAGCGCCCCCGGCCGCATCGGGGCCAGGAGGTCGATGTAATCCTCCGGCCCGTGCGCCTCGGGCGGCCCCGTCACGATGAAGACGCCGGTCACGAAGCGGAGCGCGGCCAGCACCTCGGCCCGCTCCTCCGCCGGGTTGAGCGGGCGGCTCGGCCCCTTCCAGGCCCGCACCCGGGGATCGTCCTCCACGCCGACGACCAGCGGCAGGCCGCGGTCGGCCACCGCACCCAGGTAGCGCACGTGGCCGACGTGCAGGATGTCGAAGACGCCGGTCACGACCGCCGCCCCCATCCGGTCGTACGGTTGCACCCAGACGGCCTCCAGGCTGCTCACGCGACCTCCCACGCTCTCCCCTATAGGCCTAGACGACTCGTCGATCGCAGCGTACTCGGTCGGCGTCCGCGGTCGTGCAGCCGACCTCGGGCAAGGTCATTCCTACCTTTTCGCGATAATCTCCGGCCCCCTGTCAGCGCGTCTCATAACGTCACCGGATTTGGGGGAGGTCGCCGTGGCACCGCCGGACTTTCACAGCGTCGACGGAGGCGACTCCCGTGATCTCGTGGCCCGGCTCCCGGGCGTGCCGTCGCAGGTGGCCAGGGCCCGGGGGCTCGTGACGGCCGCGCTCGGCCGCGACCATCCCCTGTACGACGACGCCGCACTGCTCACCAGCGAACTGGCCACGAACGCGATCCTGCACACCAGGTCCGGGGCGGGCGGTTCGTTCACGGTGACCGTGAGCAGCTCGGAGACGGCGGTGCGGGTGCTCGTGTCGGACGCCGGGTCCGACGGGCCGCCGTGCGTGTGCCGTACGAGCGCGCAGTCCACCAGCGGGCGCGGCCTGCCGCTGATCGAGGCGCTCAGCCACCGCTGGGGCTTCACCCGCGAGGACGGCACGACGACGGTCTGGTTCGAGCTCCTGTGGTCCCACCTCTCGGCCGGGATGGCCGTCTGACTAGACGTCCAGGCGGCACAGGCCCTCGGCGAGGGCCTTGGTGGTCAGGCGGGTACGGCTGTCGCAGCCGAGCTTGGCGAAGATGTGCTCCAGGTGGGTCGTCACGGTGCGGACGCTGAGCACCAGCGCGGCGGCGATCTGCGGGTTGGAGTCGCCGGCCGCCACCCGGGTGAGCACGTCCACCTCCCGCCCCGTCAGGTCGTACGGCAGCGGACACGGCCGCTCGGCCACCACCGCGCCCTGGAGCGCCCCCTGGAACCCGACCCCGGCCCTGAGCAGCCGCAGCTCGTGCCATCGCCCCTTGCGGTCGAGCCAGAGCCCGTGCCTGCTCAGCTCCCGCGAGTCGATGAACGCCCGGGCGAACGCGGCCATCGCCGGATCCTCCCGCAGCACGGCCGACGCCTCGTGGCCCGGCACCTGGCGCCGCGTCCCCACCCGGTCGAAAGCCACCGCCCGGAAGTCCGGCGGCAGCCCGACCGGGTCGATGACGCACCTGGTCAGGTCGGTGACGTGGGCGAGCATCGGGCTGATCGCGACGACCAGCGCGCCCGTGAGCCGGGGGAAGGAGTCCTTCGTGGCCAGGTGGAGCAGCCCCGTGTAGCGGCCCTCGCTCAGGAACAGCGGCGCCGTCAGCCCCGCCCGCCAGCCGTAGGGGGCGAGGTGACGCCGGAAGTAGCGTGCGGTGCCCGGCTCCGGCATGATCACCGGCGCGCGGGTGGCGATGGCCCTGCGGCACGCCTCCAGCCCCGCGTATTCCTCGGCCGCGTCGTGGTCGATGCGGCGGTGACCGTCGGACACGACGCTGTGGTGCCGCCCCGTGGCCGGATCGAACGCGACGAACTCGTAGGCGTCCACCGGGACCACCCGGCGCAGCGCCGCCATCGCCGCGTGGGCGCCGCCGCTGGCCGCGACCTGGTAGCCGACCTCGGCGAACGCCTGGAGCTGGCGGACGTCAAGGGTGATCTCGGCCACCGAGCCTTTATATCATTTGCCAAACCTTGAGGTCCTCTTGAAACTTTTTTTCACGAGCACCCGGACGCGCCGGTGAGGGGCCCACCGCCGCCGGGATCGGGGCGCCCCAGGCTCGCCGCGGGGCGGCGAGCGGATTCGCGACCTTTGTTCCGGGGCTTGGAGATCGAATAGATAACGGCCCCTTCCCTCCGCGCATAACCGGCTCGTAAAGTCCGCTGCAACGCCGTGTCGGGGGAGGATGTGTCTTGACCGAGCTGAGCGACCGTGAGGCCGAGCTTGTTTCCGCGCACGAACAGGAACGCCCGGCGCGGCAACTCGGCGGGCCTCTGCGGCTCGGCGTGTGGATCGTGGGCGGGCTGCTGTCGGTCTATTCGCTGGTGGTGGTGTTCCGGCCGGTGGAGGCATTGGAACACCGGATGACGTTCCTGGCGGTGGCGCTGCCGCTGGTCTTCCTCTGCTACCGGTCGGGCTGGTCGTCATTCCTGCCGCGGCTGTTCCGGCGCGGCACCGCCGCGAGCCCGTCCCCTGAAACACCGGCGGACGGCGAGCCGGAGGGGACGCGGCGGTCCGAGCGGCCGTCCGTGGCCGACTGGCTGCTCGCCGCCGCCTCGCTGGCCGTGCTGGTCTACCCGCTGCTCGACATCGACGGGTTCCGCAATCGGGGCTCCGGCGCCGCGCTGACGGACCTCGACGTCGTGGCGGGCCTGGCGCTGACGGTGCTGCTCCTGGAGGCGGTACGGCGCACCGTCGGCTGGTCCCTGACCATCATCTGCATAGTTTTCCTGATTTATGCCTATTACGGCGCATATTTGCCGATTGACTGGACTATCGGGCATCGCGGCTTCGACCTCGGCCAAATCGTGTCCCAGCTCTTCACCGGCACCGAGGGCTTCTTCGGCGTCCCCATGCAAGTGGCCGCCAGTTACATCATCCTTTTCACGATTTACGGCGCCGTGCTCGACTATTCGGGCGCGAGCAAGTTCTTCATCGACCTGAGCTTCGCCGCCTTCCGCAAGTCCCGCGCCGCCCCCGGCCGTACCGTGACCACGGCCGGCTTCCTGCTCGGCACCGTGTCGGGCTCCGGCGTGGCCACCACGGTCAGCCTGGGCAGCGTCGCCTGGCCGGTGCTGCGGCGGGCCGGCTATCCGAAGGAGCCGGCGGGCGGCATCCTCGCGGCCGGCGGCATCGGCGCCATCCTGTCGCCGCCCACGCTGGGCGCGGCGGCGTTCATCATCGCGGAGTATCTGAGGGTCAGCTACCTCGAGGTGCTCCTGTACGCGACGATCCCCACGCTCCTGTACTACCTGGGCATCTTCCTGGCCATCGAGATCGACTCGCGCCGCTTCAGCACCCACGCCGTGCAGGTGGACGCGCCCAAGGCGGGCAAGCTGCTGCTGCGCTTCGGCTACCACTTCAGCTCGCTCATCCTCATCATCGTGCTGATGGCGCTGGACCGCTCGGCGTTCCAGTCCGTGGTGATCGCCACCGCCATCGCGTTCGCGCTGTCGTTCCTCGACCCGCAGCACCGCATGGGCCCCAAGCGCGTCGGGCAGGCGCTGGCCAAGGGCACGCTGGAGGTGCTGCCGGTGACCGCGGTGTGCGCGGCGGCGGGCATCATCGTCGGCGTCATCACGCAGACCGGCCTCGGCCTCAACCTCAGCGCGATCATCGTGGACTTCGCCGCGGGCAACCTCGTGCTGACCACGCTCATGTCCGGCATCGCGGTCATGCTGCTGGGCCTGGCCGTGCCGGTGACCGCGAGCTTCATCATCGCCGCGGTGATCATCGGCCCGGCGCTCACGACGCTCGGGGTGACGCAGGCCGAGGCGTACATGTTCGTCTTCTACTATGCGGTCCTGTCGGAGGTGAGCCCGCCCACGGCGCTGTCCGCGGTCGCGGCGGCGGCGATCACCGGCGGCAACACGTACAAGACGATGATGATGACCTGGCGCTACACGCTGCCGGCGTTCCTGGTGCCGTTCGCCTTCGTGCTGACGCCCAACGGGCAGGCGCTGCTCGGGCAGGGGCCGATCGGCACCGTGCTGCTGATGACGGCCGTCTCGGCCGTCGCCGTGGCGGCCCTCGCGCTGGCGACCGGCGGCATGAGCGGATGGCCCGAGCGCGCGCTCGCGGCGATCGCCGCGGTGCTGCTGCTCTTCCTCGAACCCGTTCCCATCGTCGCCGGTCTGGCCGTCCTGGCCGTGGCCGTAGCCGTGCACCTCGTCAGAAGCAGGAGAAGGGACCCAGCGTGAAGCGGATCTTTGCGATAGTGGCCGTCGCCGTCCTGACCGCGGCCGGCTGCGGCGGAGGTGGCGCGGGCGGATCCGGCAACCGGCTGTCGATCGCCACGGGCGGCACGACGGGCGTCTATTACGTGTACGGCGGCGGCCTGGCCAAGCTGCTGTCGGCCAACATCCCCAACACCCAGGCCACGGCGTCGGTCACCTCGGCCTCCGTCGAGAACATCAAGCTGCTCGCCTCCGGCAAGGCCGACATCGGCTTCTCCCAGTCCGACACGGCGGCCGACGCGGTCAACGGCAAGGACACCTTCACCGCGAAGCAGCCCATCAAGGCCATCGCCCGCATCTACGACAACTACACGCAGCTCGTCGTCGCGCCCGGCGTCCGGGCCGCCAAGGTGGCCGACCTGAAGGGCAAGCGCGTCTCGCTCGGCCCGGCCAACTCCGGCACCCAGGTCGTGGCCAGGCGGGTCCTTCAGGCGGCCGGGATCAACCCGGACAACGACATCACCAAGCAGCAGCTGTCGATCAACGAGTCGGTGCAGGCCGTCAAGGACGGCACGATCGACGCGTTCTTCTGGGTCGGCGGCCTGCCCACGGCCGGTATCACCGACCTGGCCACGAGCAAGCCGGACGTGAAGGTGCTCGACACGAGCGACGTGCTGACGACCATGCAGTCGACGTACGGCCAGCAGTACGTCGGCCTCGACGTGGACCTGTCCCTCTACAAGCTGTCCGGCTCGATCAAGACCGTCGGCATCGCGAACGTGCTGCTGGTGCCCGACAAGATGAGCGACCAGCTCGCCTACGACATCACCAAGACCCTGTTCGAGAAGAAGGCCGAGCTGGCGGCCGTGCATCCGGAGGCCAAGAAGCTCGACGTGATGCTGGGCCAGCAGGTGGCGCCGGTCGAGCTGCACCCGGGCGCGGCCCGCTACTACAAGGAAAAGGCCTGACGAGACTGCTCGCGGCCCTCGCGGCGGCGCTCACGGTGGTGGTGGCGCTCTGCTCCGGCGGGAGCGCCGGCCTCCTCACCGTGAACGGCCTGCCCGTCGTCGCGGGCGCCTTCTCGATCGGGTACGTGCACTCGATCTACCGGGCGCCCTCCGCGGAGGTGTTCACCGTGGAGGGCCGCCGGTTCACCATGCGGGCGGTCGTCTCGACCAACGAGAGCGTGCTGGAGTACTACGCGCTCGACGGGACGCGGGTGCGGACCCCGGAGGGCATGTGGGTGCTGCGCCTGGCCGTGCCCGCCACGTACGAGGAGCTGTCCCTGCTCACCACGTCGATCGGCCGCCGTACCCTCATCTCGGGCGGCCGCTGCCTGCCCCTGTTTCCGGCGGCCGGCGCCGCGCGGGTGCGGCTGGCCGTGGAGGAGCGGCCGGACGCGCGGAGCGGGCCCTGCGGCCCGCCCTACGACCTGGCCGCGCTGCGATGGGCCCCGAGGGCGCTCACAGCCAGTCCTTCTTCTTGAACACCACGTACAGCATCACCGACAGGCCGGCCACCAGCATCGTGGAGATCCAGAACCCCCACGGCTGCCCTTCGCCCGGGTAGGGCACGTTCTGCCCGTAGTAGCCGGTGATCGCGGTGGGCACGGCGATGATCGCGGCCCAGCTGGTGAGCCGCTTCATGATCTCGTTCAGCCGGAAGCCCTGCTGGGCGAGGCGGGTCTCGCGGGCGTTCGCGAGCATGTCGCGGATGGTCTCCACCCATTCCGCCACGCGCTGCACGTGGTCGTTGACGTCCTGGTAGTAGGGGACCATGGCGGGCTCGGCGATGAAGTCCTGGTCGCGGTGGAGCAGGGTGCCGACCACCTCGCGCATCGGCATCGAGATCTTGCGCAGCCGGGCGGTGACCTTGCGCAGCTCGTACATCCTGCGCTGCAGCGCCCTGCCGTCATGGGGGCCGTCCTCGTCGAACAGCGACTCCTCCAGCGCCTCCGCCTGCGCGTCGAGGTCCTGCACCAGGTCGAACTGGCTGTCGACCACGTAGTCGAGCAGCCCGTGCAGCAGGAACGACACGCCGTGGCCGGCCAGCCGGGTGTTGGCGTCCCAGCGCTTGACCACGTCGCGGATGTCGAAGTGGTCGTTCTCGCGGACGGTGACCAGGGCGTTCCTGGTGACGAAGATGTTCACCTCGACGGGGTCGAGCTGCCCGTCGTCGAAGTGCACCCCATAGACAGTGATGAACAAGTGATTGTCGTATATATCGACCTTCGGCCGCTGATGGTCGGACAGCACGTCCTCGACCGCCAGCTCGTGCAGTCCCAGCTCCTCACTGATCACGCCGAGGTCGGCGGGCGAGGGGCAGCACAGGTCGAACCAGACCGTGTTGCCGGGATCCTCCACATAGTCGGAGACCTCCTCGATCGGGAAGCCTTCCTTCTCGAGGGCGCCGTTCCTGTACAGACGTGTGTGCACTAGCCGAGTCTGGCAAATCGTCTCGCGTTACGCACAGCCGCTCCCCCAGGATCGTTGTTGAAATAGACGTAGACGTCCCGCCAGCCCGCCTCATGCAGGCGCTTCGCCCACGTCTTCAACGCGGTGTCGCCGTACGACCAGCCGGACGGCCCCTCGTGCAGGCGCACGTAACCCCAGTCCGCCGTGCGCCAGAGCGGGCTCTGCGGCTTTCCCAGCCGGTCGGCCCAGCACAGCGCGGCCTCGTGCGCGCTCAGCAGCTCCCGGATGTCCTCCGTCCACCACGACTCGTGCCGCGGCTCCACGGCCACCCGGACGCCCGCCGGGAAGCAGCGCAGGCATCGGTCGAGCCGGTCCGCGTCGGCCTTCAGCGTGGGCGGCAGCTGCAGCAGGACCGGCCCGAGCTTGTCCTTCAGCTCCGATGCGCGGCTCATCAGGCGCCCCACCGGCTCCTCGGGGTCGGCCAGCCTCTTGATGTGGGTCAGGAACCTGCTCGCCTTGACCGCCATCACGAACCCGTCCGGCGTGCGGTCCCGCCAGGCCGCGAACGTCTCGGGGCTCGGCAGCCGGTAGAACGCGTTGTTGCTCTCGACGGTCGGGAACTCGGCCGCGTACTCCTCCAGCCAGAGCCGCTGCGGAACGTCCTGCGGATAGAGCACCCCGCGCCAGTCCTTGTACTGCCACCCCGAAGTGCCCACCAGCCACGACATGCTTTTACGCCTACCCAGGGGACCGGGGTGCAGTACTGTCGTCAGCCATGGGCGCCAATCACGGGCATCCCCCCAGCTCCCGGCGTACGGTGATGGCCGGTCTGGCCGTGCTCGTGCCGCTGGCGATCATCACCCTCGCCGGCCTGCTGTGGCTCTGGCCGGACGGGAAGGTGAGCACCGGCACCGCCCAATCCGGTGAGCAGTCCAGCGTGCAGCGGGTCACCGGGACGATCACCGGTGTCACGCTCAAGAAGTGCCCCGCCGCCTCGGAAGGCGCGCCCCAGCCCGACCCGGCCACGTGCGGCAACGCCGACGTCCGCGTCGAGGGTGGCCAGAGCGTCACGCTCCGGCTGCCCAGCGGGCCCGGGGCCCAGCACTTCGCCGCGGGCGACGACGTGATCCTGCTGCGCGACGCGGACGGCGAGCACCAGATCTCCGACCACGACCGGTCGACGCCACTGTGGCTGTTCGGGGCGGCCTTCGCGCTGGCGGTCATCGCCTTCGGCCGCTGGCGCGGGGTGACGGCGCTGGTGGGGCTGGCGGTGACGTTCGTGCTGCTGCTGGCGTTCGTCATCCCCGGCATCCTGGAGGGCGAGCCGCCCCTGCTGGTGGCCATCGTGGGGGCCTCGGCGATCATGCTGCTGGTCCTCTACCTCACGCACGGCTTCTCGCTGGCCACGTCGATGGCCGTGCTGGGCACGCTGGCCAGCCTGGCGCTGACGGGCCTGCTGTCGTACGGGGCGCTGGGGTTCGCCCGGCTCAACGGCATCACCGACGACAGCGCGCTGGCGCTGGACATGAGCCTGAAGATCGACACCCAGGGCCTGCTGCTGGCCAGCATCATCATCGGCGCGCTGGGGGTGCTCGACGACGTCACGGTCACCCAGGCGGTCACGGTGGCCGAGCTGGCCCACGCCAACCCCTCGTACGGCTTCGCCCGCCTCTACCGGGCGGCCGGCCGCATCGGCCGGGCGCACATCGCGTCGGTGATCAACACGATCATCCTGGCGTACGCGGGGGCGTCGCTGCCGTTGCTGCTGCTGTTCAGCATCGGGCAGCAGCCACTGGGGGACGTGCTGACGACGCCGGTCATCGCCCAGGAGATCGTCCGCAGCATCGTCGGCACGCTGGGGCTCATCGCCGCCGTGCCCATCACCACGGCGCTGGCGGCCCTGACGGCTTCCCGCCACCACCCGGAGGAGGACGCCCACGAGCCTCCCGTCCGGCAGGACGAGCAGGAGAGCTTCTTCACGCCGCACGCCCACCAGCACGACCCCGCCCAACACGCGGGCGAGCGCCCGGCCCGGCACCGCCGGCGGACGCGCACCTGATCGCGGCCGCCCGTCAGAGGGCTTCGGCGCTGCCGTCCACCCGCAGCTTCCGCCGGGCCCGCTCGTAGAACGTGGTCCCCAGCCGCACGACCTTCGCCGCCCCCGGCCACGCGGCCACGGTGACGGTGTCGCCGGGGCACAAGTGGGTCACCACGGCCCCGTCGACCTCCACCGCCAGCCGCCCGCTGGTGGGCAGCACCTCCAGCGTGACCTCCTCGTCGGCGGGCAGCACCAGCGCCCGGTTGAACGACGAGTGGGCGGCGGCGGGCACCACCAGCACCGCCTCCACCCGGGGCGACACGATGGGACCGCCGGCCGAGAAGCTGTAGGCGGTCGAGCCCGTGGAGGTCGCCACGATCACCGCGTCGGCCGCGAAACGCACGAAGTCGCTGCCCGCCGGGGTGACGGCGATCGCGGCCAGCCCTTCCCCGGGGATCCGGACCAGCGCGATGTCGTTGAACGCGGTCACGTCCGCGCCGCCGAGCCGGCTCTTGATCGCCATGCGCGGCTCGATCGTGTAGCGGTGGGCGTCGATGGCCGACAGCGTGTCCGCCAGCTCGTCCACGTCGATCTCGGCCAGGAAGCCGAGTTTGCCGAGGTTGACCCCCAGGATGGGGGTGGGCCGACCGGCCAGCAGCCGCATGGTCCGCAGCATCGTGCCGTCGCCGCCCAGCCCGACCAGCAGGTCGGCCCGCTCGACGAGGGCCTCGGCGTCCACGGCCACGGCGGAGCAGTCGATCCGCCCCACTTCCTCGGGCAGCCCGAGCACGGTGGCGCCCTTGTCACCGGCCCAGCGCAGGATGGTGTCTATCGCCTTCTTCGAGTCGCGCCGTGGGTGCAGCACCAGCCCGACCGTACCGACCATGCCCATGAGGCCAACACTAGGCCAGCCGCCATGGGCCTGTCGGCAGGGACCTGCCGAAGTCGTCAGCGGACGAGGCAGGGGCGCTTCGGGTCGAAGACCCAGTCCTTCAGCAGATACTGCATGGCCACGGAGTCGTCGCGGGCGCCGAGGCCGTGGCGCAGGTAGAGCTCGTGGGCCTCGGCCAGGGCCGCGCGGTCGAGCTCGACGCCGAGCCCGGGGGTCGTCGGCACCTCGATCGCGCCGTCCGTGATCCGGAACGGGCTGGTCGTCAGGGCCTGGCCGTCCTGCCAGATCCAGTGCGTGTCCAGTGCCGTGATCTCCCCCGGGGCCGCCGCCCCGACATGGGTGAACATCGCCAGCGAGATGTCGAAGTGGTTGTTGGAGTGAGAGCCCCAGGTCAGCCCGAAGTCGTGGCAGAGCTGGGCGACGCGGACCGACCCGGCCATGGTCCAGAAGTGCGGGTCGGCCAGCGGGATGTCCACCGCGCCGGCGCGTACGGCGTGGGCCATCTCCCGCCAGTCGGTGGCGATCATGTTCGTCGCGGTGGGCAGCCCGGTGGCCCGCCTGAACTCGGCCATCGTCTCCCGGCTGGAGAAGCGGCCCTCGGCCCCGCACGGGTCCTCGGCGTAGGCCAGGACGCCGCCCAGCCCGCGGCACAGCCGTACGGCGTCGGCGAGCAGCCAGCCTCCGTTGGGGTCGAGGGTGACGCGCGCCTCGGGGAAGCGGCGGGCCAGCGCCGTGACCGCCTCGATCTCCTCCTCGCCCGTCAGCACCCCGCCCTTGAGCTTGAAGTCGGCGAAGCCGTACCGCTCCTGGGCGGCCTCGGCCAGCGCGACCACCGCGTCGGGTGTGAGCGCCTCCTGGCGGCGCAGCCGCGACCAGCGGTCCTCGCCCGCGTCGTCCACCCGGTAGGGCAGGTCGGTCCTGCCCGGGTCGCCGACGTAGAAGAGGTAGCCCAGCATCGGCACCCGGTCCCGCTGGCGGCCCTCGCCGAGCAGGTCGGCCACCGGCAGGCCCAGGTACTGGCCGTGCAGGTCGAGCAGGGTGGACTCCAGGCCGGTGACCGCGTGCACGGTGGTGCGCAGGTCGAAGGTCTGGGCGCCGCGCCCGCCCGCGTCCCGGTCGGCGAACCGCTCGGACACCGACCGCAGCAGGCTGCGGTACCGGGCCACGGGCTCGCCCGCCAGCAGCGCGCCCGCCTCCTCGACGGTCCTCCGGATCGCCTCGCCGCCGGGCACCTCACCGAGGCCGGTGCGCCCGTCGGAGTCGGTGGTGATGACGATGTTGCGGGTGAAGAAGGGGCCGTGGGCGCCGCTGAGGTTGAGCAGCATGCTGTCGTACCCGGCCACCGGGACGACCTCGACGCGCTGGATGGTGGGAGACATGGCGCCCTAGCTGATCTTGTTGATGAGGGCGGCCAGTTCGGCGGACTCGCCGTCGGTGAGGTTCTGCAGCGGCGGCCGGACGGGGCCCGCCGGGCGCCCGACGGCGGCCAGGCCCGCCTTGATGATCGAGACGGCGTACCCCTTCTGCCGGTCGCGGATGTCCAGGTACGGGATCACGAACTCCTTGATCCGCCGGTAGACGGCGTCCCGGTTCTGGGCGCGGACGTCGGCGTAGAAGTCGAGCGCGTACTGCGGGACGAAGTTGAAGATCGCCGAGGAGTACGTGCTCATGCCGAGCTGAAGCAGCGGCAGCGCGAACGTCTCGGCCGTGGGCAGGCCGCCGATGTAGGCCAGACGGTCGCCGACGGTGGCGTAGATGCGGGTGAGGTGCTCGATGCTGCCGACGCCGTCCTTGAACCCGACGAGGTTCGGGTTGCGGTCGGCCAGGGCCTCGACGGAGCGGTCGTTCAGGATCGCGTTGGCCCGGCTGTAGACGATCACACCGAGGTCGGTGGCGCGGCACACCGCGGAGACGTGCTCCACCAGGCCCGCCTGCCCGGCCTCCGTGAGGTAGGGGGGCATGAGCAGCAGCCCGTCGGCCCCGGCGGCCTCGGCGGCCTGGGCCTGCGCGACGGCGTTCGCGGTGCCGCCGGTGGCGGGGGCCACGACCGGCAGCCTGCCGTTCACCTCGCTAACCGCCGCCCGCACCACCCGGTCGATCTCGGCGGGGGTGAGCGAGAAGCCCTCGCCGGTGCCGCCCGCGGCGAACAGCCCGGCCACGGGGTACGCGCTCAACCAGGACAGGTGGTCACGGTAACCCGCCTCGTCGAACTCCAGCTCCTGCGTGAAATGGGTGACAGGGAACGACAGCAGGCCGCTCTTGAGCTGGGCGGCGAGCTCCTGGGGCGAGAAATTCGGCATGACCGTCCTCTGTTGACACGCGGCCCGTGGGATCCCCCGCACCGCCGGTAAAGGTTGATGCCGTCAGGCTAGGAAGGAGGGTGGATTCCTGTCCAAGCCCGATTCTGTATCTGGCGATACCGAACGAGCATCGTCACGCCCGGGATCGGGCAGCAGCTCCAGAACGCGCCACAGGGCGGGGTTGGTGGAGCCGTGGTCCCAGATGACGTGCAGCTCCACCGGCTTGCCCGCGACGCCGTCACCCTCGTCGAGCGGGTCGCCGCCGCCCCGTACCAGGTCGCAGAAGACGATGCCGTCGATGCCGAGCGAGCGGGCGCTGGCCGGCGCCAGCGCCACGCCCCGGCCGGCGGCCACGAGCAGGGCGGCGGTGAGGATCTGGTGCACCTGCTGCTCGATCCTGGGGTGGGCGTTGGTGAGGAAGCGGACGGTCAGCTCGTGGAAGTAACGCGACTGCACGGGGTTGTAGCTGATGACCGGAATGCCGTCGAAGTCGTCGGGCGCGAGCGGCCGCCCCAGGCCGGCCAGCGGATGGCCGACGGGGACCACCGCGCACAGCGGCTCGCGGAAGACCACGCGGGAGTCGAGCGTGGCGATGTCGAAGGGCGGGCGGGCCAGGCCCAGGTCGAGCTCACCGCGCAGGATGCCGTCCACCTGCCCGGCGGTCACCCGCTCGTGGAGGATGACGTCGATCTCCGGCAACTGCTCCGTGAGGCGGCGCAGGATCGTGCCGAGCATGCTGATGGCCGAGACGGCGGTGAAGCCGAGCCGTACGGTGCCCGTGGCGCCCTTGGCGATGCGGCGGGCCCGGTCGCCCGCGGTGTCGACGAGGGAGAGCATGCGCCGCGCGTCCTCCAGGAAGCCGCGCCCGGCGTCGGTGAGCACGACGCGCCGGTTGTCGCGTTCCAGGAGGGTCACGCCGATCGCGCGCTCCAACTTCTGGATGTGGCGGCTGAGCGGCGGCTGCGTCATGCGTAGCCGATCGGCGGCCCGGCCGAAGTGGAGCTCCTCGGCGACCGCCACGAATGCCCGGATCTGATCCAGTGTTAGCATGATGCCCGCAGAGTATCACCTGATACCGAATTGAGCCTGGACAGGCATCGAGGCAGGTCCCTAGTCTCCGGAGACTACAGAGCGGAAACAACCCCGTAACCTCCATAGACGCCGCTCGCACATAAGGAGAAGTCCATGCCGACATCACGGACGACCCGCCGCCGCCTTCTCGCGGGTGTCATCGGCGGCGCCGCCGCGCTCGCGCTGACGGCGTGCGGTGGCGTCAAGACCACGTCCTCCGGCGGCGGTGACGGTAAATATCCGACGGGCAACATCGAGTTCAGCGTGGGCGCGTCCGCGGGCGGCTCGACCGACCTCATCACCCGGGCGCTGGCCCAGGGCATGGGCAAGGACCTCGGCGTCTCCGCCCCGGTGCTCAACAAGCCCGGCGCGAACGGCGCGCTCAACGCCAAGGAGCTCCAGGCCGCGAAGGCCGACGGCTACAAGATCGCCGTCCAGAACGCGTCCCTGTTCACCATCACGCCGCTCACGGTCTCCCCCGCCGAGGCCACGAAGATCGACTCGTTCGACGTCATCACCGGCGTCTCGCGTGACGACTACGTCATGGCGACCAACTCCCAGTCCGGCTACAAGTCCATCGAGGACATGAAGAAGGCCGGCAAGACCATCCGCTACGGCACGACCGGCGTCGGCACGGGAGCCCAGCTCGCCTCCGCGCTGACCTTCAAGACCGCCGGCATCGAGGCCACGGCCGTGCCCTTCGACGGCGGCGCCCCCGCGCTGACCGCCCTGCTGGGCAACCAGGTGGACGTCTCCACCATGCAGATCGGCGAGGCCATCGAGAACATCAAGGCCGGCAAGCTCGTCCCGCTCGCGGTCTTCTCCGACCAGCGCATCCCCTTCCTGCCGGACGTGAAGACGGCCAAGGAGCAGGGCTTCGACGTCCTGGTGACGCAGTACCGCTTCCTGACCGCGCCCAAGGGCACGCCCGAGGACGTCAAGACCCGCCTGCTGGACGCGGCGAAGAAGACGTTCGCCACGCCGGAGTACAAGAAGTTCAACGAGGACAACTCGCTCACCCCGATGGAGGTCTCCCCGCAGGAGGTGCTCTCTTCCCTGCAGAAGGACACCGCCACGTACAAGGAGCAGCTGAGCAAGTACGGCATCAGCCTCGCCGGATAGTCCCCTAGGAGCGAGCATGTCCATGTCTGACCCTCTTGAGGCCGGCCCTCTCGAGTCCGGCCCTGAGGTCGCCGACGACACCCGGCCACCGCACGCCGGCCCTCTCTCGCAGATCTCGGCGGCCCTGGTGGCGCTGGCGGTCGGCGTCGCCGGGGCGATCGGCTCCCTCGCGCTCGGGCTCGGCCGCATGACCCAGCCGGGCCCCGGCCTGTGGCCGTTCGCCATCAGCGTCGTCATCGTCGTGCTGTCGGCGGTGCTCGTCGTCACCGGCCGCAAGCTCGAGGACACCGAGCGGTTCTCCAAGGCGAGCCTGCTCACCGCGGCCGGCCTGGTGACGCTCATCATGCTGGCCTGGCTGCTGCCGCTGATCGGCTTCGAGATCCCTTCCCTGCTGCTGGTGTTCGTCTGGCTGCGCTGGCTGGGCAAAGAGTCGTGGCGCACCTCCATCGTGGTCAGCGTGCTGACGGTGGCGGCGTTCTACCTGCTCTTCGTCGTGCTGCTCCAGGTCCCGCTCCCGCGCCTCATCTGAGAAGACCCCATGGACATCTCCCCCATCCTCAACGGCTTCGGCGTCGTCATGGAGCCGGCCAACCTGCTCTACTGCCTCATCGGCGTGATCATCGGCATGCTCATCGGCGTGCTGCCCGGCCTCGGGCCCGGCGCGACGATCGCCATCCTGCTGCCGATCACGTACGGCATCGGGCCGGTCTCCGCGATCATCATGCTGGCCGGCATCTTCTACGGCGCCCAGTACGGCGGGACCATCACCTCGGTCCTGCTCCGCCTCCCCGGCGAGGCGTCCTCCGTCGTGACCGTCTTCGACGGGTTCGCCCTGGCCAGACAGGGCAAGGCGGGCACCGCGCTCGGCATCGCCGCCATCGGCTCCTTCGTCGGCGGCACCGTCTCGATCATCGGCCTGACGATCCTGGCCCCGGTCGTCGCCGGCTTCGCGCTCGACTTCGGCCCGCCCGAGTACGCGGCGCTGGGCGTGCTCGGCGTGCTGCTGATCTCCTCGGTCGGCAACGGCAACAAGCTCAAGGCGATCATCGCGGCCTGCGTCGGCCTGCTCATCGCGACCGTCGGCCGCGACACCTTCACCGGCGCCGAGCGGTTCACCTTCGACAGCCTGAACCTCGCCGAAGGCATCGACTTCATCCCGATCGCCATGGGTCTGTTCGGCCTCAGCGAGATCCTCTACAACCTCGAGGAGCGGCACAACCAGGTGCACGCGCCGGCCAAGGTCGGCAACGTGTGGCCGTCGCGCCAGGACCTCGGCCAGGCCAAGGGCGCGATCGGGCGCGGCTCGGTCATCGGGTTCGTGCTGGGCGTCCTGCCCGGCGGCGGCGCGGTGCTGTCCTCGCTGGCGGCGTACGCGTTCGAGAAGCGCCGCGCCAAGCAGCCCGAGCGCTTCGGCAAGGGCGCCGTCGAGGGCGTGGCCGCTCCCGAGACCGCCAACAACGCCGCCGCCACGTCATCGTTCATCCCGCTGCTGACGCTGGGCATCCCGGCGAACGCGACGATGGCGCTGATGTTCGGGGCGCTGCTCATCCAGGGCATCCAGCCGGGGCCGCAGCTCGTCACCGAGCACCCCGACGTCTTCTGGGGCGTCATCAACTCGATGTACATCGGCAACATCCTGCTGCTCATCATGAGCATCCCGATGGTCGGCGTCTTCGTGAAGATCCTGCGGGTGCGTCCCGCCATCCTGGCCCCGATCACGGTGCTCATCACGCTGCTCGGCGCGTACACCGTGAACAACAACGTGTACGACATCTTCCTGGTCATCGCCTTCGGCCTGCTGGGCTACCTGATGAAGAAGTTCGGGTTCGAGCCCGGGCCGCTGGTGCTCGCGTTCGTCCTCGGCTCGATGATCGAGAACTCGTCGCGCCAGGCGCTGCTCATCTTCGGCGGCGACCCGACCGGGTTCCTCACCCGCCCGATCTCCGGCACGGTGCTCGCCCTGGTGGTGCTCGTCGCCGTCCTGCCGCTCATCCGCAAAGCCGTACGCCGCAAGACCGCCGCCGCGGACCGCGTTCCAGTTGAGGAGAAGACGCCATGACGATCCTCGTCGGTTACCTGCCCACCCCCGAGGGCGAGGCCGCGGTCGACGCGGGTCTGCGCGAGGGCGCGCTGCGCTCCGAGCGCGTGATCATCGTGAACTCCCCGCGCCGCGGCGCCCCCGTCGACGAGCACAAGATCGACGACGACGCCTCGACCGCGCTGCTCGCCCGGGCGCGGGCCGCCGGCGTGGACGCCGAGGTACGCCAGCCGCTCCACGACGACGACCTGCCGGAGACGTTCGAGGAGCTCGTCAAGGAGACGGGCGGCACCCTCATCGTCATCGGGCTGCGGCACCGGTCGCTGGTGGGCAAGTTCATCCTGGGCAGCGAGGCGCAGCGCATCCTCATGGAGGCCAGCGTGCCGGTGCTGACGGTGAAGGCACCCCGATGAGCCTTGACGGCGGGCGGATCAGCCGCGTCTCGGTCACGCCGGTCGCCTTCCGCGACCCGCCCCTCCTCAACGTCGTCGGCGTCCACCAGCCGTTCGTGCTGCGCGCGATCGTCCAGGTGCACACCGACTCGGGGCTGGTGGGGCTGGGCGAGACGTACGCCGACCAGGCCCATCTCGACCGGCTCGACGCCGTGGCCGCCGCGCTGCCCGGCCTGGACGTGTTCGACGCCCATGGGCTGCGCCGCGTCGTCGAGGAGACGCTCGGCCGCTCCACCGGCGGCGCGGGCGCGAGCTTCGGCGGGATGCTGGAGGTCTCCAGCGCCGTGGACACCGTGGCCGCGCCCTTCGAGGTCGCGCTGCTCGACCTGCAGGGCAGGACGCTCGGCCGCCCGGTCAGCGACCTGCTCGGCGGCGCCGTACGCGACCGGGTGCCGTTCTCCGCGTACCTGTTCTACAAGTGGGCCGGTCACCCGGGCCAGGACGAGGACTCGTGGGGCGAGGGCGTCACGCCCGAGCAGATGGTCGCCCAGGCCCGGCGGATGGTCGACGAGTACGGCTTCACCGCCATCAAGCTCAAGGGCGGCGTCTTCGAGCCCGGCCACGAGGTCGAGACCGTCGAGGCACTGGCCACCGCCTTCCCCTCTCATGCCCTGCGCATCGACCCCAACGGCGCCTGGACCGTGGACACCTCGATCAAGGTGGCGCACCGGCTGGCCGGGGTCCTGGAGTACCTCGAGGACCCGACGCCCGGCATCGACGGCATGGCGCGGGTCGCCGAGCACACCGACCTGCCCCTGGCCACGAACATGTGCGTCATCGCCTTCGAGCACCTCAAGCCCGCCGTCGCCGCGGACGCCGTGCAGGTCGTCCTCTCGGACCACCACCTGTGGGGCGGCCTGCGCCGCTCGGCCCTGCTGGGGGGCATCTGCGAGACGTTCGGGATGGGGCTGTCGATGCACTCCAACTCCCACCTCGGCGTGAGCCTCGCCGCGATGACCCACCTGGCCGCCGCGACCCCGAACCTCACCTACGCCTGCGACACCCACTACCCGTGGAAGACCGAGGAGGTCATCAGGCCGGGGGCGCTGGAGTTCCGCGACGGCAGCGTGGCCGTGCCGGCCGGGCCGGGGCTCGGCGTGGAGCTGGACGAGGACGCGCTGGGCGCCCTGCACGAGCAGTACGTGCGGTGCGGGCAGCGCGGGCGCGAGGACACGGCGTACATGCGCACGGTCGAGCCCGGCTTCACCCCCAACACGGCCCGCTGGTAACCCGACGACCACTGGGCCTGGAGACGAGCACGCGGGGCAGGACGCACAGCCGCATCCCGCCCCACCGCCAACCGCCCGCCACGAAGCCCGAAGACGGACGCGCGGAACCGGACACACGCAGCCGCAGCACGCCTACCGGTGGTCGCCCGCCGCTAGAACCCACCCGCCCCTGACCGGCTACGGGGCCTGGAGGCGGGCGCGCGAGTTGGACAGGTGCAGCCGCATCGCGGCCCGCGCCGCCGCGGCGTCCCGGTCGGCGATGGCGCGGTAGATGTTCTCGTGCTCCAGCGTCACCCGGGTGAGGTGGGTGGCGTTGGAGACGGTGTACGCGTGCTCCAGCCGGGTGCGCGGCAGCATGATCACCATGGGCCCGAAGGACGCCAGCAAGTCGGAGTAGAACCGGTTGCCCGAGGCCAGCGCGATCTTGAGATGGAACTGGAAGTCGGCCTCGACGGCGCTGCTGGGCTGCTCGCCGGAGCGCCCGAGGTCGACCAGGGCCCGCTCGATGGCCTTCAGCTGCAGATCGGTGCGGCGCTCGGCGGCCAGCCCCGCCGACTCCGACTCGACGCCGATCCGGAAGTCGATCATGTCGAGGACGTCGCGATGGCTGCGGATCTGCGAGGGCTCCACCGAGAAGGCCGTGGAGGCGGGCAAGGCCAGCACGAACGAGCCCCGCCCCTGGAACGTCTCGACCAGCCCGGCCGCCTGGAGCCGCGAGATGGCCTCGCGGACCACCGTACGGCTCACGCCGAACTCCTCGACGAGCGAGGACTCGGTCGGCAGCTTCTGGCCGGGCTCGATCTCGCCGGCGAGGATGCGTTCCTTGAGCCGTTCGACGAGCTCATGCGCGAGCCCGCGCCCGCTGTCGCGGTCGAGCCTCTGATCTGGCGGCACGGCTGACAACCTACCCGGCGTCCGCACGGAACTCGACCCGGCCGGACCATCCGCCCGCAACCGCACCGAACTCGCCCCGATCGGACCGCCCGCCCGCAACCGCACCGAACTCGCCCCGATCGGACCGCCCAGCCCCGGCCACGCCGAACTCGACCTGATCGAGCCGCCAGGCCGCCGCCCCGTCGGCGAGGCTGAGGCCGAGGCCCGGACGGTCCGGGACGCGCATGCCCCCTCCCTCGATCTCCAGCCGCTCCTCGAACAGCGGCGACAGCCACTCGATGTGCTCCACCCAGGACTCGCGCGGGTAAGCCGCGGCCAGATGGACGTGGATCTCCATCACGAAGTGCGGCGCGACCTGCAGCTGCGCGTGATCGGCCAGCGCGGCGACCTTGAGGTAGGGCGTGATGCCGCCCACCCGCGGCACGTCGGGCTGCAGGAAGCCGACGGCCCGAAGGTCGATGAGCCGCACGAGGTCGGGCACGCTGGAGAGCATCTCACCGGTGGCGATGGGCGTGCCGAGTGCGGCGGCCAACTGCGCGTGCCCCTCGGCGTCGTAGGCGTCCAGCGGCTCCTCGATCCAGACCAGCCCGAGCTCCTCCACCGCCCGCCCGAACCGCAGCGCCGTGGCCCGGTCCCACTGCTGGTTGGCGTCCACCATCAGCGGCACGTCGTCACCGAGGTGCTCGCGCACCGCGGCCAGCCGCCGCAGGTCCTCCCGGGTGTCGGGCTGCCCCACCTTGATCTTGATCCCGCCGATGCCGTCGTTCAGCGACTGCCGGGCCCGCTCCTTGACCTCCTCGACCGGAGCCTGCAGATAGCCGCCCGAGGTGTTGTACGTCCGGACCGAGTCGCGATAGGACCCCAGCAGCTTGGCCAGCGGCAACCCCGCCCGCTTCGCCTTCAGGTCCCACAGCGCGACGTCGACGGCCGCCAGCGCCTGCGTGGCCACCCCCGAACGCCCGACCGACGCCCCCGCCCACAGCAGCACGTCGTACAACCTGCCGATGTCGGACGGATCCCGGCCGAGGAGGTTCTCCCCGATTTCCTTCGCGTGGGCGAACTGCGCGCGGCAGCCCGCCCGCGTCGTGTACGAGAACCCGAGCCCCTCGAGCCCCTCGTCCGTCGTGATCTCGCAGGTCAGCACGTCGATCTGGGACAGGGGTCGCTGGCGCCCCGTCGCGACCTTGGCGTCGCTCACCGGATGCGCCAGCGGCACGGCGTAATGCCCGAACCGCACCGACGCGACACGGTCACCCATCGGTCTCAGGCCTTCCCGAACTCGACGCTGTCCACGGTCCACTTGCGGCACTGCTCGCTGAGCGTGAACCCGAGCCCCGGCCGGTCAGGGACGATCATGCGGCCGTCGCGGGTCTCGAGCCGCTCGTTGAACAGCGGGTTGAGCCATTCGAAGTGCTCGACCCAGGGTTCGCGCGGGTAGGCGGCGGCCAGGTGGAGGTGGATCTCCATGGCGAAATGCGGCGCCAGCTGCAGCCCCGCGTGGTCGGCGAGGGTGGCCAGGCGCAGGAAGGGTGTGATGCCGCCGACGCGCGGGGCGTCCGGCTGGATGATGTCGGCGGCGCGGGCCTCGATGAGGCGGACGTGCTCGGCGACGCTCGAGAGCATCTCGCCGGTGGCGATGGGCGTGTCGAGGGCGGCGGCGAGCTGCGCGTGCCCCTCGGCGTCGTAGGCGTCCAGGGGCTCCTCGATCCAGACCAGCCCGAGCTCCTCCACCGCCCGCCCGAACCGCAGCGCCGTCGGCCGGTCCCACTGCTGGTTGGCGTCCACCATGAGCGGCACGTCGTCGCCGAGGTGCTCGCGCACCGCGGCCAGCCGCCGCAGGTCCTCCTTGGTGTCGGGCTGCCCGACCTTGATCTTGATCCCGCCGATGCCGTCCTTGAGCGACTGGGTGGCGCGGGCCTTGACCTCCTCGATCGGCGCGTGCAGGAAGCCGCCCGAGGTGTTGTACGTCCGGACCGAGTCGCGATAGGACCCCAGCAGCTTGGCCAGCGGCAGCCCCGCCCGCTTCGCCTTCAGGTCCCACAGCGCGACGTCGATCGCCGCCAGCGCCTGCGTGGCGACCCCGGACCGGCCGACCGAGGCGCCCGCCCACAGCAGGGTGTCGTACACCTTGCCGATGTCGGAGGGGTCCTGGCCGATCAGGTTGGCCCCGACCTCCTTGGCGTGGGCGTACTGCGCGGGGCCGCCCGCCCTCTTGGAGTAGCTGAACCCGGTGCCCTCGTGACCGTCCTCGGTCGTGATCTCGGCGAAGAGGAAGGCGATCTCGGTCATCGGCTTCTGCCGCCCGGTGAGCACCTTGGCGTCGCTGATGGGGACGTCGAGCGGAAGGGTGACGGAGGAGAGCGAGACGTGGCGGATGCGGTCGGCGGCCATGGGCGGTCCAAGAGGGTAGGCGGCGATGTTGTCAGTCATCATACGAAGCCATCACTCGTATGACAACCTCGCCTCAGGGCCGCGTCAGCACGACGAGCAGGGCGGGGTGGTCGGTGTAGGTCATGCGGGTCACCTCCGTCCGCACGAAGCCCAGGTTGGCCGCGAAGACGTGCTGCACGCTGCCGTCCCCCTTCCTGAAGAAGGGCGCGGCGTTGCAGTCCTGGACATCGGGCCCGATCAGCGGGGCGTACTTGAGGTTGAAGTCGCCCGCCAGGAACGTCTGCCGGCCCGCGACGGCCCGGTCGCGCAGCAGGGCGATCGCCGCCTTGCACTGGGCCATGGCGACGTTCCCGGTGGTCGACAGGTGGGTGCTGCACCCGACGAGGTCCGCGAACTCGGCGCACACGTAGACGCGCTTCTCGCTGCCGCTGTCCTGGGTGGCGTACTGGCCGGAGAAGACGGTCCCGGTGACCGGGGAGCGGAAGATCAGGCCGTTGCCGTACTCGTCGCCGTTGGTGCAGCGCACGGGCGTGCCATCGGGGCGGCGGGCCGGGGCGAACATGGAGAAACCGCTGCCCATGGCGGGGGCCAGCTGGGGCAGGTCGTTCCTGCAGATCTCGTTGAGGGAGACGACGTGGGGCTGCTTGGCGGCGATGACCGCGTTCGCCTCCTGGAGGGTGGCGGCGCCGTTGAAGCAGGAGGTGTTGACGCCGCTGTGGCACAGGTTGAGCTGCAGCACGCGGAACTCCTGCGCGGCCGCCGCGGGCGCGGCCACGGCGCCCACCGCGATGAGGACGATCACGAGAAGCAGTCGGACACGAGGCATGGATTGCCCTTCCTTTCGCCCGTCGATGACCATGACAGCGTCTCAACGGATCTCCGATACCGTCGAGAGCATGCGGCTTCACGTGGGATGCGCGATGTGGACTCATGCGCGGTGGCAAGGTCGATTCCTCCCCGGCCACCTCCCGCCCAGGGAGCGCCTGCGCTCGTACGCGACCTGGTGCGACGCGGTGGAGGGCAACACGACCTTCTACGCGACCCCCACGCGCGCCACGGTGGAGTCGTGGGCCGGCCAGACCGCCCCCGACTTCCGCATGGTCGTCAAGCTCCCCAAGCCCATCACCCACGAGCACCGCCTGACCGGCGCCGACGAGCACCTCCACGCCTTCCTGGACGCGATCGAGCCGCTGGGCCCGCGAGCCCACGCGCTCTGGATCCAGCTGCCCGGCTCCTTCTCCCCCACCGACCTCGGCACCCTCGCGGCCTTCCTGCACCGGCTCCCCCGCTCCCACAGGTACGCCGTCGAGGTCCGCCACCGCGCCTTCTTCGAGGACCAGCGATCCGAACGGCTCCTGGAGCGCGTCCTGGCGGCCGCGGACGCCGAGTGGGTCCCGTTCGACACCACGACGCTCTTCCAGAGCCCGCCGACCAGCGACGCCGAGCGCGACGCGTGGACCAAGAAGCCCCGCGTGCCCCGCCGCACGCGCACCCTCACCGGCCACCCGATCGTCCGCTACCTGGGCCGGGACACCGAGGCCCGCACCGTCGAGGGCTGGCGGCCGTGGCTGGACGTCGTCACGGACTGGCTGCGCGAGGGCCGCTCCCCCACGTTCTTCGTGCACACGCCGGACAACGCCGACGCGCCGAAGCTGGCCCGCGACTTCCACGAGGCGGTACGCGCCCGCCTCCCCGGCCTGACCCCGCTCCCCGAACCCGAGCCCGCGGACCCGCTGACCCTCTTCTAGCTGTCCAGGCATCCAGAATGGGACGATCTCTGCTCATGGCGAAGAAGATCCTCGAGGCCCTGACGAGGGCGAGAGATTCCGGCAAGCCGGTGCGAGTCAGCCGTGACATCGACGGCGCCGATCGGCTCGACGCGTATGTGGTGGGCATCGGCCGCAAATGGGTGCTTCTGCACACCATCTCCGACGAGTACCGGCTGGACGGCTACTCGGCCGTGCGGCTGCGCGACATCGCCCATGCCACCCGTTCCGGTTGGAAGGGCGCGATGGTGGCCCATCGAGCCCTGGCGCTGCGCGGGGAACGTCCCCGGCTGCCGGCAGGCGCCGACCTGGACTACACCAAGGGCTTGATCCAAACGCTGACCACGGCGTTCCCTCTCATGGCCGTGCACGTCGAGAGGGTCGACCCCCACGTCTGCTACATCGGCCGCGCCCGAGGGATCGACCGGGGGAAACGGCTGCGTCTCCAGGAGATCGGCCCGGCTGCGGACTGGGCGCGTACGCGCTCCACGACCAGGACGGCGGACATCACGCGGTTCGACGTCGGCGGCGGGTACATCGACGCGCTCCACGCCGTGGGCGGACGTCCACCAGAACGCTGACCGGCCGCGGAACCGCCTACGGGTGCGAGGCACCTTTCCGGGTCGGGGTCCTCATCCCCTTGGGCCGTAGGCCGTCATGAGGATGTGCACGAGGATGAGGACGACGATCCAGAACATGGCGCGTCTGGTCGGCGGAGGACCGCTGCGCAGCAGGGATATGCCCAGGGGGATGAAGGCGACGCAGAGGCCGCCCACGGCGATGAAGGACTGCGGTTCGGTGCCTTTGAGCGTCCCGAGCGCGAGCGCCGACATCAGGCCGAGCGCGACCGAGCGGCCCAGCCCCAGGGCGCCGGAGCGGTAGGCGCCGACGGCCAGCACGACCCAGCCGAAGAAGGCCGGTCCGGATATGGCCCTGAACGGATTCCAGATCGCGTCCCGCCATGCCAGGTAATAATCGTCGATGCCCTTGAGCATCGTTTGCAGGCCGAGGCTGTCGGTCAGATAGAAGGCCAGGTGATCGGTGCCGAACTGGAAGGTCCGGGTGAACAGGCCGACGATCACCAGGCAGCCGCCCCACAGGCCCCACAGCGGGCTGGTGGCGGCGATCCTCTGCGCCAGCGTCATGACCGCCGGCCACAGCAGGACGAACCCCGCGGCGAAGCAGGTATAGGCGACCCTGATGAGCGCGGGGTGCTGGGCGTAGGCGGCCAGTTGGTAAGGAACGAAGTAGTAGAACGGGGAGCGCAGGACAGTCCCGGTCATGATGAGGGCGGGGCCGCCGATCAGGGAGACGGCGCTCACCCATCGTCCGGGAAACGGGGGTTGCCGGTCCAGGTTGGCCGCGGCGTTGGCGGCGCGCCGGTCCGCGGCGGCCTGTCGCCATCGTGTGATTCGCCCCCGAAGATCGACGTTCATCGGTTCCTCCCAGATTTATCGCTCTCGGCCCGGTATGCCGGGTGCACCAGCATGGTGATGGGCTGTGGGGTGCGGGCGCGTCTGGCTCGGGTGGCATCTTGGCCGGCATACATGAGCCGGTGCTACGACCCCAGACCGATGCGGATGTCCGACCGTGGGCAGATGCCGGTTGATCGGGAAAGGCGATAACTTCTGGTCATGGTTCGGGCTCGGCGGCTCGGTGGGCACGGCGTTGCCGACGCTGTGGTGGCGGTCATCGTGGCGCTGACCGTCGGCTATGCCATCGTCGATCCGCCGGGCCCGTCGTCGTGGTGGCCCGCTTGGTCGGCTTGGCCGGTGGCGGCGGTCATGAGTTTTCCGGTCGCATTCCGGCGGCGCCGGCCGCGGGCCATGCTGGGGCTCGCGTGCGCCGCGGCAGTGCTGGCGACGCTGGCCGGTGCCGTCGCGGCGGGCGCGATCTGGGTGTCGTTCGTACCGACCGTGCTCGTGCTGTACCTGGTGGCCTCCACCGCCTCGGTCGGGTGGTCGTTGGGCGGCCTGTCGGTGTGCGTGGCCGGCTCGGTGACCGCCATCCTGATCTTCTACGAGCAGGTGCTCCCCGGCCTTCCACCCGCGGCGGCGCCCAGCGAGTTGCCGCCGTACTGGCCGGTCGAGATCGGCGCGATCTGCGTGCTGCTGACGGCCGGATGGGCCATCGGGACGGCCGTCCGCTGGAAGCGGGACACGACCGCCCGCCTCGTCCGCCACCTCGCCGAGGCGGCCGTGGCCGACGAACGCAGGCGCATCGCCCGGGAGCTGCATGACGTCATCGGCCACAGCATGAGCGTGATCGCCGTCAAGGCCACCGTCGCCAACCATGTCGCCGACGCCCGCCCGCACGAGGTGCGCGCCGCGCTGGCCGTCATCGAGCAGACCAGCCGAAGCACGCTCGCCGAGATCCACCGGGTGCTCGGCCTCCTGCGCTCCGACGACGATCCCCACCAGCCCCACCTGCCCGTTCCCGGCATGGCGGACCTGCCCGAGCTGGCCGCCCATGCCCGCTCGGCCGGGGTGGAGGTGGATCTGACCGTCCGCGAAGAGGCGGTGCTGCCTCCCGCGGTCGCGATGTCGGTGTACCGCATCGTGCAACAGGCCCTGACCAACGTCATCACCCACGCGGCGCCCACCCGCTGCGCTGTCACCGTGGAGATCGACGGGCGGGAGGCCATGATCGAGGTCATCGACGACGGCCCCCGCCACGGCCGGCCGCCGCGCACGGGCCACGGCGGACACGGCCTGATCGGCATGCGCGAACGGGCCAAGATGTACGGAGGCACGTTCAGCGCGGGACGCCGGCCCGAAGGAGGCTTTCACGTGACCGCTCGCCTGCCCTACGACCCGAACGGCACCATCGCATGACCGCCGACGCCGCCGCACACGATCCGCCCCCACCCGTCCGGGTCCTGCTGGCCGAGGACCAGGTCCTGGTGCGCGACAGCCTCAAACTCCTCATCGACACCACACCGGGGCTGGCCACCGTGGGCGAGGCCGGCACCGGCGCCGAAGCCGTGCTCCTGGCCCGCCGGCGGCGACCCGACGTCGTCCTCATGGACGTGCGTATGCCCGACATGGATGGCATCGAGGCGACGCGCCGTATCTGCGCCGCCCCGGACAGCGCCGGCGTCCGCGTGCTGATCCTCACCACGTTCGATCTGGACGAATACGTGTACGCCTCGCTCAGGGCCGGCGCCAGTGGATTCCTCGTCAAGAGCGCGACGGCGAGCGAGCTCCTGGCCGCCATCCGGGTCGTCGCCTCCGGCGAAGCCCTGCTCGCGCCCACCGTGACCCGCCGGCTCATCGCCGATTTCCTGCGAGGCCCGCACTCCGCCCCGGTCCTGCGGGACCTCAACGACATCACTCAACGCGAGCGCGAGGTACTCACCCTCATCGGCAAGGGGATGTCCAACTCCGAGATCGCGGAGCACCTCCACCTCACCGTCGGCACGGTCAAAACCCACATCGGCCGTCTCCTGGCCAAACTGCACGCCAGGGACCGAGCCCAGCTCGTCATCGCCGCCTACGAAGGCGGGCTCATCACCATCTGAGACCCGGTCGTCGTCATTGCGGGGCGGGGTCGGGGTTCAGGCCGGCCCACAACGTACGCCGAGCCTTCCGGAAGATCGTCAAGGCCCCAGGGATGCCCGCCTCCTGCTTGCGAGCAGATCCGCGCCGTACTCCTGCAAGGAGCTGCGACGACGGGCACCCCAGCACACCCGAACCCCGCCGCGTCCGATCACGCAACGGCATCACGGGCATCAACTCGCGAACCGCCCTCTGATCTGGTTGGTCAGGCGCAGATCTTCACTGCGTCAGTCATGTTGTCCGCCGACTGTGGCATGTCGCCCTTCGCACCGTCGGGCACGTCCACGAGTAGCTGCCATTCGGCACCCGTCCAGTTGTACAGTGCGACGCTCTTGCCAGTCCGGTTCTGATACGAGGTCAGCCGGTCCCCCAAGCCGGCGCTCCCGATGTCATACATGCTGCAGGTGGCGTCCTTTTGAACGATCATGGCGCCCTCACCTTGAGCGTCATCCCATGCGCAGAACAGTCCACCGGGGCAGCTCCACCCCGCCGCGCCGCTGGTCGGCTTGGATGATTGCTTGGAGGAGTTGTGGCCACTCTTGGGGTTGCCTGCTGAGGCGGAGTGGCTACCGCCGTCCTGGCAGACCCCGACTGCCCGGCATACCGGTTCGCCCCACAGCGGTGAGGTCACGAGGGCCGTGATCAGGCCGATAACGGCGACCACTATGGGTATCAGCGAGCTGCTACTTTCTCGCCCTGTCATGCAGACTCTCCTGGTTTGGGGGGTTGTGGCCCGGTTAGGGCATGGCGTGTTGCCGGATGGTGCTGGTGCATCGGGGGTAGTGATCTACCGCGCAGGTGAAGACCGTCTTGGCCGTGCTCGGCGGCGTTTCGGGCAGCAGGAACGTCTCGGCGGCCTCGAGGTCGACCTGCTAGCCGAGGTCCTGCAGGGCATCACCAGCGGCCCGGCGGCGCCGAGTATCCCTTGGGGACCGTGGATGCGCATGCCCCGCCATGACCCTGAGGTCGGCGATCGCTGCGAGGCAGGGCATCCGCATCTCAGGCAGATCTCCCAGGATGATCTGCACCCAGCGATCGGCCGCCCCTTGAACGCCGCCTTCTGCGTCTCCGGCAGCCCGCCCAGGAACTCGACCTCGACGAGTGGTGATTCCGTATCTGCGAGCATCTTCACCCGCGTGACGTCGGCGATCGCCCTGTACGTCTCGTTGGTGGCCACGGGCCACTCCCTCCGTTACCTGCTCTGTGAAGGTAAACCGGCAACGATCTGCACGCCTGAGTAACCCATACTCAATTCGGCCGGCGGGAGGAGGCGCGGCGAAGGGCGGCGGGCGAGAAGCGGCAGGATCACGGGCTCGTCTTCGCCTTGCTCGTCGGCACGCCGCTCGACGTCCACAACGTCCGACGTGCCTTCCGAGAGATCATCGAGGACGCGGGGATGCCCGCCTACCACTGGACTTCTCGCGAGACGAGACGAGACGCGCCACAGCTTCGTCTCGCTGCTCTCCCACCCCGGCACATCGCCCGGCTCGTCGGCCACAGCGGGACGGCCGTCACCGAAGCCGTCCACCGTAAGCAGATCCACCCCGTACTCCTGCAAGGAGCTACGGCGATGGACACCCTCTTCGCCCCGTTAGTCACCCACCCATGCGAAAGGGTGCCACCCTATTGAGTGACACCCTCATCGACCACCGAGAATATGGTCGGGACGACAGGATTTGAACCTGCGACCCCTTGACCCCCAGTCAAGTGCGCTACCAAGCTGCGCTACGTCCCGGTCGCGCCGGCCGCCCCCTGCGGAGCGGAACGTCACAACCTTAGCGCACATCCGAGGTGCGGGATCATGGACAGTAACGCTGTAACGCCTCCATCGCGCGCAGTGATGAACACCGTGACGGCGTCGCACGCGAGGAGGGCCCGGCGGAATGTCCTGGCGGAGCTCGCTGGCCGAGATCATCGTCACCGCGTTTCTGCTGGGACCGCTCTGCGCGTGCGGAGACGGACAGGTGGACGCGCCGGCGTCGGGGACGCCGGTCGCGTCGAAGTCGAAGACTCCGACGCGGTCAGTGAAGAAAGGCGTGCGCACCCCCGAACCGACGCGGTCCAGGCGCAGACCATGCCCGACCGGCGGTGGTGAAGCGCCGTTGCCGTGCCCCTCGATCGCGCCGCCCGGCACCCCGACTCCCACCATCACGGTCCCGCAGCCCACGACTACGGCCCTGCCCCTTCCCGAGGCGTCCCCGGAGCCGTCGCCGGAGGCACTGCCCGCCACCGCCGCTCCGCAGGCTCCGTAGCCGTGCAGGAAAGCGAGCAGGGCGAGTCGCGTCCGCTCGACGCGATCGGGCTGATCACCGCGCTGATCACCGTCAGCGCGGCGGTGCTCATCTACATGGGATGGGCCTACCTGGAGGGTTACCTTCAGTATTTCAGTCTGAGGGCCACCGACCTGGGGTACGGCGCCGACGAATACGCCATCTACGGCGTCAACCTCTTCGACACCGGTTTCCTGCCGTGGATGGTGGCGATCCCGCTGGCGCTCGCCGTCGCCGCCCACCGGGCCCTGCTGGTCCGGTTCGTGCCGCAGTGGCTGCGGGGGGCCGGGGCGCGGCTGAAGAGCCGGGTGCCGGTCGTGGCGGACCGCAGGGTCGTGGGAGGCGGGCTCGCGCTCGCCGGGCTCGTCTGCGCCGTCGCCGTGCTCAACCGATGGTGGCAGATGGGTACGTACCAGCTGCTCGCGCTGTCGGCCCTCGGCCTGCTGTTGCTGACCTGGCCGTCGCCGGCCCGGAAATCCAACCGGATCACCTTCGCCTTCAGCGTGGCCATGGCCGTCTTCTCACTGCTCTGGGCCGCGTCCCTGTACGCCAACGGGCGGGGGACGAGGACGGCCGAGCAAGCCGTGCGCGATCTGCCCGAGCGGACCCAGGTGGTGATCTGGTCGAAGGACGACCTCTCGGTCAACCCCGCAGGCATCGAGCACCAGAAATACAAGACCGGGAAATACCGGCACTCCTACACGGGAATGCGGCTCCTGCTCGTCCGTGACGACCGTTACTATCTCGTGCCGCCGGTGAGCGAGAAGGACTGGCGGGACGGCGGGGGCCGTACGTACGTCCTCCCGCAGAACGACGACATCCGCATGGAGATCCTGCCGGGCAGGCAACCCGGCAGGGGAATCTGATCAGATGGCGGCCTGGAACGAGCTGGCGCGCATGCCGGCCAGCAGGCCCGCCGTCTGGTCCGGCGTGTAGCGGCGCACCGGGTCGTGGTGGAGCAGGCCCTCGATGAGCGGCCGCATCACCCCGGCCCGCCGGGGCGGTGGGTACGGGCCGCTGCGGGCCATGCCGAGCACCGTGGCCGCGTCCTGGCCCGGGTAGGGCGGCTGGCCCTCGACGGCGCTGTAGAGGGTGGCGCCGAAGGACCACATGTCGGCCTCTTTACTGGCCGGCCCCCCGTGCAGCCGCTCGGGCGCCATGAACGCCGGAGTGCCCCGCAACCGCCGCGACCTGGTCATCCGGATGTCGCCCTCGGCGGTCGCTATGCCGAAGTCGGTCAGCACCACCCGGTCACCGGTCAGCATCACATTGGCGGGCTTCACGTCGCGATGCAGCACTCCGGCCTGGTGGGCGGTCCGTAGCGCGGCGAGCAGATGCTGCCCGATCGCGGCGACCGACTGGGCCGGTAAGGTGCCCACCTGGGAGAGCAGCTGGTGCAACGAGAGCCCGTCCAGGTATTCCATCACGATCCAGAGCTTGCCGCCCTCTTCGATCAGGTCGTGGACCGTGACGATGTTAGGGTGCGTCAGCCCGGCAGCCATCCTGGCCTCACGCAGCACCCGGCGGCGCACCATCTCGGCCTCACCGGCCAAGGTCAGCTCCTTCAGCGCCACCGTACGGTGGAGGAGCTGATCGAACGCACGCCAGACGACACCCATACCCCCACGACCGGCCTCCTCGTTCAGGAGGTACCGTCCGCCGATCTCCCGCATACCATCCCCTCTTGCTCGGGGATAATCATGTCACTTCAGCACAGGCCGTAGGGTGCCTAACGTGATCCTGATATGTCGGAAAGTGCGGGTGCGCTGGTCAACGGCCTAGAAATTCGATCAGACAACGCGCGCCACACCAGTCCGACGCCCCCCAAACATACTCCAGTGGCGCCCACGAGGACGGCGCCAAGCCCCGCAAACTCGGCCACGACGCCTCCCAGCGCAGCCCCGAGCGGCATCCCACCCATGCCGACGAGGCGGTATGCCGAATTGACCCTCCCGAGCAATTCGGCCGGGATCAGCCGCTGCCGGGCCGAGATCACCAGGACGTTGCCCGCCGCGCCCACCACGCCCCACAGCACCGCCGTCGGGTAGAGCGTCCACGGGGAGGGCACGACCACCGGCACGATGAGCAGGAGGCTGGTCGTCAGCCAGCATCCCACGAGCGCGCGGAACTCCCCGAAGCGTCCCGCGACCCACCCCGACAGCAGGGACCCCGGGAGCGCCCCGACGGCGAACGCGGTCGTCATCAGGCCGTATTCGCCCGGCTCCAGCCCGATCCGCGACCCGTCGCCGACGGCCCACAGCACGAAGACGGCGAAGTAGGCGGCGTTGGCGAGGTTGAGCAGCCCGGCCGTGATGGCCAGGCTCCGCAGCACCCGGTGGGACCACAGGTACCGCAGCGCCTCGCCGATGTCCTGCCGCAGCGGCCGGCGCCCCTGCGCGCGAGGGGCGTCCATCCGGTACGTGCCGCGCATGCCCAGCAACAGCAGGCCCGCGGCGCCGTACAGGAGGGCCGGGGCGCCGAAGACGACGGCGGGGAGGGTGACGACGAGCAGGCCCGCCAGCGGCGCCCCGACGAAGTCGTTGCCGATCATCTGGGCGGTGGAGACGCGGCCGTTCGCCCTGGTCAGGTGGCCCTGAGGCACGGTCATGGGCAGGATCGACTGCGCCGAGACGTCGGCGAAGACCTCGGCCACCCCGGCCAGGAGCACGGCCGCCAGCAGCACCCACAGGTCGAGCAGGCCGAGCAGGGCCGCCAGCCCGGCGAGGGAGAGGATCGCGGCCCGGGCGACGTTGGCCACGACCATGATGCGGCGGCGGTCGAGCCGGTCGGCGAGGGCCCCGGCGTGCAGCGCGAGGAGCAGCCACGGCACCGTCGCGGCCGCCCCCGCCAGCGACACCAGCGTGGGCGAACGGGTCATCGACACGGCCAGCAGCGGCGCCCCGACCTTCAGCACGCCGTCGGCCAGGTTCGACAGCGCGGTGGAGGACAAGAGAAATCCGAACGAACGCCCCACGGCTCACTCCGATAGTGTGTAAGGGAAAGTGTGCATAGTTTTCTTTGCAAAGATAGGCTTGCATAGCATGCAGAGCAAGAGCTTCTCCGCCCGCACGCTCGACGCGAACGCCCTGAAGTCGTTCGCCCACCCGCTGCGGCTGCGGATCTACGAGCTGCTGGACGAGCACGGCCCCTCCACGGCCACCAAGCTCGCCGCCCTGCTCGGGCAGAACACCGGCGCCACGAGCTACCACCTGAGGGAGCTGGCCGGGCACGGCATGATCGAGGTCGTGCCGGGGATGGGGCGCGGCAAGGAGAAGTACTGGCGCATCACGCCCGGCGGATTCTCCTTCGGGGAGCCGGGCTCCGACCCCGAGACGGCCAGCGCGATGGAGTTCCTGCTGGACGACCTGGTGCGCCAGCGCGGCGCGGAGCTGGCCCGGTGGCGCGAGGAGGAGGCGCGGGCGCCCGAGGAGTGGGTGCGCGCGAGCGGCTACGGGCGGCGGTCGCTGCGGCTCACGCCGGAGGAGAGCGCGGCGCTGCGGGACGAGGTGTTCGAGGTGCTGGAACGGTATCGCACGCTGTCGGACCGCAGGGAGATCGCGTCGCCGGACTCCCGCGATCCGTCGACGGGACGCGTGGTCATCCACTTCGACGTGCTGCCGGTGGGAGCCGGTCAGGAGCCGGCCGAGGAGGGCACGCCTCAGGGCCGCCCACAGCCCGGGCGGCCCTGAGGCGGACCAGTACACTGACCGCCGTGGCGCTCTACGCTCTCATCGAGAAGGTCAGCGAGGACGCCGGCCAGGCCCGGTATCAGTACTCCGAGGGCACGGGGTTCGTCCTCGGCCACGTGATCCTCGACAAGGCCGGCGAACGGCTGTGGATCGAGGACGGCGAGGAGACGTACCTCTCCCGGGCCGTGGTGCGGAAGATCGCGGTCCACTGGGCGACCCACGGCGTGACGCCCGTGAAGCTGGCCGTGCAGTCGTAGCGGGTCAGCCGATGAGCTTGAGCGCCAGCTCGGTCAGGCCCTCCGGCGCCGTCCTGGGCGACCCGGCGTCGAACGGCGGGTGCGGGTCGTACTCGATCACGAGCTGCACCGACTGCGCGGTCGTCTCGTCGGTCGCCTGGGCCAGCAGCGTCAGCGCCATGTCGATCCCCGCCGACACCCCCGCAGCGGTCACGATCCGGCCCTGGGTGACGACGCGCTCGCTCACCGGCTCGGCCCCGTACTGCGGCAGCATGTCGAGCAGGGCCCAGTGGCTGGTCGCCGTCAGCCCCTCCAGCAGCCCCGCGGCCGCCAGGACGAACGAGCCGCTGCACACCGAGGTCGTCCATTGGCTGTGCTCGTGGGCCTCCCGCAGCCAGCCCAGCAGCGCCTCGTCGGACATGACGTCGAATGTCCCCGGGCCGCCCGGGACCACGATCACGTCGGGGTGGGGCAGGTCCTCGTAGGAGGCCGTGGCGGTGAGGGTGAGCGTGCCCCGGTCGTCGGTGACCGGCCCGGGCTCGGCCGCGACGAACGTGACCGTCCAGCCGGGCGCGAAGGCCAGCACCGTGTACGGCCCGACCGCGTCGAGCGCGGTGAAACGGGGATAGAGCAGGATCGCCACATGCATCGCTTACTTCTCCTTCGATCGGAACCTGCGACGGTGGTCGCCGGGTGAGATCCGCCAGTGGCGGCGGAAGACGCGGTAGAGGGTCTCCGGCGTGCCGAGCCCCGACTCCCTGGCCACCCGGTCCAGCGGGTGGGCGGTGACCTCCAGGAGCCGCCTGGCGGCCTCGGCGCGGCTGCGTTCGACGTACCGGCCGGGCGACAGGCCGGTCTGCTCGGTGAAGACACGGGAGAAGTGGCGCTCGCTCATCCCCACCCGGTCGGCGAGCGCGGGGACGCTCAGGTCGGCGGCGGGGTTCGCGTCGATGTAGGCCTGCAACTCCCTGAGCGGCTCGCTGCGCGGCGTCATGGCCCGCATCGGGGTGCTGAACTGGCTCTGCCCGCCCGGCCTGTGCAGGTACACCACGAGGCCGCGGGCGACGTCGCGGGCGAGCGCGTGGCCGTGGTCCCTGGCCACCAGCGCGAGCGCGAGGTCCACGCCGGACAGCACGCCCGCCGAGGTCCAGACGTTGCCGTCCTCGATGTAGAGGGGGTCGGCGTCCACCTCGACGCACTTGTAGCGGGCGTCCAGCTCGCCGGCGGCGAGCCAGTGCGTGGTGGCCCGCCGGTGGTCCAGCAGCCCGGCCTCGGCCAGCAGGAACGCCCCGTTGCACACGGACGCGACCCGCCGCGCGCCCGCGGCCAGCCGGGCGACGCCCTCGACGAGCTCCCGGTCGCCCAGCTGCTCGGGGACCGACATCCCGCCCACGACCATCAGCGTGTCGACGGGCCCGGTGACCTCGCCGAGGGCGCGGGCCGTGACGGCGATCCCGTTGCCGGAGGGCACGGGACCGGCGCGCACGGCCGCCACCTCGACCCGGTAGCCGTCCTGGGGCGCCAGCAGGGCCGCCGTCGCGAACACGTCGGACGGCCCGGCCAGGTCGAGCAGCTGGAAGCCGGGGAAGACGACCATGAGAACCCGTCGCTGCATGTCTTCATGCTGGTGGCGGGCCTGTCAAGGCGTCAACGACACAAATATTGCACATTACGCCATGAGCCCCCCGGGGCAGGACCGGGGGGCTCATGGGCTTGCTGGGCTGAAAAATCAGCCCATGTGCGGATAACGATGGTCGGTGGGCGGGACGAACGTCTCCTTGATCGTGCGGGCGTTCACCCAGCGGATCAGGTTGAAGATCGAGCCCGCCTTGTCGTTGGTGCCCGAGGCGCGGGCGCCGCCGAACGGCTGCTGGCCCACGACCGCGCCCGTCGGCTTGTCGTTGACGTAGAAGTTGCCCGCCGCGAAGCGCAGCCGGTCGGACGCCGACGCGATGGCGTAGCGGTCCTGGGCGATGATCGAGCCGGTCAGCGCGTACGGGGCGATGCCCTCCATCTGGTCGAGCACCGTGTCGAAGTCGCGGTCCTCGTAGACGTGCACGCCCAGGATGGGCCCGAAGTACTCCTTGACGAAGATCTCGTCCGTGGGGTCGGCCGACTCCAGGATGGTCGGCTTGACGAAGTAGCCGACGCTGTCGTCGTACGAGCCGGTGAGGACGTCGATGTTCGCGGCCGCCCGCGCCCGGTCGATGGCCTCCTTGTGCTTGGCGAAGGCCCGGGCGTCGATGACCCCGCCCATGAACGTCGACAGGTCGCCCGACACGTCGCCCACGGTCAGCGACTCGGCGGTGGCCACGAAGTCGTCGCGCATCCGGTTCCAGACCGAGCGCGGCACATAAGCCCGCGAGGCCGCCGAGCACTTCTGTCCCTGGTACTCGAAGGCGCCCCTGACCAGCGCCGTCGAGAGCACGGCCGGGTCGGCGGACGGGTGGGCCAGCACGAAGTCCTTGCCGCCGGTCTCGCCGACGAGGCGCGGGTAGCCGTGGTAGGAGGCGATGTTCTGGCCGATGGTGCTCCACAGGTGCTGGAACGTCGCCGTGGAGCCGGTGAAGTGGATCCCGGCCAGGGCCGGGTGCGCGAGCGCCACCTCGGAGACGGCCTGGCCGTTGCCGGTGACCATGTTGATCACGCCGGGAGGCAGCCCGGCGGCCTCCAGCAGCCGCATCGTGAAGTGCGCGGCGAACTGCTGGGTGGGCGACGGCTTCCAGACGACGACATTCCCCATCAAAGCCGCAGAAGTCGGCAGATTTCCGGCGATGGCGGTGAAGTTGAACGGCGTGATCGCCAGCACGAAGCCTTCGAGCGGCCGGTACTCCATCCGGTTCCACACGCCGGGCGACGAGATCGGCTGGTCGGCGTAGAGCTGGCGCGCGTAGGCCACGTTGAAGCGCAGGAAGTCGATCAGCTCGCAGGCCGAGTCGATCTCCGCCTGCTGCACCGACTTCGACTGGCCCAGCACGGTCGCCGCGTTGAGCGTGGCCCGCCACGGCCCGGCCAGCAGGTCGGCGGCCTTGAGGAAGATCGCCGCCCGCTCGTCGAACGACAGGGCCCGCCACGCCGGCGCCGCCCGCAGCGCCGCCTCCACGGCGTCCTGCACGTCCCGGGCCGTAGCGTCGTTGGTACGGCCCAGGACGGCAGCGTGGTTGTGCGGTTGCACCACGTCGATGGGAGCGCCCGCGCCGAGGCGCTGCTCGCCGTCGATCGTCATGGTCAGGTCGATCGACGACCCGGCCAGCTCCTTGATGCGGTCCTCCAGCGCCGACCGCTCGGCGCTGCCCGGCGCGTACCCGTAGATGCGCTCGTTGGCAGGAACGGGGACGTTGCTGATGGCATCCATTACTTACCCCCAAGGGCGCGAAGGAAGAAGGCGACGTTGGCCGGGCGCTCCGCGAGGCGGCGCATGAAGTAGCCGTACCAGTCGTCGCCGTAGGGGACGTAGACGCGGACCGTGTGGCCGGCCCCGGCCAGGGACTCCTGCAGGTCGGTCCGGATTCCGTAGAGCATCTGGAACTCGTGGTCGCCGATCGTCCGCCCGAACCGGTCGGCGAGCACCTCCGTGATCGCGATCATGCGATCGTCGTGCGTCGCCACCATGGGATACCCCTTCCCCGCCATGAGGATCCGCAGGCATCGCACGTACGCCTTGTCCACGGCGCCGCGGCCCTGGTGCGCGACGGAGGCGGGCTCGCGGTAGGCGCCCTTGACCAGGCGAACCCGGGAGCCCTCGGCGGACAGGTCGCGGCAGTCGGCCTCGCTGCGGAACAGGTACGCCTGGATCGCCACACCGGTCGACGGGTAGTCCTCGCGCAGCTTGCGCAGGATGGTCAGCGTCGAGTCGACGGTGGTGTGATCCTCCATGTCGAGCGTGACGGTCGAGCCGTTGCGCGCCGCCGCGGCGCAGATCTCGCGGGCGTGTTCCAGCGCCATCGCGTCGTCGAGCCGCTGCCCCACGGCCGACAGCTTCACCGACACCTCGCCCCGGACGCCGAGGTCGAGCGGCCTGACGGCGTCGAGCAGCGTGAGGTAGGCGTCCGCGGTGGCCTCGGCGGCCCGCGCGTCGCGCGTCTCCTCGCCGAGATGGTCGACGGTGACGGCGAGTTTCATGTCGCGCAGGCGCTCGATGGCGTCGCGGGCCTCCTGGACGCTCTCGCCCGCGACGAACCGATCGACCACCTTCCTGGTGAGCGGGAAGGCCGACACGGAACGACGTACGACGCCGCTCCCGGACGCGGCGAGGAGCACTTGACCCAGCATGCCTCAAGTCTAAAAACGCAGCTCAGCGGGGGCCATCGACGTGCGTAACGGCCGATGTGGCAGGCTGTCATACAAATGCACAACACGGCAGACCTGCAAGAGATCGTCGACGAGATCGCCGCCCGGCTGGGGGCGTCCGCGACGCTGGAGGACCGCTCGTTCCGGCTGCTGGCGTACGGGGCGCAGCACGGCGACATCGACACGGTCCGCCAGGAGTCGATCCTGCGCCGGCGCGCCACCGGAGAGGTGCGCGACTACTTCGAGCGCTACGGCATCGCCAAGGCCCCCGGCCCGATCCGGATCCCCGCCGACGCCGAGCTCGGGGTCCTGGCCAGGGTGTGCTGGCCGCTGCGCCACGGCGAGGTCACCTACGGCTATCTCTGGCTGCTCGACTCGGGCTCGCTTACCGCGCTCGAACCCGTCGCGCCGCTGGTGGCCAGGGCCGCCGCCGCCCTCGCCCAGGAGGCCAGGAGCCGGCAGGACCTCGGCCGCGGACTGCTCGCCCTCTTCTCGGCCGACCCGTCCGAGCGGGCGGGCGCGGCCATCGAGGTGCCGGGCCCCGTCGCGGCGATCGCCGTACGCGAGTCGGCCGAGCGCCTCGCCGCCCTCTGGACGCTGCCGCGCGGCGTCCTGGCCCGCCCCGGCTCGCCCGTCGCCCTGCTCGCCCCCGCCCACCTCGCGGGGGAGGTGGCGCAGACCCTGCAGAGCGCGTACGGCACCGCCGCCGGCATCGGCGCGCCCCGGGCGGACCCGGCCGACGCCTGGCTGAGCTGGCGCGAGGCCCGCCACGCCCTGCGCGTCGCCGAGCACTTCCCCCGGTACGCGCCCGTCGCCCGCTGGGAGGACCTGGGCGTGCACCGCCTGCTGGCCAGGCTCGGCCAGGCGGACCTGCGCGAGCTGGCGGCCGAGACCGCGGTCCTGGACGGCGAACTGGCCGAGACCGTGGAGGCATACCTCGACCACGGCGGCCACGCCCAGAAGACGGCCGCCGAGCTCGGCATCCACCGCCAGACGCTCTACTACCGGCTGGGCAAGGCCGAGCGCCTCACCCACCGGGATCTTTCGGACGGCGACGACCGCCTGGCCGTGCACCTGGGACTCAAGGCCGCCCGGCTCTGCGGATCCTGACCATGTCAAGGTGCCGGGTCGTGGTGCCGGGTCATGGTGCCGGGTCATGGTGCCGGGTCATGGTGCCGGGTCATGGTGCCGGCAGGCGGCTGCTGCCGCCTGCCGGGGTTTCGGTGCTTCAGGCGCAGGCCGCCTCGTACACCCGTACCAGTTCCTGGCTCACCCGCTCCCAGGAGTAGCGCGAACGCGCCCGGTCGGCGCCGGCGTAGCCCAGCGCGGTCCGCAGGGTGGGGTCCCACAGCAGCTCGCGGGCCAGCCGCGCGGTGCGCGCCGGCCGGTCCGGAGGCACGAGCAGCCCGGTGACGCCGTCGATGACGGAGTCCAGGTGGGCGCCGACGGCCGAGGCGATCACCGGTACGCCGCAGGCCATCGCCTCCAGCGCGACGATGCCCGTCACGGCCTCGCGCGGCACCGACACCACGGCGTCCGCGCTGCGCATGAGCTTCGGCACGGTGGACCGCTTGACCTGGCCCAGCAGCGTCACCTGGTCGGCGACCTCGAGCTGCTCGGCCAGCGCGCGCAGCCGGCGGGCGTCCTGGTCGCTGTCGAGGTCCTCGGGCTCGGGCCCGCCCGCGATGACCAGCTCGACGTCGCCGAGCCCCGGCAGCGCCCGCACGATGGTGTCCGCGCCGCGATCCACCGTCAGCGGCCCGACGTGCAGGAGCCGCTTGCGCGTGCCCTTCGTGGCCACCGCGCCGCGGCGCTGGAAGCGCTCAGTGTCGACGCCGTACGGGACGACGGCGATGTGGTTGCGCGGCACGCCCAGCCGGATCAGCGCCGACTCCTCGTCCCCGGAGCCCGCGATGACCGCGTTGGCCCGGCGGCCGAGGGCCAGCTCCAGCTCCTTGTGCGAGGCGTCGACCGTGTGGAACGTCTGCGTGACCGGCACCCCCAGCCCGTTGGCACCCGCCACCGCCACCAGCCCACCGGTCCACGAATGCGCGTGGATCACGTCGGGCCGGTCCTGGTTCCACCGCCGCATCAGGTGCTCGCCGACGTCGTTCAGGTAGGGAACGACGCCGTCGGCCGTCAGCTCCTGGGCCGGGCCCACATCGATCTGCTCCAACGTGACCCCCGGGGCCACCCGCGTCTTGGGCTTGCCCTCAATGCTGTCACGACGGGAGTAGACGGTGACGTGGTGCTCGCGGCCGAGCTCACGGGCGACGGAAAGGATGCGGTCACGCCGGTTGCTCTCGGCGGAAGCTACGATCGCGATATTCATGGCACACCTCAGCGAAGCAAGACTGAAAGGTGCGCCTGCGTCTTAGGCACATGTCTACGCTTCCGACCATACCCAGTTTTGACTCGATCGCAAACCCCCAAAAATCAGACATCTCTGACTTCGCAGGTCAGACCCCCCGTAGCGCGAGGATCACAATCTCGTCCCACACCTGGCCGCCCGAGAAGGCGTGCCGGTCGGCCTCTAGCGCCTTGACCACGGTGGACGGCGACTGTCCCGCGCACCGGCCGAGCACGTCGGCCAGCCGCTCCTCGCCGTACGGCTCCCCGAGGTCGTTCCTGGAGGAGATCAACCCCTCCGAGTACAGCACCAGCGTCTCGCCCGCGGCCACCGTCAGCCGCTCCACGGCGGTCTCCGCCTCGGGCGCGAGGCCCAGCGGCACGCCGCCGCCCGCGGCGAAGCGCACGCCGCCGTCGGCCTGCAGCAGCGCGGCGGGATGGTGCCCGGCCGACGACAGCCTGATCTCGCGGCCCTTCACGAAACCCGCCGCGGCCATCACGAACATGCCGGCGCCCTGCGCGACCAGGGCCTCGTTGACCTTGCGCATCACCAGGTCGGGGTCGGACTCCCAGGTGCCCAGCACCCGCAGGCCGCCGCGTACCATCGCGCTGACCGACGCGGCCTCCTCGCCCTTGCCGACGGCGCCGCCCAGCGCGAACCCCCACCCGCAGGACACCGGGAACACGTCGTAGAACTCGGCGCCCACCGACGCCCCGGGATGGTAGACGGCCGCCGCCTCGTAGCCGGGCACGTCGGGCAGCTTGCGGGGCGCGACACTCGCCGACAGCGCGTCCGCCGCCCGCGAACGGTTCTGGAAGCTGGTCTGGGCGCGTACCGCCAGCCCGAGTTGCAGACCCACCTCCTGCATGACGGCCAGGTCGGCCAGCGTGAACGGGCGCCGGTCGTGCGCGCGCACCAGCGTGAGCACGCCGTCGCCGGAGCCGATCGGCACGCACAGCATCGAGCCCGCGCCCATCGCCGTCAGCAGCGGCCCGTCCGCGCAGAACCCGAGCAGGCCGTCGTCGTCCAGCATCTCCTGCACCACGCCGGAGCCGCGCTCCAGCACCTGCATCACGACCTGGCTGCCCGCCGGATCCGCGGATTCAACCTGCCGGACCAGATCGCCCAGCGGATGGTTCTTCGGCGCCACCACGACCGAGCGGCGCGGCACCCCGCCGCGCACCATGTCCGCGATCACCCAGTCGGCCCACTCGGCCGCCAGCAGCCGCGTCGCCCTCGGCAGCGCGACCGGGCGCAGCAGCGTCTCCTCTTCGAGCAGCAGATTGGCCATCTTGACCAGCAGGTCCTGCCGCTTGGCCGCCGCCAGCAGCAGAGCCCCGTCGGACTGCTCGGGCCGCCCCGCGCCCGGCTCGGGCAGCTGCACCTCGGTCGGCAGCGCCACCGCCGCCACCATCTGCTGCGGCTCGCCCGGCATGGTCATCCTGGTCAGCGCCAGCTGGACGGTGTGCGTGCGCCCCTGATGCGCCAGCCGTGTCTCGAACGCCGACGGCTGGCCCGTCTGCAGCACCGCCGTCAGATGCGACCGGAACGCCGCCCGCCGCGACACGTCCACCAGCAGCGGGAACGACCGGCCCACCAGGTAGCCGTCGGGGCTGCCGAGCATCTGCGAGGTCTCGGGGTTGATCCGCCTGACCACGCCACCGCTGTCCAGCACGATGACCGGCACCGGAAAGGCCCGGAACACCTGACGCAGCAGCTTCAGCTCCCGCTGCGCGCCGTCCTTCTTGCCGCCCGCCCGCTTGGGCGCCTTCTGCAGCGCCTCGCGGGCCTCGGCCAGCAGCTCGGCCGCGGTGTCGAGCTCGGCGAGGGCGGCGTCGAGCGTGGGCGCGAGGTCGGCGGGATAGGCGGTTCGCGCCTCGCGAAGCGAGGACACGCGTCCGGCCAACGCGTCCAGCGCTTGTTCGAGGTCCGGCATGGTCACCCTCTGACGCTACGTCACAAGGGATACGGGAGGCCATATCGGGTAGGGGCTTCCTGCTATGAAATCAACTGCGATGATCACCCCCGGTCTCGCCCGCGACCTCGCCACACTGGGCCGGCTGGGCGAGGACACCTCCACGGAACGCGTGCTGCGCGACCTCACCACGGCGCTGGCCGCCGGCGTACCGGGCTGCTCGGGAGCCTCGGCCGAACACTGGCGCGACCACCGGGTGCTGGTGTCGGGCTCCCACAGCGAGCTGATCATGCTCGTCGAGGGCGAACGCGCGCTCGGCGAGGGCCCGTCCGTCGAGGCCCGGCAGAGCGGCGCCCGCGCCGGCGTGACCGACGTGCTCAACGAGCCCCGCTGGCCCCGCTACGACGCGCTGGCCAGCCGCTGGGGCGTGCGCTCCGTGCTGGTCGTCCCCATCGACGTGGCGCCCGCCCTGCTGCTGGTCGGCCTCTATTCGGTACGCCCCGGGGCGTTCTCCCCCCAGAGCGCCCACTCGCTGGCCGACATGCTGACCGAGCAGGTCGGGGTGGCGATGGCCAACATGTGGGAGTTCGAGGAGGTGCGTACGGACGCCGCGCAACTCCAGGAGGCGCTCGCCGGACGGGCGGTGATCGACCAGGCCAAGGGCATCATCATGCAGACCAGCGGATGCACCGCCGAGGCCGCGTTCGAGGAGCTTCGCAAGATCTCCCAGCACCACCAGGTCAAGGTGGCCGACCTCGCCAGGCTCCTGGTCGACGAGCACCAGCGCAAGTCGAGACGCTGACCTCCGCGGCCCTGCCGCGCCCTGCCGCCGCCCTCAGCCGATGGCCGCCAGCGCGTCGTCGAGCGTGTCGTAGAGGGGCAGCCGCTGCGCCAGCCCGGTGATCCACATCACCTTGGACTTGGAGTATTCGACCCCGATGAGCGCGAACCTGGCGCCCGACGCCAGGCTCGTCTGCCAGTGGTGGACGATGAGCCCGAGCGCGCGAGAGTCCATGAACGTGACCCCTGCCAGGTCAAGAATCAGGTCCGACCCCGCCAGGGACAGGTAGTCGGCGAACTGCTCGCGGGTCGTGGCATCGAGGACGCCGTCAACCTTGATCACGGTGATCTCGTCCACCGTCGACGACGTCAGGGTCAGGGCCGCCACGGGCCCCTCACCGTTATCCGGCATTGTCACGGAGCAACCTTACTGTCACCACAAGAGGGAGGAATACTTCCCGCGATACGGGGGACACTTGATGCGGAGTCCAGCAGCGGGCTTTCGTCTCGAGAGTTGAGCGAGGCGTGCCTCTGCCTGGGCTTTTTTGCTGGGAGAGGGCGCCTGCGACCCATAGAGGAGCAGCGATGGCTGTGCAGGAATACGTCCTCGAGGAGATGACAGCGGAAGAGCTCCTGGCCGAAATGGTCAGGGAAGAGACCCCCGACAGTCACAGAGAGCGACTGCGAGAGCGCATCGTCGAGATGCACCGGCCGCTCGCCATGGAGATCGCCCGGCGCTACCGCTACCGCGGCGAGCCTTTGGAGGATCTTCTCCAGGCCGCGTACGTCGGCCTGATGAAAGCCGTCAACGGCTTCGACCCGACCCTCGGCCACGCGTTCCGGGGCTACGCGGTCGTCACGATGACCGGCGAGGTCAAGCGCCACTTCCGCGACCGCACCTGGGCCATCCGGGTGCCGCGGCTCTACCAGGAGCGCCGCTCGGAGCTCAACCGCCTGGTCGCCGACCTCAGCCAGGACCTCGGCAGGTCGCCCACCGTGGCCGAGCTGGCCGTCAAGATGAACATCACCGAGGAGGACGTCCTGCTGACCCTCGACGCCTCCGCCGCCTACAGCACCCTGTCGCTCGACGCGCCGCTCGGCACCGACGACGACGCCGCCTCCCTCGGCGACGTCATCCCCGAGGACGACGACACGCTGAGCACCATGGTCGACCGGGAGGCCGTCAAGCCGCTCATCGACGCGCTGCCCTCCCGCGAGAAGCACATCCTGCTGCTGCGGTTCTTCGGCAACATGACGCAGGCCGAGATCGCCGCCGAGTTCGGGATCTCCCAGATGCACGTCTCACGTATCCTCCGCAAGGTTCTCGACCAGCTGCGCTCCGAGCTGGTCGGCTGAGAAGAAGGTCGCCGGGTGAACGAGGACGGAGAGCCTCAGTCGGGCTACACGAGCCCGCCGCCCGGCGCGCCCGTGAAAGAGCTCCGCTTCCGACTGCCGGACCTGCCGCAGGTCCGGCAGTTCGCTGAGGACGAGGCCCGCGACGCCGGCATGCACGAGGACGTCATCGAGGACTTCGTCATCGCGGTCAACGAGGTCGCCACCAACGCCGTCACCCACGGGGCCGACCGGGCCTCCATGCGTACCTGGACGGTGAACGGCGACCTGATCGTGGAGGTGCACGACGGGGGCGCCTGGAAACCCGGGCCCAGACCGGGCGCGGTGGGCGGGATGGGGCTGTGGGTGGCCCGCCTAGTGTCGGCGGACCTGACCCTGCGGGTCGGGAACGGCGGCAGCACCGTCATCATGCGCTTCCCCGGCAAGGAGTGACGGGAGGCCGCCGTCCTCGGCGACCTCCCGTCTTCGGGGCCTCACCGGCTGGGGCCTTTTACCGGTGGGCCCTTGGCCGGCTCCTACCTGCGCGCCCGGCCACGCCAGTTGCTGTAACCGGTACGGATTCCGGCCGTGCCGACACCCGCCTGATGCAGGGCCAGCAGCGTCAGGCCGAGCAGGACGAACGTCATGCCGGAGAATCCGCCGGGGATCCGGGCGCCGACCAGGTCGAGCAGGAACCCCAGTCCGAAGATGATCGCTGCGACTACCGCGAGCATGTCAGGTCACCTCTTTCCCCAGGTCTGGAGATGGGTCCGGGTCGTCTGGATCTGGGGCTGGTTCTGTTGGCCGGAGAGGGCGAGCAGGCGTTCCAGGACGCTCCTGTAGTCGCGCAGCGCCAGGCGCATCTGCTCGGTGTCGGCGGCCTCGGTGTCCTTCCAGCGGTCGCGCAGGCCGTTCGTACGGGTGGCGAGGCTGCTGGTGAGGGCGTCGACGACCTCGCCGACCAGCCCGTCGGCGCGCCGCACGGCCTCGCCGGGGTCGTCGACGAACGACGCCTGCAGGTCGCGCCAGCGGGCCTGCACCTGGTCCGGGTCCTGGTCGAACAGGACGACGTCCTCGGGGGCGGCGTGCGCCGGGATCTCGCCCGGCTCGGTCTCCGGCCCGGCCGGCGTGTCCCCGGCGGTTCTGGCGTAGGGGTCGCGGTACGTGCCGTCGTCGTACTCGGCGTCGTACTCGGCCGTGGGCGGCGTCACGGCGCCGGGCACGGCTGCGGCGTACTCGTCGCCGGCACGCGGACTGTGCCTCTCCGGCTCGCCGTCGCCCGCGACACGGACGTCGTCCGAGCCGTCGTCGGCGAGCTTGCGATCGTCCGCGTACTCATCGGCGCGGGCGTCCTCATCGGCGCGCTCGCCGGAGTGCTCGTCGGCTCGGAGGTGCTCATCGCGCCGAGCGCGCTCCTCCTCGCTGCCGCTCCTGGGGGTGCTGGGGGTGCTCATGTGCTCGTTCACCGTCCTCGTGTGGTCTCCTGCAGCAGTTCCTCGAACAGCGCGCGGTAGTGCACCATGGCCTGCCGCAGGTCCTCCGTGGAGGCCTCCTTCCTGGCCGCGCGCCCGCTGATCTCGTGGGCCGTCCGGTAGTGGTCGAGAGTCTTCGCGTGCCCCACCGACAGGGTGGACAGCCGCTCCTCGTAGTCCTCCGTCGGGTAACCCCGTTCCGCCATGACCGCGGTGACCAGCTGGTCGGCCTCGGTCACCGCGAACCCGGGTGCGTCGACGAAGCGCTCCTGCACCTCGGTCCACTGGTTCGCGTAGGTGTCGCGCGACTCTTCCGTCAGGGGATGGATGCCGAGCTCCGCATGCCGGCGCTCCCGGTCGAGCAGCTCCTGCTCGGCCTCGTGGCGGGTGTCGTGCTCGGAGACTATGCGTTCGTACTCCGGGCCGAAACGTTCGCGGAGGTGGCCGCGGCGCCTCTGCTGCAGCACGACATAACCCACTGCGACGAGCGCCACCACCACGACCACGACGACGGCCACCCAGATTAAGGTGGTCATGTTGTTCGCCTCCGGTCTGTGTCTTGAGACCAGCGACTGCCCTCGAACAGGTGGGTCGAAACTCACCGCCTCAGCGGGCTTCCAGCGCCTCCCTGGCCGCGGCCAGCACGGCTGCGACATGTGAGCCCGTTGGTGCGGCGGGGATCTCGCTGAACCCCTCAGCCGCGTCGTACCGCACGTCGAGCCCCGCGTCGACGAGCCGCTGAGCCCACCGCAGAGCCGTGTTCAGCCGCTCGGCCGCGGGCGGCTTCCCCTGCGCGGCCGCCGACAGATTGCGCAGATTGGTGGCGGGCCCGGACTGGGAGTGCTCGCGGGCCAGCTTCCACGGCACGGCCCGGCTGTGGTCGAGCATCGGCTTGGCCAGCCCGGCGGCCCGCTTGGCCTGCAGCACCCCGGACTCGCTGACCCCGAAGTGCGCGGCCAGCTCCTGGACGTTCATCCCTTCGGCCACCAACCTGGCCAGCTCCCGCCGATCGATGGTCGGTTTCCGCCCCACTCGGCCCCCTCCGCCCCAGCTCTCCGTGTACGCGTGCACCTCCGATGTGCGCTAAGGTTATGACGTCCCGCTCCGCAGGGAGCGGCCGACACGACCGGGACGTAGCGCAGCTTGGTAGCGCACTTGACTGGGGGTCAAGGGGTCGCAGGTTCAAATCCTGTCGTCCCGACCAGATATCGCTGGTCGATGAGGGTGTCACTCGTCAGGGTGACACCCTTTCTCATGCTTGAGCGGCGTCCGTCGCGGCTGTCCGCCGGCGCTCGGCCAGGCGGCCCCATACCGATACGACCGCGATGGAGACGATCAGCAGCACGACGCTCCCGGCGATGTCGAGCACGTAGTGGTTGCCCGTGGTGAGCACGACCGCGACCATACCCAGCGGAAAGATCCACGCCAGCAACGCCGGCCGTGGGTGGGAGACCCGCAGCGCGGACCACACGGCGTACGCGCACCACAACGACCACCCCACGTGCATGCTCGGCATCGCCGTCAGGTTCTGGCCGTTCCCGATCTCGCGTGAGGCGTGGCCGCCCAGGAGGTCATGCTCGGCGATGATGTCGACGACGCCCGGCAGCGCGAACCGTGGGGGCGACATGGGCACCGCCCAGTAAACGGGCAGCACGAGGACGAGCATCGCGACGAGGGTCCAGCGGACCTTGGCGTAGACAGCGGCGTGCCGGACGAAGACCCACACCAGCACACCGATGACCACGAGGTAGTACAGGCGGTAGTAGTACACCGCCGGCTGGATGAGGGCCGGATGCTCGGTCAGCCACTGGTTCGCGCTCAGTGCGATGTCCAGGTGGAGGGCCCGTTCCATGGACTGCAGGGCCAGAGCGTTGGCGGTGGCGGCCGCGGTGTCGTTCCCGGCGGCGGCGTGAAGCCGTGCGAAGAGCAGGATCACGAGCAGCAGACCGGCCACTTCGACCAGCGGGGCGGGGCGCCCGCCCATCCTCCCGGCGAGTGCGACCGAGCGGGCGCGCGCCACCAGGCGCGATAATCGGCCGGCGGCCACCTCACGCGGGCTCACGCGAGTCACCCTAACTCACCGCTCCGGCATGGAACGTGTTACAGAACGACCACCTCGGCCACTTCCGCCACCTCAACAACTTCCGGCGGCCTCACCGCCCCGGTAATCTTGCTGGATTCTCTGACTCCGGTGGAGGGTCGTCGTGGGCTCCGGTGCTCGCCATGCCGATCAGCGCGCTCGGGCTGGGCTTCGACTTCTTCCTGGCCGGACCCGTGGAGTGACCGCCCCAGGGCCGCTGTAGGTCCTGCACCCCTCAACCCCCAGGAGGTAGAGCCGTGGGCTCTGGCAAGAAGACGTGGACGGCAGCGTTGCTGGCCACTGCTGTGCTGGTGATCACTGCGGCCTGCGGCAGCGAAGGCGCCGACGGTGCGATCACGTTACGTTTCGCCTACTGGGGCAGTGACGCGCGGCAGAAGATGACGCAAGAGGCGATCAAGAGGTTCGAGGCGAAGAACCCGGACATCGACATCGAGGAAGAGTTCTCCGGCTTCGGCACCTACTACGACACGCTGGCCACGAAGGTCGCGAGCGACGAGACACCTGACGTCATCACCCTCGAGATCCGCGGGCTGCGGGAGTACGCCGAACGCGGCACGCTCGCCGATCTGTCCAGCGCGGTCGACACCGCCGACATCGACGCCAAGGTGCTGGCCACCGGCGCCATCGACGAGAAGCAGTTCGCCATCCCCACCGGCGTCAATGCCTGGTCCCTGGTCGTGGACCCGAAGGCGATCAAGGACGCGGGGCAGAACCTGCCCGACGACACCACGTGGACCTGGGACGAATACGTCGACCTGGCGGCGAAGATCACCGCGAGCACCGGCGGCAAGGTCTACGGCACGCAGCAGGCTTTCAACCCGGCGTTCCTGCAGATCTTCGCCGCTCAGCGGGGCGAGTCCCTCTACAAGGGCAACAAGATCGGTGTCTCGCCCGGGACGCTCAAGGCGTGGTGGGCGGTCCACCAGAAGCTGATCAGGAGCAAGGGCTCTCCTGACGCCGCCAAGAGCATCGAGCTCGCGACCCAGAGCGAGGACCGGTCGCTGTTCGCCACCCGCAACGGCGCGATGGGGATGTGGTGGAGCAACCAGCTCGGCTCGATCAACAAGGCGTCCGGCGGGAAGGAGGTGGACCTGCTCCGGATGCCCAAGGCGCAGGGCGCCACCGCGGGCGGCATGTTCCTGCAGCCCGCGATGTTCTACACCGCCTCGGCGAAGTCCGGGCATCAGGCCGCGGCGGCCAAGTTCATCGACTTCATGATCAACGACCCGGAGGCGGGCGCGATCATCCTCAGCGACCGCGGCCTGCCGGCCAGTTCCAAGGTGCTGGCGGCGGTCAGGGACAAGCTTCCGGAGACCGACAAGAAGACGCTGGCCTTCCTCGACAAGGTCAAGGGCGAGCTCACAGACTCGCCCGCCGCCCCGCCGAAGCGCGCCAGCGCCATCGAGGCCATCCTCACGCGGTACACGAATGAGGTCCTGTTCGGTCGGATGACGCCTGACGAGGCCGCTCAGAAGCTCATCACGGAGGCCAACGCCCTCATCGCGGGCTAGTGGGCTCGGTTCGCGGGGATGCGCAGGGCTGAGCGGTGGGCCCAGGTGACCCAGCGCCAGAGCCACTCGACGGGACCCTGGCGGTGGCGGCGCAGCCAGAGGGTGGCGAACAGCCACTGGGCGGCGAGGATGACTCCCGCGGCCGCGTACGCCGCCGTCAGGGATCGGCCGATCGGCAGGCCGAGGATGCGACTGGCCGCCAGCACGAGGAGTGTGGCGGTCAGGTAATTGGTCAGCGCCATCCGGCCCAGTGGTGCGAAGAGGGCCGCCAGCGCCGGTCGCAGCGGCGTTCTGAGCAGGACCAGCAGGGTGCACACGTACACGCCGGCGAGCAGCAGATCGGCCAGGCTGGACGTGAAGGACGGCGCACCAGCCCCGTTCCGTGCCCACAGGGCTGAGGCCGCCCCCGCCGCGAAGGCCAGCCCCAGCAGGAGCGGCCCTCGAGTGGACCGCTCGATCTTCTCGATCATCCCGTACCGGACCAGCGCCGAGCCCAGCAGGAACAGCCCGGCGATCATCAGGGGCCCGCCACCCCCGCCGCCGATCAGCGCCGCCGCCACGAGCGCCGGGGCGAGGCCGGCCACGGCCCACCGCGGCAGCCAGGTGGAGGGCAGCAGCACCAGCAGGCCGACGACGGCGTACGAGGTCAGGATTTCGCCCCGCCACAGCAGCGAATGCGCGAGGCCGATCGCGAGCAGCGCCAGAAGCCGGCGCAGCAGGACGAGCCGCGGGCGGGGGACGCGGTTCGCGGCGGAGTCCAGCAGCAGCGAGAACCCGATGCCGAACAGCAGGGAGAAGATCGGGAGCCCGAGCCACGGGTCCCAGTCGCCCATGGGCTGCGTCGTGACGGCTCTGTCGCCGTTGGCTATCAGCTGGATGTTGGCGAGCAGGATCTCGCACAGCGTGAACCCGCGCAGGACGTCGAGCGCGGCGATACGCGGCCGGCCGGGGGAGGCCGTCGTCCCGGCGCGGGTGGAAGGGGCTCCGGGACCTCGGACCGGTCCCGGAGCGTGATCTCGATAGGGCATGCACCTCATCCTGGGGACGGGGCCCGGTGCGGACATCGACCACCGGTGGGGGCTCGCGGTCCGCCGACGGTACTTTCGGCCGATCCTCGTTCTCGACGGTCCCCACCGGGCCGTCGGTTCGTCCGGCTGGTCCGGGATGAGAGGACGCGTCAGGCGTAGGAACCCTCGACGAGATCGGCCACGATGCCGGGGCGGGAGGGCTGCCAGCCGAGCGTTTCGCGGGTACGGGTCGCGCTGACGCGCTGGCTGATCGCCAGAGCCAGGGCGAAGCCCTCCCCGAGCTCCCGCGCGGCCTCCTCGAGCGGCCAGGGCTCGGCCGTCTCCTTGACGCCCGCCGACCTGGCCGCCGCCTCGGCCACGGCGGTGACGGGCACCGCCTCCTCGCTGATGGCGTGATAGACGGCCGCCTCCCCCTTCTCCACGGCGGCCACGATCAGCTCGGCCACATCGTCCACGTGCACGAAGGTCCACGTCGGCGCGGTGCCGCCCGCGGTGACGTACACACCGGTCCCGCGCCGCGCGGCCTGGGCCTTCAGCAGCGCCGCGATGCCCGTGCCGCGCCCGTGGACGACGCCGGGACGCACCACGGAGCCGCCGCCGCCGATCACCAGCCGCTCCACCTGGTCCCGGTACGCCACCAGGGGGATCGGGTCGGCCGGGCTGTCCTCGTCGGCCCCGTCGGTCTCGCCGAGCACCCACACACCGCTGACGTAGACGACCTTCTGTGACGCTCCGGCGAGCACGCCGATCGTGGCCAGATCGGTCTCCCGGTCGCCGGTCAACTGGCCGGCGTGCACGATCGCGTCGAGGTCCGCGGTGATCGCCTTCTCCAGCGCGGCGGCGTCCGCCAGATCCCCGTACCGGACGTCGGCCACACCCGGCACCCGCCGCTCTCCCTCCGCCGCGGGCCGCACGTAGGCCGCCACCTCATGCCCCTGCGCGACCAGCCGCTCCACCAGGGCACCACCGATGTACCCCGTCGCGCCAAGCACCAGCACCTTCATTGTCCCACCTCAAAAATTTCGACATTGAACATTTCCACGTAGGACGATAACCCACGACATCGAACATTTCAATGTCGTACGATTGCCGTCATGGGAGATGCAGTCGACGCGATCCTCGGGCAGTGGGCCCGCACCCGGCCCGACGTGGACGTGTCCCCGATGGGCGTGATCGGCCGGGTGTCGCGGGCCTCGCGGCTCCTGGAGCGGGGTGTCAAGGAGTTCCTGGGCGAGCACGGGCTGGAGGCGTGGGAGTTCGACATGCTGGCCACGCTGCTCAGGAGCGAAGCCGACTCCATGTGCATGAAGGACCTGTCGGCGGCGGCCATGGTCAGTCCCGGCGCGCTCACCAACCGCATGGACCACCTGGTGGAGCGCGGGCTGGTCGACCGCTGGCCGGCGCCGGACAACCGGCGGATGACGCTCGTGGCGCTGACGGACGAAGGGCGGCGGGTGGCCAACGACGTCCTGGAACGTCACGCGGCCAACGAGGCCCGCCTCCTGTCCGGCCTCTCCCCCACCGACCGCGACGCCCTGGCCGGCCTCCTCCGCAAACTCCTCGTCTCTCTGGGCGACACCGTGTAGAGGGCTGCTCCCGGGGCTCGGCACCTGCCCTGGGGCGGTCCGTCGAGGCTTCCCTTTTCTGCGCCTGTACGGCCCCGCATCCGGTGGCCCTCTCTGGGGCTACTCCGGAAGGTCGAGCTCGTCGTAGGTCGCCACCTGATCGGCCGGAGGCGCTTGGATGTCGATCGGCCGACCCCACCGGGACAGACGGAGGTCGTCGACGTAATGGACGGTTTCGTCGCTCAGCTTGGGGATGCCGGGTTGCCTGGAGTCGCTGTGGCATCGGCGGACGAGCTGGTCCCGTCCGATCCAGAGCTTCCAGTCGACCCGGACACGGACGTACTTGCCCGCGGGCCTGTGAAGTCCGGCGATACGGAAGTCGGGGTCCGCCTTGGCGAGCTCGCCCAGCGTGATGGACCCCTCGTAGAGGGTGGTGCGGGTGCCGTCGTACACGCCGGAGGGGCGTTTGACCTTGGTGGCGGCGAGCAGGGCCTTGAGCGTGCCGGGATCGCTCAGCCGCATCTGGCCGCAGTACAGGGCGAGGGACCGCTTCTCCTTGGCGACCACCCAGCTCTTGCCCTCCGGAAGATGCTTGCGCAGGCTGGCCGACTGCTCGTAGTACCGGTCCGGGAAGAGGATGAGGCGCTGGCGATACTTGCCGAACATGAAATCCTTGGGACGCAGGATCTCGCTCGCGACGATCTTCCCCCGGCCCAGCTCGTGGACTCCCGACTCCCGGAAGGTGCGCGGCTTTCCTTCGGACCTGGCGACCAGGACGTCCGAGAAGGTCACACCGTTGCCGCCCGCCAGCTGGCGGCGCAGCGCGGCGACGGGGTCGGGGCCGGCCGCGGCGGCCGGTGACGTGACGACGGAGGTCACGGAGGTGATCGTCAGGGCGAGCGCCCAGAGCCTCATGCGGGTCGTCTCCTCGGGAGGTGAGCCATGCCGGGTGATCTTCGCAGGCCCAGATCTCGTTCCGGCCTCACCGACTCCACCAGCGCAACCGCCCGGGCCACGCGCCTCGCACCACGGCCCGCAAGCGCGGTCGCAGGCCGACCCCGCGCGGTGAACGGGCGCGGCCTCGACCGGCTCGGGTCCCGCCCGTGCCCGGCTCGGGTCGCGCCCGTGCCCAGTCGCCGCTGCCGGGGCGATGCGTTGCGGCGCGACCGGGTGGATTCGATTCGCGCTGCGCTTGTTGATCTTGTCCGGGCCTGTCAGTCGCATCGGAATGGCGGCCATGAGTCGCGAGGCCCTGGAGCAGTGGATGGCCGCCGTGGCGCGCGGCGACCTGGCGGACCCACCGGCCGCGCTGACGGTCGAGGACTGTACGGCCGCGGGCCTGGCGCCGTATGGGAGGTCCTTCCGGCGCTCTCGCAGAGGCGTGACGTTCCGCGCTTACTTCACCCCCGACCGGCGGCATCACGCCATGCTGCTGGCCGGGCCCGAGCTCCTGCTGTGGATGAACGGCCGGAGCGCGCTCGTCCCGACCGGCATCCGGGGCGAGACGCAGGGCGCTGCATTGGAGCGCTGGCTGGAGCATCGGTTCTCGATGGGCGGGATGGACGATCCGGTACGGGCACTGGCAATGTGGGCCTGGACGGGCCGCGCCGCTCGGGGCCGCGCCGCTCGGTGGGATGGTGGCCCACCGGCTCGGGTTGTGGGCAGGCGCGCGGAGTCGCCCGTGCTGATCCGCGCGACGCGTCCTGGCAAAAGCCCGGGTCTAGTCCTTCTTGGCGCGGGCCTCGGCCTCGGCGGCGTCCATGGCCTCCGCCTCCTCCGGCGTCGGGGCCGTGCCGCCCAGGTGGGCGGGCTGCCACCACACCCCCTGCGGCACCTCCGGGTACGTGCGCTGCGCCTGGTCCACCAGGCCCGACAGCCGCTTGTGCAGGTCGGCGGTGTGGTCGTTGACGTTCTCGCCGCGCTTGGGGTGCATCGGCTCCCCCACCACGATGGTCAGCGGGATGTGCCGTTGCGTGAGCTTGCGGGGCCGGCCCTTGGTCCAGAAGCGCTGGCTGCCCCACAGCCCGACGGGGATGATGGGCGTGTTGGTGGCCTGGGCCATGCGGATGGCGCCGTTCTTGATCTCCTTGACGGTGAACGACCGGCTGATCGTCGCCTCCGCGAAGACCCCGACGACCTCGCCGGCCTTCAGCATGCGCAGGGCCGTGGCGTACGAGCCCGCGCCCGCCCCCCGGTCCACCGGGATGTGTTTCATACCGCGCATCAGCGGCCCGGAGATCCGGTGCTCGAAGACGTCCTGCTTGGCCATGAAGCGCACCAGCCGCCGCGAGGGCAGCGCGGCGAATCCCGCGAAGATGAAGTCGAGGTAACTGATGTGGTTGCTCACCAGCACCGCTCCCCCGGTCTGCGGCACGTGCTCCGTACCCTCCATGCGGAACCGGACGTCAAGCGCGCGAAACAGGGTCCGCGCGGCGGCGATCACCGGCGGGTACACGATCTCAGCCATGAGCAGAAGGTAGCCTACTCAGGCGGGTGCCACGGTAGTCGGGAGCCGGACCATCCCGCGCACGTTCCCGTGCGAGATGCGCCGGATGCCGTCCGGGTCGATCTCGTACGAAGGCGAGACGGCCTTCGTCAGCTCCTCCAGCGCCACCCGGGCCTCCAGCCGGGCGAGCGGACCGCCGAGGCAGTAGTGGCGGCCGACGCCGAAGCTGATGGACCTGGAGGTGTCGCGGCCCAGGTCGTAGACGTCGGGGTCGGGGAAGACCGACTCGTCCCTGTTGGCGGAGCCGATCAGGATCCACACCTTGGCGTCGGCGGGGACCCCGACGCCGTGCCACTCGGCGGGCTCGGTGAGGCGGCGGGCGATGCCGTGCGCGGGGGTGTCGTACCGCAGCGACTCCTCCACCCACTGCGTGATCGCCCCGCCGAAGGCGGCGGCGCGCTGGCCGGGGTGGCGCCATGCCCAGTACCAGGCGGCGCTCAGCAGGTGGGTGGTGGTCTCCGAGCCGGCCCCGATCAGCAGGAACAGGAACGCCACGATCTCCTCGGGGCTCAGCCCTCCGTCGGCGACGAGCGCCGAGACGAGGTCGTCACGGGGTGCGGCCCGGCGGTCGGCGACGATCGAGGCGTAGTAGTCGCCGAGGGACAGGATGCTCCTGAGCCCCGTGTCCGCCATCTTGCCCTGAGGGTCATATTTCACGAGGATGTCGGACTTGCGGCGGACGTCCGCGCGATCGGACGGCGGCACCCCCACCAGCTCGGAGATCACGTCGAGCGGCAGCTTGGCCGCGAAGTCGCGGACGAAGTCGAACGTCCCCCGCTCGATGCCCTCCTCGATGTAGCCCCGCGCGATCTCCCTGATCATGGGTTCGAGCGCGGCCACCCGGCGCGGGGTGAAGGCCCGCGAGACGACGGCCCGCATGCGGGTGTGGTCCGGCGGGTCCATGGCCACGAACGACAGGTACGTCCGCGCCTGCGGCCCCCACGCGGCCGGATCGAGCACGGGGCCGTGGTCGCTGGACAGCAGGGCGCTGTCGCCGAGCGCGGCGGACACGTCGACGTGCCGCGACAGTGCCCAGAAGCCGTGCTCGGCATTGTGATAGACCGGCGCTTCCCGGCGTAACCACGCGTAGACGGGGTACGGATCGTTGTTGATCGCCGGGTCGTAGGGGTTGTAGACGACCTCCATCCCGCCCACGCTACGACGCTTGCGCCCTCGTGAAAATGGGCAGATCTTCTCACCATGAAGAAGCTCATCAACACGGCCGACTCCGTCGTCGATGACGCGCTGAACGGCATGGCCGCGGCCCACCCCTCGCTGCGAATGCGCGACCGCGTGGTCTACCGGGCCGAGGGACCGCGGCCGGGCAAGGTCGGCCTGGTCTCGGGCGGCGGCTCGGGACATGAGCCGCTGCACGCCGGTTTCGTCGGGTACGGCATGCTCGACGCGGCCTGCCCCGGCGAGGTCTTCACCTCACCGGTCCCCGACCAGATCATCGACGCGACCAGGGCGGTCGACGGCGGCGCCGGGGTCCTGCACATCGTCAAGAACTACACCGGCGACGTGCTGAACTTCGAGATGGCCGCCGAGCTGATCGAGGACGTCGAGGTGGCCAGCGTGCTGGTCGACGACGACGTGGCCGTACAGGACTCCCTCTACACGGCGGGCCGGCGCGGCACCGGGGCCACGCTGTTCGTGGAGAAGCTCGCGGGCGCGCTGGCCGAGCAGGATGCGCCGCTGGCCCAGATCGCCGCGGTGGCGGGCGAGGTGGACGAGCGCAGCAGGTCGTTCGGCATCGCCTTGACGTCCTGTACGACGCCGCACGCGGGCAAGCCGACGTTCGATCTGCCGGAGACGGACGTGGAGCTGGGCATCGGCATCCACGGCGAGCCGGGGCGGGCCCGGGTGCCGATGGTGTCGGCGCGCGAGCTGGCCGCGATCGCCATGGAGGCCATCCACGGCGACCTGCCGCTCCGCGGCGACCTGCTGGTCATGGTCAACGGCATGGGCGGCACCCCGCTCATGGAGCTGTATGTGGTGTTCGCGGAGGTCGCGGCCTTCGTCAGGGGCAAGGGCGCGCGGGTGTCGCGCTCGCTCGTCGGCAACTACGTGACCAGCCTCGACATGCAGGGCTTCTCCGTGTCGATCTGCCTGCTCGACGACGTGCTCACCCGCCTGTGGGACGCTCCGGTCGAGACGCCGGGGCTGCGCTGGGGGCGCTGATGGACACCGACGTGTTCGTGGCCTGGTTCGAGGAGGCGGCCAGGCTGGTGCACAGGGACCGCGACCGGCTGACCCGGTTGGACGCGGCGATCGGCGACGCCGACCACGGCACGAACCTCGACCGCGGCCTCACCGAGGTCCGCAAGACGCTGGCCGAGTCGCCGCCGGGGACTCCCGGCGAGGCGCTGGCCGCGGCGGGCGCGACGCTGATCCGCCGCGTCGGGGGCGCCTCCGGGCCGCTGTACGGGTCCGTGTTCCGGCAGATGGGCAAGTCGCTGGAGTCGCCGGTGACGCTGGCCGGGTTCTCGGGGGCGTTCGAGGCCGGGGTGGTGGCGCTCGAACGGCTGGGCAAGGCCGCGCTGGGCGACAAGACCATGGTGGACGCGCTGGTCCCGGCCTCCCGGGCGCTCGCCCTGGCCGTACGTGACGGGATCGGGGTGAAGGAGGCGTTCGAGCGGGCGGCCGAAGCCGCCGAGAAGGGGGCGAAGGCCACGATCCCGATGCAGGCGCGCAAGGGCCGGGCCAGCTACCTGGGCGAACGCAGCATCGGGCACGAGGACCCGGGGGCGGCGTCGGCGGCCCTGTTCATGGCGGCGCTGGCGTCGGTGGTGGCGTGATGAGCTGTCTTGGCCTCGGTGGTGGCGTGATGGGCGGGCCTGGTCTCGGTGGTGGCGTGATGGGCGGGCCCGGTGATCGTGTGATCCCACGCGGAGTCGGGTGATGGTGGGGCTGGTGCTCGTCGCGCACAGCGCGGGGCTGGCGGCGGAGGCGGCGGCGCTGGCCCGCGGGATCGCCGGTGCCGACGTACCCGTGGCGGCCGCCGGGGGCACCGAGGACGGCGGGCTGGGCACGAGCCTGGACCTCATCGAGGCGGCGCTGCGCAGCGTCGACCAGGGTGACGGGGTGGTGCTCATCCCCGACCTGGGCAGCTCGGTGCTGACCGCCCGCCTGCTGGAGGAGGACGGGCGGGTGGTGGTGGCGGACGTGCCGTTCGTGGAGGGCGCGATCGCCGCGGCGGTGGCGGCGGGCGCGGGTGTGCCGCTGGCCGACGTGCTGGAGGCGGCCGAGGAGGCCCGCACCTACCGCAAGCTGTGAGCTCAGTGGGCGCTCGCGCCTGACACAAGCGTGAGCTCAGCGGGCGCCCGCGCCTACCGCGAGCTCTGAGCTCAGTGGCCCTTGAAGGCCTCCTCCAGCCACCAGGACCCGTGCTCCGCCGTGACCTTGGCGTGCACCAGGAGCGGCCGGTCGCGGGGCCCGTCCACCCATTCGGCCACGCCCGCCAGGTCGCCGGGCCCGCCGACCGTCACGGCGGCGCAGCCGTAACCCCGGGCGATGGCGGCGAGGCCGGCCGGTGGGAACGTGACCGTCCCGAGCGGGTGCCCGTGCGGCCCGAAGTGGTGGACCTCGGCCCCGTACGCCTCGTCGTCGTACACCACGATCACCATGGGCAGGCCGAGCCGGACGACGGTCTCCAGCTCCGCGATGCCCATGAGGGCGCCGCCGTCGCCGAGCGCGGCCACCGGCAGCCGGTCCGGCCGGGCGATCGCCGCGCCGATCGCCGTCGCCAGGCCCAGCCCGATCGACTGGAACGCCTGCGTGAAGCAGAACCCACCCTCATCGGGAACATCCACGAACATCGACGGATATCCCATGAAATTTCCGGAATCGATGGCGACGATCCGCTCCCGCGGCAGGAGGTCGTCCAGCCCGATGCTGAGCGTCCGGGGGTCGATCCGGCCGCCGCCGCTCTCGTCCTCGTACGGCACGTCCCGCCAGCGCCCCTCGGCCCGCACGCGGGCGGCGAGCTCCGGCGACCGGTAGCCCGGGCGGGGCGCGACCTCAGCGGCCAGCGCCTCCGCGACGCGCGCCACGTCGCCCGCCACGCCCAGGTCGGCGGGCACATGGGTCTTGAACGCCGCCGGGTCGAGATCGACCTTCACGACCTTCGCGCCCGGCGAGACGAGCGTGCCGTGGCGGGTGGTCCACATGTTCAGCGCGCATCCCCACGCGACGACCAGGTCGGCGCCGCGGATCAGCTCGGCGGCCAGCGGCGTCGCGAAGCCGCCGCTCACGTCGAGGTCCCACGGGCTGCCGCGGAACAGCCCCTTCGCGACGGCCGAGGTGGCCAGCAGGGCGCCCGCGAGGTCGGCCAGCTCCTCCAGCTCCCGCCGCGCGTGCCGGGCACCGCGCCCCGCGATGAACACCGGCCGCTCGGCCGCGCCGAGCAACCGCGCCAGCTCCCCCACCTCCACCACCGAAGGACCCACCGAAGGACCCACCGAAGGAACCGCCGAAGCGATCGCGGGCGGCATCACGTCGGCAGGCCCCTCGAAGGGGGCGGCCTGGACGTCGAGCGGCAGGTTCAGCAGGACCGTGCGCCGCTCCTCCACCGCCACCCGGTACGCCTCGGCCACCCGCGACACCGCCTCCTCCGCCGAGGTGACGCGCATCGCCACCGCCCCCACCGCCGTCGCGAGCGCGGCCTGGTCGATGTGGAAGTTGGACTGGGCCTCCGTGGCCTCCCCCGCCAGCACGATGAGCGGCGTACGGCTCTTGGCCGCCTCGGTCAGGCCGGTCAGGGCGTTGGTGAGCCCCGGCCCCTGGTGCACCGACACGACGCCGACCCGCCCGCTCATCCGCGCGTACGCGTCGGCCATGGTGGCGGCCCCGCCCTCGTGGCGGGCGGCGACGAAGCGCACGCCGCCCGCCACCAGGGCGTTGGTCACGTGGAAGTTGCCGCTGCCGACCACCCCGAAGGCGGCCCCGACGCCGCAGGCGGCCAGGGCCCGCCCCACGGCCTCCGCGACGATCAACGTTCCACCAGGGCCAGCACGCGCACGGGGCTGCCGGAGCCGCCCACGATGGGCAGCGGCGGCGCGACCACGACGGCGCCGGTCACGGGCAGCCGGTCGAGGTTGCGCAGCTGGGTCAGGCCGTACTTGCCCGCCCCCAGCAGGAAGGAGTGGCACGGGAAGGCCGGGTCGAAGGAGTGGGCGGCGCCCGCGTCGGTGCCGACGGTCTCGACGCCGATCCCGGCGATCGGGGTCTCGGAGGCCAGCCACTTGGCGCACTCCACCGAGATGCCGGGCGTGTGGGGGCCGGAGGCGTCGGCGTTCAGGAAGGCCGCCTGGTCGGCGGAGCGGGTGTCCCAGCCGGTGCGGTAGAGCAGCCAGCCCCCGTCGGGCAACGGGCCGTTGGCGCGTTCCCACTCCTTGACGTGGTCGATCTGGAGGAGGAAGTCGGCGTCCTTGGACGCCTCGGCGGCGAAGTCGAGCACGACGGCGGGCGCGATGAGGCTGCGCACGGGCACCTGGGAGACGTCCTGACCGTCGCGGGCGGTGACCCAGTGGACGGGAGCGTCGAAGTGGGTGCCGGTGTGCTCGCCGGTGTGGATGTCGTTCCAGTACCAGGCGGGGCCGCGGTCGTCGTAGCGGCTGATCTCCTCCAGGCGGAACGGGATCGTGTTGCCGAACGGCTCGGGCAACTGGAGGATCGGTGTCTCGGACGAGAGGGGCGCCGTGAGGTCGATCACCTCGATCGCCCCGCTGCGCACGCTGTCAACGAAGCTCTGCAAGACCGACATGTCATCCTCCAGGTGGGCTGTGGGGTGGGCTGTGCGCATCCTCCTACGCACACCCCACCGCTGCCAACAACCTCAGCCCTTGAGTCCGCTGAAGCTCATCGTGGCCACGAAGTGCCGCTGCGCCAGGATGAACGCGAGCACGAGCGGCAGCACCGCGATCACGTTGCCGGCCATCAGCGCCGACCACTCGGTGTGCCGGGCGCCGGCGAAGGTGGCCAGCCCGAGCTGCAGCGTGTAGCCCGACTCCGACGAGATCGCGATGAGCGGCCAGATCAGGTCGTTCCAGGCGCCGAGCAGCGTGAACACCACCAGCGTGGCCAGCGCGGGCCGGGCCAGCGGCAGCACCACGCGGAAGAACACGCCCAGGGGGGAGCAGCCGTCGATGATGGCGGCCTCCTCCAGCTCCTTGGGCAGCGACAGGAAGAACTGCCGCATGAGGAACACCCCGAACGCCGACGCCAGCCACGGCACGATGGCCGCCCCCAGCGTGTCGATCAGGCCCATGTTCTTGAACAGCAGGAACGTCGGGATCATCAGCACCTGGGTCGGCACCATGATGGTGGCCATGACCGCCGCGAAGGCGACCCCGCGGCCGCGGAACTTGATCCGGGCGAAGCCGTACCCGGCCAGGGAGCAGAGCACCACGTGCCCGAGCACCGCCGACCCGGCCACGATCACCGTGTTGGCCAGCCAGAGCGGGTACTCGTCCTCGGTGAAGATGCGCCTGAACCCGTCCAGCGTGAAGTGCTCGGGCCAGAGCTTGGGCGGGTAGGTGTTGATGTCGGCGTCCGGCATGAACGCGGTCAGCGCCATCCACACCAGCGGCGCCACGAGCAGCAGCGCGAGCGGCATCAGGAAGAGATGGGCGAGGCTGCGGCGCGTCACTTCGCACCCCTCCACAGGACCGCGCCCGACACGGCGAGCGTCACGATGAACAGGACGTAGGCGATGGCCGTGCCGTAGCCGGAGTGGAAGAGCTGGAACGCCTGCCGGTAGAGGTAGAACACGATGGTCGTCGTGGAGTCGAGCGGCTGGCCCTTGGTGGTGGTGTAGACGAGGTCGAACAGCTGCAGCGCGGTGATCGTCTGCCAGATCAGCAGGAAGACCGTGGCCGGCCGCAGCTGCGGCAGCACGACGTGGCGCAGGACGTGCCGACCGGCGCCGCCGTCCGCCCGGGCCGCCTCGATCAGCTCGCGCGGGATGTCCTGCAGGGCGGCCAGGTAGACCACGGCGGGCATGCCCACGCCGCCCCAGAGCGAGATCGCGACCAGGGTGAGCATCGCCTGGTCGGGGTCCTGCAGGAACCCCATCGCGGGCAGGCCGAGCGCCTTCAGCCCGGCGTTGACGATGCCGAAGTCGGGGTCGAAGACGAAGTTCGACAGGATGCCCGTGGCTGCGGCGGAGACCACGTACGGGACGAAGAAGCACGTGCGGTAGAACCCGATGAGCCGGATCTTGAGGTTGAGCGCCAGCGCCAGCGCCAGCCCGAGCACCACCGAGCCGGGCACGAAGAGCACGGTGTAGAGCAGCGTGTGCCCGGCCGACGCGGCCAGCTCGGCGTCGCCGAGCATGTCGCCGTAGTTCGCCAGCCCGACGAAGTCGCCGCCGGTGAGCAGGTCGCCGTCCCGCAGCGAGAGCAGCAGCGCCCACACCGCGGGGAACAGGCTGAGCCCGACGATCACGAGCGTCGCGGGGAACACGAAGCCCCACCCGGTCAGCTGGGGGACCAACCGGCTCCGCCGCGCGGACGGCGCGCTCACCCGCGCCGTCCTGCTCATCGCCGGGGCTGTCATCGCGAGCGCCCCAGCACCGCGTCGGCCTCGGTCGCGGCCTTGGTGAGGGCCTGCTGCGCGGGCGTGCCGCCGACCAGCGCCTGGGCGATCGCGTTGCCGACCTTCTCGGAGAACTCCGGGTACGCCGGCAGGGGCGGCCTGGCCTGCTTGGCGTTCTCGAGGTTCGCGGTGAAGACGTCGATGCCGGGGAAGTCCTTGACGAACTTCTGGTACGCCGGCAGCGCGGTCGTGGCCTTGCGCAGCGGCAGGTTGCCCAGGCCGAGCGACCACCGGGCGTCCTGCTCCGGCCTGGTCAGCCAGGTCAGGAACTCGGCGGCGGTCTTGGCCCGGCGCGACCCGTTGTCGAACACGACCCAGTTGTCCGGGCCGGCGACCGTCTCGTGGTTGCCGTTGTAGCCGGGCAGCACCTGCACGCCGTAGGAGATCTTATGGTCGATGATGTCCAGCAGCGCGTACGGCGCCGCCGCGATCATCCCGATCTTGCCGCTCTGGAACAGCGGCACGAACTTCTCACCATTTTGATCGAGATATACGGACTTATCCTGCTGGGCCATGGCACTCCACAGATCGAGCGCCTGCGTCGCCTGCGGCGTGTTGAACGCCGACTTCTTCCCGTCCGGCGTCAGGATAGAGCCGCCCTGCTGCCAGATCATCGGCCAGAACCGCCACACGGTGTCCTCGAGACCGGTCACGGGGTACGCGGTGCCGTACACGCCGCCGCCGGTCAGCTTCTTCGCCGTGGCCCGGAAGTCGTCCCAGGTCCAGTCCTTGGACGGGTACGGCAGCCCCGCCGCGTCGAACAGCTTCTTGTTGTAGATGACGGCCAGGTTGTCGACCAGCGCGGGGACGCCGACGACCTTGCCGTTCACCTCCGACACGGCCCGCTCCGACGGCCAGAAGTCGTCCCACCCGAACCCGGGGGCCTTCACGGTGGCGGCCAGGTCGTACACCTTGGGGTTACGCGCCAGGTTCGGCATCCACGTGCCGTACATGTACGCGATGTCGGGCGCCTTGCCGCCGGCCAGCACCGCCTGGACCTTCTGCAGCATGTCGTCCACGTTCGTGGACCCGACGGCGGGCGTGATCTTCACGTCCGGGTGGGCCTTGGAGTACTCGGCGGCCAGCTCCTCGATGACCTTGGCCTGCAGCTCCGTCTGGCCGTGCCACCAGGTGATCTCGACCGGGCCCGAGGCGTCGTCGGAGGAGGAGGAGGAGCCGCAGGCCGTCAGCAGCCCGGCGACCAGGACGAGCGCCGCCGTGCCTTTCATGACGGGGCTCTTCATGACGGGGCTCTTCATCACCGGCTCCTGAGGGACTCGGGCATCAGCTCGCCGTGGGCCTCGATCAGCGCGCCGCACAACTCGTCGATCTGCTCGACGGTGAGGGTGGCGGCGGTGTTCGGGTCGGCCATCATGGCGTGCCGGACGTGCTCGGGCCGCCCCTCGGTGACGGCGCGCACGGTCAGCTCGTTGACGTTGACATAGGCGCGGTTGAGCGCCACGCACTGCGCGGGCAGGTCGCCGACGGCCATCGGGCGGACGCCGAGCGCGTCGGCCACGCACGGCACCTCCACCACGCAGCCGTCCGGCAGGTTTGCGACCAGGCCCCTGTTCTGGACGTTCCCGTAGACGACCCGGCTGGTGCCGGTGGTGACGCTGTGGATGATCTGCGGGGCGTATTCCATGGTCCCCTCCACGGTGATCGGCCGTCCCGCGCGCAGCGCGTCGCGGGTGGCCTCGTACTGGCGCACGTTCTCCTCGCTGATGCCGATGTACGCGCCCACGGGGATCCGCAGGCGCTCGATCTCGTTCTCGTCATGCAGGTACCAGGGCACGTACTCGGCCGAGTGCTCGCTCGTCTCGGTCGGGTAGTAGCCGAGCCTGCGGTACATGTCCACGCGCACCCGGCGCAGCAGGCCGGGGTCGCGCTCGATGGCCTCGTCCAGGCGCGGGTAGAGGTCCTGTCCGCCGGACTCGAAGCGCAGCATCCACGACTGGTGGTTGACGCCCGCCGCGAGGTACGACACCTCCTCCAGCGGCACCCCGACCAGTTCGGCCAGGTCGTGGGCGGTCCAGTAGATGGAGTGGCAGAGCCCGACGACGTTGCGCACGGGGGTGGCGGCGGCCAGGTACCAGACGTTCATGGCCATCGGGTTGGTGTAGTTGAGCAGCCACGCGTCCGGGCACACCTCGGCCATGGCCCGCCCGATCCGGTCGAGCGCCGGGAAGGTGCGCAGGGCGCGGAAGATGCCGCCCACGCCGATGGTGTCGGCGATCGTCTGGCGCAGCCCGTACCGGGCGGGCACCTCGAAGTCGACGCGGGTCGCGTCGATCATGCCGACCTGGATCATGTTGATCGCGAAGTCGGCGCCTTCGAGAGCCTGGCGCAGGTCGAGGTGGGCGGAGATCTTGACGGGCCGCCCGGCCGCGATGACGCGGGCGGCGGCCTCTGCGGTGTCCAGCCGCTCGGGGTGGATGTCGTGCAGCGCCACCTCGAACTCCCCCAGATCGGGGAAGGCGACCAGGTCCGCCAGCAGCCCTTGAGTGAACTCGACGCTCCCGGCGCCGAGAAAGACGATCTTCATAGGTCCTTCCAGGTGGGCTGGGCGGCGGTGCCGCCGGCGGCCTGGGTCGAAAGGGATCCGCAGGTCACGGCCACGCGCAGGCATTCGCGCAGGCTCATCCCGCGCAGCCGCGCGGCGAGGAGGCCGGCGTTGAAGCTGTCGCCGGCGCCGACGGTGTCCACCGGCTCGACGGGGACGGCGGGGGCCCGGGTCAGCTCGCCCGCCCGCCACGCCAGCGCGCCGTCGCCGCCGTCCTTGACGACCACGGTGGGGCCGAGCCCGCCGATCCGGGCCGCCGCGGCCTCGAGGCATTCGGGGCCGGTGTCGAAGAGCCGGGCGGCTATGGCCCGGGCCTCGGCGGCGTTCGGGAGGAACACGTCCACCTCGGCCAGCACCTCCCCGAGCCCTTCCCACTCCCCGGCGGGGTCGTCGTTGGTGTCCAGCGAGGTGGTCGCGCCCGCGCGCCGCTCCTCCGCCAGGAAGCCCGGCAGTCCGGGCGCGAGCCCCGGTTGCAGGAAATATGACGACACGTGGACGTGGCGGGCCACGCCGCGCGGCAGGTCCTCCACGGTCAGGTATGGCAGGCAGCCGGGCGAGGTGAGGATGGCCCGGTCCGAACCGTCGGCCAGCACCACGGTCATGGCCGTGGGCCGGGAGTCGATCACGCAGCGGGAGACGTCCACGCCCCGGTCGGCCAGGGCGTCCAGCACGAAGCGCCCGGCCGCGTCGTCGCCCACGCGACCCGCGAACGCGGTCCGCAGACCCAGCCGGGCCGCCCCGCACGCGGTGATCGCGCCGGACCCGCCGAGCACCAGGTCGCCGCCGGAGACGAGCTGTTCGCGCTGGCCGTACGCCAACCCGCGCGGCGCTCCGGAGAGCACCACGTCGGGGTTGGCGTCACCGACGACCAGCAGGTCGAAGTCACGCGCCACGGCAGGGCACGCGGTAGGCGTCGAGCTCGTACTTCTTCTTCAGCGAGTTGAAGTTCTGGGCGTTGGACTTGGCGCAGAAGGCCGAGGTGGCCAGGTTGTACTCGACGTTGAACACGGCCTTGCCCGCCTTGACGAACTGGTCGTATCCGTAGTCGTCGTTCTGCGCGGTGGTGCACTCGGTGTGCTCCCAGCACTCCTCGTTCACCGCGAAGTCGAAGTACGGCAGCAGCGCCGGGATCTGCTCGATGTCGTTCTTGAGCGCGACCGACAGGCCCCTCTTGTGGGCCTCGTTGGCGAACCAGGTGTTGTAGGCGAGCTGGTCGGCGGCCTTGAGCGGGAAGCCGCTGGCGTTGCTGTAGCCGTCGACGTTGTCGGGCTCCACGGCGTCGAACCCGGCGGCCTTGCACATGTCGAGCCGGGCCTTCATGATCTGGCCGAGCTTGCCGGTGTATGTGCGGATGTCGAGCCAGCGCTCACCCGGCCAGTCCTCCAGCGGCTTGCCGAGCACCTCGGCAGGGAACTGGCTCGCGTCCGGGCGCCAGTCCTCGAACGTGCCCGCGCTGATGTAGCAGACGACGCCGCGGCCCGGCTTGTCCGCCTTGAGCGACTTGACGATCGCGCCGTCCTTGGCGGCGAAGCCGTCGATGTCGAACATCTGCACGTTCGGGTACGGCTTGGTCGGCAGGGACGAGAGCTGCCACTGCCAGGACGTGTTCAGCGCGGGCTTCCAGCAGCCGTTGCAGGCGACAGGGGCGGGCAACGCCCTGGCCTCGGTGGTCGCGGCGGCGGCGGGGGCGGTGACGAGAGCGGTGGCGGCCAGGGCGGCCGCAGAGATCACAGCAGGGAGACGGCGCAACAGGCACTCCTCGCGTACGGAACGGGTGCGGATCAATGGCGCTGCGCGCTGTTCCGCACTCTCCGAGTCGCGTCCTGGCCAGGGACACCGGAGTGGCGTGGCCCATAACCGTAGGACGTCACGCCAGCACGCTCCAGGCGTGCCTCCCTTCTTACTTGCCGCACAGAATTGCGCATTCCTGCTCTTTTGTCCAGAGTTTGACGCACAAAAGCATCATGCTCTGATCCACTCCGCGCATCCGGCGGTCCTGAACGCCTTGTCCGTGGCCAGGATGGTGACGCTGACCGAACCTGTCGGCATGCCGCTCGCGATCTCGTCCCCCGTGGCGCTCCGCAGCCTGGCCCAGTAGCACATGGGGATCCCCGAGGTCGGGCCCGCCGTGCGGTAGGTGCCCGGCTGGATGTCCGCGCCCACGACGAGCGTCCGCATGGACACGTTGTTGAACGCGGGACTGCCGGTCCCCCCGCTCGGCGGGCCGGTCTGACCCGGCGGGTTCTGGCCGGGCGCCGTCTGACCCGGCCCGGGCGGGGTGGCGCCAGGCTGGGTGGCGCCGGGCTGGGTGGCCGGTGGCTGCGTTCCCTGCGGCTGCGTGGGCTGCGTTGGCTGCGTGGGCTGGACCGGCGACGACGGGCCGGGGCCGGTGGCCTCGGGCTCCGGCGGCTGCGTGCCCTCGACCGTGACCGTGACCCGGGGGGCGGGCTCCTCGGACGACTCGGACGCGCCGAACCCCACGAAGACCCCCAGCAGGAACCCGAGCAGAGCGGCGAGTCCGGCCACGAGCACGATGATCGTCGGACTGCTTGTCGCCCGCGGATACTCAGGCGGATATTCAGGAGGCCCGTACATCACGGACCAAGGGTGCCATCCCTATCAACGGTGGAGATAGTCGACGAGCGACGCCTTCTCCGTCTCCAGCTCCTCGATCGCGCTCTTGACCACGTCGCCGATGCTCACGATGCCCACGAGCCGGCCGTTCTCGACCACCGGCATGTGCCGGAACCGCTGCGTGGTCATGATCTGCCGCAGCGAGTCGACGTTCTCGCCGGGCCCCACCGTGCGCACCTGAGTGGTCATGATCGCGGATACCGGGCCGTCGAGGATCGCCGGGCCGCGGTCGTGCAGGCGGCGCACGACGTCGCGTTCGGACGCGATGCCCTCGATGGTGAGGCCGTCGGTGGAGACCACCGCGGCACCGATGTTGCGCTCGGCGAGCGTGGCCAGCAGCTCGCGCACTGTCGCCCCGGGCGACACGGTCGCCACATCACTTCCCTTGGCGCGAAGAATCGTCCCGATGAGCATGTTGCACCACCTCTTGCACCTCAGTCTTCCAGGCCTTGCGTACAGGCAAACAACCCCAGGGGGATGACGTCAAGGGGAGCCGGGTTGTAACGGGGCGGTCACTTTTCGTGCCTGGCTGACAACATGTGACCTGCGTCTCATACCTTTCGCGCAAATTCCCACGAAAGCATCGACTACTAGACAACCCGTCAGTAGGGTTGCCACTCATCTCATCCGTAGGCGGCGGAGGTGGTCATGGCGGTAACCCGAGGTCGCCGATGACCCTGTCCGGGTACATCGGACGCCGGGCCGGCTCGACGCTCGGCCAGATCGGTGAGCTGTTCGTCATCGTCCTGGAGGGGCTGCGCAGGACCTGGGACATCAGGCGCTGGTGGTGGGAGTTCGTCGAGCAGTGCTGGTTCCTGGCCCGGGTCACCAGCGTCCCGGTCCTGCTGGTCGCCCTGCCGCTGGGCGCCACCGTGGCGCTCCAGGTGGGCGAGCTGGCCAGGCAGCTCGGCGCCAGCTCCGCGACCGGCAGCGCGGTCTTCGTCGGGCTCATCCGCGAGGTGGCGCCGCTGGCCAGCGCGCTGCTGATCGCCGGGGCCGGCGGCAGCGCGATGACCTCCGACATCGGCGCGCGCCACATCCGCGACGAGCTGAGCGCGATGGAGGTCATGTCGGTCAACCCGATCCACCGCCTGGTCACGCCGCGCATGTGGGCGGCCAGCACGGTCGCGGTCTGCCTGTGCCCGCTGGTCATCCTGGCCGGCGCGAGCGGCGGCTACTTCTTCAACGTCGTCGTGCAGGGCGTCACCCCGGGCGCGTACTTCGACGGCGCGTTCTCCCTGGTCGTCGCCTCCGATCTGTACGTGACGCTGTTCAAGGCGTGGATCTTCGGGTTCATCGCGGCGGCGGTCGCCTGCTACAAGGGCATGACGTGCGCCTCCAGCCCCGTCGGCGTGGGGCGGGCGGTCAACCAGGCGACCGTGGTGACGTTCATGCTGGTGTTCGCGTTCAACTACGTGATCTCGGCCGTCTACTTCCTGGCCTACCCGCCGAGGTCGCTGTGATGATGGTGACGCGCACGGCCGGCCTGCGGCTCGCGCTGCGGGGACGGGACGTCGCCGAGCGGTTCGCGACGCTGGCCGACTGGCCGCTGTTCGTGTGGAAGGTGCTGTTCTACTCCGTACGCGACGTCGTCCTGCGGCTCAAGTTCTTCAAGGTCGTCATCAGGCAGGTCAGCGACGTCGTGGTGGGCGTCGGGGCGACCGTCATTGGCGGCGGCATGATCTTCGTGGTGTTCACGATGGCGTTCGTCGTGGGCGCGACCGTGGGCCTGCAGGGCTACCAGGGGCTGCAGGCGATCGGCGCGGAGTCGTTCATGGGCCTGGTGGGCAGCTTCGCGAACGTCCGCGAGATCACCCCGATCATCGCCGCGACGGCGCTGGCGGCGCAGGTGGGCTCGTCGTTCACGGCGGAGCTGGGCGCGATGCGGATCTCGGAGGAGATCGACGCGCTGGAGGTCATGGGCATCAACGCCTTCACGTACCTGATCTGCACCAGGGTCGTGGCGGCGCTGCTGGCGCTGGTGCCGATCTACCTGATCGCGCTCTTCGCCAGCTTCTTCGCCACCCGGCTGATGTGCACGGTGCTGTTCGGCCTGGCGCCGGGGGTCTACGACTACTACTTCTATCTGTATCTGCCGGTCCGGGACATCGCGTTCAGCGTCACCAAGGTCGGCGTGTTCGCCTTCGCGGTCATCGTGATCCACTGCTACCACGGCTTCCACGCCACCGGCGGCCCGGTGGGCGTGGGCGTGGCGGCGGGCCGCGCCATCCGCCAGTCGATCGTCACGATCGTGCTGCTCAATCTGCTGCTGTCGTACCTGTTCTGGGGCAGCGGCGGCAACATACCGCTGACGGGGTGAGCCGGTGGGCCGATTCCAACTCTCCCTCGCCGCCCGGGTGGGCATCGCGTTCGCCGTGCTCGTCGTGCTCGCCGCGGCCACCCTGTACGTCGTCCGCACCGCCACCGAGCTGAGCGGGACCAGGATCGACGCCGTGTTCGCCAGGGCCGGGCAGGGCATGGACGCCGGCTCCCCCGTCAAGATCCGCGGCATCACGGTCGGCAAGGTGACGAGCGTGTCGCTGGACGCCAAGGGCCGGGCCGTGGTGACCATGCACCTCGACTCCGGCGTCAAGGTGCCGGGGTCCACGGTCGCCTCCGTCGAGCCGGCCTCGGTGTTCGGCCCCAAGTTCCTCGACCTCAAGCCCGGCTCCGGCGAGACCACCGGCCCCTACCTGGCCAGTGGCGCCGTCATCACCGACACCGAGGGACCGCTCGACCTGTCCGACACACTCGGCGCCGCCTACCGCGGCCTGGACGCCGTCGACCCGCGCGAGGTCACCGTCATCGTGCACACCCTGGCCCAGGGCCTGGACGGCGAGGGCGAGAACCTGCGCGAGCTGATCGGCGACGCCGGCACGCTCGTCGGCGTCGCGCACCGGCAGCGCGGCCGGGCCCGGCAGTTCCTGCACGACGCCGCCCTGCTGGGCACGGCCCTGCAGGACAAGGGCGACGACCTGGTCTCGATCTCCTCCGACGTCAACGTCATCACCCCCGACCTGCTCGCGCGGGCCGACAAGGTGCGCGCGCTGCTGGACGAGGTCACCTCGGTCTCCGGCCTGGCGGCGCACGGGCTGGCCAAACACCGTCAGGACCTGCGGGCCGGCGTGCACTCCACCGAGCGGGTGGCCGCGCTCATCTACGCCCAGCTCGGCCTGGCCGGCGACGGCGTACGCGGCCTGAACAGGCTGGTCGACCTGCTCAACGAGCTGATCGAGGCGCCCGGGCCGGGCAACACCCGCCAGCTCCAGGTCGAGGCGTTCGTGGCGACCGACGTCTGCGAGCTGATCGTCGGCATTTGCGGCCCGACCGACGGGAGGCGCTGACATGCGCCGGGCCTGGACGTTCGCGCGGTTCGCGGTCTTCGTCGGCGTGTGCGTGGCGCTGATCGCGGTGATCGGCGTGCAGATCGCCCGGGTGAGCACGGACGCCGGATATCCGCTGGTCGCCGTGTTCGACGACGTGTCGGGGCTGAACGAGGGCGACCAGGTGAAGATCGCCGGAGCGCCCGTGGGCCAGGTGGACACGATCAAGGTGGTGGACGGACGGGCCGAGGTGACCATGGAGGTGCAGCAGGGGATCACCGTGCCCGCCGACACCGAGGCCGCCATCCGCTGGCGCAACGCGGTCGGCCAGCGCGTGGTCTACCTGATGCCCGGCACCGCGCCCGGAAAGCTGACGCCGGGGGCGCGCATCACCCGTACGTCCTCCGTCGTGGACATCGGCCAGCTGGTCAGCGACCTCGGCCCGCTCACCCGCAGCCTGGACCCCGACCAGATCAACCAGCTCCTCACCGCCGCCGCCAGGTCGCTCAAGGGCAACGAGCGGAACATCCCGAGGCTGCTCGACAACGTCAACGCCATCACCACCACGGTCACCGAGCGCAGGAAGACCATCGAGCAGTTACTGAAGGACTACGCCACCGTCACCGGCGTGGTCGCCCGGCGCGACAAGCAGATCGAGCAGCTCGTCGACAACCTCGTCACGCTGTCGGAGGCGTTCGCCGACAACCGCGAGCTGATCGACGAGTCGCTGGTGGAGCTGTCGACGACCGTGCACACCTCCAACGAGGTGCTCGGCAAGAACGCCGACGAGCTCGGCCGGCTGGTCGACAACCTGTCGGGCCTGACCGGCGGCATCAGGCGGCACGTGAACGAGATCGACAGGACGGTCAGCACGTTCCAGCCGCTGTTCGCCCGCGCGTACCAGACCGTGGACCGCGGCCGCTACTTCATCACCGCGGTCCCGTGCGTGGCGCTGAGCGCCGCGCCCTGCCCGTACGGGATGCAGGCGCCGCCGCCGCTGCGCAACACCCGGGTCCAGAGCACGAAGGACCTGCAGAAGCTGCTGGTGGGCGAGTGATGGCGCTCAAGTCCTTCCGCGACCGCAACCGGATCGTCGTCGGCCTCGTGTCGCTGGCCACGCTCGCCGCGATCCTCGTCGGCACGTTCCTGGTCGGCAACCTGGGGCTGCTGGAGGGCGGCTACTCCATGTCGGGCGTGTTCGTGGACTCCGGCGGGCTGCGCACCGGAAACGACGTCAGGGTCGCCGGGGTGCGCATCGGCAAGGTCACCGAGGTCCGCGCCGACTACGCGCAGGGCGACGTCGTGGTCACCTGGAAGGTGGACGACGGCGTACGGCTCGGCCGCGGCACCCGGGCCGACATCGCCCTGTCGAACCTGCTCGGCGGCCGGTACGTCAAGCTCACCGGCCCCGTCACGGCCCCGTTCATGGACCAGCTCCCCGAGGGGCAACGGCGCATCCCCGTGACGCGGACCGGCGTGCCCACCCTGATCAACGACGCCATCAAGGACGCCACCCGGCTGGTCCAGCGCCTGGACACCGACGCCGTGGACGACCTGCTCACCGAGCTGGACAAGGTCGACCTCGGCAAGCGCGGCCGCATCACCCGGCTGCTGCGCAACATCGGCGACCTGTCGGACACGATCAGCAAGAGCGAGCCGCAGCTCCAGCGCCTCATCGACAACGGCACCCGGATCATGAACGTCCTGGAGAAGAAGGACAGGCAGCTCGCGCGGCTCATCGACGCGATCAGCGTCATGCTGGCCGAGCTCCGCCGGCGGCGCGCGGAGCTGCGCACGCTGCTGGGCGACGGCAGCGACCTGGTGCGCAGCACGACCAAGCTGATCAACGAGCACGAGAAGACTCTCGTCCAGGTGCTGGACGACAACGCGGCCATCACGACGCGGCTCAGCGGCAGCAACAAGCAGTTCAATTCGCTCCTGGCATGGGCGGGCCCGACGTTCTCCGGCCTGTCCACGATGGGCGGTCAAGGCCCGTGGCTCGAGGCCATAGCCACGGGCCTCGGCCCCATCAACCCGGAGGTGCTCGCCGCCATCTCCAAGGACAGGAAGAGCGCCAAATGAGACGACTCGTGGCGGTCCTGCTGGCCGTGGCCGGGGTGTTCCTGACATCAGGGTGCACCGTGCTGGGGCCGGAGCCGTACCGGCTGGTGGCGATCTTCCGCAAGGCGCCCTCCCTGTACGAGCAGGCGCGGGTCAAGGTGATGGGGCTGGACGCCGGATATGTCGAGAAGATCCGGATCGATGGGGACAAGGTGAGAGTCGACCTGCTGGTGGACCGGCAGGTGCCGCTCCCGGCCAAGGTGAAGGCCGTGGTCGCGCCGCAGAACACGCTCGGCGAGCGGAACGTCGTCCTCTACCCCCCGTGGAAGCCCGGCGACCAGAAGGTCGCGCCGGGGACGGTCATCCCCCTGGAGCGCACCGACCTGCCGGTGGAGATCGACGACGCGCTCGACGCGTTCACCAAGCTCACCGACGCGCTCGACGACAAGAAGCTGGGCTCCGTGGCGAGCGACCTGGCCGACGGGGTCAGGGGGCGCGGCAAGACCATCAACAACGCCATCGACGACACCTCCCGGCTCACCGGCACCCTGGCCAAGCAGGACCAGCAGCTCGTCGACCTGGCCAAGGGGCTGAACCGGCTGGCCACCGGCCTCAACCGGCGCGAGAGCCAGGTGACGGGCGCGATCGACGCGTTCGCCGAGGCCAGTTCGATCCTGGCGGAGGAGCGGCGGCGGCTGCGCGACTTCATCACCGGCATCTCGGACTTCGTGCGGCGCGGCGACGTGATCATCGAGCAGTACTCCGAGCGGCTCCCCCAGGCCGCCGGGACGCTGGCCGAGCTGGTGCTGACCATGCGGGCCAACAGCGCGTCCGTGGCACAGGCGATCAAGGGCGCGGCCGACTTCGCCGACGTGGTGATCGACTCGTGGGACAGGAAGCAGCACGTGCTGAAGATCCGCGTCGTGCTCAACGCGATGACCAAGGCGTGGCTGACGCCGCTGTTCCAATCGCTGAACCTGGGGCGGGTGCCGTGCCTGCCCGCCGGGCTGAGCAACTGCCCCTACGAGCAGCAGGGGAGGCGGCGATGAGGACCCGCCTGCTCGCCGCGATCCTCGCGCTCGCCGTAACGGCGTCGTGCTCGCTCCAGACGCTCGGCGCGACCACCGGCGACCTGACCCTGCACGCGGTCTTCGACGACGTGCAGAGCCTGGTGGCCGGGCACAGCGTGCAGATCTCCGACGTACGGGTGGGCACGGTCACCGACATCCGGCTGGAGGGCTACCGGGCCAAAGTGACGATGTCGATCGTGTCCAAGTACCGGGTGCCCGAGGGCAGCACGGCCACCGTGGCCAAGACGTCGGTGCTGGGCGAGAACTACGTCCTGCTCACGCCGCCCGCGGGCAAGGACCTGGCCACGGGGCCGTACCTGAGCAACGGCGCCACCATCGCCGACACGTCGGTCGAGCCGGACATCGAGCAGGTCACCGCGAAGGCCGGGCCGCTCATCGAGGCACTCGGCGCGCAGGACGTGAACGCCATCCTCGACGCGGCCTCCACCGCCTTCGCCGGGAAGGGCGACGACGTCAACAAGCTGATCAAGCAGACGGCCGAGGTCACCGACGCCTACGCCGCGGCCCGCCAGGACCTGGGCACCAGCATCGACGCCCTGGCCAAGCTGGGCGACGACCTCGCCAAGGGCAGCGGCGAGCTGGACCGGCTGCCGGGCACGCTGGCCGCGGCCACCGCGCGGATCGCGCACGGGCGCAAGCACGTCAAGAAGACGATCATCGCGCTCACCCGGCTGGCCAAGGAGGCCAACCTCACCGTCTACCCGCGCCACGCCGCCCGGCTGCGGACGCTGCTGCTGGAGCTGGAGGCCATCTCGTCGGCGATGCAGCGGGGCAAGGAGGACCTGAAGACGCTGGTGGCGCGGCTGCAGAAGTTCATCGACACGCCGCCGATCACGGCCAACGGGCAGGTGCTGATCTACCTGTGGCTGAAGGGCGTCCTGCTGCCCAGGAAATCGTCGCAGGGGCTGCTGCCGAACCGGATCGAGGACTTCCGCCTGCTCCTGGAGCCGCCGCGATGAAAAACCGGATCTATCTGAACCTGGGCTTCTTCGCCGCCCTGGGCGTGGTCATGACCGTCTGGGCGTTCAGCACGATCATCCGGCTCGACGCCATCGAGCGGCCCTACCGGGTCTCGGCCGAGTTCGTGTCGTCGCCGGGGCTCATCCGGGGGTTCGACGTGGCGTACCTGGGGGTGCGGGTCGGCAAGATCGGCGACGTGCGGCTGGCGCCGGGCAAGATCGTGGTCGGCCTCGACATCGACAGGGGGATCCGGCTGCCCCAGGGCGCCACGGCCGAGGTGCGGCGCAAGTCGGCCATCGGGGAGCCGTACGTGGAGCTCTCGCCGCCCGCCACCGGCGTGAAGGGCCCCACGCTCGCGGCCGGGGACACGATCCCGCTGGCCAAGACGTCGGTGCCGCTCGACTACAAGAAGCTGTTCGAGGGCGTCGGCAAGCTGCTGAACGCGGTGCCGCCCCGGGACGCGAAGACGATCACCCATGAACTGGCCGTCGCGCTGGACGGGCGGGCCCCTGCGATCAGGAACATCATCGACGACGCCCACTCCCTGACCGGCACGCTGGCCGACAACGCCGCCGTCCTCGACGACCTGTCGGTGCAGCTCACCCGGCTCACCCACACGCTGGCCGGCAAGCGGGGCGAGCTGGCCTCCGGGATCACCGACCTGAGCACGGTGACGAGCACGCTGCGCGCCTCCCGTGCCGACCTGAACGCCTTCCTCGACCGGGGACCGGGGGTGTTCGCCCAGTTGGACGCGGCCGTCAAGAAGTCCAGGCCGGGGTTCTCGTGCCTGCTGACGGCGCTGGGGCAGCCGCATCGACCGGCGTTCTCGGCGCAGACCGAGCGGAACGTGCACCACCTGCTCAGCATCGTCCCGACCGCGCTCAGCCTGGCGGACGACATCAGCGACCGGCACGGCGACACCGTCTACGGGAGGGCGGCGTTCATCTTCAGCGTGCCGGGCGGGCCGACCCCGGCCGAGGAGTACGCCGGCGCGGTCGGGCCTCCGACGGTGCCCGCCCTGCGCTCCTGCCCCTCCCCCGCCGCTTCCCCGGACTCCGACGACTCCAGCGCAGATCGCCGTACAGATCCGCATCAGGACGCCGCCGGACCGGCGGACACCGCCTCACCCGCTTCGCCCGCCGAGTCCGCGCGTCCGGTGGCGAAGAACACCGAGAAACCGAAACAGCGGCCCGAGGCCACCCCGTCGCCCAGCGGCGCGGCGGCCGCCGGGCCCGCGTCCCGCACCCCGCCGAACGCCACCCCGCTGATTGCCGGGATATTCCTCGCCGTGGTGGCCGGCGGTGGCATCGTGGGCTGGATCGCGACGGGCCGGGCCGCCCGCCGCCGTGAGGAGTCGAGATGACCGCCAAGCAGGACCTCGCCGAGGACGCCCGCACCGATGAGGCCCCCTCCGAGGAAGAGCAGCCTACGGTGGCGGAGGCGACGTCCACCGAAACCGAAGAGGCTCCGGCCGAAGAGGCGGCGGGCGGCAAGGGCGGTGGGCGCGTCACGCGGGCCCGGGTGCTCGGGACGCTGGCGGCGATGCTGGTGGCCGCGCTGGCCGCCACCGCCGTGCTGCAGTGGATCTCCGCCTCGCAGGCCGAGGACGCGCGGGCCAGGCTCGAGTCCGAGCGCGCGCTGCGCCTGGAGGTGTCGGGGGCGGCGAGCGCGTTCAGCAAGGCGCTGCTCAGCTACGACTACCAGAACCTCCAGAACACCCGCTCCACCCTCGCCGCGCAGGCCACGGGCGACTTCCTGGCCACCTACGACGCGGCGTTCGGCGGGGCGATGGCGCAGGTCATCGTCAAGCTCAAGGCCACCTCGCAGGCCACGGTGCGCGAGGTCTACCTGGCCGACGTGGACGAGGCCACCGCGCACGCCATCGTCGTGGTGGACCAGCAGGTGAACACCTCCGAAGCGATCCGCTCCGTCAAGGACTCGCACCTTAAGATCAGCCTTGTGAAGGAGAAGGGGACCTGGAAGATCCATGACGTGACCGTTCTCGGCGCGGCCTCGGAGGACCAGTACAACCTCACCGGCGACAAGAAGAAGGACTGACCATCGGTTCTTTAGCGATGGGTGGCCGCCCCGACGAGGTGCGCGCCCCGGAAGACTGGCTCACCGAGGTGGAGACCGAGCGGGCCGGGCGGTTCAGGTTCGAGGCGGATCGGGCCAGCTTCGTCGCTGCCCACCTGCTCGTACGGCTGTGCGCCGCCGCCGTGCTCGACGTCGAGCCGCAGGGGCTGACCCTGCTGCAGCGCTGCGACCTGCACGGCCTCGGGCACGGGAAGCCGTACATCGAGGAGGCGCCCGAGCTGGGCGTCAGCTTCAGCCACACGCGCGGTTACGTGTGCGCGGCGGCCGGTCCCGGCAAGGTCGGCGTGGACGCGGAGCACGTGCCGCCGGGGCCGCTGGACCCGCTGCTCGCCGACCGGGTGCTCACCCCGCGCGAGCGGGCGATGGTCACCGGCAACGACGAGCTGATCCGGCACTGGACGCGCAAGGAGGCGCTGATCAAGCGCGGCGAGCTGACGCTCGACAGGCTCCGCGCGGGCGGCGACGACCTCGAGGGCCGCCACCTGCTCGAATGGAGCGTGGGGCCGGACATCAGGGTGGCCGTCGTCACAGACACCCCCGCGAGGAGGGCGCCCATCCCCGGATAGACTTGTACACATGTTCTACCGGAAATCCCTGGAGGAGCGGATCGCCGACCGCATGGCCCAGCGGCGGCCCCTCGAAGAGGGGAAGACGTTCGAGCACGGGCCGGCCAAGTTCGTGTTCATCTCCTTCATCGTCATCGTCGTGCTGATGCACGTGATCGGCGTCGCGATCGCCATGCACTACTTCAGCTGACCCGTCCCCTGCCCCCGTCAGCGGCGGCGGGTCGGAGTGGGGTCGAGAAAGACCTGGCTGATCCCCGAGAAGCGCTCCCGCAGCCGCCGCTCCACCTCGTCGCAGGCGATCTCCACACCCGCCGCGCTCGCCACGTCCACGAAGTCGATCTTGGCGGCCACCAGGATGGAGCCGGGCCCGATCATCATGGTGAGCAGCTCGACCACCTCCTCCACCTCTGGCTGGGCCGTCAACTCGGCCTGGATGCCCTCCTCCACGTGCGCGGGCGCGGCCTGGCCGATGAGCAGCGAGATGTTCGACCGGATCAGGATGAGCGCCACCACCAGCAGGAGCAGGCCGATCCCGACCGACGCCAGGCCGTCCCACAGCGCCGAGCCCATCAGCTGCGACCCGGCCAGCCCGGCGGCCGCGATGACCAGGCCCACGAGGGCGGCCGCGTCCTCGAACAGCACGGCCTTCAACGGGGTGTCGGAGGTGATCCGCACCAGCCGGACCGGGTCGAGCTCGTGCCTGGCGGCCTGCCTGCGCAGCTGGGTGAGGGCCTTGGTGAACGAGACGGCCTCGACGGCGAACGCGACGGCCAGCACGATGTACGACGGGGTGAGGTTCGTCAGCTCCTCACCCTTCTCGATCACGTGCAGTCCGTGCGTGATCGAGAACCCGGCCCCGCCCACCAGCGTCGCGACCGCCGCCATCATGGCCCAGAAGAACCCGCTCTTGCCGTGGCCGAACGGATGCCGCCGGTCCGGCGGCCGGCCCGCGCGGCGCACTGCCACCAGCAACAACAGCTCGGTCACGGTGTCGGCGGCCGAGTGGGCCGCCTCCGACAACATCGCCGCCGAGCCGCTGAGGAGACCCGCGAAGAGCTTGGCCACGGCGATCGTCAGATTGGCCGCTCCCGCCACCAGGACGGTGCTCAGGCTCTCTCCCGAATCCCGCTGCTCCATAGCGCTTCACTCTACGTGCGCTAGATTGGAGATCATGAGCGCGCCTCGTTGGCTTTCACCCGCCGAACAGCGTGCCTGGCGCACGCATCTGGCGCTGCACAAGCTTCTCATGCACCGGCTCGACCGGGAGCTGCAGGAGCACCAGCTCTCGTTGAACGACTACGAGATCCTGGTCAACCTCTCGGAGAACGAGGGACGGCGCATGCGGATGAGCGACCTGGCCGACGCGACGATCCAGTCACGCAGCCGGCTGTCGCACCAGATCTCCCGCATGGAGGCCAAGGGTCTCGTGACCAGGGAGGACTGCCGCGACGACCGGCGGGGCACGTTCGCGGTGCTGACCGACGAGGGCTGGGAGACGATCCAGCGGGTGGCGCCGCACCATGTGGCGAGCGTGCGCGAGCACTTCGTCGACCGGCTCACCGACGAGCAGCTCGAAGCGATCGACGCGGCCTACGGGCCGATCGTCGAGCGCCTGAAAAAACTGCGCTGAAAACTGCGCTGAAGAAATTGCGCTGACACCCAACCGATATCCGTGACGCCGCACGGCGTTCCCAGGCGGTGGATACGATCCGCACATGCTCAGAAAGCTTCTGATCGTCGCCGTTCTCGCGCTGGTGTCGGCGTGCTCGTCGGGCGGCGGCGGCGAGCTGCCCGCCGGTCCCGACCTGATGAAGAAGGCCTCCGAGGCCATGAAGGGCGTCAAGTCGGCCAGCTTCTCGATCGCGACCGAGGGCAAGCCCAAGGTGCCGGTCAAGAAGGCGGACGGCAGGCTCACGGCCGCCGGTGACGCCGACGGCACGATCACGATCGACATCCTGGGCAGCCTGCAGGAGGTCAGCTTCGCCCTGGTCGGGGACACCGTGCACTTCAAGGGGCCGACGGGCGGCTTCCAGAAGATGACGCGGCAGCAGCTCGCGCAGTTCTACGACCCCTCGGTGATCCTCGAGCCGACCAAGGGCATCGCGCAGCTGCTCGCCTCCGCGACCGAGCCCCAGGTGGAGGCGCTGGAGGGCGACGCGTACCGGGTGGCCACCGCCTTCCCCGGGCAGGCCATCGGCCAGATCATCCCCGGCGTCACGCAGAGTGTGAACGGCAAGGTCTGGCTCGACAAGGCCACCAGCCGCCTGACCAAGGCCAGCCTGCCGCTGCAGGGCGGCACGGTGACGGTGTCGTTCAGCGACTACGACGCGCCGGTCACGATCACGCCGCCCGCCGCCGGATGAGACGCGCCCGCCGGGTCGTCCTCGGCGCCGGGGGCGCGGTGGTGCTGCTGGCCGCGCTCGACGCGTACGTGGTGGTCACGGTCCTCATCGACATCGCCGAGGACGTGGGCATCCCGCTGAACCACCTGGAGCGGGCCACCCCCATCGTGACGGGGTTCCTGCTCGGGTACGTCGCCGCGATGCCGCTGCTCGGCCAGCTCTCCGACCGCTACGGGCGGCGGCCGCTGATCCACGCCTGCCTGGCGGCGTTCGCGCTCGGCTCGGTGCTGACGGCGCTGGCCGCCGGCGAGGTGATGGTGGTGGCCGGGCGCGCCGTGCAGGGGGTGGCGGGCGGGGCGCTGCTGCCGATCACGATGGCGCTCATTGGCGACCTGTGGGACGAGCGCGAGCGGCCGGTGGCGCTGGGGGCCGTGGGGGCGGCGCAGGAGCTCGGGAGCGCCCTCGGGCCCCTGTACGGCGGGGTGCTGGCGCTGATCCCGAGCACCGTGGTGGCGGGGGTGGAGCTGGGCGGCTGGCACGCCATCTTCTGGATCAACCTCCCGCTCGCCGCCCTGGCCGCCGTCGCGGTCCACTTCACCGTCCCCTCCGGCACCCCTGACGCCGCACCCGCCACGACCCCCACCGGCGACACGGCCGGCCACGTCGAGCCCGGCGGAGCCGCAGGCGAGGCGGCCACCGGTGCCGACGCGGCGGCGCATCGTGCGGGCGACTCCGGCGCCGGGCGAGTGGAGGTCGCCGGTGCCGGCGCAGCGGCTCATCGCGTGGGCGACTCCGGTGCCGGGCGGGTGGAGGTCGCCGGTGTCGACGCGGCGGCGCATAGCGTGGGCGACTCCGGTGCGGTCACGGGGACGGCCGCCGGTGCCGGGCGGGTGGAGGTCGCCGATGGGAGGCGGCGTGTGGACGTCGTCGGCGGGGCGTTGCTGGCGCTGGCGCTCGCGCTGCTGGTCGTGGGCCTGTACAACCCCGACCCCGCCAAGACCGTGCTCCCCCCGTGGGGCCTGCCCGTGATCGCCGCCGGAGCGCTGGCGGCCGGGATCTTCGTGTGGTGGGAGATCCGCTCCCCCGTACGCCTGCTCGACCTCTCCGCCACCCGCAAGGGCCCCCTGCTCGCCACCCTGGCCGTGAGCTTCCTGACCGGGGCGGCGCTCCTGGTGACCATGGTGTTCGTCCAGTTCACCGCCCAGACCCTGCTCGGCGAGGACGCGCTGGGAGCGTCGCTGGTCCTGGCCAGGTTCCTGGCCGCGCTCACCGTGGGCGCCCTGCTGGGCGGCCTCCTGGCCCGCAGGCTGGGCGACGGCGTCGTCGCGGTGGCGGGCATGGTGGTGGGGGCGGCCGGCTACTGGCTGATGAGCCGGTGGCCGCTCGAGCTGGAGAGCGCCGGGTTCCTCGTGGACGTCGACCTGGTGGTCGCCGGTCTGGGCCTGGGCCTGGTCATCGCCCCGGTCTCGTCGGCGGTGCTGCGCGTGACCTCGGCGACCCAGCACGGCGTGGCGTCGGCGGCGGTCGTGGTGGCCAGGATGATGGGCATGCTGATCGGCATCGCGGCGGTGTCGGCGTGGGGCTTCTACCGGTTCCAATCGCTGACCGCGCATCTGGACACGCCGCTGCCGTTCGGCGTGGACACGGTGACGTACCGGCGGCAGCTGGCCGAGTACACCGCGAAGGTGCAGGCGGCGCTGCACACGGAGTACACGGAGATGTTCCTGGTCACGGCGTTCATCTGCCTGCTGGGCGCGGCCGTCGCGCTGCTGATGCCCCGTACCCGGCGGGACGCGCCCTCCGCGCCCGCCTGAGAGGCGGGCGCGGAGAGCCGTCGGTCACGGGGACAGGCGGTGCAGGTCGCGGGGGAAGGCGGTGGTCTGGCGGATGTTGGCGGCCCCGGTCAGCCGCGCCGTCCACCGTTCCAGCCCGAGCGCGAACCCGCCGTGCGGCGGCATCCCGTACCGGAACGCCTGCAAGTACCCCTCGTACGCCTCCAGCCCCTCGCCCCGGGCGGCCAGCGCGGCCACGTAGTCCGGGTACCGGTGCAGCCGCTGCCCGCCGGTGACCAGCTCCAGACCCCTGAACAGCAGGTCGAACCCGTTGGAGTAGCCGGGCCGCGCAGGGTCCGGGTGGGTGTAGAAGGGCCGCTTGGACATCGGGTAGCCGGTGACGAACAGGAACTCCGACCCGTGCTCCTTCGCCGCCCACTCGCACAGCCACCGCTCCTGCGCGGGCGACAGGTCCGGCTCGGCCGAGCCGGTCAGCTCCTGTGCCTCGGTGAAGTGGATGGCCGGGATCTCGGCGGGCACCTCGGGCAGGATCGCCCCGGCGCGTTCGACGGCGGACGGGGCGCGGCGCCGTACCGACTCCAGCATGCCCGCCACCACCTCCCGCAGCACCGCCATCACGTCGCGGTGGTCCCGGACGAAGCCCAGCTCGGCGTCGAGGCTGGTGTACTGGGCCAGATGGCGTACGGTGTCGTGCGGCTCGGCGCGGAAGACGGGACCAACCTCGAAGACCCGCTCGAACACCCCCACCATCGCCTGCTTGTAGAACTGCGGCGACTGGGCCAGGTAGGCGCGGCTGCCGAAGTAGTCGATGCCGAAGACGTTCGCGCCCGACTCGGTGGCCGAGGCGACGATCTTCGGCGTGTGGATCTCGGTGAACCCGAGCCCGTCGAGCGTCTCGCGGAAGCCCGCCACGCTCGCGGCCGAGATCTCCAGCGGCGCGCTGAGCAGCGGATGCCGCAGCGCGACCGGCGCGTGGTCGAGGATCGTCGGCAGCCCGGCCGACACGACGGGCCGGTAGAGGTCGAACGGCGGCGCCGCGCACGGCTCCACCACCACCTCGATCTCCGGCTCGACCAGCTCGACGCCTCCCGGCGCCTGCGGGCTGGCGGTCACGGTGCCGGTGACCTCGACGACGCTCTCCTCGCCGGGCAGGTCGCTCGCGGCGACCACCTGGGCCAGGCCGGTACGGTCCCTGACGACGAGGAAGGACACGGATTTCAGCTGCCGGCGGCGATGGACCCAGCCGGCGATCGTCACTCGTTGGCCGGCGTGCTCAGCGAGCTCCGCCGACATGACACGAGAGATCATTACAGCTCCTCACGAGGAATTGCATGACCCCTTGGGAGTGCGGGGGAGAAGGGTGCTCCCGGTGCCACCGCACTTTCGCCGCCTCATTGAAGGCGGCCTCGACGACCCGATGACGGGGGTCAGGCCGGCGGGGCATTTCCTCCCCGCACTCGGGAGTGTCTTCACCAGCGGAGCACGGGACCGCCTTCGCAGCTACCGGCGGCTCTCTCGACCCCTGCGGACCTCTGGCTACTCGTCTCCGTCGACGCGTTGCCGTAGATCTTACGGCCGCGCCCGGGGGAACGGCAAAGCCATTCCCCCGGGCGCCGCGCGTTACTTGTCCTTCTTGGCCCGCTTCTCCCGGATCTTCATCGTGACCTCGATCGGCGAGCCGGCGAACCCGAACTCTTCCCGGATGCGCCGCTCGATGAAGCGCCGGTAGGTGTCCTCCAGCCATCCCGACGTGAACAGCACGAACTTCGGCGGCTCCACGGAAGCCTGCGTGGCGAAGAGGATCTTGGGCTGCTTGCCGCCCCGCACCGGCGGCGGCGTCTGCTGCACCAGCTCCGTCAGGAACGCGTTGAGGCGGGCGGTGGGCACCCGGGTGGACCAGGAGTCGAGCGCCTTCTCCAGGGCGGGCACCAGCCGGTCGATGTGCCGGCCCGTCAGGGCGGAGATGTTGACCCGCAGCGCCCACGGGGTGCGGACGAGCTGCCGGTCGATCTCCTTCTCCAGGTAGTAGCGGCGGTCCTCGTCGACCAGGTCCCACTTGTTGAAGGCGACGACCATCGCCCGGCCCGACTCGATGACCAGGCCGATGATGCGCAGGTCCTGCTCGGTGAGGATCTGGCTGGCGTCGATGAGCACGACGGCCACCTCGGTGCGCTCCAGCGCGGCGCGGGTGCGCATGGCCGCGTAGAAGTCGGCGCCCTGCAGCTCGCGGTCGCGCCTCCGGATGCCGGCCGTGTCGACGAACCGCCAGGTGCGCCCGCCCAGCTCGATCAGCTCGTCGACCGGGTCGCGGGTGGTGCCGGCCATGGGGTCGACCAGCACGCGCTCCTCGCCCGCGAGCTTGTTGAGCAGCGAGGACTTGCCGACGTTGGGCTTGCCGAGCAGCGCGACGCGGGCGGGGCCGCGCTCGGTCTCGAAGCCGAGCGCGGGCGTCTCGGGCAGCGCGTCGAGCACCACGTCGAGCAGGTCGCCGCTGGAGCGCCCGTGCAGGGCCGAGACGGGGTACGGCTCGCCGAGGCCGAGCGACCACAGCGCGGCGGCCTCCAGCTCGAGCTGCTGGTTGTCGACCTTGTTGGCGGCCAGGACGACCGGCTTGCCGGACTGCCGCAGGATCGAGCCCACGATCTCGTCGGCGTCGGTGGCGCCCACGGTGGCGTCGACGACGAACACGATCACGTCGGCCAGCTCGACGGCGACCTGGGCCTGCTCGGCGATGCGCAGGTTCATCCCGGTGGCGTCGGGGTCCCAGCCGCCGGTGTCGACCACCGTGAAGCGGCGGCCACGCCAGTTGGCGTCGTACGTGACCCGGTCGCGCGTGACGCCCGGCACGTCCTCCACGACCGCCTCGCGGCGGCCGATGATGCGGTTGACCAGCGTGGACTTGCCTACATTAGGCCGCCCCACGATGGCGACGACCGGCAACGGCGTAGTGTCGCCGTGCTCGGTGATCTCAAGGTCGTCGAGGCCGGCCTCGACCCAATCCCCCGTTGGCACGAAATTTCATCCTTTGTGAGTACCGCACCCTCAGGTGCGCTCTTTGACCAGTCTCAACACCTCAGCGATGACCTCTTCCAGGTTCAACGGCGTGGTGTCGAGCTCGACGGCGCCATCCGCCATCGAGAGTGGGTCCGTCTTGCGGGTCGAGTCGAGAGTGTCACGCTTGGCCATGGCCTCCTGCTGCGCCGCCACCGTCGAGCCGGCCAGCTCGGCGTTGCGCCGCCGGGCACGGGCCTCCGGGCTGGCCGTCAGGTAGACCTTGACGGCAGCCTCGGGCCAGACGGCCGTGCCGATGTCGCGGCCCTCGACCACGATGTCACCGGCCCCGATGAGCTCGCGCTGGAGCGCGACCAGGCGGGCCCGGACCTCGGGGACGGCTGCCACGGCGGAGACCGCGCCGGTGACCTCGGACTCCCTGATCGGACCCGCCACGTCGACGCCGTCGACGTGGACTGTGGGACCGTCGGGGTCGGTGCCGGACTCGATGCGCGGCTCGCCGCAGCGGGCGGCCACGGCGGCGGGGTCGGTCAGGTCGACGGACTGCCGGAGCATCCACCAGGTCATCGCCCGGTACATCGCCCCGGTGTCGAGGTAGCGCAGGCCCAGCGCCCGGGCGACCCCGCGCGACGCGCTCGACTTACCCGACCCCGAAGGACCGTCCATGGCGACGACCAGACCGGTCACGGCCTCTCCCTCTTCACGAGCTTCTCAAGAACCCCAACCTGAAGAGGCTACCGTGTCCGGCTCAGTCGGCGATCCAGCTTCCGTGGAAGCCGAGCGGGACGCGGGCCGGCAGGTGGACGGTGGCGACGGGCTCGCCGGTGAAGTCCTGCGCGGAAAGGATCATCAGGTCGGCCGCTCCCCTGGCCTCGTTGTTGACGAGGGCGAGCACGTACCCGTCGTCCTCGGCCGCGCCGGAGGCCACGAACGCGGGCTCGCCGACGTACGCGCCCCGCCCGAACTGCCGCCACTCCTGCGTCCCGCGCACCAGGTCGTGCTTGATGAGCGTGTTGTCGAAGGCCTGGTCGGGCAGGTCCTCCAGCTCGCTGTCGGCCCGGTAGAGCACGTCGTGAAGGTCGCGGGCGGCCGAGGTGTAGCCGTAGCGGTACGGGCGGCCGGTGCGGCGCTCGTCCATGCGCGGGAACTCCTGCGGCCGGTCGTCCAGCCGCGTCCGCCGGACCTTGCCGGCGGCCGGGTCGATCGTCCACCGGTCGAGCGTCGGCAGTCCGCCCAGGTCGAGCCGGGCGTCCACGAACCGCTTGGGGTAGCGGACCACGTCCACGACCACCTCGTCGCCGTCGTCGTAGGCGTTGAGCGTGTGGAACACCCAGCACGGGTCCACCTCCACCCACCGCACGTCGCCGCTCTCGCGCGACATGAGCCCGATCCGGGCGCCGTGGGCGTCGTTCCACGCGTACGGCAGCGGAACGCCCTTCTCCGCATGGGCCTGGCTGAACGTGACCGGCAGGTCGTAGATCACCACGTACCGCTCGGTGAGCGCGAAGTCGTGCAGCATCGGCGCGTCGGCGATGGGGATGTCCCTGATCCGCGTCACCGAGCCCTTGGGGTCGATCACGATGTGCTGGTGGTGGTCCCAGCCGAAGAAGTAGGCCAGCGCGTGCAGCTCGCCGCTGACCGGGTCGAGGTGGGTGTGCGCGGCGAACCCGCCGGGCAGGCCGCCGTCGAAGTCGCACGTGCCGACGGTGTCGAGCTCGTAGTCCAGCTCGTACGGCAGGGGCCCCGCCTCGACGGTCGCGAACGTGCGCCCGGCCAGCCCGATGACGTGCGTGTTGGCGGCGAAGTCCCAGTTCTTGTGCAGCGGGCCCGGCCGGGGCGGCTCGCCGAGCCGTTCGGCGACGCGGGCGCTGCGTACCCAGCGGTTGCGGTACCACTCGGCGCGGCCGTCGCGCAGCCGCACGCCGTGCACCATGCCCTCGCCGAGGAACAGGTGGCTTGCCGTGGGGTCGTCGAGGCTGAGCGGGTTGGGGCCGTTGCGCAGGTAGCGGCCGTTCAGCTCGGCCGGGATGCGGCCGGTGACCTCCAGGTCGAAGGCCGTGATCTCATCGGTCACGGGCGCGAACCCGCCGGTGAAGGGCGTCATGTCACGTTCCTCTCGTGGGTCAGGCGCCTTGGGCCAGGAAAGGCGCGAGGACCGAGGCGCAGAGCAGTTGGTAGCGCTGTGCCACCTCGTCGGGCTCGAAATAGCCAGAAATTTCCAGACTTACGGCGCCGTGCATGGCCATCCACAGCACATCGGCGATCTCCCGGGCCGCTCCCCCATGCAGCACCCCCGCCTCCAGGCACTCCTCCACGCGCCGCAGCAGCAGGTCGAACGTCCGCCTGGCGGCCTGCACCGACTCCTGGTCCGGCTTGAACCCCGGCATCGCCCCCTGGAACATGACCCGGTAGTAGTCGGGCTCGGCCAGCGCGTAGGCGCGGTAGTCCGCCATGCCCTTGCGCAGCCCGGTCAGGGGATCATCCGGGCCCATCCCTTCGAGCAGCCACCGCTCGAATCGCGCGAACCCCTCCAGCCACACCGCCTGGCTGAGCCCGTCCTTGCCGCCGAACAGCGTGTAGATCACCTTGGTCGAGCAGCCGACCTCGCCGGAGATCCGCCGCACGGTCAGCGCCGCCGGCCCCTCGGTGGCGAGCAGGTGCGTGGCGACGTCGAGGATCGCGGCCCGGACGACGCTCTGCCCCTCCTGCTGGGCCTGCTGGTACGCAGTGCTCACGGTAACGCCGTTTCCTCTCGGTAACACTGTTACCGCCCTTGATACCCCTTTCCGGGGAGCGCGTCAAACGAGAGGAGTAAGAGAGCGCGGCGCGGTAAGTGGCCCTCTGTGAACGATCCGCGCGTCACCGTGGTCGTGGCCTGCAAGGACAGGCTGCGGGCGCTGGCCCGCACGCTTCCCCTGCACCCGTCCCCGGTGATCCTCGTTGACAACGGGTCAACCGACGGGACGGCGGGGTTCGTGCGGCGCCACTTCCCGGACGTTCACGTGGTGGAGGCGGGCAGGGACCTGGGCGCGCCGGCCCGCAACCTCGGCGTCCGCCTGGCCGAGACCCCGTACGTGGCCTTCGCCGACGACGACTCCTGGTGGGCGCCGGGGGCGCTGGAGCGGGCCGCGGACGCGCTGGACGCGCATCCGAGGCTGGCCGTCCTGGGCGCACGCGTGCTGGTGGGGCCGGAGGAGCGCCCGGACGCGGCGTCGGAGGCGATGCGCGACTCACCGCTCGGCGTGGAGCCGGACCTGCCGGGGCCGAGCGTGCTGGGGTTCCTGGCGTTCGGGGCGGTGGTGCGCAAAGAGGCGTTCCTGGAGGCGGGCGGGTTCGACGACGTGACCTTCTCCTTCGGCGAGGAGGAGCGGCTGGCCGTGGACCTGGCCGCGAAGGGGTGGGGGCTGGCGTACGTGGACGAGGTCGTGGCCCACCACCAGCCCCGGCCCGGGGGCTCGCGCGACAGGCAGGTGCTGGCCACGTGCGACGCCGTGCTGACCGCGGTGCTGCGCCGCCCGTGGCGGGTGGTGGCGCGGCGGTCGCTCGACGCGCTCCGCGCCGGCCCGGCGGGCTGGGAAGGGCTGCGTGCGGCCGCGCCGAGGCTGTCGCGGGCACTGGCCGAGCGGCGGGAACTGCCGGCCGAGGTGGAACGGGCACGGCAGCGACTGGAACGGCACGATTGCTGACCGAATGTTACATATCGTGACAGTCGGGCAGCACAGAGTTATGACAACGATACCGAACCCGATCGACCTGCTCAAGAACCTGAGCGGCGTGGAATTTCCGGCCAACAAGCAGGACCTGATCAGGGCCGCTCGCGAGCGCAAGGCGAGCAAGGAGATCATCAAGGCCCTGGAGACCCTGCCCGACCACGAGATGTTCGACGACCCGAGTGACGTGACCGAGGCCCTGACGACCAGGCGCTGATCACGCAAGAACGCGACGGGCGGGGCCCAGGGCCCCGCCCGTCGTGCTGTTCACCCGAGCCCTCCGGTCAGCGCGAACGCCCACACGGGCACCAGACCCTGCTTCAGCAACTTGAACGTGGGGATCGGGCTGCTGCTGACGGTCTCCTTGTACGTGATCGCCGCCCGGCCCTTCAGGTACCACCTGCGCGGGCTGTCGTCCCGCCGGGTGAACTGGATGACCGCGTCCTTCCGCCCCAGGGAGAGGGGCTGATGCACGTACCCGAACCGGAACGCCTTCGGGGTCCTGCCGCGCAGGGTCGCGGCGAGCGAGTCGGCGGCGTGCAGGCCGGTGGGGATGCCGCCCTGGCAGGTGCCGTGCAGCACGCCGTACGGCTGGCTGACCGCGGCGGCGTCGCCGACGGCGTACACGTCGGGGTGGGACACCGAGCGCAGCGCGGAGTCCACCACGATCCGGCCGCGGGCGTCGACGGTCAGCCCGGACTCGGCGGCCAGTGGCAGCCCCCTGGTGCCGGTGGTCCACAGTGTCGCGTCGGAGTGGACGAGCTCGCCCCCGGCCAGCTCGACGCCCTCCGGCAGCACCTTGGTGATGTCCGCGCCGGTGCGCACCTCGACGCCCAGCCGCTCCAGCACGGCGTCCAGGTGGGCGCGGGCCCGCTCGCCCATCATGGAGCCGGGCCGTCCCCTGGTCAGCAGGACCACGTGCAGGTGCGGGTGGGCCTCGGCGATCTCCGCGGCCGACTCGACGCCGGTCAGCCCGCCGCCGGCCACGACGACCGTGCCCGAGGTGAGGGCGGTGAGATGCTCGGCGAGCCGTACGGTGCCCGCGTAGTCGTCGTAGACGAAGGCGTGCTCGGCGACGCCGGGCACCGAGGCGTCGGTGACGGTGCCGAGCGCGTAGATCAGCTTGTCGTAGCCGAGCACGCGCCCGTCCGCCAGCCGGGCCTGCCGCCGCTCGACGTCCAGCCCGGCCACCCGGCCCTGGACGAACTCGATGCCGGTGCCCGCGACCACATCCTCCAGCGGGAAGTCCGTCAGCCGCTGCCCGGCCGCCGTCTGGTGCAGCCTGAGCCGCTCGGTGAACCTCGGCGAGGCGTTCACCAGCCGCACCCGGCCGCCCGTGCGGCGGGTCCTGACGGCGGTCCTGATGGCCGCGACGACTCCGGTGTAGCCGGCTCCGAGTACCAGAATGTCGGTCATTGTCCTTACCTCCTCGATCCGGCCTGAAGACGGATCGAGGAGGCTCGGATGTGACATCGGGACCGGCGCTAGCCGGCGGCGGGCACGGCGGGCTTGTCGTCGGTCCAGCCGACCTTGTACGTCTCGACCCCGCTCTTGCCGGCCAGCTGCTTGCCGCCGTCCTGGAGGTCGGTGTAGTGGGCCAGCAGCGTCATCGTCTTGGTGTCCACGATGAACTGCTCCTTGAGCACCGAACTCTTCCGCTCGTAGACCGGCAGGGCGACCTTCTGACCGGGCCGGTTCAGCGGGTCCTTCACCTGGCCGAGGTCACCGACGCCCTTGGTGGTCCTCAACGCCTGGTACGCGGCGGACCTGACCTTGAACGGCACCGGGTTCTCGTACAGCAGCCGGGTCATGTACTCGGCCACGTACCTGTCGAGGTGGATCAGCCAGTCTTCCTTCTTGGCACTCGGGTCGGTGGTCTTGGCGTCCTCCGCGGCCCAGTCGATCCAGGCGCGCACGTCCGCGACGACGCGCGCCCTGAGCGCTTCGGGCTCGGTCGGCAGGGCCTGGAGCTGGCCGTACGTCACCCACTTGTTGTCCCCCATCCGGAACTTTCCCGCGGGCCGCCCCTTCACCGGGAGCACGCGGCCCTGGCCGGGTTCGGTGGACAGCGAGATCTTCATGCCTTCCGTCCGGTACGTCCACGAGGTCGGTGAGCCGTCGGCCTTCCAGGCCGCCTCGTCCTTCGCGGTCTTGGGCCGGGCCCCCAGCTCGCGGTAGGCGGACCACTCCTTGCCCTCGGGCGTGAGCCAGTGCACGCCGACCGACCGCTCGGTCACCGTGTATCCGCTGCCCACGGGGCGCGAATGGTCCGCGGTCCGCACCACCTCGACCCGCCAGTAGGCGCCCTCGGCCGGGGCTGCCTGCGCGGGCACGGCGACGACGCCGGCGGTGATGAGGACGGCCGCTGCGGCTACCGGATATCTCACTTCGTCTCCTCCAACGGGTTGTCATTCGACCAGCGGCTGCCCTGGATCGCGGTGTACTCCAGGAGCAGCCCGTCCTTCGCCGACCGGGTCTCGATGGACAGCGGCATCCCGCTGACCGGGTCGATCACCAGCCGGGTGCGGGTCTCTCCCGCGTACGGTGTCGTGGGGTATTCGGCGGAGCGGTATTCGACCGCCTGCCCCGCGCGGCCCAGCACGTCGGTCACCGGGCCGACGGCGCCGACCCCGGGCAGCGAGGCCAGCAGCCGGTAGGCGGCGGCCCTGGTCCGGCTGGTCACCGGCGCGAAGAAGAGCAGGCGCGCGGTGTTGTCGATGGTCGCCTGGTCGTCGGGGGTGCCGAGGAGCGCGCGCAGGCCCTCGGGGGTGTCGGGGACCTCGTTCATCTTGGTCAGCGGCTTGTCCGCGAGCATGATGCGGAAGTCCCAGTCCTCGGTGGAGAGGGTCTCCGGCTTGCCCGGGGCCGCCCGTACGATGCCGTTCGGGGCGTCCTCGGTGGGCAGTCCTGGAGCCTTCTCCCCGTAGGTCCACGACTCCGGCGACCCGCCGGCGCGCCAGGCCGCCTCGTCCTGGGGCGTGGCGGGCTCGGCGCCCAGGTACTTCCAGCGGTACCAGGTGCGGCCCTCCGGGTCCGCGGGGATCCACGTCTCCTGCGACTCGCTCTGCCGCAGCACGTAGCCCTGGCCGGGCTCGCGGAACTCCCTGCCGTTGACCAGCGTGCTCCCCCACCAGGTGCCGGCGTCCGGCACGGAGGTCACCGAAGCCGCGGCGGCCAGCAGGAACTGTTTGCCGTCCGGCGCGGCGATCATGCCAGACCGGGCCGGCGGCGCGGTGGGGGCCGTGGCGGGGACGACGACCAGGGCCGCCGCGGCCGCCGCGCCCGCCAGGCCGAGCCCCAGCCCGGTCCACCTGGCGGCCCTGCGGCCTTTCCGTAGCCGCTCCCCCGCGATCGCGGCGGCCAGTCTGTCGCGTCCTGCCCGTTCCACGCCGGGCGTCAGCGGCGGCGCGGGCAGCAGCTCCCGCACCGCCCGGTAGTCATCCATCGGTGCCTCCGTTCAGGGGGTTGACGCTGCCCAGGGCGGCACGGAGTTTCTTGCGCACACGGGACAGGCGGGATCCGACGGTGCCGTACGGGATGTCGAGGGCCTGGGCCACCTCTTCATGGCTCAGCTCGCCCAGCGCGCTCAGGAGCAGCACGTCCCTGTCGCCGTCGGACAGGGCCCGCAGCTCCGCCGCGAGCCGTCCCTGCGTGCTCACGGCGTCCACGCGGGTCACCACGCGCTCCTCGTGGCCGTCGTCCGGGGAGCGGTGCACGCCGGCGCTGCGCTGCAGCGCCGCCAGCCGCCGGGTCTCAGTACGGCGGTGCAGGCTGATCAGGTTGGTGGCGAACCCGTAGAGCCAGGCGCGGACCTCGCCGCGCCCGGAATCGAATGTCTCGCGCTTCCTGAAGGCCGCGAGGAACACCTCGGCGGTCAGGTCGTCGGCGGCCTGCCGGTCCAGGCGCCTGCCGAGGTAGGCGTGGATCTCCGCCACGTACCGGTCGTAGATCTCACCGAACCGCTCGGGTTTTCGGCGCGACAGCTCCAGCAGAGCCGCGTCGCTCAGCGCCTCCGCCGGGTCCGATGGCCCGGCGCGAGCCGTCACATTGGCAGTCACACCCTTTACTCAACCGATGGGGCGTTCTGCTTTCACACGGGAGGACCCAGGGCTCAGGGAATTTCCCAGCCGCGCTCGCGCAGGGCCTCGACCAGCATGGACACGGCGTCGGGCTCGACCGACAGCTCGGCGATGCCCAGGGGCAGCCCGGGGGCGTGCTCCAGGCGCACATCCTCGACGTTGACCCCGACCTCGTCGCACACCTGGAAGAGGCGGGCGAGCTGGCCGAGGCGGTCACCGATGACGACCTGGACGACGGCGTAGGAGGAGGCCGGGCCGCCGTGCTTGCCGGGGATGCGGTCGTGGCCGACGACGCCGCGCTTGAGCAGCTGGGTGATGTCGTTGGTGGCGGTGCCGTCGCCCTCGGCCAGGGCGCGCAGGGCGCTGGCGGCGTCGGCCAGGTCGGCGGCGACGGCTTCGAGCACCTCGGCGACCGGGGAGGCGTTGCCGGACAGGATGCCGAGCCAGAGGCTCGGGTCGCTGCCCGCGATCCTGGTGACGTCACGCACGCCCTGACCGGCCAGGCCGAGCGCGACGTCGGTGGCGTCGGCCAGGCGGGCCGCCACGGCGGAGGCGGCGACGTGGGGCGCGTGGGAGACGACGGCGACCGCGCGGTCGTGCTCGGACGCGCTCACCTCGACCGCGTTGGCCCCGCACAGCTCGATCAGCCGCAGCACGGTCGCCTTGGCCTCGGGGTCGGCCTCGTCGGTGGGGCACAGCGCCCACGGCCGGCCCAGGAACAGATCGGCCCTGGCCGCCCCCGGGCCGGACTTCTCGCGGCCCGCGAGCGGGTGGGAGGCGACGTAGGAGGCCAGGTCGCAGCCGAGCTGCGTGGCCCGGTGCAAGGGCTCGGCCTTCACGCTGGCGACGTCGGTGTAGAACCTGGCGGCGTTGATCCGCTGCAGCTCCAGCAGCTCGGTCGCCACATGGGCCGGGGGGACCGCGATGATCGCCAGGTCCACCTCGCCGGTGTGCTGCTCGTCCGGATCCCAGTCTTCGCCCGCGCCCAGCTCCCGTGCCAGCCGTACGGCGGCCTGATCGCGGTCGGCGAGCAGCACGCGTACGCCGCGCTTGCGCAGCGCCAGGGCAGCGGAAGTGCCGATGAGGCCGGTGCCGACGACGAGCGCGGTGCGAAGTTCCATCTCGGTGTCCTGATTTATCGGGCCATAGTGGGCGTGAATATGCCCTGACGTAATCGCCGGGCGTTACTGGGCGATATCCTGCCGCAACTTCACCGCGCCACGCAGGTAGACATGCTGGATCGCGGAGCGCGGGCGGTCGAGGTCGACGTGGGCCATGAGGCGTACCACCCGGGGCAGCGCGCCCGGCACGTCGATCTCGGTGCAGCAGATCAGCGGCACCTCGTGGAAGCCCAGCTTGCGCGCCGCGAGCGCCGGGAACTCGGCCGTCAGGTCGGGCGTGGCCGTGAACAGCACGCTGATCACGTCGTCGGTGGTCAGCTCGTTACGCTCCATGATCGCGGTGACCAGCTCGGTCGTGCCTGCGATGATCGAGTCGCGGTCGTTGGCTTCCACCTGGATCGCCCCGCGGATCGCCCGCACCATGTGGTTTGTCCCCTTCCATAGCGGGAGAGCCCGTGCGGAGATTCGCACGGGCTCCTGCGTCCGGCCAGATTACAGCTTCACGGCCGCGTAAAGCTCACCGACCTCTTTCAAGGTCAGCGCCCTGACCGTCCCGGCTTTGGTACGGCCCAGCTTCACCGGGCCGAACTCGATCCTGGCCAGGTCGATCACCCGGTGGCCCGCCACTTCCAGCATGCGCCGGACGACGTGCTTGCGGCCCTCGTGCAGGACGACCTCGACCAGCGCCTGCTGGCCGTGCTCCTGCACGATCGCGAAGCTGTCGGCCTTGACGATGCCGTCCTCCAGCTCGATGCCCTGCTTGAGCCTGCGGCCCAGGTCGCGCGGGATCGGGCCCGGCACCTTGGCCCAGTACTTCTTCTGCACGCCGTAGCTGGGGTGCGTCAGCCGGTTGGCCAGCTCGCCGTCGTTGGTGAGCAGCAGCAGGCCCTCGGTCTCGGTGTCCAGCCTGCCCACGTGGAACAGCCTCGGGGCCAGCTCCTCCACGTAGTCGGCCAGGCACGGGCGGCCCTGCGGGTCGCTCATGGTGGAGACGACGCCGATGGGCTTGTTCATGGCGTAGTAGACGAGGTCGGGGGCGGTGGGGACGCGCTTGCCGTCCACGTGGATGACCTGCGTCGCCGGGTCCACCTTGGCGCCGAACCGCCGTACGACCTGGCCGTTCACGGTGACCCTGCCGTCGCCGATCATCTCCTCGCAGGCCCGGCGGCTGGCCACGCCCGCCTGGGCGAGCACCTTCTGCAGCCGCACCCCGTTGGGGACCTCGGTGGTGTCGCGCTCGTCGGTGTAGTCGTCGGGGTAGAAGTCGCGGTCGCGGAGGGGCTGGCGAGCGGCCTTCACGCGGTCGCGCTGGGGGCTGCCGCTGCCGATCGTCTGTACGTCGTCGCGGCGGGGGGTACGGGGGGCGCGGTCGGCGGTGCGGGGGGCGGTGCGGGGGGCATCGCCGTCCCGCCTGCCGAACCGGGCACGCGAGGAAGCCGGAGCTCCCCCGTCCCTGCGCCCACTCCGATCGACCCGGAACCCGCCACCGCCACTGCGCTCATCACGCCGCCCGGCACCGTAACCGCCGCGGTCGTCACGCTGCCCGGTACCGGAACCACTGCGCTCATCACGCCGCCCGGCACCGAAGCCGCCGCGCTCATCGCGCCGTCCAGCGCTGTAACCGCCACGGTCATCGCGTCGGCCGGCCGAGTACCCGCCGCGCTCGTCACGCCGCCCGGCACCGTAACCGCCGCGGTCGTCGCGCTGCCCGGTACCGGAACCGCTGCGCTCATCACGCCGGCCAGCACCGAAGCTGCCTCGCTCATCACGCCGGCCGGCACCGAAACCGCCGCGCTCATCGCGCCGTCCAGCGCTGTAACCGCCACGCTCATCGCGTCGGCCGGCACCGTAACCGCCACGCTCGTCACGCCGGTTGGCCGTGTAACCGCCACGGTCGTCACGCCGGCCGGCGCCGTACCCGCCGCGCTCGTCGCGTCGGTCGGGGCCGGAGCCGCCGCGCTCGTCGCGGGAACCGCGGGCGCGCTCGCCGCCGGAGTCGTCACGGCGCCCGGTGCCGTAACCACGGCGGTCGTCGCGGAACCCGCCGCCACGCTGGCCGCCGCGCTCGTCGTCGCGGCGCTCGGGGCGGTATCCGCCCCGGTCGCCGTAGGGCCGCTCCTGGCGCTCACCGCGCCCGTTGCGGTCGTCGTACCGGTTTCCCCGGTCTTCGTACCGACTCCCACGGTCGTCGTTCCGGCCGGTGCGGTCTTCGGTCCGGTTGCCGCGGTCTTCGTAACGGTTGCCGCGGTCGTCACGCGCCGGGTAGCGCTCGCCGCGGGGTTGCCTCTGCTCGCGGCCGCCGGACCCGGCACGCGAGCCGCTCCGGTCGGCGCGGAGGGAGTCCCCGGACCCGCCGCGGAAGCCGCCGCCGGAACGGGATCCTGAACTGGAATCGGAGCGGAAGGCGGGACGTCCCGCTCGGCCCTGACCCGAGCCGCCGGTACGTCCACGACCGCGTCCATCACCGGACGGGGTGCTACGCCTGTTGATCACTTTGTTGTCTCCTCGAGGTTTTCCACGTCGTCGGGGAGGAGGGGTGCGAGCTCGGGGAGCTCGCTGAGGTCCCGCATTCCCAGACGTTCAAGGAAGTATGAGCTTGTCCGGTAGAGCACTGCCTGGCTCTCCGGGTCGGTGCCGGCCTCTTCGACCAGCCCTCTCGCGACGAGCGTCCGCATGACGCCGTCACTGTTCACGCCGCGTACCGCGGCGACGCGGGCCCGGCTCACCGGTTGCCGGTAAGCCACGACCGCAAGTGTTTCCAGCGCGGCCTGGGTGAGCCGCGTCTGCTGGCCGTCGCGTACGAACCGCTCGACCAGGGGCGCGCAGTCGGCACGCGTGTAAAAACGCCAGCCGCCCGCGACATCTCTCAAGTCAAAACCTCGGCCGGCGGCGGTATATTCCGCCGCCAGGCCCCGCAATGCGGCGGCGACCTCGTGGGTGGGCCGTTCCAGCACCTGGGCCAGGGTGATCTCGGCCACGGGCTCATCGACGACGAGCAGGATGGCCTCCAACGCCGCCGCCAACGTCGGCCCTTCCCCCGCGCGCTCCTGCCCCTCCTCCGCGTCCCCGGGCTCCTCCTCGAGGCCTTCCGCACCCCGCCCTGGACCCGCGCCCGAGAGAACCGCGGCCGGGGCGGTGGCCGTGCCGCTCGCCTCGCGACCGTCAATCGCCAGCGCCTCACCGGCCTCCGCAGCGCCCGACTTCTCGGCCGCACGCGTTGCGCCGAACTCCACCGCACCGCTACCCGCCGACCCGGCGCCCGGAGGAGCCGCGGCCGGGGCGGCGGAGGGAGCGTCCGGCGCCGGTGCGCTGTCCGATGGCGCCTCCCGCGACGGCGGTCCGTCAGCCGAAAGCGCCTCATCCGCGAGCGCCGCCCCGTCCGTCGATCCCGCCACATCCGTCAGCAGCGTCCCGTCGGTCGATCCCGCCTCATCCGCAGATCCCACCTCGTCCATCGGCGGCGTCCCGTCAGCCGGTCGGGCGTCCTCCGTTGGCGGGGCGTCGTCCGTAAACGCGGCGTCGTCCGGTTGCGCGGCATCGGCCGGGGGCGGTGGTGGGGATGGGGGTTCGGCTGTGTCCTCAGCCTCAGGGGGTGAGGGTTGGGCGAGGGAGCCGGGGAGGCTCATCCAGGCGGGGAGCGGGGGCTCGGAGTCCGGGGATCGGCGAGGGGTGGGCAGTGGGTTGTCAGTCATTGCGTGGTTTCTCCGCGGATTCCTCGTAATCGTCCCCCACCGCGACGTCCCCGTCGTCAGCGCCCGTCCAGGTTACGTGCAAGTCCCCCAGCGCTTCGACCTGTTCGAAGGTAACCGCCGACTCCCGGAAGAGCTCCAGCACCGCCAGGAACCGGGCGATGACCTCGAAAGTGCCCGAGCAGTCGGCCACCAGCGTGCGGAAGGTGGCGCGCCGGAGGCGGCGCAGGTGCATGACGAGGATGGCCGCCTGCTCCTTGACGCTCGCCAGGGGCTGGTAGATGTGCCCGACGCTGACGGTGGGGGGCAGCTTGGGGGTGAAGGCCTTGGCGGCGATCCTGGCGAGCTGCTCGGGCCCGATGCCCAGGATGAGCTCGGGCAGGAGGTCGGCGAACTGCGGCTCCAGCGACACCGTACGGGGGAAGCGCAGCGCCTCCTCCGCCATCCGCCCCGCGAAGAGCTTCGCCACCTCCTTGTACGCCTTGTACTGCAGCAACCGCGCGAACAGCAGGTCCCTGGCCTCCAGCAGCGCCAGGTCCTCCTCGTCCTCGACCTCGCCCGAGGGCAGCAGCCGGGCCGCCTTCAGGTCGAGCAGGGTCGCCGCGACCAGCAGGAAGTGGCTGGTCTGGTCGAGGTCCCACTCGGGCCCCCGGGAGCGGATGTACGCGATGAACTCGTCGGTGACCTTGGAGAGCGAGACCTCGGTGATGTCCAGCTTGTGCTTGGCGATGAGGCCGAGGAGCAAGTCGAAGGGTCCCTCGAAGACGTCCAGATGGACCTGGAACCCTTGGGGCTGCTCGGCGTCGGTCACCTGGCCATTGTGGCAGGCGCCGACCAGCGCGAGAGCACCTCGCGGGCCAGCTCACGGTAAGCGTTCGCACCGAGCGAGGACGGGTCGAAGGTGGTGATGGGCTCACCGGCGACCGTCGCGTCGGGGAAGCGGACCGTACGGTTGATCACCGTGTGGAACACCTTGTCGCCGAACGCCTCCACCGTCCGCGCCAGCACCTCGCGGCCGTGCAGCGTACGGGCGTCGTACATGGTGGCCAGCAGGCCCTCGATCTCGAGGTCCTCGTTGAGCCGCTCCTGGACCTTGGAGATCGTGTCCATCAGCAGTGCCACGCCGCGCAGCGCGAAGAACTCGCACTCCAGCGGCACCATGACGCCGTGGGCGCAGGTGAGTGCGTTGATCGTGAGCAGGCCCAGGGACGGCTGGCAGTCGATGAGGCAGACGTCGTAGTGCGGCAGCAGCGGCTTGATCACCCGGCCGAGCACCTGCTCGCGGGCGACCTCGGTGACGAGCTGCACTTCGGCGGCCGACAGGTCGATGTTGCTGGGCAGCAGGTCGAGGCCCTCGACGCCGGTCTCCAGGAGGACGTCCTCGGCGGTGACGCCCCGCTCCATGAGCAGGTTGTAGACCGTCAGGTCGAGCTGGAGCGGGTTGATGCCCAGGCCGACGGAGAGCGCGCCCTGCGGGTCGAAGTCGACCAGCAGCACCTTGAGCCCGTATTCGACGAGCGCGGCGCCCAGGTTGATGGTGGTCGTCGTCTTGCCGACGCCACCCTTCTGGTTGACCATCGCGACCACGCGCGCCGGGCCGTGCACCGCGGGGGGCACCGGTTCGGGGAACACGGGCCTGGGCCGCTGCGTGGGCCCGAGATTGACGCCGTTGGAAGGCGTGTTGGTCTTCGTGTCGCCCCAGGGGTTGTCGGGGGTCCCCGGGGTCGAACCCTTGGTCGTCACAGTCACCAGCTCGAACCTCCCTGACGATCCCGAACCGGACCGTCCGGACGGACACTATGGGCTCGCCACTTTAGGCGGCAAGGCGGCACGCCGAAGGCTGCCGCACGTCGCAAAAGACTATAGATCACTGCCGGGCACGTGGATGCGCGGCGGCGTAGACCTCGCGAAGTTTGTCGACCGTCACCAGTGTGTAGACCTGCGTGGTCGTCACGGAGGCGTGACCGAGCAACTCCTGGACCACCCTAACGTCAGCGCCGCCGTCTATCAGATGGGTTGCGAAGGAATGGCGAAGAACGTGGGGACTTATCCCGTCGAGCTCAGCGCGTTCGGCGGCGGCCTGGAGCACTTCCCACGCTCCCTGCCTGGTCAGCCGGCCTCCCCGGGCGTTCAGGAAGACGGCCGGGGTGCCGCGCCCGTGGGCGAGCAGGCCGGGGCGGGCCCGTACGAGGTAGGCGTCGAGCGCGGAGCGGGCGTAGCGGCCCAGGGGCACGACGCGCATGCGCTCGCCCTTGCCGCGCAGGCGCACCTGGTCGTCCTCGAGGTCGTCCACGGCCAGCCCGACGGCCTCGGAGATGCGGGCGCCGGTGCCGTACAGGACCTCGAGCAGGGCCCTGTTGCGCAGGGTCAGGGGCGCGCCGTCGGGGCCGGAGGCGGCGATGAGCCGCTCGACCTCGTCCACGCTGATGGCCTTGGGGAGCCTGCGCGGCTGGCGCGGCGGGCGTACCTCGTGGGCGGGGTCGTGGGCCGTGACGCCTTCGCGCAGGGCGAAACGGTGCAGCCCGCGCACGGCGGAGACGGCGCGGGCGGCCGAGCTGGCGACGAGCGCGGGGTGCTCGCCGTCGCCCTCGCGCAACGCGGCGAGGAAGGCCAGCACGTCGGCCTCCCCCACCTCGTCGAGCTCCGCCCGGCCGCGCGCGTGCAGGTGTTCGACGTATCGCCGCAGGTCACGACGGTAGGACGCGAGCGTGTTGGCAGCCAGGCTCCGCTCCACCGCCAGATGGGCGAGGTAGCTGGAGAGCACCGCCTCCACGAAAGGTCCTTCCGGTCACGCCTCTGGGGCGTCGGCGGGGCGCAACAGGGCGAATCCCTCAACCGAAGCCGCGTACGCGGCGAGGATACCGGCCACGGCCGGGGAATTGTGGATCATTCCCATGAGCGCCTTCTCGACCGCGTCGGGCAGCGGCACCCACTCGACCGGCATGTCGATCTCCTCGTGCCGGTGGACGAAGTCGGTCTCGATCTTGGTCAGGTCGCGGGCGAGGAAGACCCGGATCCGCTCGTCGGTCATGCCCGGGGAGGAGCGCAGGTCGACGAGGGTGTGCCAGGTGTCGGCCCGGTAGCCGGCCTCCTCGGCGAGCTCGCGGGCCGCGCCTTCGACGAGCGATTCGCCTTCGACGTCGCGGATCCCGGCGGGCAGCTCCCACATCAGCATGCGCGTGGGGTGGCGGTACTGCCTGATCATCAGGACCCGCTCCCGGTCGTCGAGCGCGAGCACGGCGACCGAGCCCGGATGCACCACGACGTCGCGCTCGGCGACCTCGTCGCGGGGCATCTTCACCGAGTCCGTGACCACCGTGATGACGTGGCCGCGGAAGCGTTCCTTGGAATCGACGACGTCCCACGCCTCGGGCGTGTCTGTGATCATGGTCGCACTCGCTTCCGGCCCTCGTTGGTTACGCAAGCTGCCGCCCTCGGTCCGAGGCTCGCCGCTCCAGGGACTCTCATCACTGGGTCACCTTCGTGCTGACTCGCGCGTCGGCGTACGTCAGGGCCGCGGAGATGAGGCCCTTGAACATGGGGTTGGCCCGCGTGGGGCGCGAGCGGAACTCGGGGTGGGCCTGGGTGCCGACGAAGAACGGGTGGACGTCGGTGGGCAGCTCGGTGTACTCGACCAGGCGGCCGTCGGGGGACAGGCCGGAGAAGACCAGGCCGACCTTCTCGAGCTGCTCGCGGTAGGCGTTGTTGACCTCGTAGCGGTGGCGGTGGCGCTCGTCGGCCTTGGCCTTGCCGCTGTAGAGCTGCCTGGCCAGGGTGCCCTCGCCGAGCTTGGCGGTGTAGCTGCCGAGCCGCATGGTGCCGCCCATGTCACGCTCGCCGGCGACGACGTCCTCCTGGTCAGCCATGGTGGAGATGACCGGGTGCTTGGTGTCGGGGTCGAACTCGGCGGAGTTGGCGTCCTCGATGCCGGCCATGTTGCGGGCGGCCTCGATGACCATGCCCTGCATGCCGAGGCAGATGCCGAGCAGCGGGATCTTGCCCTCGCGGGCGTGGCGGATCGCGCCGATCTTGCCCTCGATGCCGCGCACGCCGAACCCGCCGGGGATCAGCACGCCGTCGACGCCGTCGAGCTCGCGCTCGGCGCCCTCGGGGGTCTCGCAGTCGTCGCTCTTGACCCACCGGATGTTGACGCGGGCGTCGTTGGCGAACCCGCCGGCCCGCAGCGCCTCGGTGACCGACAGGTACGCGTCCGGCAGGTCGATGTACTTGCCGACCAGGGCGATCGTGACCTCCTTGGCCGGCCGGTGCACCCGACGCAGGAGCTCCTCCCACTCCTTCCAGTCGACGTCGCGGAACGGCAGGCCGAGCCGGCGCACCACGTACGCGTCGAGCCCTTCGGAGTGGAGCACCTTGGGGATGTCGTAGATCGAGGCCGCGTCCACGGCGGAGACGACGGCGTCCTCGTCCACGTCGCACATCAGGCTGATCTTGCGCTTGATCGCCGTCTGCACGGGCCGGTCGGAGCGCAGCACGATCGCGTCCGGCTGGATGCCGATGCTGCGCAGCGCCGCCACGCTGTGCTGGGTCGGCTTGGTCTTGAGCTCGCCGGAGGGGCCGATGTACGGCAGCAGCGACACGTGCAGGAAGAACACGTTGTCGCGGCCGACCTCGTGCCTGATCTGGCGGACGGCCTCCAGGAACGGCAGCGACTCGATGTCGCCGACCGTGCCCCCCACCTCGGTGATGACCACGTCCACCTCAGGAGCGGCCATGCCCCTGATCCGGTCCTTGATCTCGTTGGTGATGTGCGGGATCACCTGGACGGTGTCGCCCAGGTATTCGCCCCGCCGCTCCTTGGCGATGACGTTGGAGTAGACCTGGCCGGTCGTCACGTTGGCCGAGCCGTGCAGGTCGGTGTCGAGGAAACGCTCGTAGTGGCCGACGTCGAGGTCGGTCTCGGCGCCGTCGTCGGTGACGAACACCTCGCCGTGCTGGAACGGGTTCATGGTCCCGGGGTCGACATTCAGGTACGGGTCGAGCTTCTGCATGGTGACCCGGAGACCGCGCGCCTTGAGCAGGCGACCGAGGCTGGATGCCGTGAGCCCCTTGCCGAGACTGGAGGCGACACCGCCGGTGACGAACAGATGCTTGGTTTGCGATGCGCTGCGCAAAGGGGCTCCCGTGGCTCGAGGTGTGGTCGAAGTGTCCACGGGCTCTCAGGATATCAAACAACGCCCCCGACATGCCCGAACGGCTTGACCTAGCGGTAACTTTGGTCCCTATGTCATTGGTACGGCGGGCAGTCGGCGCGCTGATTCACCGAGCCTACGGGGCGATCCGGCGCGCGGGCGCGATCACTCCTGCCGCTCAGGCCGGCTACCGATTCGGCCGGATCGGCGACGGGGTCAGCATCGCCTTCCCCCCGGGCGCGATCTTCGGCGAGCGGTGGATCGAGATCGGCGACCACACGCTGGTCGGCGAGCGCGTGTCCCTGTCCTGCGGCATGGGCCCCGGGCTGGACCTGGGGCCGGAGTCCATCCTGCGCATCGGCGGCGGCTGCTCGATCGGCCGCGGCTCGCACATCGTGGCCCACCAGTCGATCGACATCGGCGACGACGTCTTCACCGGCCCGTACGTGTACATCACCGACCAGAACCACGTCTACGACGACCCCGACGTGCCGATCGGCCGGCAGTGGCCGCGTAACAGCCCGGTATCGATCGGCTCCGGCTCGTGGATCGGGGCGGGCGCGATCATCCTCCCGGGCACGAGGCTGGGCCGCCAGTGCGTGGTGGCGGGCGGGGCGGTGGTCCGCGGCGAGTTCCCTGACCACAGCGTGGTCGCCGGCGTACCGGCCAAGGTGGTCCGCGGCTACACCTCGGAGCTCGGCTGGCACGCTCCCGGCGGCCTCCTGAAGCACCCGGCCCGGCCCGGGGGATGGACCGAACAAGCTTCTGCCGGTTAGCGTCGAATCATGCGGACCCCCATCTGTGAGCGCCTGGGCATCGAGTTCCCGTTGTTCGCCTTCAGCCACTGCCGCGACGTCGTGGCCGCCGTCACGAACGCGGGCGGTTTCGGGGTCCTGGGTGCGATCGCGTATTCGCCGGAGCAGCTCGACACCGAGCTGACCTGGATCGACGGGCAGGTGGGCGGCCGGCCGTACGGCGTGGACGTGCTCGTGCCCGGCAAGGTCGACGCCTCCGCGCTCGACCGGCAGGCGCACCTCATGGACTTCGTCCCCGACCGGCACCGCGACTTCGTCACCCACCTGCTGTCCAAGTACGGCGTGAGCGCCCCCATGCAGCCGCTGACGGCGGCGGCGGACGAGTTCGGCAGGCGGGTCACGGCGGCCGGGGCGACGGGGCTGATCGACGTGGCGCTCAAGCACCCGATCGGGCTCATCGCCAGCGCCCTGGGGCCGCCTCCGCCCGAGATGGTCGCCAGGGCCAGGGAGGCGGGGGTGCCGGTGGCCGCGCTGGTCGGCACGGTCGAGCACGCCCGCAGGCAGGTGGCGGCGGGGGCGGACCTCATCGTGGCGCAGGGCACCGAGGCGGGCGGGCACACCGGCGACATCTCCACGATGGTGCTGGTCCCGCAGGTCGTGGACGCGGTCGCCCCGGTCCCCGTGCTGGCGGCGGGCGGGATCGCGTCCGGACGGCAGATGGCGGCGGCCATGGCGCTCGGGGCCGAGGGGGTCTGGTGCGGCTCGGTCTGGCTGACCACGGAGGAGGCGGAGACGTCGCCCGCGGTCAAGCGCAAGTTCCTGGCCGCCTCGTCGCTGGACACGGTCAGGTCCAGGTCCCGTACGGGCAAGCCGGCCCGCCAGCTCAAGTCCGCCTGGACGGAGGAGTGGGACTCCGGCCAGGAGAGCCCCGGGCCGCTCGGCATGCCGCTGCAGCTGCTGGTGGCCGAGGGCGCGATGGCCCGCATCGGGGCGGCGGCGGAGAAGGGCGAGCCGGGGGCGGTGGAGCTGGTCAACTACTTCGTCGGCCAGGTCGTGGGCCAGCTCGACCAGGTGAGACCGGCCCGCGAGGTGGTCTACGACATGATCAGCGAGTTCGGGGAGGCGGTGGAGCGGCTGCGGCTCCTGACCGGCTCCGACTAGCCGCGTAGACGTACAGGTACGGGTGCCGCGGCCGGACCTCGCCGCCCGCCGCGGCCCTGGCCAGCGCGAGCGCGCCGTCGGCGGAGGTGCCGACGGGCGGCGTGAACCGGGCTTGCGGCAGCAGGTCGCGCACGGTGGCCTGGAACGGCTCCATCAGCAGGTCCGCGGCGTCGAAGATCCGGCCGCCCCAGGAGAAGACCGGGTCGAGCCCCGACGCGGCGGCGACGGCGGTCTGGCCGAGCTGCCGCCCCGCCTCGGTCCAGATCCCGCGCGCCACCGGGTCTCCCGCGCGGGCCGCGTCGGCCACGGACGGCGCGAACGACGCCAGGTGGTGCGCCGGCGAGCCCGACTCGTAGACGAGCGCCACCAGGTCCAGGGGGTGGCCGAAGCGGGCCGTCAGGTGTTCGAGCAGGGCGGGCGAGCCGCCGGCCCGGCCGTCGTGGGCGCGCAGGGCGGCCTGGAGGCCCTGCGCGCCGATCCAGGCGCCCCCGCCGTGGTCGCCGAGCAGGTGGCCCCATCCGTCGGACTGGTTCCAGACGCGGTCGAGGTCGGTGCCGAGCGTGATGACGCCGGTCCCGGCGGCGACCACCACTCCGGGCCGGAACCCGAGCGCGCCGACGTGCGTGGTCACCATGTCCCCCGCGACCACGAGCGTGCCGAGCCCGAACCGCTCCCCCAGCGCCCGCCACAACGCCTCCGGCTCCCTGACCAGCCCCGGCAGCCCGGTCACGCCGACGGCCATCCCGTCCAGCCGCCCGGGGACGCGCGCCGCGTCCCCGATGACCGACGCGATCCGGAGGGCGAGCCGGTCGAGGTCCACCCGCCCCTCGGTACGGGGCACGGGCGCCGAGTCCTCGCCGTACGCGATCTCCCCGCCGCTCTCGATCCGTGTCCTGATGCCTCCGCCGCCGACGTCCACGCCCGCGAAGCCGCTCATCCGGCGTGCCCGCCCAGCGCGGCCACGGCCGCGCGGACGCCCGGCTGGGCGGCGAGCGCTTCCCGCGCCTGGCCGGGTGTGCAGCCCGTGAGCAGCCGTACGAGCGCCTCCGGGATCCGCCCGTCCGCCTCCGCCAGCGCGGCGGCGCAGGCCGCGGCGTCCTCCCCGGTCGCCTCCACGAGCAGGTTCACCGCCCGCTGCTCCAGCTTGGCGTTGGTGGCGACCAGCCCGACCATGAGGTTCGAGTACGTACGCCCCGACTTGATCATGAGTGCCGTCGAGAACGCGTTGAGCAGCACCTTGGTCGCCGTGCCCGCCTTGAGCCGGGTGGACCCGGTGAGCGCCTCGGGCCCGGTGTCCGCGACGACGAGGATCTCGGCCAGGTCGCGCAGCGGTGCGGCCGGATTGCAGGTGATCAGCACGGTGCGCGCGCCCGCCGCCCGGGCCGCGCGCAGCGCCCCGGCCACGTACGGGGTGGCCCCGGACGCCGTGATCCCGATCGCCAGGTCGTTCTCGGCGAGCGCCCCGGCGTCGGCGGCTCCGAGCTCCTCGGCGTCCTCCCGGTCCACGGACGAGTCGGTGAGCGCGCCAGGACCGCCGGCGAAGTGCGCCGTGAACAGGCCCCGCGCCACCCCGAACGTCGGCGTGATCTCGGTGGCGTCCAGCACCGCCAGCCGCCCCGACGCGCCGGCGCCGAAGTAGTGCACGCGTCCACCCCGGCCCAGCCGGAGATACGCCTCGTCCACCGCCCGGGAGAGCGCCGTGGCGGCGGCGCGGGCGGCCGCGACCGCCGTGGCGTCCTCGTCCAGCAGCAACCGCAGGACGTCTGCTGACTCCAGCGTGTCGATGTCGGCGGTGCGCGGGTTGCGGCTTTCGGTCGGTGGTGCCACCGGGGGCATCGTGCTCCTCATCGATCGTGTTCGAACGGGCCGCTCTGGCCCGTGTAGGCGGTGAACAGCCGGCGTGACTCCGTGGCGAGGTCGCCCTGGTCCGGCGACACCGGCCCCGGGCCTTCCCGCAGGAAGAGCTCGGCGCGTTCGCGGAGCCGTTCCCGCAGCTCCGTCTCGGCGCCGGGCTCGCCGGCGAGCGCGCGTCCGAGACTCCGCGCCCACAGCTCCCAGCGGTCGCGGTAGTAGCCGCCGACCAGTCCCGCCCAGTGCCGGGCCGCGTAGTCGTCCAGCAGCGGGCTGTCCGAGGTGCCCCACACCGTGAGGATGCGGCGGGCGTTGTCCCGCAGGACCGCGCGGTCGTCCGGGTCGCCGGCCCACGACACGGCCTTGGCCTCCCAGTGCCGGAAGGTGTATTCGGGGCGGCAGGCCAGCATCCGGTCGAGGTCCCCGAAGACCCGGAGGAACCGGTCGACCTGCGCCGGGCCGCCCGCCGAGTCCAGGACGTCGAGGCAGAGGCGGTCGGCGACCCTGGCCATGTACGCGATGCCGGTCTCCACGAGGTCGTGCCCGAGCGGTCCCGCGGCCAGGCCGGGATCGCGCTCGGCCACCTCGATCATCCGCTCCCAGGCCGCGGCGAGGACCTCCGGCCGGTACCACAGGAAAGCGTCGACGTCGGCGCGGAGCTCGGCCGGGTCGCGCTCGTACGAGGGCGCCGCGGTGATGACGCCTTCGAACGCCTGGGGGAGGATCGGCAGGCCCCGGGTGTCGTAGACGGTCTCCAGGAGCCCGTGCCAGGCCGCCCGCAGCTCTGCCGTCCACCGGGTTCCGTAGCGCCCGGTCACGAAGGCGTCGAGCCAGGCGTCGAGGTCGGGGACCTCGTTCCAGATCTGGTCGGCGACGAGCTCGAAGAAGACCGGGTTGTTGCGGGTGGCCTCCATGGACAGGCCGAGGCCGGCGGGCGGGCTCGGCGCCGCCAGTGCCGCGTCGATCCCGGCGGGCACGCCGCGCAGGCCGGCGCCCGGGTCGGTGCGGCCGCCGAAGTTCAGCAGCGCGCACCAGAGCCAGGGCTTCCCGGAGAACCCCTGGAAGCGGCCCCACAGCGGGTCGTGCTCCGCCCAGAGGTCCGCGACGAGCATCCGGCCGTCCGGGATCGCGTCGAGGAAGGCGTTGACGCGGTCCTCGGTCCAGAACTCCCGCTGGTAGGAGAACGGCCAGGCCTGCATGAGCCAGACCGCGTCCGGGTCGGCGGCCTGGAGGCCGGCCAGCGTGGCCGCCGCCACGGCCCCGGGAAAGGCCGGGTCGGCGTCGATGGGGATCATCTCGATGAACGGGTCGGCGGCGTACAGGTGATCGGTGCCGAAGAGCTTGATCTGCGCGCGGGTGATCTCGGCGCCGATCCGCTCGTACAGCGGGTCGGCCGGGTCGAGGACCCAGGTCTCGAACCCCTGCCAGAGGCGGCGACCGGCCCGCGCCGTCGACGCGAGCTCGGGCGGGACGTGTCCCGTGAAGGCCGGCAGCACGGGGGTCATGCCGAAGGCGCGCTCGCGGTCGAGGATGCGCGCGCCGAGCTCGCGATGGCTCTCGATCCAGGACGACGAGAGCGGGCCGGCGAAGGTGTCCAGGCAGCCCATGAACTGGAACGGCAGGTAGCCCGGCCCGCCCAGGAAGCCGCGGATCCGCCGGTCGTCGAGACCGAGCGCGGAGTAGGCGGCGTGCAGCGCGGCCTCGTGACCGGTGACGGCCAGCGGCATGGTGATGCCGTGCAGGGCCATCCAGTCGATCTCGCGTTCCCAGTCGGCCCAGTCCCAGTAGGGCATCGTGTAGCTGAAGGTGCAGAAGTTGAAGTAGTAGCCCTCCCGCACCCGCGCCGCGCCCTGGCGCGGCGGGGCGTCGGGCAGGAACGTCAGCCCCAGGGGCAGCACCGTGTCCCAGCCCACGGACGTGCCGCAGCGTTCCCGGAGATAGTGGTGGAGCGCGACCGAGGCGCTCACCCCGTCCGTCGCGGCGATGGCGAGCACGCCGCCCGCCGCCTCGTAGGCGTATTCGCGCCCGCCGCCGTCGCGGGCGGCGAACCGTACCGACTCGGCCACGGGCCCCAGCACGCGGCGGGCCAGACCGCGGACGGTTTCCGCCCAGGGCGGGCCCTCACCGGACAACACTGCAGGTCACACCCCTCGACGAATTAGTTCCGTACGGTCCATAATTAATATGCTAGCGTACCGGCAACCGATCGCAGGGAGAGAGAGCATGGAGCAGGTCGTCGCCGCCGGCACGCAGTTCATGCGCGAGGTCAACGCCGCCGCCGTCCTGCGCAAGCTGCGGGCCGAGACCAGCATGAGCGTGTCCGCGCTGGCAAAGGCCGTGGGGCTCTCCCGCCAGGCGGTCACCCGCTCGCTCAACGCGCTGGTCGCCGAAGGGCTCGTCGAGTTCGGTCCCCTTGACCGCGACTCCACCCGGGCGGGGCGGCCGGCGCAGCTCGTACGGTTCCGCGCGGAGGCCGGCCACGTGCTGGGCCTGTCGATCAGCCCGCAGGACGTGCGCGTGGCGCTGGCGGACCTGGCCGGCACGGTCGTGGCCTCCGACGCGCAGCAGCTCGGCACCGGACCCGGCGGTGCGCAGGTGGTGGAGACGCTCCTGGCCACGGTGGAGCGGACGCTGCGCGCGACGGGCATCACGACCGGCGACCTCTGGTTCGCCTCGGTGGGCACCCCCGGCATCGTCGACCCGGCGGCCGGGGTCATCAAGCTCATCCCGAGCATGCCCGGCCTGGCCGGCGACCTCCTCGTACGCCGGCTGACGGAGGCGCTCGGCTGCCCCGTCTACCTGGACAACGACGTCAAGCTGGCCACGCAGGGCGAGCGGTGGCGGGACGCGGAGCGGCGCGAGGACTCGCTGGTGATGATCCACTGGGGCGAGCGGGTCGGCGCCGGTATCGTGCTGAACGGCGAGCTCTACCGCGGCGCCTCCAATGACGCCGGCGACGTGGGCTTCCTCGACCTGTTCACCGAGGGTTCCTCGACGCCCCGCCATCCGCAGGGCCATCCGCGGGGGCTGGGCCCGTTCGAGGACCGGGTGGGCGGCGCGGAGATCGTGCGCCAGGCCACGGCAGCGGCCGGACGCGCCGCCGACGGCGCGCTCCTGGCCCGGATCGAGGCCGCGGGAGAGCACGCGCTCGAGGCCGTGCTGGACGCCGTCGCCGGCGGCGAGCCGGCGGCGCTGGAGGCGATCGACGTGGTGGCCCGCCGCTTCGCCAAGGGGATCACCGTGATCCGGGCGATCCTCAACCCGCGGCTCGTCGTCATCGGCGGGCCGCTGGCCAGATGCGGCGAGCCGCTGCTCGCGGCGCTCCGGCGGCACCTTTCCGGCGAGCCGCTGGACCAGCCGGCGCTGGAGGTCTCGGCGCTCCAGGAGGACGCCGTCGTCCACGGGGCGCTGCTGCACTCGCTGGACGAGATCGAACGGACCAGATTCGGCCTGGTGAGACCGGGCTCCGCCGGATGAGAACCGGCCGCCACGAGGGCCGTTGCAGACACGACGCCACCCACCCGATTGAGGAGAGAGGTCACACGCATGACGAGACCAGCCCGGCGCGCGGCGGTCGCGGCGCTCAGCGTCACGACGGCGTTCGCGCTGACGGCCTGTGCGGGCACCAGCAGTTCGGGGGGTAATACGGCGACGAAGGTCAACGTATCGACCACCGTTCCGAACGACCCGGTGACCCTGACCCTGGCCTACACCAACGACCCGCCCACCAAGGCGCTCATCGACGGCTTCACCAAGAAGCACCCCAACGTCACCGTCAAGCCCCAGATGACGCCGTTCAACGACTACATCAAGTCCATCAAACTGGCGATGTCGTCCGACTCCGCGCCGGACATCGCCCAGTACAACCCGGGCGCGATGAACTCCCTGGTCCCGGCCGGTCTCATCCTCGACCTGAGCCCGTGGTCCAAGGCCTACGGCTGGACCACCAAGTTCCCGCCGGCCAGCCTCGAGGTCCTCAGCTCCGACAAGTCAGCCAAGCAGTTCGGGACGGGCAACCTGTACGCCGTGCCCGGCGGGCTGTCGGTGCTCGGCGTCTTCTGCAACAAGAAGATCGTGAAGGAGGCGCCGAAGACGCTGGCCGACTTCGAGGCCGCGATGCAGAAGGCCAAGGACGCCGGCCAGACCCCGCTGAGCAACGGCGCGCTCCAGGTCGGCGGGTTCCACCTGTGGAACGCGCTGCTCAACGTGACCGGCGACGTCAACGACTACCGGTCGTGGGTGTACGGCAAGCCGGGCGCGACGATCGAGAACCCGGCCGCGACGAAGGCCACCCAGACGCTGACCGACTGGGCGAAGAAGGGATACATCTCCGCCGGGGCCAGCGCCACGGGCGACGCCGACGCGCTGGCGAGCTTCGCCAAGGGCGGCAGCGCGTTCCTGATCACCGGCAACTGGGCGGCCTCCACCCTGGAGACCGAGATGAAGGACGACGTGGGCTTCTTCCTCATGCCCACGGCCTCGGGCGAGCCCGCGAAGGTCGCCTCGGGCGCCAGCGTCGCGTACGCCATCTCGTCGAAGTCGAAGAACCCGAACGTCGCCGCGGCGTTCCTCGACTACCTCAGCTCGCCGGAGGCGGCGAAGATCGAGTTCGACGGCGGGTTCATGCCGGTCGACACCAAGGCCGAGCTGGGCGCGACGGGGCTGCGCGGCGACATCGCGGGCGTCTTCGCGCCGGTCGCGCAGGGCAACGGGATCGTCCCGTTCCCGGACTTCGCCTCCCCCGGCATGATCGACAAGCTGACTCCCGGCATCCAGGGCCTGATCAGCGACAAGATGGCTCCCGACGCCTTCCTGAAGTCGCTGCAGGAGTCGTGGGACGCCCATCATGGCTCGTGAGCTGAGCCCGGCCGTCTCCCCGCCGCGGGCCGCTCCGGCCCGCGGCGGGGGACGGGCGGCCGCCGGGGACACCCGGCCCCCGCGACGGCTGGGGCGACGGGCGCGCGGCTGGCTCTACGTGCTGCCCGCGCTCGCGGTGTACCTGGGCTTCGCCATCTGGCCCGCGCTGAACACGCTCCGCCTGTCGTTCCTGACCTGGGACGGCATCCTGCCGCCGGTCTGGGCGGGCTTCTCCAACTACGTCAAGATTTTTCGTGATTCAGCGCTGTACGAGGCCATCCTGCACAGCCTCGCGCTGATCGTCTTCTTCTCGGTCATCCCCATCGGCGTCGGGCTGCTCATGACGGCGCTCCTGATGGGCAAGGTGCGCCGGGGCATGACGTTCTTCCGGATCGTCTTCTTCCTCCCCCAGGTGCTGCCGCTCGTCGCCGTCGGCATCACCTGGCGCTGGCTCTACGGCGAGTCCGGCGTGGTCAACCAGTTCCTCGACCTGGTGGGGCTGGGGTCGATCACCCGCGCCTGGCTGGGCGACTACGGCCTGGCGCTGATCGCGCTCGGCCTCATCGGCACGTGGGTGATGAGCGGGTTGTGCATGATGCTCTTCCTGGCCGGCGCGCAGAAGATCGACCCGTCCCTGTACGAGGCGGCCAAGCTCGACGGCGCTGGGGCGCTCCGGCAGTTCCGGCACGTCACCGTGCCCGGGGTGCGCAGGGAGATCACGGTCGCCGGCGTCATCACCACGATCGCCGCGCTGGCCAGCTTCGACCTCGTCTTCGTCACCACGAACGGCGGCCCGGCGGGGCAGACCAACGTGCCCGGCCTGCTCGTCTACCGGCTGGCCTTCAACGAGGGCGACATCGGCGGCGCCAGCGCGCTCGCGGTCGTGCTGACCGTGATCGTGGTCGCCGTCGTCAGCGCCGTCCGATACTTCACCAGGGATGATCAGAGTTGAGAACGCTCGGCGGAGTCAGTGTCCGGTACGGAGTGCTCGTCCTGCTGGCGGTGATGGTGCTGGTGCCCTTCGCCGGCATCGTCCTGGCCGCCCTGCACCCCTCGGGCGCGCAGCTCGACGGGCTGAGCATCCCGGACAGGTGGTCGTGGGAGACCTTCGCGCTCGCCTGGGAGCGGGGCAACTTCACCAACCTCATGCGTTCGAGCGTGCTGATCGCGGTCGTCGTGGTGCCGCTCGCGGTGGCGATGGCCACGCTCGCCGGGTACGGGCTGGCGATCCTCAAGGTGTGGGGGCACCGGACGTTGTCGTTCGGGTTCGTGATGGGGCTCACGCTGCCGATCGAGGTCATCGTGGTGGCGCTCTACTTCAACCTGCGCGAGGTCGGCCTCACCAACTCCTACGTCGGCGTCATCCTGGCCGAGGCGGCGCTGTTCATGCCGTTCGGGGTGTACTGGATGCAGACGCACTTCTCGAACGTGCCCGAGGAGCTCGTCGAGGCGGCGCGCATCGACGGCGCCCGGGACCTCGTGGTGCTGGCACGGGTGCTGCTGCCCATCTCGTGGCCCGCGGTCACCACGCTGTCGGTTCTCTACTTCATGTGGTCGTGGAACCAGTTCATGCTGGTGCTGGTCATGATGCAGGACCCGGACCGGCGCACCGCGCCGAGCGGGCTGGGGCTCTTCGTCGGCCAGTACACGACGGACATCCCGTTGCTGGCGGCGGCCTGCCTGATCGTCATCGCGCCGATCGTCGTGGTGTACCTCGTCTTCCAGCGCAGCTTCGTCAACGGCATCACCCAGGGCGCCATCAAGGGCTGACCCCCTTAAGGGACCCCGGCCCCGGATGGTGGGCAAGTGGCCCACATTTGGCATTCACGCCGAAACCCATGTCAAGATGCGCGTGTGGTCGGGACACCGCCGGAGCTGGAGCGTGGCACGGGAGTCCCCGCGCACGTGCAGATCGAGCGGTGGCTGCTCGAGTCGATCTCCAGCGGCGAGATGGAGCCGGGCGACCGGCTGCCCGGCGAGCGGGAGCTGGCCGGGCGGCTGGGCGTGAGCAGGATGACGCTCAGGCAGGCGCTGGCCACCCTGGAGCGCGACGGCGTGCTGATCAGGGTGCCCGGCAGGTCGGGCGGCGCGTTCGTGGCCGAGCCGCGCATCGAGTGCGACCTGACCGGGCTGGCCGGGTTCACCGAGCAGATGCGGCGGGCCCACCTGCGGGCCGAGGCGCGGGTCCTGGCGGCGGTGACCGTGCCCGCCCCGCGGTCGGTGGCCGCGGCGCTGGAGGTGGAGGAGGGCTCGCCGGTGCACGAGGTGGCCAGGGTGCGCTCGGCCGGGCTGTCGCCGGTGGCGCTGGAGCGCTCCTGGTTCCCGCCCCTGCCCGGCTTCCTCGACCAGGACCTCACCGGCTCCCTCTACGCCCTGCTGGCCGCCCGCTACGACCTGGAGCCACGTACGGCGGTCGAGCACCTGGCCCCGGTGATCGCCCGCCCTGCCGAGGCCGCCGAGCTGGGCATCGCCCCCGGCGCGCCGCTCATGCTCATCGAGCGCACCGCCTACGCGGGCGACGGCACGCCGGTGGAGTTCGCCCGGGACCTGTTCCGCCCCGACCGGGTCCGGATCTCGGTACGCAGCGGCGTCACGGAACCAGGGGGGTCCTGACCACGACGCCCGGCACCCAGGCGCCCTCGACCTCGATCTCGACCTGGGCCTCTGGGCCGACCGGCAGGTAGGCGTAGGCGATCGACTCCTTCGCGGTGTAGCCGTACCCGCCCGAGGTGACCCGGGCCACGACCTGCCCGTCCAGCCGTACGGGCTCGTTGCCGAGCGCGACGGCTCTCGGGTCGCGCAGCGTCACGCACCGCAGCCGCCGCTCGGGCGCCGGGTCCAGGACGTCCTTGCCGAGGAAGTCCTTGTCCGTCTTGACGCAGAACCCCAGCCCCGCCTCGTACGGCGTCGTCTCGGGCCCGATGTCCGCGCCCCACACCCGGTAGCCCTTCTCCAGTCGCAGGCTGTCGATGGCCCGGTAGCCGCCGGCCACCAGCCCGTACGGCTCCCCCGCCCGCCACAGCTCCTGCCACAGCCCCAGCCCGTACTCGGTGGAGCAGTACAGCTCCCAGCCCATCTCCCCCACGAACGTGACCCGCAGCGCCAGCACCGGCACGTCCCCCACGGTGATCTCCCGCGACGACATGAACGGGAAGTCCATCGGGTCCGGCGTGAGCCCCGAGATGATCTCGGGAGCGCGCGGGCCCCACAGGGCGAAGCACGCGTACTGGCCGGTGACGTCGGCGATCCTGGCCGTCGCGCCGGTGCGCGCGGCCTGCTTGCGCAGCCAGCCCAGGTCGTGCGAGCCGAACGCGGTGCCGGTGACGATCAGGAACTCCTGCTCGCCCCGCCTGGTCACGGTGAAGTCGCACTCGATGCCGCCGCGCCTGTTGAGCGCCTGGGTATAGGTGACGGCGCCGACCTCGCGGGCGACCCGGTTGTCGCACACCCATTCCAGCAGGTCCGCCGCGTCCGGGCCGGAGACCTCGATCTTCGCGAACGAGCTCTCGTCGAACAGGCCCGCCGTGGTGCGCGTGGCCCGGTGCTCGACGCCGATCGCGGGCGACCAGAGCCGCCCGGCCCACCCGCCGGGCCGCTCCCCCTCGTCCGTCGCGTTCGCGTCGTAGTAGTTGACCCGTTCCCAGCCGGACTTCTCGCCGAAGGCGGCGCCGTGGGCGGCGTGCCAGCCGTACGCGGGCGAGAGCCGCAGGGGCCGCCCCGCCGAGCGCTCGTGGCCCGGGTAGCGGATGTCGTAGTACGTCTCGTAGTTCTCGACGGCCCGCTTGATCGTGTACGACGGCGAGCGGTACTGGCGGCCGAAGCGGCGGATGTCCATGTGCGAGAGGTCCATGCTGGGCTCGCCCTCGACGATCCACTCGGCCATCACCTTGCCGATGCCGCCCGCGCCCGCGATGCCGTGCGCGCAGAACCCGGCCGCCACGAAGAACCCGCCGACCTCCGTCTCCCCCAGGCAGAACTCGTTGTCGGGGGTGAACGCCTCGGGGCCGTTGATCAGCTTGCGGATGCCGACGTCGGCCATCGCAGGCACCCGAATCCGGGAATTATCCGAAATTTCCTCAAATCTCGGCCAATCTTCGGACAGGAGGCGGCCGTTGAAGTCCGCGGGGACGGCGTCGAAGGAGTTCGGGCCGGCCGTCCAGGGCGCGCAGGTGCGCTCGTACCCGCCCATGACCAGCCCCTGCACCTCCTGCCGGTAGTAGACGAGCAGGTCGGGGTCGCGCAGCGTGGGCAGCCCCGTGTGGTCGTGGCAGGCGTCGGTCACCACGTACTGGTGCGACATCGGCACGATCGGGATCCGCGCCCCGGCCATGCGGCCGATCTCGGCCGCGAACATGCCGCCGCAGTTGACCACTATCTCGCAGTCGATGTCCCCCTGGTCGGTGCGCACGCCGGTGACGCGGCCGTTCGCCGTCGTGATGCCGAGCACCCTGGTGTGGGTACGGATGACCGCCCCGCCCTCGCGGGCCCGCTGGGCCAGGGCGTAACAGAGCTGCGAGGGGTCGATCTGCCCGTCCGTGGGCAGGTACGCGGCGCCCACGACGCCCTCGGGGTCCATGAGAGGGAACAGCTCGACGGCCTCGGCCACCGAGATCTCCTCCAGCGGCAGCCCGAACGTCCGTGCCCAGCCGATCTGCCGGCGGATCTCCGCCATCCGCTCGGGCGTGGAGGCCAGCTTGATGCCGCCGCACTCCGTCCATCCGGCGTCGAGGGTGCGGTAGAGCTCGACGGAGTACTGGTTCATGCGGGTCAGGGTGGGATCGGCGCGCAGCTGGCCGACCAGGCCCGCCGAGTGGAAGGTGGAGCCGCTGGTGAGCTCGTCCCGCTCCAGCAGGACGACGTCGCGTTCGCCGAGTTGGGTGAGGTGGTAGGCGACGGACGCGCCGCCCACCCCGCCACCGATGATCACGATGCGGGCCGAGTCGCTCATGCTGGCGAGGCTAACCTTCGGACCGGTAAAAGGTCTAGACCGTTTAGCGCCGTCCGTCCTAGCATCGAGCATGGCCGTGCCCGAGGTGCTCGATCGCATTCCTCTGCTGTCCGGCGTGCCGCGCTCCGTCGAGGAGCTGCCCGGAGGGCTGACCAACCACAACTACAAGGTCACGACCCCGGGCGGGTCGTACGTGGCGCGCGTGTGGGCCAGCGACTCCTCGCTGCTGGGGATCGACAGGGACGCCGAGCACGCGTGCTCGCTGGCCGCCGCCGCGGCCGGGGTGGGGGCGCCGGTGCACGCGTACCTGCCCGAGCTGGGGGTGCTGGTGGTGGGCTTCCTGCCGGGGCGGACGTTCACCGAGGCCGACCTGCGCGACCCGGCGAACCTGCCCCGGGTGGCGCAGGCGTGCCGCCGCCTGCACGCGGGGCCGCGGTTCGTACGGGACTTCGACATGTTCGAGATCCAGCGGCACTATCTGGGGATCGTGCGGGAGCGGGGCTACCGGCTTCCCGCGGACTACCTCGGCTTCATGCCCGCCGTCGAAGACATCCGGAAATGTCTGCAAATAAGGGCGGAAGGCACCGTCCCCTGCAACAACGACCTCCTGCCCGGCAACATCCTCGACGACGGACAACGCCTCTGGCTGATCGACTACGAGTACGCCGGCAACAACGACCCCTGCTTCGAGCTCGGCAACATCTGGAGCGAGTCCGACCTGCCGCTCGGCCACCTGGAGGAGCTCGTCACCGCGTACTACGGCCGCCGCCTGCGCCACAAGATCGCCCGCGCCCGGCTGCTCGGCCTCATGTCCAAGTACGGCTGGACGCTCTGGGCCTCCATCCAGGACGGCGCGAACGAGAGCATCGACTTCGACTTCTGGTCGTGGGGCATGGAGAAGTACGAGCGGGCGGTGGCCGAATTCACCGGATCTGACCTTGCGTACCTCATGGACGAGGCCGCGCGGGCAGACTAGGGGCATGTTCGCCGCACTGACCGGTCTCGGCCTGTCCACGGCCGCCGGGCTGAACGCCTACATCCCGCTCCTCGTCGTGGGTGTCCTGGCCAACTTCACGGACGCCGTGAAGCTCCCCGACGGCTACTCCTGGCTGTCCAACTGGGGCGTGCTCGCGGTGATCGCCGTCCTGCTGGTGGCCGAGTTCGTCCTGGACAAGGTGCCCGCCGTCGACAGCGTCAACGACACCATCCAGACCGTGGTGCGCCCGGCGTCGGGCGGCGTGGTCTTCTCGGCCACGCAGGCGGCGGCCGAGGTGGACCACTCCACCTGGATGGCCGAGCACCCGTGGGCCGGCTGGCTGCTGGGCATCGTGATGGCGCTGGCCGTGCACGTGGTCAAGGCCACCGCCCGGCCGGTGATCAACGCCGGGACGGCCGGAGTGGGCGCCCCGGTGGTGAGCACGGCGGAGGATGCGGGCTCGCTCGGCATGAGCCTGGTCGCCGTCTTCGCCCCCGCGCTGGTGATCGTCGCGCTGCTGGTGATGGCCGTGCTGGCGTGGTGGCTGATCAGGAAGGTACGGCGCATGCGCGCCCGCAGAAGAGCGGCCCGCGGTCTGCCCTGACCTGAGGCTATTCCTGGGCTTGCAGCCACTCCTCCACGAGATCCACGAATTCGGCCGGGCGCTCCTCGTGCAGCCGGTGACTGGCGCCCTCCCAGCACACGACCCTGGACGCGGGGTCCTTGAACAGCCCCGACTCCCAGCTCGCCCGTTCCGGATCCGCCCAGATCGACAGCACCGGGCAGCGCCGGCGGGCCAGGTAGTCGTCGCTGGCCGGGCGCACCCCGATGGCGTCCGGGGCCGTGAACATGGCCTCGAACGCCTGGACCAGCACGTGCGGCGGCATGCCGGACAGCCTGCGCTTGTGCCAGCGCCTGATGACGGCGGGCGTGCCGGCGTTCGTGCACCACTCGTCGATCTTCTCGGCGGCGGCGTGCGGGTGTTCGCCGCGCAGGCCGTCGATCATCTTGGGGAATCGCCGGGCGACCCGGTCGGTCATGCCGTAGCCGGGGTCGACGGCGACGAGCCCGCGTACCAGCTCGGGGTGTTCGACTGCGAGGATGGAGACCACCTGGCCGCCCATCGAGTGCCCGACGGCGACCACCTGCGGGATGCCCCGGCTTTCGAGAAGGGCGCGCAGGTCGCCGGCCATCTCGCGCGGCGTGTTGCCGCTCTCGGGGACGGACGAGTAGCCGTGGCCGCGCAGGTCCACGGCGATCACCCGGTGGTTGGCCGCCAGCGCGTCGATGTGCCAGGACCACTGGTGGGAGTCGGTGCCCCACCCGTGGACGAGCAGCAGCGGGGGCCCGTCGCCGTCCTCCGTGTAGAAGAGCCTGATATTTCCGCCGACATCCGCGTACGGCATCTATTGACCCCCACCCTCCAGTCGGGACAGCAGCGCGCTCTCCCCTGCCGTCCACCCGCCGTCCACGGCCAGCTCCGCGCCCGTCACGTACGAGGCGGCGTCGGACAGCAGGAACGCGATGGCCTCCGCCACCTCCTCCGGCTCGCCCCAGCGCCCGGCGGCGGCCAGCGGGAAGGTCCCGTCCCCCGACACGGCCCCGAGCGGCTGCGTCATCGGGGTGACGATCATTCCGGGATGTACGGAGTTGACCCGGATGCGGTCCTTGCCGAACTCCAAGGCGGCGATCTTGGTCAGCCCGCGCACGCCCCACTTGGACGCGCCGTAGCCGCCCGTACCGGGCAGGGCGGTGAGGCCCGCGACGGACGAGAGGTTCACGACGGCGCCGCCGCCGGACTCGCGCATGGCCTTGACCACCGATTTGAGCCCCAGGAAGACGCCGACCAGGTTCACCTGGAGCACGCGTTCGAAGGCCTCCAGCGACTGCTGCTCGATCGACTGCGTGAGGGCGATGCCCGCGTTGTTCACCAGCCCGTCGAGGCTGCCGTACGCCTCCAGGGCAGCGGCGACCACGTCGGTCCACTGGTCCTGACTTGTCACATCGTGGGGGAGAAATCGGGCACCCAGCTCCTTGGCGGTGGCCGTACCCTCCTCCACCAGCACATCGGTGATCAAGACCTGGGCCCCGGCCGCGACGCAGCGCCGCGCGGTGGCCGCCCCCATCCCCCGGGCGCCACCGGTGATGATCACAACCTTGCCGTCGAGCACGTCACCCCGCCCTTCCAGCCGCTCTCCGAGAACTGAAGCACAGCCCCACTGGTCTGATCAAGTGCTTGCTTGGTTTCTCGGCCGCGCCGATCCCGCCCCGGCCGACTATCCTTCAAGGCAGAGACCCACAGGAGGTGGCGGAGATCGGCGAGCTGCTTGTCGTCCTACTGGTGATCCTGGCGTTCTTCCTGTTGCTGGGCGGCGTTGGTGTCTTCCTCCTGGTCAAGCTGGGCAAGAAGGCTGCGGTCAAGGCCAAACAGGCCACGACGCGGCTCAGCACCCACGTCAACGCCATGGGCACGGGCGACGCCGCCGAGGTCGAACGCCTCCGCCTCGACCTGCGCCGCGAGGTCTCCCTCACCCGCCAGGCCGTCGACCACGCCCAGCGCCTGGGCTGGGGCCTCGGCGACCTCCCCCGCCTCATGGCCGACCTCACCGCGCAGGCGGACGTCCACGACGGCCAGCTCGGCATGTACGCCCAGCAGCGCCGCATGTCCCCGTACGTCGACCACGCCACCCTCGACCGGCTCAGGGAGCACCAGGCCAAGCTGACGGCGATGTGCGCCCGCATCCGCGCCGACCTCTTGGGCGACCAGGTGCACCACACGGCCGCCGGCATCGCCGACCTCGGCTCCCGCACCGACCTCGAGATCGAGGCCCGCCGCCACGCCCCCGACCCGCTTGACCAGATCGACGATCTCTACCGCCGCTCGATGGAGGAACGCAAAGACCGCCCCTGACGACTACTCTACGTGGCAAAATGAGCGCGCCGCGTGAAGTGTCGAGGAGTGCGACTGGTGACTGCGGATCTTCCTGAGTGGTTCTATCCCGGCCCTCCCGGCGGCTGGACCGCCGACATGCTCGATCACCTTCCCCCTGATGCGCCCCGGCACGTCGAATTGATCGATGGGTCGCTCATCTTCAGGCCGCCGCAGACCGCCTTTCACATGCTGGCACTCCGACGGTTCGAGGGTTACCTCGATCCGCCCGGACATCTTGCAGTGATTCGCGGGATGACGGTGACCCTGGGTCCGCGTCAGCGGCCCGAGCCGGACATCCTCCTGGTCAACAAGTCAGTGATCTCCGCGAAAACCACCACCTTCCAGCCGGGAGACGTACATCTCGTGGCAGAAGTGGCCTCTGACGAATCCATGGAAAGGGATCGGACCACCAAGCCGATCAAATATTCAGGTGCGGGCATCCGGCATTTCTGGCGGATTGAGGAGGAAGACGGGCTGCCCGTTGTTTACACCTTCGAGCTTGAGCCGGCGGTCAAGGCCTACGTCCCCACCGGCATTCACCGCAAGCGACTGCAGACCCACATCGGATTCGACGTCGACATCGATCTCGACCTGAAATGGTAACGGCCAGCCCACTCACGGCGACCGAAGGCGGTGAACAACCCGCGACCTGCTGATCCGGCCTGCCGTGGGGCTGCACCGGCGTCGAACCCCCGGCACCACGGCGTCTGCCGCAGATCATCAGGGGCCGCGACTCAGGCGTCGTCCCACTCCCGGTATATGAACGCCGCGAGCTCCGCCTCCGTGGCGCCGCCGTTGGCCAGGGCCTTGGTGGCCTGGGCCTGGGCTCGGGTGGGGAGCCGGCCCTCGATGAGGATGGGGAGCGACAGCCGCCGCAGCAGCACCTCGGACTCCGAGACCCCGGACGTACGGCGGGTGACGGCCACGTTCACCCGCAGCCCGTGCTCGTTACCGGGCGGGACGGCGGGGCGGTCGATCTCGATGGCGGAGTAGCGGAAGCCGTTGGCCAGGTCGCAGGCGGCGCATCCGGCCGGGCCCCTGCTGAGCCGATCGCCGCACTCGGGGCAGGTCAGGCGGTCGTAGGCGGCGTCCACCACGCGCCACGGGTGCTTGTCGGGCTCGTCGGTGACCATCTCGGCGATGAGGCGCTCGTCCGGTGGCCGGGTGGTGCCGAACTCCTGCTCAAGGAACGCGCGCCAGCCCTCTTCCACGATCTCGTCGACCAGCCCGGCGCACCGGGCGCAGCCGGGGGCTCCAGCGGGCTCCCAATGGTCGCATTCCGGGCAACGTCGCATGCCCGCACCGTACAAGCCCGGCCGGATCCATCGCACCGCATTTTTGCCGATGATCCACGAGCTCGGCACCGCAGGACCTCGGCTTTCCTCCTGCACCGAACCGTGCGCAGCGCGTCGGATCCGCGCGGCCGGACGGGCCCGGCGCCGCGCCAGGCCTCCGGCAGCTCACCGCGGCCCGGCACGCCTCCGGCAGCTCACCGCGGCCCGGCAGCTCAGCCGGTCGTGGCGTAGCGCAGCAGGACGTTGCCGGAGCCGTCGAGGCGGCGGACCTCCGCGACGGTGAACCCGTCGACCGGCTGGGTGAAGATCGGCGTCCCCTCGCCGAGCGCCTTCGCTCCGACGACCAGGTGCAGCTCGTCGACGAGCCCGGCGCGGAGCAGGGCGTTCCACGTGATCCGGCTGCCGAAGGTGACGATGTCACCGCTGGTGCGTTGCTTGAGCTCCTTGACCCATCCCTCGGCGTCGGCGCGCCTGACCACGGTCGTCCGGTCCGCCCACGGCGCGATGTCCTCGTCCGTGAGCGAGTCCGAGATGACGCTGACCTCGATCCGCCCGTAGATCCCGCCGAACTGCTGATTCACCGTGGACGCCTCGGGATTGTCCGCCTGGGCGGGCCAGAACCCCATGAACATCCGGTACGAGTCGGCGCCGAGCAGCAGCGAGCCGGCCGCCTGGATCCGCTCCAGGTTGTAGGCGTCGAAGGCGGCGTCCATCGGCAGCACGAGCGGGTTGCCGTCCGCCGCCGCGTAAAAGCCGTCAAGGGACATGATGTTGCAGACAACCAGTTTCGCCATGTCAGGCACTCCGCCTCTTCCGTCGATCAGCTTCCGGCGCCCACCATGCCCGGAGAGCGCGGCGGCCGACAGAGGCAAATGTCACCGGACCCGCAATGACTTTCGCTACATCAACCCAGGTCAAGCGCATTGCGGGAATCCGCGTACGCGCTCTCATGGACCGGCACGGCGCACGCAGCCGCTTCCGGCTCGCGCTGGAGCTGTCCCGAAGGCACTGATGTCCGCGGGTGGGCGGCGGTGACGGGCTTGGCCGAGTCCGGCCCGGACGCAATGGCGCCCACCGGGTGAGCTCACCCAGCAGATCGTCCACTGGGACGATCACGACAGGAGGTCGCGCCAGCGCCGGCCCGACTCCAGCGTGTCCAGGCCGATCCGCTCCAGGTATGCACCGCCCTTGGCCAGCCGGCGTCCCACGGGCGTGTCGAGGCCGAACGTCTCCCCCGCCGCCTTCGCCAGCTCCGCCGCCTCCAGCGTCTGCCGCGAGCTGGTCACGATCGACTGGTACCAGGAATTGTCATCGACCGTGTAGATGTCGCGACGCCGCCGCGGATCGCGCTCGCGCCCGATCAGCCCCTGCTGGATCAGATAGCCCACCGCCATGGAGACCGAGGCGGGGCTGACCTTCAGCCTGCGCGTCAGCTCGGCCGCGGTGAGTCTGCCGTCCTCGCTCAGCCACAGGGCGACGAGCACGCGCGCCATCATCTTCGGCAGCCCCATCCGGACCGCCATCTCGATGACCTCGTCCCCCAGCTCGCCGTCCGGCGGCCCGGCCGCGAACCGGAGAGCCGGCGTGCCGCGCCGCGCCCGCCGCTCCGTCGCCCGGTGCGCCTGCTCGGGCCGGTAACCGCCGGGGCCGCCGTTGCGGCCGACCTCCCGGCTGATCGTCGAGGTCGGCCTGTCCAGCCGCCTGGCGATCTCGGCGTAGGAACGCCCTTCGGCGAGGCCGGCCGCGATGCGCTGGCGGTCCCGCTGGGTCAACCTTCCTTGTGACATGACGCCATTGTTGCGTTCGCCGCCACTCAATGCAACGAATCATTGCGTTCGAGTCCAGCGTCATTGCATCAATTTGCCCGCTCTCACCTGCAAATACGGATCCCATTGATTGCAGCCCTTTTGAATGCAACGTAGCTTTCAAAGCATGTCGAACACGTACTATCGCGATGAGACGGTCAGCCCTTCCCTCGACCGCGCACCCGCCTGCCCCTTCGATCCCGCCCCCGAGGTCACCGCGCTGCGTGCCGAGCAGCCGATCGCCCGGCTGGCCGCGCCCGAGGGCGCCCCCGGCGTCTGGCTGGTCACCGGCTACGGGCTGGTCCGCCAGATCCTCGCCGACCCGCGTTTCAGCTCCCGCTATGAGACCCACTACTACCCGCAGATGGGCGGGTACCTGCCGCCCGCCCCCGCCGGCGACCTGACCGGCATGGACGCGCCCCAGCACACCCGCTTCCGCAAGCTGCTGGCGGGCAAGTTCACCGTCCGCAGGATGAACCTGCTCACCGAGCGGGTCACCGAGATCACCCGTGAGCGGCTCGACGCGATGGAGCGGCAGGGGCCGCCCGCCGACCTCGTCGAGGTCTTCGCCCAGCCCGTCCCCGCGCTGATGATCTGCGAGCTGCTCGGCGTGCCGTACGACGACCGCGAGCAGTTCCAGACCGCCACGCGGACCCTCTCGGACGCCGTGGAGCCCGAGGCGCAGTACAACGCCTTCATCCAGCTCGGTGACTACCTGCGGACGCTCGCGCTCGCCAAGCGCGCGAACCCGACCGACGACCTGCTCAGTGACCTGGCCACGGCAGGCGAGCTGACCGACGAGGAGCTCGGCGGCGTGGCCGCCTTCCTGCTCGGCGCCGGCCTCGACACCACCGCCAACATGCTCGCGCTCGGCACCTTCGCCCTGCTGCGCGACCCGGCCCAGCTCGCCGCCCTGCGCAGCGATCCCGGTCTGGCCGCCGGTGCCGTGGAGGAGCTGCTGCGTCACCTGTCCATCGCCGCCATGGGCATGCGCGGCGTGCTGGAGGACCTCGAGCTCGGCGACAGGCAGCTCAAGGCCGGCGACACGGTCATCATCGCGCTCAACGCCGCCAACAGGGACCCGGCCAAGTTCTCCGACCCCGACGTGCTCGACCTGCGCCGTTCGGCCACCGGGCACCTGGCCTTCGGCCACGGCGTCCACCAGTGCCTCGGCCAGCAGCTCGCCCGCGTCGAGATGCGCGTCGCCTTCCCCGCGCTGCTCACCCGGTTCCCGACGCTGCGGCTCGCCGTACCGGCGGAAGAGGTTCCGCTGCGCACCGACCCCGCGCAGATCTACGGCGTGCGCAGCCTGCCCGTCACCTGGGACCGAGGGTGACGACCGTGCGGACCATCGAACCTGCCATCTCGGTGGCGGGACTGCGCAAGTCGTACGGCTCGCACCGCGTACTGGACGGCATCGACCTCACCATCCCGCAGGGCACGATCTTCTCCCTGCTCGGCCCCAACGGCGCGGGCAAGACCACCATGGTGCAGATCCTGTCCACCCTGATCAGGGCCGACGCCGGCGAGATCCGGGTGTCCGGGCACGACCTGGCCCGAGAACCCGACAAGGTGCGCGCCGTGATCGGCGTCACCGGCCAGTTCTCCGCCGTCGACAGCTTCCTCACCGGCGAGGAGAACCTGCGGCTCATGGCCGACCTGCTCCACCTCGGCCGCTCCAAGGGCCGCGAGCGAGCCCGCGAACTGCTGGAGCGCTTCGACCTCACCGACGCCGCGCGCAAGCCGGCGGTCTCCTACTCGGGCGGCATGCGGCGCCGGCTCGACCTCGCCATGACCATGGTCGGCACACCCAGGCTGATCTTCCTCGACGAGCCGACCACCGGCCTGGACCCGCGCAGCCGCCGCACCATGTGGCAGATCGTCAGGGACCTGGTCGAGCAGGACGGCGTGACCGTCTTCCTGACCACGCAGTACCTGGAGGAGGCCGACGAGCTCGCCAACCGCATCGCGCTGCTGAGCCAGGGCGAGCTGGTGGCCGAGGGCACCCCGGAGGAGCTCAAGCGGCTGGTCCCCGGCGGCCACATCGTCGTGCGCTTCGCCGACGCCGACGGCTACCGCAGGGCCGCCCCGCACGTCGGCGCCACCTCGCGCAACGACGCGGCGCTCACCGTCCAGATCCCCGACTCCGGTGGTGTCAGGACGCTGAAGAAGCTCCTGGAGTGGCTGGACACCCAGGCCATCGACGTCGCCGAGCTGTCGGTGCGCACGCCCGACCTGGACGACGTCTTCCTCTCCCTGACCAAGGAGCCCTCCCGATGAGAGCGATCACCGACTCGGCGACGATGCTGCGCCGCCAGGTCACGCACATCTGGCGCTACCCCTCGCTGATCTTCACGTTCGCCGCCGTCCCTGTGGTGTTCCTGCTGCTGTTCGTGTTCGTCTTGGGCGGCACCATGGGCGCGGGCATCGGCGGAGGCCGCGCCGCCTATGTCGGCTACCTCGCCCCCGGAATCATGATCACGACCATCGCCGGTGCCGCGCAGGGGACCGCGATCTCGGTGGCCACCGACATGACCGAGGGCATCATCGCCAGGTTCAAGACCATGGCCATCGCCCGCGTCTCGGTGCTCACCGGGCACGTGCTCGGGGCGATGGTGCAGACGTTCATCGCGATCGCGGCGGTGACCCTGGTGGCCGTGCTGATCGGCTTCCGCCCGTCGGCCTCCGCGCTGGACTGGCTCGGCGTGGTCGGCGTGCTGGCCATGTTCACCTTCGCCATCACCTGGCTGTCGGTCGCGCTCGCGCTGGTCTCCAAGAGCGTCACCACGGCCAGCAACCTGCCGATGCCGCTGATGCTGCTGCCGTTCCTCGGCAGCGGTTTCGTACCGACCGAGTCGATGCCGGCCGGGTTGCGCTGGTTCGCGGAGCACCAGCCGTTCACCCCCGTCATCGAGACGCTGCGGGCGCTGCTGGCCGGTCGCCCGGCCGCCTCCAGCTTCGCGGAGGCTGCTGCCTGGAGCGCGGTCATCGCCGTGGCCGGATATCTGTGGGCACGCAGGCTCTACAACCGTTGAGGTCCACCCACAGGCATGCACGCCGACCTCGCTGTCACTCCGGCTGATCGATGGGGGCGGCTCCCAGCTCCAGGTGGCGGTCCGCATCGGGGTGCGGGTGGCGGTCCGCATCTGGGTGCGTCCGATGGTGCCGCCGACCCGGGTGGCGGGACGTGTCGGCCGCCCACGACGGCCCGCGCGCCGTCCCGTCGACGATCTGGTTGCCCGCCGTCGGGGCGATGGCCAGGGCGACCACGGGCGTGGCTCGAGACCGCCACCGGGGTCACTCCACGCCGCGCCGGCCGTCGCATGGTCCTGCCCCATCTCCGGGGTGACAAGGGTGGCGGCGGGGGCGTCATTTAATCGGTTGCGAGGGCGGTACGTGGACCGGGATACTCGGGACCGAGTTGATCGCTTGGCAGCGGCTTGACGATGATCGCCGCGCTGTGCCGCGAAGGGAGGGTGAGACCGTGATGACGACTGTTCGCGTGCCGTTTTCCGCGTCCTCAGACCTTCCCACCGCACACTCGCTGACCTGATCGACGAGCCGGTGGGCCTCACACCTGGAGCAATCCCACCGTGCCCAAGCACTCGCAGCACCGCACCCGTGGCAAGTACGCCCTCGACGCCGACGACCTCGAATGGCTGGAGAGCACTCCCGAGACCGACGACGGGCCGCCCGAGGGTGACCGCTGGTCCACCTGGGACCAGAGCACACCCACGGAGAAGGGGCCCAAGCCGTACCCCGGCTGGCTCGTCACCGAGCTGGCCGCCGTCGACACCGAGCACGGCGTGCTCAAGACCGGCAAGGAAGCCGACGTCCATCTGATCTCGCGGGGGGTGCCCGGCACGGACCGGGTCTGCCTGCTGGCCGCCAAGCGCTACCGCTCCTCCGAGCACCGGCTGTTCCACCGCGACTCCGGCTACATGGAGGGCCGCAGGACCCGCGAGAGCCGCATGAACCGCGCCATGGCCAACCGCACCGCGTTCGGCAAGCAGGTGATCGCCGCCCAGTGGGCGGTCGCCGAGTTCGGGGCATTGTGCCGGCTGTGGGAGCTCGGGGTTCCCGTGCCGTACCCGGTGCAGATCGTGGAGACGGAGATCCTGCAGGAGTTCATCGGGACCCGGGACGGGTACGCGGCGCCGCGGCTGGCGCAGGTGTCCGACGACCTGGACGGGCTGTGGGAGCAGCTCGTGGCGGCCATGGTCACGCTGGCCAGGGAGGGGCTGGCCCATGGGGACCTGTCGCCGTACAACCTGCTGGTCCATGACGGCAGGCTGGTGATCATCGACCTGCCGCAGATCGTGGACGTCATCGCCCACCCGACCGGTCCCTCGTTCCTGGACCGGGACGCCCACAACGTCGCCACCTGGTTCGCCGCCAAGGGCGTCCCGGCCGCCGACCCGGACTCCCTCGCCGCTCTCCTCCGCAAAGAGGCCGGCCTGTCCCTGTGATCGCTCCGGCCCTCGTCCCGCAGCCCGACCTCCCGCACCGCGCCGCCACGCGGATGGCGCCGCCGGACGCCCGGATGGCGCCGCCGGACGCCCGGATGGCACCGCCGGACGGCCGCGAGGTGACGCAGGACGGCTGGACGGCGACGCATGAACTGCCGGATGGCGGGGCGGGGCGGGGCGGCTGGAGGGTGCCGTGGACGCGGGGTCGCGGTCCCTCGGGTGCCAGGGTGGAAGTGGCAGCTCTCGGGCGATAGGTTACGGCGCCATGTGCGGGGTGTGGAGTGGCGCGCCGCCGCCAGCCAATGGGGCGCGGGATACCGCGGGCCTGTCGCTGGATCGCAGGGCTGCACACCATCGCCAGCCGCCGGATCGCGGAATGCCGCGTGGCAGGCGCTGGGGCGTGTGGGTTGTGTGTGTTGTCGGTGGCGGGGGTGACGTGCGGGGACGTCGGAGTGCCGATCGTTTACGCAGGTCGTAGGTATATTGGCCCCGATATACGACGAGGAGGGCCGTCATGCACGATGCCGTCGTCCACCCCAGCGGCGCTCGCATCCGCTGGGTAGAGCTGCCGGGTGCGGAGCCGTCGCGGGTCTACGTCCACGGTCTCGGTGCGACCTCGGCCCCCTACTACGCCGAGGTCGCCGCACACCCGCTCCTGCCGCAACACCGTTCCCTGCTGATCGACCTGCTCGGGTTCGGGATCAGCGACCGTCCCCGGGACTTCGCCTACACGCTCGAGACCCACGCCGACGCCCTGGCCGAGGCGTTGCGCAAGGCGGGGGTCGCCGGGGCGTCGGTGATCGCCCACAGCATGGGCGGCGCGGTGGCGATCGTCCTCGCCTCCCGTCACCCGGAGCTGATCGCCAATCTGGTGCTCGTGGACGCCGACCTCGACCCCTATCCCCCGGCTTCCGTGCGGCCGGATGGCAGCGGCATCGCGAGCTACACGGAGGAGGCGTTCCTGTCGCACGGGTGGAAGGAGGTGCGCGAGCGCGTGGGGCCGCACCGATGGTCCACCATGCGGCTGGCGGACCTGCGCGGGCTCCACCGCACGGCCGTCAGCCTGAGCGCGGGCACCACGCCCACCATGCGCCGGCTCCTGCAGGACCTCCCGATCCCCCGCGCCTTCCTGCACCCGGAGGGTGAGCCGCCCGAGGACGCCGACAGCCTGCGGGCCACCGGGGTCCGGGTGATCGGCATTCCCGAGTCGGGGGACAGCATCATGCTCGACAACCCCGAGGTCTTCGCCCGCACCCTGGCGGATTTCCTCCCCTAGCCCGACGCCCGGCGGCCCCAGCCCGGCGGCCCTCGCCCGGCCCCAGCGCGACGCCCGACGCCCGGCGGCCAGCGCCCGGCTGGCGGCCGAAGTCGCGCGCGGCAGGCGCCCGATGTCATGCGTACGCAAACCGCCCCTTCCTCCGTGCGAGGAGGAGGCGCCTTGCGGGCGTTACTTGATGCCGGCCTCGCGCATGTCGCGGAGCTCGCGCTTGAGCTCCTTGATCTCGTCGCGCAACCGAGCCGCCACCTCGAACTGCAGGTCGGCCGCCGACTGGTGCATCTGCTCGGTCAGCGACTCGATCAGGGACTCCATCTGCGCCCGCGGCATCTCGCCGGCGATGGCCTTGGCGTGCTGGCCGGCCTGCCGTGCGCCGAAGCCGGGCACCGGGGCCTTGCCGCGCGACTGCTGGCGCCCGCCGCCCAGGAGCCGGTCGGTGTCGGCGTCCTCGCGCTGCAGGGAGTCGAGGATGTCGGCGATCTTCTTGCGCAGCGGCTGCGGGTCGATGCCGTTGGCCTCGTTGTAGGCCATCTGCTTGGCCCGCCGCCGATTCGTCTCGTCGATCGCCCGCTCCATGGACGGCGTGATCTTGTCGGCGTACATGTGGACCTGGCCGGACACGTTACGGGCGGCGCGGCCGATGGTCTGGATCAGCGACGTCTCCGAGCGCAGGAAGCCCTCCTTGTCGGCGTCGAGGATGGCCACCAGCGACACCTCGGGCAGGTCGAGGCCCTCACGCAGCAGGTTGATGCCGACGAGCACGTCGAACTCGCCCGTGCGCAGCTCCCGCAGCAGCTCGATGCGGCGCAGCGTGTCGACCTCGCTGTGCAGGTAGCGCACCCGGATGCCGAGCTCCAGGAGGTAGTCGGTGAGGTCTTCGGACATCTTCTTCGTCAGCGTGGTGACCAGCACGCGCTCGTCGCGCTCGGCCCGCTGGCGGATCTCGTGGACCAGGTCGTCGATCTGGCCCTTGGTCGGCTTGACCACGATCTCGGGGTCGACCAGGCCGGTCGGGCGGATGACCTGCTCGACGACCTCGCCCTTGGCCCGCCCCAGCTCGTAAGGCCCCGGCGTGGCCGACAGGTAGACGGTCTGGCCGATGCGCTCCAGGAACTCCTCCCACTTCAGCGGCCGGTTGTCGAGCGCCGACGGCAGCCGGAACCCGTGCTCGACCAGCGTGCGCTTGCGAGAGGCGTCGCCTTCGTACATGGCGCCGATCTGCGGCACGGTCTGGTGGGACTCGTCGAGGACCAGCAGGAAGTCCTCGGGGAAGTAGTCGAGCAGCGTGTTGGGCGCGCTGCCGGCCTCGCGCCCGTCCATGTGGCGCGAGTAGTTTTCGATGCCGGAGCAGGTGCCGATCTGCCGCATCATCTCGATGTCGTACGTCGTGCGCATCCGCAGCCGCTGCGCCTCCAGCAGCTTGCCCTGGCGCTCCAGCTCCTCCAGCCGCGCGGCCAGCTCCGCCTCGATGCCCCCCACGGCGGCGGCCATGCGCTGCTCGCCGGCGACGTAGTGGGAGGCGGGGAAGATGTAGAGCTCCTCGTCCTCCGTGATGACCTCGCCGGTCAGCGGGTGCATGGTCGAGAGCTTCTCGATCTCGTCACCGAACATCTCGATGCGCACGGCCAGCTCTTCGTACTTCGGGATGATCTCGATCGTGTCGCCCCGGACCCGGAACGTGCCCCGGGTGAAGGCCAGGTCGTTGCGCGTGTACTGCATGTCGACCAGGCGGCGCAGGAGCTGGTCGCGGTCGACGTCCATGCCGACGCGCAGCCTGGCCATGCGGTCGACGTATTCCTGCGGCGTGCCCAGGCCGTAGATGCACGACACGGAGGCGACCACGATGGTGTCGCGGCGGGTGAGCAGCGAGTTGGTCGCCGAGTGGCGCAGCCGCTCGACCTCGTCGTTGATCGAGGAGTCCTTCTCGATGTACGTGTCGCTCTGCGGGACGTACGCCTCAGGCTGGTAATAATCGTAATAAGAAACGAAATATTCGACCGCGTTGTTGGGCAGCATCTCCCGCAGCTCGTTGGCGAACTGCGCGGCGAGGGTCTTGTTGGGCTGCATGACCAGCGCGGGCCGCTGCAGCCGCTCGATCAGCCAGGCGATGGTGGCGGTCTTGCCGGTGCCGGTGGCACCCAGCAGCACGTTGTCCTTCTCTCCGGCCATGACGCGGCGCTCCAGCTCGGCGATGGCCGTGGGCTGGTCACCGGAGGGAGTCATCTCGGTGACGACCTCGAAAGGCGCCACCTTCCGCTGCAAATCTGTGACCGGTCGCATGTTGCCACTGTAGGCGTCCCGACCGACAGAAAGGGTCGCACCCCCTCTGACCTCCGCCGCCGGGGTCCCCGCGCCCCGGCGGCGGTTACCGGTCAGAACCAGCCGCGGTGGCGGGCCATCTGCTCCAGACCGCGTTGCAGCGCCCCGTCCGCCGAGTGCGGCGGGTCGTCGTAACGCACGGTGAAGCGGTTGTACGCGTCGTGGCTGGAGGTCAGGAAGCCGCCCCGCTTGTCGGCCTCCAGGATGACGTCCATCTGCCGCGCCCCGGCGATGAACGTCAGTTCGAGCTCGTTGAAGTGGCGCCGCCACTGCCCGCCCGCGTAGTACTCGATCTCCTGGAAGAACGGCATCGTCGAGCCGTACAGCGTGCCGCGCTCCAGGTCGGCCTTCTTGAACTGGAAGCCCAGCCGGTCGAGCGCGGCGATGACGTGGTCCTGCGCGGGCAGCGGGCTCACGTACAGCGGGTCGAGGTCGCCCTTGTCGAGCGCGCCCGCCAGCGCCAGCTCCGTCTGGACGCCCAGCTTCATGCCGTGCAGCGGATGCCCGGCGATGGCGCTGATCGGCGTCTCCCAGGGGACCTGGATCTCGAAGGGCTGCTGGTGCTGCGCGCCCGCGGCGAGCTGGAACGTCCCGGCGACCTGCTGGCGCAGGAAGCTGTAGGTCGTCTTGTACTCGTTGTCGCCCGACTCGATCTCGACCACCGCGGTCAGGTCGATGTGGATGCCCTCGACCTTGTAGTCGGAGTTGCCGCCACGGAAGTGGACGACGCCGCGCAGGATCTCGCCGGGACGCACGCCCGTGTTGGTCAACACCGTGTCTACCTCGACGCCCGCACCGAACGCGGCCATCAATTTGCGGAACACCATGGGGTTCTCCTAAGCGGAAGGTGTCTGGCCGTTCACTTGACCCGTGCCCGAGATGCGGGGGAGCAACTGGGCAAGGAGGAGGGTGGAGAGCGCGGAGTCCGACTGGCCCTGCTGGGTGCGTACGACCAGCGGCTGGGGGGCGTTCTCCGCGAGTTTGGCGCCCACGTCGAGGCGCCTGCGGGCCAGCTCGTACTGCAGCACGGCCCGGTTGTCCCGGTACGACTCGGCCAGCCGGCGCAACGCCTTGGCCTCGTTCTCGGCGGCGGTCAGCTCGGCCCGGCCGCGCGCCTCGATCTCCCATGTCACACGCTGCGCCTCGGTCTCCTGCTCCTCCAGCATGCGCGCCACGTCCTTGCGCGCCGTGTTGTGGGCGGCCTTGACCTCGACGACGCGGGCGTCACGGGTCTTCTTGGAGCGCTCGATCTCCATCAGCAGGGTGTCGATGCGGCGCTTGCGGGTCAGCTCCCACTCGCGCTCGTAGGCCGAGAGCTCCTTGGCCACCTTCTCGCGGGTGGCCAGGTGCTGCTGGTACTGGTCGGGCAGCTGGACGTCGGGGATGTTGGCGCCCGTGATGCGCACGCCGTACCGGCCGAGCTGGCGGTTGAGCGCGTCCTGCATGTCGCCGACGTCGGAGCCGCGCAGGTCGTACGCGCGCTCGGTGTTGACGCGGCGGCTGCGCTGCCTGATCGCGTCCTGCACCGCGCTGGAGAGCACCAGGTCGAAGTTGCCCGCGCCGATCGTGCGGACGAACGCGACGGGGTCCACGATGCGGAACTTGAGGAAGAACTCGATCGACTTCAGCGGCACGTTCTCGGCCGTGGGACAGGCCACGATCGGCGCCGAGTACGGGATCTCCGTGGAGGTGTCGACGACCGCGTCCACCCGGTCCCACGGCAGCCACAGGTAGTGGCGGCCCGGCGGGAGGGTGCCGGTGATGGCGCCCCAGCGGCTGCGTACGCCGGTGGTGCCCTCCTCGATCTCGATGATCGCCTTGCGCCACATCGTGACCATGGCCACGACCAGGAAGAACAGCGCCAGCAGCGCGGCGATCAGGGTGAGGTCGGTCAGGACCGCCATCCCGGCGAAGTACAGCCCCAGGAACACCAGCGCCATCCAGGCGAAGCCGCGCCGGTCCTTGGGGATCACGACGGGGACGAGCTGGCCCTGCTCGCCGCCCCGCAGGAGCTGGCGGATGTCGCCCCAGGAGGCCAGCGACTCCTTGATCTTCGAGAATTCGCGGCTCATCTCAGATCTCCCCCTTCCCGGGCAGCAGGCGTTCGACGGTGCGCTCCAGTTCCGCGTCGGGCTCCGGCGCCGCCTGGGGCTCGGTCACGTCGGCGGTGGCCTTCTTGAGCAGGGCGGCGATCTCGGCCTCGCGGCTCTGCACGCGGGAACCGATCTCGTCGAGCCTGGACCGGATGGCGGCCATATCCTCGGCCGAGAACAGCGCCGCGTCCTTGCCGCCCACCAGCTGCTGGGCCAGGGCCAGGAAGTCGATGTCGGTCTGCTCGCCCACCTGCACGACCTGCGGCAGCCTGGTGGCGACGGACTCCAGCTTGTTCAGCAGGTCCTGCTGGAAGCGGTAGTCGAGGATCTCGGGCGCCTCCGCGGCCGACAGCGCCCTGATGTCCAGCGCCTGCGCCTCCAGGAGCGCGGCGTTGGCGTTGGCCGTGGACTCGGCCTCGACCAGGCGCTGCCTGGCCTGCGCGGTGGCCTGGTGGCTGGCGCGTTCGAGGGCGGTGTCCATGCGGGCCTGGTAGCCGGCGATCTCCGCCTGGATGGCGCTCAGCGTCTCCTGCAGCCCAGCCAGCTCCTTGACCAGGTCGCCCTCGTTCTGCTCCTTGCGCAACTGGAGCTCGTACTCGTAGGTGTAGGCCTCCTTGGCGACCCGGACCATCTCGGGGGCGGCCAGGTCCATCCGGTATTCCTGGCTGGACGGCTCGGCGTGCGTGATGTTCACGTCGGTGAGCCGTACGGCGGGCAGGAACTGCTGGTTGAGGCTCTCCAGCATGCCCAGCGTGCTCTCGCCCACCAGGTCGTAGATCTCCTCGGCCCGCTGGGCGTAGATGAGGGAGCGGGTGACCTCGCTGATGGCGTTCTGGAGCTTGGACTGGAAGCCGCTGACCGAGCCGAGCACGAAGATGAACTCCGCCGGGTTCTCGATCCTGAACTGCAGGAACAGGTCCACGCTGGCCTTGACGCCCTGCTGCGTCGGCGCCTCGCTGATCGGCGCGTTGAACGGGTACTCGCGGGTGGTGTTGACGATGTAGCTGACCCGCTTCCACGGGTTGAACAGCGTCACCCGGCCCGGGTCCGCGATGTGCACCAGCTTGCCGAACTGGGTGATCAGGGCCTTGCAGCCCTCGGGCACCATCACCACGCTGCGCCGCCACCACAGGAACGCGGCCGCCAGGACCAGCACCACCCAGTAGTGCGGGCCGAAGAACAGGTCGGTGTTCGGGATGACGTTGCCGAGCGCGCCGATCAGGCCGAGCACCACCAGGATGCCCAGCGGCACGATCACCTTCGCGGTGCTCCCCTTGGGGATCACCACCGGGGAGATGACGTGCATGCCGTTCTCGGTGAAGCTGCGGTTGACGATCTCGCCGGCCTCGTTCAGCGAGGCCGACCTGGCCTCGATGGCCGTGCCGATCGACACGCCGCCGTCGCGGGCCGCGGCGAAGTCGTGGGGGTTCAGCGCGAAACCCCGGGCCTGGCCCGCGAGCTGCCCCGCCTGGTCGACGACCTGGCCCATGGCCTGCCCCATCGCCTGCCGCATGTCACCCCCTTGGGCAACCGCTTGGGCTATGCCCTGACCTGCCTGGATCAGTGCCTCTCTGGGTCGTGACATCGAACCTTCCTTTTCCGCTACAGGCGAATCCGACCGTATCGGGTGCGACTTACTGTTCGCTTGCAATGGATGTCATATGTCTATTGCGTCCCGTAGCATGCGTGCTATCTATGTAGTAGACCTACTATCTGGAGAATTGATGGATGCGGTAAGGGAGCTCGACCTGGGCCAGACCGCCGCCGCCATCGAGGTCGACGACCCGCACATGGCGTACGGCCACAAGGAGGTCCTCCGGGGCGTCGGCTTCACGGTCGCCCCCGGCGAGGTGATCGGCCTGGGCATGCGCTCGGCGCTGCTGCCCGACTCGGCCGCCGCCGCGGAGATCGGCAGCTCGTGGCGGCCGAGGCCCGCCGTCACCAGGCGATGCAGCGGCTGACCTGAGAAGATATGCGCTGATGAGCGAGACCGTCTACAACCGCATCGCGCTGCTGCGCGCAGAGCGGAACGTGACCCGCAGGCAGCTGGCCGACGCCCTGGGGGTCCATTACCAGACCGTCGGCTACCTGGAACGGGGGGAATACAGCCCGAGCCTCTTCCTGGCGCTGCGGATCGCCGAATACTTCGAGGTGCCGGTGGAGGTGGTCTTCTCGACCAGCCCGTTCCCCCGGATCGGGGAGCGGACCGCCTGACCGCGGCCGGGAGCCCGCGGTCAGGCGGTCGCCACGGCCAGGAGATGGCCGCTGACCCCCAGGAGCGACGGCTCCGACTCCAGCCGGCGGGCGGCGTCGAGCAGCAGCTCGCGCCGCTCGTCGTCGTCCAGCCACTCGTCCACGTCGCCGTACAGCCAGAAGGCGCCCTCCAGGCCGTAACGGTCGGGACGCGGCAGGCCGGCGTCGGCGAACTCGTCCAGGATCTCCTCGAGATCGTGGAGGTAACCGCGGAACCCGCCCGGCCTGGGCGAGATCATCACCCCCGTCTCCAGGCCCCGATAGTCGGCCGCCCGGTACTCCTCGTCCACGAAGCCGCCGCGGTATACGCCGTCGTGCACGCTCGCGTACCGGCTGATGAAGGCCGCCACGACCGGCCCGCCCGGGCGCACCGCGCGCTTGGCCTCGGCCAGGGCGCGGACGCGGTCGGCCCGTTCGGGCAGGTGGTAGAGCGGGCCGAGCAGCAGCGCCGCGTCGGCCCGGCCGGAGGGGACGGGCAGGTCGCGGGCGTCGCCCAGGCGGGCGCTCACCCCGGGCAGCGCGGACGCCTCCCGTACGTGCAGCGGCACCGGGTCGATCAGCTCGACCTCGTATCCGTCGGCGGCCAGCCACTCGGCGTGCGCGCCGGTGCCCCCGCCCACGTCGAGCACCCGCGCGGGCGCCGGCGGCAGGACGCGGCGCAGCACGTCACGCGTGCGCCAGTACTCCAGCCGGTTGCGCCCCCGCCGCAGCCTGGTCAGCTCGCCGCCCTGCTCGTAGTAGCCCATCACCTCGGGATCCATGATCATGCGAGCCGATGCTACCCACGGGAGCCGTTCAGGTTCGAGGCAATAAAGCTCCCTGGCTCTGGGTGTACTGGTGGTCGCTTGGCGCGGTCGTTACCATGACCTCGGGGACTGAATGATCGTCGAACGGCGGGGCGAGCGATGACACGGTTCGTGGCGGCGGTGAAGCAGGTCGCCCCATGGGCTGCGCAGAACGCCGACGGGGCCATCGCGCTGGTGCTCGCGATCGTGATCGGCGTCGTGGGCGTGATGCCCAACGAGATCGTGCCCGACGAGGTGCAGTCCCAGCTGGTCAACGCCGCGACCCTGGTCATCATGGCGCTGGTGGCCACCGCGCTGCTGCGCGACCGCGCGCGCCAGGCCCCGGTCGAGGAGACGATCACCTCGGGCGCGCTGGCCGAGCTGCCCGCGCGCCTGGCCCGCCTGCAGGAGATCGAGTCGCTGGTCGGCAGCACCCGCAAGGCCCTCGACGCGCTCCAGCTCGTACGGGTGCTGGGCAGCAGCCAGGAGATCGCCCAGTCCCACGCGGAGGCGCGCAAGGACACCCACCGGTGGAGCTTCAAGGGCGGCACCGGCACCTACCTGCGCGCGGTCACCCTGCCCGAGTGCGTCGCGGCGGCCCGCAGGGACAAGCGCCACCTCACGGTCAGGGTCGAGGTGATCGACCCGTCCAACCTGGAGGTGTGCGAGACGTACGCCCACTACCGCCGCTCGCTGTCGGACGCCCCCGACGGCACCGGCGAGACGTGGACGACCGACCGGGCCAGGAAGGAGTCGTACGCGACGATCCTGGCCGCCTTCTGGCACCGCCAGCGCTACGGCCTGCTCGACATCGCGGTGGGCCTGTCCTCGACGATGACCACGTTCCGCTGGGACGTGTCGGCCACCCGCCTGATCATGACGGTCGAGGACCCCAACAAGGCGATGACCGCGCTGGCCGGCACGTTCTACTACGAGAACTGCGACACCGAGCTGCGGCTCAGCTTCGAGCAGGCGCGGCGGGTGCCACTGGAGATGTACAAGAAGGTGCCGTTGAGCGACGAGCCCACCATCGAGGAGGTTCAGGAGCTGTTCGAACGCGTCGGGATCCCGCTGCCCAAGGCGTACAACGGCCGTGACGTCGTCGACATCGCCCGCAAGGCGTTGCGGGCGATGGACCCCTACGGTGAGCCGCATGATCGAGCTGGTGCGTGATGAGCCATCACGGCGTCCACCAGCGGGTCATCGGGGGCGAGGCCAGGGCCTGGGCGCTGGAGACGCTCTCGTCCGGCGGCCTGACGGCGGTGCGCCACCCGCTCGGGTTCGTGTGCCTGCCGCTGGAGCGCGACGGCGGCGAAGGGGTGTGCGTCCACCTGTGGTCCGACTCGTTCGCGCACGCCGAGAGCACCACCTCGCAGATCCACTGCCACAGCTGGGACCTGGTCAGCCACGTCCTCTACGGCCAGGTGCGCAACGTGCACGCGGTGGTCACCGACGCCGGCCGGGACGCCACGCACCGGGTCTTCGAGGTGGTCAGCGGGGCCGACGGCGACCGCATCTCGCCCACCGGGCGCACCGTGCGGCACGCGACGGGCCTGGTGGAGGTGTTCGGCCCCGGCGACACGTACACGCTGGCCGCCGACCGCTTCCACAGCAGCGTCGTGCCGGAGGGCGGCGAGGCGGCCACGATCGCGCTGGGGCGGGGCCGGCCCGGCAGCCGCGACCTGTCGCTCGGCCCGCTGGGCGGCGGGCCGCACCACGTGGCCAGGCAGCCGCTGGACGCCCGTGAGACCGAGCTGGCCGTACGTCTGATCACCGCTCACCTGACCTGAGAGGCATCCGATGGACCTGGATCACGCCCGCACGGTCGCCGTCGAAGCCGCCGAGGCCGCGGGGGCGCTGCTCCGGGAAGGTATGAGCGGCGTGGTCGGCGTCCGGGCCAAGGGCGAGGCGGGCGACGTGGTGACCGACCTCGACCTGGCCTCGGAGAAGCTGCTGCTGGAGCGCATCCTGACGGCGTACCCGTCGCACACGGTGATCGCCGAGGAGTCGGGGCTGGTGGGGGCCGCGGGCGGCGAGTGGACGTGGCTGGTCGACCCGCTCGACGGCACCAACAACGTGGCGATCGGCCTGCCCGCCTACGTGGTGGGCGTGGCGCTGTGCCGGGGCGGGCGTCCCGTGCTGGGCGTGGTGCACGATCCCGTCTCCGACCAGACGTGGTCGGCCGTCCGCGGGCGGGGGGCGCTGTCCGCTCCGGCGGGATCGTCCTCGGGGGTACTCCTCGCGCCCCCGTACGCGCCGAGCCCGCACGGGCCGCTGCTGGCCTGGACCCAGGGCTACGGCGTGACCAGGGACGACGCGACCGCACGCGCACTGCGCACGGCGCTGGAGCTCAACGCGCGGCGGGTGCTGCAGCTGTGGGCGCCGCTGCTGGCGTGGGCGATGCTGGCGCGCGGCGACATCGACGGCATCGTGGGCTACCGGGCCGAGGCGGTCGACCTGCCCGCGGGCGCGCTGCTCGCCCGGGAGGCCGGCATCGAGATCAGGGCGCTGGACGGCGGCCCGTTCGAGGAGTGCATCGACGGCACGGCCGACGACCGCAGCTTCGTCGCCGCCCATCCCTGGGCCGTCCCCGGGCTGCTCGCCCTCCTCGGGCCCGAATGAGGAAAAGTCCGCAGAACATGTGTGTCCTTCGCCGATGAGTTCCGCTCCCGTTCGAGGTCTATTGAGAGAGAACGGAACAAGGGAGAGGGGCTCGACATGATGACCACGACCGAGCTGGCGCAGGTGCTCTTCGCGACCGCTCTGCAGCCGTCCGACCGGCTGTCCCCGTTCCAGATCCGCGAGGCCGTGGACGAGCGGCTGTGCCGGTGCGGCGGCGACGCGGCCCGGTGCGCGGCGTACGTGGCGCAGGAGGCCGGCGACCACCCCGAGACGTACGTCGTGCGCATGCGCTGGGCGCTGGACGCGGTCGCCGGCGCCTACGCGCTGGCCGCCGCCTGATCAGCTGAACCGCACCAGGGTCCACACGGTGGCGAGCAGCCCGGCCACGGCCAGGCCCGTGCCGGTCAGCAGGAAGCGGCGCATCGGGACCTTGACCTCGTGGCGGCGGCACGACTCGAACCACAGCAGCGTGGCCAGCGACGCCCACGGCGTGATGACCGGGGCCACGTTGGTGCCGGCCAGCAGGGCCAGCAGCTGGTCCTGGTCGGCGGCCGGGATGACGGTCTCGACGGCCTTGTAGGCGGGCAGGTTGTTGATGGTGTTGGAGAGCCCGGCCCCGACGGCGGCCGTGCGGTAGGGGTCGCCCTCCGTGCCGACCATCCAGGTCATCAGGTCGGACAGGCCGTGCCTGCTGAGCGTGGGCACCACCAGGAACAGCCCCGTCACGAAGATCACGAGCTGAAACGGGACGAGGCTCCAGGTCAGGCGGTCGCGGGCGCGTACCAGGAAGGCCGCCACGACGATCGCGGCCGCCGCGGTGGCGGCGATGGCCACGTGCGTCTTGAGCAGCAGCATCGCGATGAACAGCAGGCAGCCGGCCGCCGCGGCGCCGAACAGCACGCGGTCGGCCACCGGCTCCAGCAGCGGCGGGGTGTAGCGCAGGTCGCGCCGCTCGCCGCGGCGCCAGTAGAACACCCACAGGAACACCATCGTCACCGCGATCGAGGCGAGCTGCGGGGCCCACATGCGCGCGGCGAACTCCTGGGCGTCCAGGCCGATCTTCTCCATGCCCAGGAGGTTGGTCAGGTTGGAGACGGGGAGCAGCAGGCTCGCGGTGTTGGCCAGCCAGATCGTGGTCATGGCCAGGGGGAGGGCGGCGATGCGGGCCCTGGGGGCGAGGGCGAGCATGACGGGGGTGAGCAGGACCGCCGTCGTGTCCAGATTCAGAAATATCGTGATAAATGACGCGAAGGCGGTGCAAAGAAAGAAGAGAGCGGCGTAGTTGCCGCGTCCGAGCACCGCCATCCTCGCCGCGATGGCGTCGAAGACCTGGGCTTCCTTGGTGAGCTCGGCCAGCACGATGATCGCGACCAGGAAGATCAGCAGGGGCCCGATCTCATCCAGGCTGGCGAGCGCGTCCTCCCACGGCAGCAACCCGGTCGCCACGAACACCACGCCGAGTATGAGCAGCCCGATCCTGATCAGGTCGAGCACGCCAAGACGCCACACCCGATAGATGATCCCACACGCTGAAAACCTTCGGCCCCACAGGGGATACTGAGCTCATGGCGCGTGACGGCAGGCCGACCGAGATCTTCGTCAGCTATTCCCCGGCCGACACGGCGTGGGCCACCTGGATAGCCTGGGAGCTCGAGGCGGCCGGCTACAAGACCATGATCCAGGAGTGGGACTTCGTACCGGGCACCAACTTCATCGACTTCATGGACCGCGGGGTCAGCGAAGCGCAGGTGGTCGTGGCCGTGCTCTCGCGCAACTACCTGACCTCCCGCTACGGCCGGATGGAGTGGCAGGCCGCGCTGCGGGCCGACCCCGACAACCCCTCCAACAAGCTCGTCACGATCAGGCTGGAGGACGTCCAGCTCGAGGGCCTGCTGTCCACGATCACCTGGGTCGACCTGCTGGGCGTCACCGACCCCGGGCAGGCCAGGGCGCTGCTGCTGGGCCGGGTGCGGGAGGCGATGGCGGGCCGGGCCAAGCCGGCGGCGGCGCCCGCGTTCCCCGACGGCTCCAGGGTGCCGGTGCCCGTCCCGACGCTGCCGCCGCCGGGCGACCGGGCCAGGGCCCGGCGCACGCCGGTGGCGGCGCCGAAGTTCCCCCCGACGGTGAGCGCCGACCGGGCGCGCGAGTCGATCAGCGTGCTGCACATCGGCGGCCCCAGGTTCGGCCGGGCGCTGCCCGATCCGGGCGAGCCGTTCACGCCCGAGGACATGCAGGCGCGCATCTGGGCGGACCTGACCGCCATGTACGACCGGGGCATGCCGCGTCCCGACCTCATGCTGGTCACCGGCGACCTGACCGAGTCGGGCAGCCTGGGGCAGTTCGGGCAGGCGACGCGGTTCGTGACCGATTTGCGGCTGCTGATCGGGCTGGAGCAGCACCGGCTGATCCTGCTGCCCGGCCCGCGTGACGTGACCAAGGCCGCCGCCAGCGCGTACTTCATGACCTGCGAGGCCGACGACGTGAGCCCGCAGCCGCCCTACTGGCCCAAGTGGCGGCATTTCGCCGGGCTGTTCGGCGAGGTGTACCAGGGGCTGGACGACCGGGTGTTCGACGGCGGGCAGCCGTGGACGCTGTTCGAGGTGCCCGATCTGAAGGTGGTCGTGGCGGGGCTCAACTCGACGATGGCGATGAGCCACCTCGAACGCGACGCGTACGCGCAGCTCGGGGAGGCGCAGGCGGCCTGGTTCGCCGAGCGGCTGCGGCCGTACGAGGAGGGCGCGTGGCTGCGGCTGGGCGCGATCGGGCATCCGCCGGGCGAGCTGCGGGACGCGCCCACGTTCGAGCGGCTGCTGACCCACCGGCTCAACCTGCTCTTCCACGGCGGGTCCGCCCACCGCGCCGAAGGTGTGATCGCCGCGCCGCGCTCCGGGCGGCACCAGGTGGTCGAGATCACGCCTGACGGCCTGCGGGTCTGGCTGCCCGACGCGGGCGAGCCCGAGCCGGTCCCGTACCGGTGGAAGGCCGTGCGGGCCACCTTCACCGGCGAGAGCCCGGCCCCCGAGCCGCCCGCGCCCAAGCCGGACGAGCGCGCGCCGAGCCCGGTCGAGCTGCTGCTCGACCGGATCGCCGAGGTCTGCGAGGCCAGGCACGAGCGCGCCAGGATCCGCCGGTTCGACGCGCACCTCGTGGTCACCCACCCGGAGGACGGTTTCGTCCGCCAGATGATGATCGGCGCGCACGTCGGCGAGCTGACCGAGAGCACCGCCGACGGCTTCGTCCGCCAGGCGCACGCCACCGGCCTGGCCGCCGAGCTGGTCTACCAGGGTCCGCCCGCCTCCCGGGCGGTCCGCGACGACCTGATGCGCAAGGGGGTGCGGCTGCGCACCTTCACCGAGTTCCAGGGGCTGCTCGACCTGACCGGCTACGTCGCCGAGCAGACGGCCAGGCTGATGGCCGACCGCCGCTACCCGCCCGACCTGTACGTGCCGCAGCGCTACCGCGAGCTCGACCGCCAGGGCGGCCAGATCAAGCACGGCCTGACCGACGAGCTGATGCGGCTGCTGGCCACCGACCACGGCAGGTTCCTGCTGCTGCTCGGCGACTTCGGCCACGGCAAGACGTTCGCGCTGCGAGAGCTGGCCCGGCGCATCCCGGTCGAGCTGCCGCACCTGACGCCGATCCTGATCGAGCTGCGCGCCCTGGACAAGGCGCACTCCGTGGACGCGCTGGTGGCGGCCCATCTGGCCGGGCACGGCGAGGAGTTCATCGATCTCAAGGCGTTCCGCTACCTGCTCAGGCAGGGGCGCATCGTGCTGCTGTTCGACGGGTTCGACGAGCTGGTGACCCGGCTGACGTTCGACCGGGCGGCCGATCACCTGGCCACGCTGCTGGCTGCGGCCGAGGACAAGGCCAAGATCGTGGTCGCCAGCCGTACGCAGCACTTCAAGTCGCACAGCCAGGTGCTGACCTCGCTCGGCGAGATGGTGGGGGTGCTGCCGCAGCGGCGGGTGCTCAGCGTGGAGGACTTCACGCACGACCAGATCCGCTCCTACCTGGCCAACCGGTTCGACGACGGCGACGAGGCCGGCGCGCGCATGTCGCTGATGGGCGAGATCAAGGACCTGCTGGCGCTGGCCCAGAACCCGCGCATGCTGACCTTCATCGCCGACCTCGACGCCGACCGGCTGCGTACGGTGGCGGGCGCCCGCCACACGATCAGCCCCGCGCTGCTGTACGACGAGATCCTCAGCTCCTGGCTGGCCTTCGAGGAGCGGCGGGCCAGGATCCCCGGCTCGGCCACGGCGTTGACCGTCGACGAGCTGTGGCAGGCGGTGACGGCGCTGGCGATGCGGCTGTGGGACACCGGCGAGTCGCTGCTGGGCGTGGACGAGCTGACCGAGATCGGCGAGACGCTCACGGATCTGTCCGACGGGCAGCTGTCGGCGGCGCACGCCGCGTACCGGATGGGGTCGGGCAGCCTGCTGGTGCGGACCGAGGACGGGATGTTCGGGTTCATCCACGCGTCCGTGATGGAGTGGCTGATCGCCCGCCACATCGCCCTCGACAACTTCGCACTGCTGTCGCGCCGGCCGCTGTCGGCGCTGACCGTGGAGTTCCTGTGCGACCTGGCCGACGTGCGGGCGCTGCACGCGTGGGCGGCCGACCCGCCGGGCGACGACGTGTCCAGGGCGAACGCGGTCAAGATCTCGGCCAGGCTGCGCACCCCGGCCCGGGCCGACCTGCGCGGCGCGAACCTCAAGGGCGAGGACCTGTCGGCCAGGGACCTGAGCGACGTCGACCTCACCGGCGCCGACCTGTCCGAGGCCACCCTGGCGGGCACCAACCTGTCCAGGGCCACCCTGCGCGAGGCCAGGCTGACCGGGGCGCGGCTCGACGGCGCCGCGCTGACCGGGGCCGACCTGACCGGCGCCGACCTGTCGGGGGCGCGGCTGGCGCGGGTGGACCTGAGCGACGCGGCGGTCGAGGGCGCCCGCTGGCACCGGGCCTCGCTGATCAACGTGACCGGCACGCTGCCCCACCTGCCCGGCGCGGCGGTGGTGCCGGGTCAGCCGGTGGAGGTCGAGTTCGCCCCGGCCGGCATCGGCGTCCCGTACGGCTACCACTTCCAGACCAGCCGCCTGCCCGAGCCCATCGCCTACAGCCCCGACGGCTCCACGATCGCGATCGGCAACGAGGACGGCGGCGTGCTGCTCTGCGTCGGCGGCGCCCCCGTGCGCACGCTGCAGGGGCACCGGGGCCGCGTCTACGCGGTCACGTTCGCCCGCACCCGCGACCTGCTGGCCACGGGCGCGAGCGACGGAGCCGTCCTGCTCTGGAACTCCCTCACCGGCGAGTGCCTGCACGCGCTCAAGGGCCACGCCGACGGCGTCTGGCCGGTACGCCTCAGCCCGGCCGGCGACCTGGTGGCGGCCGGGGGCGGCGACGGCATCGTACGCGTGTGGGAGACGGCCACCGGGCGGCTGGCGCACGCGCTCGAAGGGCACCAGGCGCCGATCTACACGGCGTCGTTCGGCCACTCGGTGCTGGTGACGGGCGACGCGGCCGGTGTCGTACGCGTCTGGGACCTGACGTCCGGGCAGGTGAAGGAGACGCTCGACGGCCATCGCGGCAGCGTCTACCGCGCCGTGCACAGCCCGGACCGCCGCCTGCTGGCCACCGGCGACGAGGCGGGCACCGTCAGGCTGTGGGACACCGCCACGTGGCGGCCGCTGCACGTGCTGGGCGGGCACGCGGGCAGCATCTACTGTGTGGCGTTCTCGCCGGACGGCTCGCTGCTGGCCACCGGCGACACGGCGGGCGCCGTACGCCTGTGGGAGCCGTCGGGCGAGTCCCGTGGCGTGCACACCACGCACGCGGCGGCCGTCTACCAGGTGACCTTCAGCCCCGACGGGCAGGCGCTGGCCAGCGGCGACTCGGGCGGCGTGCTCCGGCTGCAGCCGGTCGGCGGCGGCCAGCGGGTCGAGCTGTCGGGCCACCGGAGCTCGGTCTGGCCGTTCGCGTTCCGGCCCGACGGCCAGCAGATCGCCACCAGCAGCAACGACGGCACCGTGCGCCTGTGGGACCCGGGCTCGGGCAAGTGCCAGCGGGTGCTGCGCGGCCACGGGCGGCGCATCTCGTCCGTCAGGTTCAGCGCCGACGGCTCGATGCTGGCGACCAGCGGCAACGACGGCGTCGTACGCGTGTGGGAGCCGCGTACGGGACGGCGGCTGCGGGAGTTCACCGGCACGGCCGACCGGCTCATCTCGGCCCTGTTCTCCCCCGCCGGGCCCGTGCTGGCCACCTCCAGCAACGACGGCGGCGTGCACTTCTGGAACGCCGTCACCGGCGACTACGAGCGCGAGCTGAGCGCCGAGACCGACCACGTCTGGGCCGAGGCGTTCAGCCCCGACGGCCTCCTGCTGGCCACGGCCAACGACGACGACAGCGTCAAGATCTGGTACCGCCCGACCGGACGGCTGGCGGGCCACCTGTCCGACCACCGCGGGCGGGTGCGCTCGATCGCGTTCAGCCCCGACGGCGAGTACGTGGCCACGGGCTGCGACGACCGGCTCGTACGCCTGTGGCACGTGGCCTCCGGCGGCCGGGTCGCCACGCTCAAGGGCCACACCGACCGGGTCTACTCGGTGGTCTTCTCCCCCGACGGCCGCCACCTGGCCAGCGCCGGCAACGACGGCCGGGCCATGGTGTGGGAGCTGCGCCCGGGACAGCCGTGGCAGCCGCGGCTGGTGCACGAGCTCTGGCACGAGGGGCGGCTGTGGAGCCTGGCGTTCGACGCGACGGGCGAGCGCCTGGCCACGGGCGGCGACGACCTGGTGGTGCGGGTCTGGGACACCGCGACCGGGCGGCCGCGGCACACGCTGGCCGGGCACGCCCGCCGGGTGTGGTCGGTGGCCTTCAGCCCGGTCGCCGACCTGCTGGCCAGCGCGGGCGACGACGGCGTGGTGATCCTCTGGGAGGGCGGCGAGCGGCGGGCCACCCTGCTCGGGCTGGCCGAGGGGTGGGCGGCGCTGGCGCCCGACGGGCGCTACAAGGTCCACGGCGAGCCGGCCGGGCAGTTCTGGCACGTGATCGGGATGTCCCGGTTCGAGCTGGGTGAGCTCGACCCCTACCTGCCGGGCGTGCGGCAGGTGCCGCTCGACTCGCCCTTCTGAGCACGCTCCCGGGCGGGCGGCTCCGCGTCGAGCAGGTCGATCAGCACGTCAGCGTCAGCCGCGGCCGGCGCGCCTCGTCAGCTCCTCCCAGACCTCCTCCACCCGGGCGTCCAGCTCGGCCAGCGAGCCCTCGTTGGGGATCACGATGTCGGCCACCGCCAGCCGGTCCTCGCGGGAGGCCTGGGCGGCGATGCGGGACTTGGCGTCGGCCTCCGGCATGCCCCGGTGCTCGGCCAGGCGCCGGATGCGGGTCTCGTCGGCCGCGTCGACGACGATGACCACGTCGTACATGGGGGCCAGGTGGTTCTCCGCCAGCAGCGGCACGTCGTAGACGGTGATCGCGTCGTCGGCCGCCCGGCTCTGCAGCTCCGCCACCCGCTCCCCCACCAGCGGGTGGACGATCGCGTTGAGCGCGGCGAGCCGCTCGGGATCGGCGAAGACGATGGAGCCGAGCTTCTCCCTGTCGAGCGAGCCGTCAGGGCGCAGCACATCCTCCCCGAACGCGGCCACCACCCTGGCCAGCCCCGGCGTGTCCGGCTCGACCACCTCGCGGGCGATCCTGTCGGCGTCGATCACGACGGCGCCCTTGGCCGCGAGCCGCTTCGACACCTCGCTCTTGCCCGATCCGATACCGCCTGTGAGCCCAGTCTTCAACACGGGAAAAAGCCTACGGGGTCATCATCGTAGACATGAAGACGACGATCGTACGGGCCGCGCACGAGCAGGCCGCGGCCGTCGGGGACGACTGGGTGGGGCCGCAACACGTCGTGCTCGCCCTGCTGGCCGGCGAGTCCCTGGCCGCGCGGGTGCTGACCGAGGCCGGGCTGGACCGCGCCCACGCGCTCGAATGCCTGCCGCACCACGCCAGGACCGCGCACGGGGCGGGCGGCTTCGCCAACCCCGCCTTCTACAAGCTGTACGGCATCGCGACCGGCCTGGCGTTGGCCGCGGGCCGCCGGCAGGCGGAGCCGGCGGACTGGCTCATGGCCCTGGCCTACGACGTCGAGGAGGACCGGGGGCCGACGCCGCTGCACCTGTTCGGGGTGGACCCGGCGGCGGTGGCCGCGGCGCTGCGCGCGCACGGGGTCGGGACGCCGCCGGTCGACCCGCCCGTGCACGTGCCGTGGCGGGGCCGCCACCAGGTCATCGTGCCCGCCGCCGCCCTCCAGGGCGTGCTCGACCGGCTCAACGCCGACCATCCGGCGGGCTCGGAGTGGCGCTGGGGGTGGAACTGGGTGGACGACGACCTGGGCCGCGTCATGATCACGGCTGAGGAAGGGATCGATCTGGCCGCATACGCAGATGGATCAGCGTCAGATGATCGTCCATCCGCTCCCGGCTCGTCTCCCGGTAGCCCAGACGGCGGTAGAGCTTGAGGTTGACCCCTGACAGGTGCCCCGTGAACAGGTCGAACGCCTCCGCCTCCGGCACCGCCTCGTGCAGGGCCGTCAGCAGCGCCGTGCCGATGCCCCGGCCCTGGCGGTCGGGCGCCACGACCAGGCGGCCGACCAGGCAGGTCGTGCCCGACACCTGCCCGCGCACCGCGCCGATCACGCGGCCGGCGTCGAGCGCCTTGAGCACGACGGCGCCCTCGATGACCTTGCGGACCTGCTCCAGCGACTCGATGAGCGGTGGGATGTACGGGTCGCCGTACAGCTGGGCCTCGCTCACGTAGGCCGCCCGCTGCAAGGTGAGGATCTCGCCCGCGTCCGCCGTGGTCGCCCGTTCGATCAGCACGCGCAGCACCCTACCGTCCGCTCCTCACGGATACATGCCCGCCGTGAGCTCGCCGGGGCACTCGGTGCCCTCCTGCGGCAGCGTCCCGTTGACGAGGTAGTCGTGCACGTGCGTGCGCAGGCAGGTGGCGCGGAGCCTGCTGACCCCCTGGAGCAGGTACGCGTCGGGCCCGTCGCCGTGCGACAGCACGACCGCCCCGGGGATGTGCCCCACGGGCCGGGCACCGGTGTCCAGCCGGCCGATCCCGACCAGGACCGTGGGGCCGTGACGGGGGTCCGGCACGTTCGGGGGCCAGCTCGGGGCGCCCTTGCGCGGCATGCCGAGGCATCGCGCGACCTCGTACCGGCCGCTCACCCATCCCACGCGCGGCGCCACCTCGCGCAGATGCGTCTCCATCGTGAGGAAGCGCCGGTAGGCGGGCACGGCGGGCATGAAGTCGTGGCACCACATGGCTCCCGACACGGTCGCGGGCGGCGCCGGCGCGCTCACGGCGTCCGGCTTGGCCGCCTCGGAGGCCTGCTTGGCTGCCTCGGCGTCCGGCTTGATCCCCTCGGAGACCTGCTTGGTCGCCTCGGACGCCTGCTTGGTCGCCTCGGACGCCCGCTTGGTCGCCTCGGAGGCCAACGCCGCCAGCCTGGTCGCGTCGCCCTCCCTGGCCTCGGACATGGCCCGGGCCAGCTCCGGCCAGCTCCCCGGGGCCAGCCCGGCGTGGACGGCCGCCGCGAGGCGCCGGGAGTTCACCGTACGCCCGGGGCCCGCGTGCAGGGGCGTGCGGCGGGTCAGGGCGTCGTAGACCTCCACGGCGTCGGTGTCGGCGTCGTGGAGCGGGCACCCCAGGTGCCTGCGGCACCAGTCGCGGAAGGAGAACAGCTGCCGCTCGGCCGCCCGCGCCCGGTCGGTCAGCCGCTGCGCCAGGTCGGGCTCGGTGTGGTCGGGCCCGCCTTCGAGGTACATCCGCCCGGTCCGGTGCGGGAACAGCTCCATGTACGCCTGCCCGTACACGGCCCCGTAGGAGGAGCCGAAGTACCGCAGCCGGGGCTCCCCCAGCTCGGCGCGCAGGGCGTCGAGGTCGTGGGCGACCTGCCAGGACGTGAGCCCGTCGTAGGCGAGTCCGGCGGCGGCCCGGCAACTCCTGTCGTAGGCGGCGTTGTCGCGGGCGTAGGCGCGCCACCCGGCCCGTCCCGGGGCGAGGACGAGGCGCAGCGGATCGGGCTGCGCCACCGCGCACTGAACGGCGGCCGCGCTCCCCCGGTCGCCGATCCCCCGCGGCTCGACCAGCACCACGTCGAACCACCTGGTCAGCTCGCTCACACCCTCCGGCCGGGCGCGCACGGCCTGGACGGGGGAGGCCGGACCGGTGTTCACCACCAGGAAGCCGCGGCTGTGCTGCGGGTCCTGCGCGGGCATCCTCGCCAGGTCGATCTCGGTACGGGCGCCGTGCGGCCTGGCCCAGTCGACGGGCACGGACAGCTTGGCGCACTGCAACCCGTCGCCGCAGTCCTGCCATTGGGGAACGGCCGCGCCCTTCACCGCCGGCGAAGCGGCGGCCGCGGCCGCCAGCGCGGCCGCTGCAAGGATGATCACCCGCTGAACCATGCCCAATGCGTCGCCCCTGGGAATCGATCGTGGTGTCAACAGCGCAGGTCAGTCTGTCAGCGCCGATCGCCGCGGGCGGCGGGCTCGCCAACACCCAAGGTAAAATCTCCGACCCCCTCAACGCCTCGCCCGAAACCCCCACCCCACACCCGCCGCACCCCCACGAGCCTCTCCCATGACGCTGCCGGCCGACGGCACCGCATCGCACCACGCGGGCACTCTCGGCACCGCACACCAACGGCGCGGCTGCGACGCCCCCGTGCGGGCCTCTGTGGCACGGTGCGAGCGGAGCGCCACGGTCCCGGGTTCATACCGCCCTGGGCGCCGCGACGCGCACAGTGGCACTCACGGTGTCTCTCGCCCGGCGCCCAGCTGCCCAGCGCCTCCCGCCCCGGCCCCGGAGGCCGGGCGCACGAAGGCGGGGGCACGGAAGGCAGGCGCACGGACAGGCGGGCCCACGGACAACCAGGCCCACCGGACAGCCGGGCGCGCGGAAGGCGGAATCCCCAGCAGCGGGAGGTCGTGGTGCCGGGGGTGCCCGATGCCGAGGGGCGGGCACTGGCGCGGCGGCCGGCCCAAACCCCCGGCGGTGGGGGCAGGCGTGCGGAAGGCCCCGCACCGCGAACGGTACGGGGCCTTCCGGATTAAGGCTGTGCCTCAGCTGGACCCGAAGGTCAGCTCTGGCCGCCCGCGAGCTTCTCGCGCAGAGCCGCGAGCGCCTCGTCAGAGGCGAGCGCGCCGCTGGCCGGAGCCGACGAGGAGGAGGAGCCGCCGGCCGGAGCCTGCGTCTCGCCGCTGTAGGTCGAGGGAGCGGCCTCGCCGGCCTCCGCCTCGGCCTTGCGGGCCTCCTCGATCTGCTTCCGGTGAGCCTCGAAACGCGTCTGGGCCTCGGCGTACTGCCGCTCCCACTCCTCACGCTGCTTGTCGAAGCCCTCGAGCCACTCCCCGGTCTCCGGGTCGAAGCCCTCGGGGTAGATGTAGTTGCCCTGGTCGTCGTACGTGGCCGCCATGCCGTACAGGGTCGGGTCGAACTCGACCTCGGTCCCGACGCCCTCGTTGGCCTGCTTCAGCGAGAGGCTGATGCGGCGACGGTCGAGGTCGATGTCGATGATCTTGACAAAGATCTCGTCGCCGACCTGGACGACCTGCTCCGGAATCTCCACGTGGCGCTCGGCCAGCTCGGAGATGTGGACCAGGCCCTCGATGCCCTCCTCGACCCGGACGAACGCGCCGAACGGCACCAGCTTGGTGACGCGGCCCGGCACGACCTGGCCGATCTGGTGGGTGCGGGCGAACTGCTGCCACGGGTCTTCCTGGGTCGCCTTGAGCGACAGGGAGACGCGCTCGCGCTCCATGTCGACGTCGAGGACCTCGACCGTGACCTCCTGGCCGACCTCGACAACCTCGGAGGGGTGGTCGATGTGCTTCCAGGACAGCTCGGACACGTGGACCAGACCGTCGACCCCACCGAGGTCGACGAAGGCGCCGAAGTTGACGATCGAGGAGACGACGCCCTTGCGGACCTGACCCTTCTGGAGGGTGTTGAGGAACGTCTGGCGAACCTCGGACTGCGTCTGCTCGAGCCAGGCGCGGCGCGACAGAACCACGTTGTTGCGGTTCTTGTCGAGCTCGATGATCTTGGCTTCGAGCTCGCGGCCGACATACGGCTGCAGGTCGCGGACGCGGCGCATCTCCACGAGGGACGCCGGCAGGAAGCCACGCAGGCCGATGTCGAGGATGAGACCACCCTTGACGACCTCGATGACGGTGCCGGTGACGATGCCGTCCTCGTCCTTGATCTTCTCGATCGTGCCCCAGGCGCGCTCGTACTGCGCGCGCTTCTTGGACAGGATCAGGCGGCCCTCCTTGTCCTCCTTCTGGAGGACCAGGGCTTCGACGTGCTCTCCAACTTCCACGACGTCAGCTGGGTCGACATCGTGCTTGATGGAAAGCTCGCGCGAGGGGATGACACCCTCGGTCTTGTAGCCGATATCGAGAAGAACCTCGTCTCGATCGACCTTGACGACGGTGCCCTCGACGATGTCGCCGTCGTTGAAGTACTTGATGGTCTCGTCGATCGCCGCGAGGAAGGCTTCCTCGGACCCGATGTCGTTGACCGCTACCTGCGGGGTGCTCGAGGTGGCCTCAGTGCTGGACGTCATGTGTGGAATTGCTCCGAACGCGGACAGGATGTCGATGTGGCGGATGCGCGGCAGGCCCTCTTCCGCATCAAGCCGAGGAATTACGACATCGACGTGACCGAGCGCGAGCCCGCTCCGTCTGAGGCGCGCGCGAGCCCACAGCGCAGCGATCAGCATATGAGACCATCGCCACGGGGTCAATCCGGGGAGCAATCAATACGCGTTGACCTGCAGTCCGCGCTTGGCGTCGATTTTACCTCGCAGTTTCTCCGGTATGGAGATGCGGGCCGGGTCGCCGTCGGAGACATAGCGCTCGCCGGGGTGCTTGTTCAGCCATTCCAGCCAGTACTGCGAGCACCACTTGCGGCACTCGCCCTTCTTGCCGTTGCTCTGGATGCGCTGGATGGCTCCCCGGTCGAATTTTTTCGCGTAGGGCGAAAGCGACGGCTCCGCGCCGGCGAGGAACACGCCGGCGAAATCATACCGGGTGCCGTCCCAAGACCCGGTACGGGCGAGCTTCTTCGGCCGGGGCATCGACCCGAACGGCAGGGCCATCGTCCGCGACTCCGGCACGCCGAGCTTCTTGAGCAGGCGCTCGAGCCGGACGATCTGCTCGCGGACCTTCTTCTTGCGCATCACGCGCAGGTTGGGGTGGTTCCAGGTGTGGTTGGCCACCTCGTACCCGTGGTCGACCAGCCACTTGACGGCGACCGCCTGGGACTCCCGGTCGGTCAGCCCGAACGGCTCCCTGTTGATCCAGAAGGTGGCGACCGGCCGGAACCCCGGGTATTTCCCGGCCACCTCCTGGAGGACGGCCACGGCCGTGCCGGCCTTGGGGTTGCCGTTCGCGTCGAGCGCGAAGTGGCTCGGGTGCCCGTCGTCGAACGTCAGCACGACCGGGAACTTCCCCGCCGGCACCTTGATGTCGCCGGTGACGAAGTCTCTGGCGGTGATCGGCACGTAGCCCTGCTTGGCCAGCTTCTCCAGCTCTTTCCTGAGCTGGTCGGGCGTCCTGTCGATCGAGGCCAGCCGCTTGGGGAGGATCCGGTGGTACATCAGGACCGGCACCAGCCCGGCCTCGTTGGCGTGCACCTGCCGGGCGAACTCGGGTGTGGCCACGACCCCGGGCGGCTCGCCCACCGGCGTCTGGCTCGGCGGTGGGACGCTGCCCTGGACCTTGGCCACGTCTTTCGGCTTGGCGTGCGGGCGCTGCTCGGACGGTAAGAGGCTCAGGCCGACGAGGGCCACCGTTACCACCACCACGTTGGCGATGCCGATGGTCCGCGTGAGGGACGCTGAAATCCGCACTGAGCTCCTGGCCGCCTAGTGAAATTTCCTCCAGGTTAGTCGAAAAAGATGATCAGTCAGTGCCCGGCGTCCTCCCACGTACGCCCGACGCCCACGGAGACCTCCAGCGGGACGCGCAGGTGGTAGGCGGCGTTCATCTGGTCGCGCACGAGCTGCTTGAGCTGCTCCAGCTCCCCTGGCGCGACCTCGAAGACCAGCTCGTCGTGGACCTGCAGCAGCATCCTGGAGGCCAGCTTCTCCTCGCGGACGGCCTGGTGGACGTTGAGCATGGCGACCTTGATGATGTCGGCGGCCGAGCCCTGGATGGGGGCGTTGAGCGCCATCCGCTCGGCCATCTCGCGGCGCTGGCGGTTGTCGCTGGTGAGGTCGGGCAGGTAGCGGCGGCGACCCATGATCGTCTCGGTGTAGCCGTCGGTGCGCGCCTGCTGGACGATGGCCTGCAGGAAGTCGCGCACGCCGCCGAACTCGGTGAAGTATTCCTCCTTCAGCGCCCGGGCCTCCGCGACCGGGATGTTGAGCTGGCCGGACAGCCCGAAGTCGGACAGGCCGTAGGCCAGGCCGTAGTTCATGGCCTTGATGCGGGCCCGCAGCTCGCCGTCGATCTGCTCGGGCGGCAGGTTGAACACGCGCGCGGCGGTGGCCTGGTGGAAGTCGTGGCCCGACTCGAACGCCGCGATCAGCGACTCGTCGCCCGACAGGTGGGCCATGATGCGCAGCTCGATCTGGCTGTAGTCGGCCGTCAGCAGCGTCTCGTAGCCCTCGCCGACCACGAAGCCCTGCCGGATGCGGCGGCCCTCGGCGGTGCGGATCGGGATGTTCTGCAGGTTGGGCTTCTCGGAGGACAGGCGGCCGGTGGCGGCGATGATCTGGTTGAACGTGGTGTGGATGCGCCCGTCGTCGGAGATCTCCTTGATCAGGCCCTCGACGGTGGTGCGCAGCTTCTGCTGGTCGCGGTGGCGCAGCATGATCGTCGGCAGCTCGTGCTCGGTCTGCGTGGCCAGCCAGGCGAGCTGGTCGGCGTCGGTGCTGTAGCCGGTCTTGATCTTCTTCGTCTTGGGGAGGTTGAGCCGGACGAAGAGGATCTCCTGCAGCTGCTTGGGCGAGCCCAGGTTGAACTGCTCGCCGACGGAGCGGTGGGCCTCCTCCACGGCGTGCTTGACCGCGGCCCCGAACTCGGCCTCCAGGCCCGTGAAGTATTGGCCGTCGACGGCGATGCCCGCCCGCTCCAGCTCGGCCAGCACGGTCAGCAGGGGCAGCTCGACGTCGGCCAGGAGCTGGGTGCCGCCGCGCCCGGCCAGGAAGGTCTCCAGGGAGTCGGCCAGCTCGCGCACGGCGTGGGCGCGCAGCGCGAGGTCCTTGGCCGGGGCGTCCTCGTCATCACCGAACAGCGCGGCCTGCCCGTTGGACTCCTCCTCGGCCCGCAGGTCGCGGTGGAGATAGCGCCTGGCGAGGTCCTCGAGCGCGAACGTGCGCTGCCCCGGCATCGCCAGGTAGGCCGCCAGCGCGGTGTCGCAGCTCAGGCCGCGCAGGTCCAGGCCCTGCGCCCAGAGCGCCAGGATGGGCCCCTTGGCGTCGTGGACGGCCTTGGGGCGGCTCTCGTCGCCCAGCCAGGCCCGCAGGGCCGCCTCGTCGGCCTCGGTGAGCTTGACGGGGTCGATGTGGGCGGCGGTGCCGTCGGGCGAGGCGACGGCGATGGCGTCGATGCGGCCGGTGCCGCTGCCGTAGGCGCCCTTGAAGGCCAGCCCGGCCCGGCCCGCGGGCATCGCCGACAGCCAGCCGGCCACCCGGTCGGGGCCGAGCAGCACGGTCTCGACCTCGAAGCCCTGCTCGGGCTCCTGCTCGCCGCTGCCGAGCACCTTGAAGACGCGCTCGCGCAGCTCGCCGCGGATCTGCAGGGAGTCGAACAGCTTGTTGATCTCCTCGCGGTCCCACGCGCCCTGCGTGAGGTCGCCGAGGTCGACGTCGAGCGAGACGTCGCGCAGCAGCTCGGTGAGGCGCCGGTTCATCAGCACCTGGGCGACGTGCTCGCGCAGCTTGTCGCCGACCTTGCCCTTGACCTCGTCGACCCGGTCGACCAGCGCGGTCAGCGAGCCGAACTCGCGCACCCACTTGGCGGCGGTCTTCTCGCCCACGCTCGGGATGCTCAGGAGGTTGTCGCTGGGGTCGCCGCGCAGGGCGGCGAAGTCGGGGTACTGCTCCGGCGTCAGGCCGTACTTCTCGACCACGGCATCGGGGGTGAACCTGGTCATGTCGCTGATGCCGCGCCGGGTCATCAGGACGGTGACGTGCTCGTTGACCAATTGCAGCGCGTCGCGGTCGCCGGTGACGATCAGCACGTCCATGCCCTCCCCGGCCGCGCGGGTGGCGAGCGTCGCGATGAGGTCGTCGGCCTCGAAACCCGCCTTGGACAGGTGCGGGATGCGCAGGATGTCGAGCAGCTCGTAGATGAGCTGCATCTGACCGCGGAAGTCCTCCGGCGTCTCGCTCCGGTTGGCCTTGTACTCGGAGTAGGCCTCGTGGCGGAACGTCGGCTCCGACCTGTCGAAGGCCACCGCCACGTGGGTCGGCTGCTCGTCGCGCAGGACGTTGGTCAGCATCGAGGTGAACCCGTAGACCGCCTCGGTGTGCTGACCATCGGTGGTCATCAGGTTGGCGTCCTTGAGCGCGTAAAAAGCGCGGTAGGCCAGGGAATGCCCGTCAAGCAGCAACAGGCGCGGGCGGCTGGGGGTCACTTCACTCTTCGGCACACACGCAGCCTAGTCTGCGTCTGCGACAGAAAACCTGAGCTCGGAAGAGTGGAGACGTCCCTTTGACGCAGACCAACCCCCTGGACTTCTCGGTGCTCGGCGCCGTGCACGAGGGCACGCTGGCCGACCGCATGGGCATCGAGTTCCTCGAGGCCGGCCCCGAGCGGGTCGTGGGCCGCATGCCGGTCGCGGGCAACACCCAGCCCTACGGCCTGCTGCACGGCGGGGCCTCGGCGGTGCTGGCCGAGACGCTGGGTTCGGTGGCCGCCGCCATCCACGCGGGCCCCGAGCGCATCGCCGTGGGCATCGAGATCAACGCCACCCACCACCGCTCGGCGACCGCCGGGCACGTCACGGGCGTGGCGACCAGGCTGCACGGCGGCCGGACGCTGGCGACGTACGGTATCGAGATCACCGACGAGCAGGGAAAACTCGTGTGCACCTCTCGTCTCACGTGCATGTTGCGCGACAGGTGAAACTCCTGTCCCTTTGCGCGCCGCGCCCGGAGGTCGATACGGTGGTCCGAACGCGAGCCCGCGGGGTGGCCCAGTAGAAAACGTGTGCGGCCGGGGAAGCCCTACACGGTCCCAAAGGTCACCCGCGCGGGCTCGTCCACGTTTTACGGCGATCGTTACGGATTCGTGCGCGGAGCCGCCAGGCGTCTACGGCGATTTAGCCCCTGACCTGGCTTGTTGTTTGCTCACATCAGCGACACACACATGTCACTAATTGGTGACGAACGATACTGAACCGGGCGTCACCAGAATAAGCTCCCGCCACAGCATCCCAGTTGTGCCTGCGATGCGCGCGTGTCGAGATGGAGGGGCACAACCCCGCCTTGACCTACTTGAGGGAGCACCATTGCGCAGAGCCGTGATCGCGTTCACGGCCTTCCTGGGTGGACTCGTCTTCCTGCTGGCCAGCCCCGCTCACGCGGGGCCCGCCGATTGCCAGGGACTGAGGGGAACACTCAAACTCCAAGGCCAGCCAGTGAACGGCGCCAAAATCGCCGTGACCACCGAGAGCGGACAACCCGTTAAGGAGGTCACGAGCAACGCACAAGGCACTTGGGACGTTCCGGTCGACAAACCCGGTAAGTACAAGGTCACCTTGGATGTCAGCAGCCTTCCGCAGAACGCGGAGGTGCGTGGCGGCAACAATGTCCGCACGCCGACCGTCTTCGAGGGCAACTGCTCGACGGTCCTGTTCGCCCTCCAGGCCAAGGGTGCCCCGGGGCAGCAGCAGGAGGAGGGTGGCGGCGAGAGCTCGTTCTGGACGACGGCCGCGCAGCTGACCTTCGAGGGCCTGAACCTCGGCCTGATCATCGCCCTGGCCGCGCTCGGTCTGTCGCTCATCTACGGCACGACCGGCCTGACCAACTTCGCCCACGGCGAGCTGGTCACGCTCGGCGCGATCCTCGCCTATGCGTTCAACGTGGGCTTCGGGCTGCATATCATCCCGGCCGCCATCATCGCGGTCGTGGTCGGCGGCATGCTCGGTTACCTGCAGGACCGCCTGTTCTGGGGCCAGCTGCGCAGGCGCGGCACCGGCACCATCGCCATGATGATCATCTCGATCGGCGTGGCGCTCTTCCTGCGGTACGTGTTCCTGATCTTCTTCGGCGGCCAGAACGAGGCCTTCGCCCAGTACACGGCCCAGCCCGGCATCCAGGTCGGCCCCATCACGGCCGCGCCCAAGAACTTCGTCGCCATGGGCATCGAGCTCGCGGTCCTGATCATCGTCGGCCTGGCCCTGATGCGCACCCGCACCGGCAAGGCGGCCCGCGCCGTGGCCGACAACCCCGCGCTCGCGGCCTCGTCCGGCATCAACGTCGACCAGGTCATCCGGATCATCTGGACCACGGGCGGCGCCATCGCCGCACTGGCGGGCATCATGCTCGGCCTGTCGCAGAGCCTCAAATACACCATGGGCCAGGACATCCTGCTGCTCATCTTCGCCGGTGTGACGCTCGGCGGGCTCGGCACCGCGTTCGGCGCGCTGGTCGGCTCCTTGGTGGTGGGCCTGTTCATCCAGGTCTCCACCCTGTGGGTGCCGCCGGAGCTCAAGAGCGTCGGCGCGCTGGGCGTACTCATCATCGTGCTCCTCGTCCGGCCGCAGGGCATCCTGGGCCGCCGCGAGCGGATCGGCTGATCGGGGGAGGATCAGAATGGACTGGATCACGATCATCAGCACCACCCTCAAGTCCGCCATCGGCGTGGACACGGTGCTGTACGCCCTCGCGGCCATCGGCATCAACATCCACTTCGGCTACACGGGCCTGCTCAACTTCGGCCAGGCCGCGTTCATGGGCGTGGCCGGCTACGGCCTGGCGGTCACCGTCACCGTCATGGGCCTGCCGTTCTGGATCGGCATCATCGTCGGCCTCGCCGCCGCCGTGCTGCTGGCGATCCTCATGGGCATCCCGACGCTGCAGCTGCGCGCCGACTACCTGGCCATCGTCACCATCGCGGCGGCCGAGATCATCAGGCTCGTCTTCCGCTCGGTGGCCTTCAAATCGGTCTTCGGCGGCTCCGACGGCCAGCGCGGCTTCTCCGACGGCTTCTACGCCCTCAACCCGTTCTCCGAGGGGGACTACGGCTTCAACCTCGGCCCGGTGCCGATCTTCTTCAACAACCGGGTCCTGTGGGTGATGGTCGTCGGCTGGGCGCTGATCGCCATCTGCTGCGGCATCGTCTACCTGCTCATGAAGAGCCCGTGGGGCCGCGTGCTCAAGGCCATCCGCGAGGACGAGGACGCCGTGCGCAGCCTCGGCAAGAGCGTCTTCTCGTACAAGATGCAGTCGCTCATCCTGGGCGGCGTCATCGGCTCGCTCGGTGGCTTCATCTACGGCCTGGCCTTCGCCTCCGTGCAGCCGGACGTCTTCGGCACCGAGACGACCTTCTACGTCTACACCATGGTCATCCTCGGCGGCGCGGCCCGGGTGCTCGGCCCGGTCGTCGGCTCGATGATCTTCTGGGTGCTGCTGGTCTTCATCTACGGTGTGCTCACCGAGGCGGTCGGCGCCGGGTACATCACCTTCATGGACACCAACCAGGTGGGCGCTTTCCGCTACATCATCGTGGGTCTTGGCCTCATCCTGTTGCTCGTCTTCCGGCCACAGGGCGTCTTCGGTGACAAGAGGGAGATAGCAATCGATGCACGCTGAAACCCACACTCAGGCAGGCACCACCGAGCGCAAGGCGGCCGCCCTGGCGGCGTTCAAGGACCTGGCGCGCGATCCCGGCGTGCCCAAGCCCGACCCCATCCTCGTGGTGGACAACGTCGTGCGCCGCTTCGGCGGCCTGACCGCGGTCGAGGTCGGCCACGTCGAGATCCAGCGCGGTTCCATCACCGCGCTGATCGGCCCCAACGGCGCCGGCAAGACCACGTTCTTCAACCAGCTCACCGGGTTCGACACGGCCGACTCCGGCTCGTGGACGTTCAACGGGAAGTCCATGAACGGCGTGCCCGCGCACAAGGTGGCCCGCGCCGGCATGGTGCGCACGTTCCAGCTCACCAAGGCGCTGTCCCGCCTGACGGTCATGGAGAACATGCGCCTGGGCGCCCAGCAGCAGAAGGGCGAGAGCTTCTTCCGCGCGCTCATCCCGAGCCTGTGGCGCGGCCAGGAGGACGAGATCACGGTACGGGCCGAGGAACTGCTGGAGCGGTTCAAGCTCGACGCCAAGCGCGAGGACTTCGCCGGATCCCTGTCGGGCGGCCAGCGCAAGCTGCTGGAGATGGCCCGCGCACTCATGGTCCAGCCCGAGCTGGTCATGCTCGACGAGCCCATGGCCGGGGTCAACCCGGCGCTGACGCAGTCGCTGCTCGGCCACGTCAAGGACCTGCGCGAGCAGGGCATGACGGTGCTGTTCGTGGAGCACGACATGGACATGGTCCGCGACATCAGCGACTGGGTGATCGTCATGGCGCAGGGCGCGGTCATCGCCGAGGGCCCGCCCTCGACGATCATGTCCGACGAGCGCGTGATCGACGCCTACCTGGGCGCCCACCACGACGCGCCGCTCTCGGAGACCGAGCTGGAGGCCCAGCTTCACGAGGCCGAGGCGGCGCTGGAGGCCGAGATCGAAGAGGAGACGCAGAAGTGACCGTCCCTGAGCCGGCCCAGTCGAAGGCGGCCGTCACCGACCGCGGCGACCACCTGGCAGGCGCCGAGGACGCCGTGCTGAGGTGCGACGAGCTGATCGCCGGCTACCTGCCGGGCGTCAACATCCTCAACGGCTCCGACCTCTACGTCAAAGAGGGCGAGCTGATCGGCATCATCGGCCCCAACGGCGCCGGCAAGTCGACCCTGCTCAAGGCCATGTTCGGGCTGGTCACCATCCGCAGCGGCACCGTGCTGCTCAAGGGTGAGGACATCACGAACATGAAGGCGCACTCGCTGGTCGCCCGCGGCGTCGGCTACGTGCCGCAGACCAACAACGTCTTCCCCAGCCTCACCATCGAGGAGAACCTCGAGATGGGCGCCTTCCAGGTGCCGGGGAAGTTCAAGGAGCGCTTCGAGTTCGTGGCCGAGCTGTTCCCCGCGCTCAAGGAGCGGCGCAAGCAGCGCGCCGGCTCCCTGTCCGGCGGTGAGCGGCAGATGGTCGCGATGGCCAGGGCCCTCATGACCGAGCCGTCCGTGCTCCTGCTCGACGAGCCGTCGGCGGGCCTGTCGCCCAAGCTGCAGGACCTGGTGTTCATCCAGGCCCAGCAGATCAACAAGGCGGGCGTGACGGTGATCATGGTGGAGCAGAACGCGCGGCGCTGCCTGCAGATCTGCCACCGCGGCTACGTCCTCGACCAGGGCCGCAACGCCTACACCGGCACCGGGCGGCAGCTCGCCAACGACCCCAAGGTCATCGAGCTGTACCTCGGCACGCTGGCCAAGGCGTAAGACGATCGAGAACGGCGGAGGGGCTCCCGTGGGCCCCTCCGCCGTTCTTTAATGTGCGTTGTGAAACGTTTAGCGACAGTCGCGCTCATGCTTCCCGTCCTGCTCGTCGGCTGCCAGGGCAACGCCTCGTCCGCGTCCAAATACAGCACCGGCGGCGATCCCACCGACAGCCCCTGCGCCCGCGTGGTCTCGGCCATCGGGTACGCCAACCTCATGCTGAAACCGAAGGGTCAGGAGGACCGGCAATATTTCGAGGACGCCGTGATCGGCCGCCTGGCGGAGCTGCGCGGGATCACGCTGGAGTTCGGCGACCGGCTGCCCGACTCGCTGAAGGGCGCCGTACAGACGATCAAGACCACGACCGCCGGGCTGTCCAGGAACGACGTGCCCCGGGAGCGGCAGGTGGCGCTGCTCAAGCAGTACCGCGTGGCCGCCGACCAGATCGTGGCGGGCTGCAAGTAGCGACGAGAAGGGCCCGGCCGTGACGGCCGGGCCCTTCCGTGTGAGGCGGCGGTACTAGCCGGCGATGTTGCCGGTGCGGTACTCGAGTGCCTTGGTGGCGTACTTGTTGTTGGCGCCGTACTGGTAGATGCCGATGGTGGCCACGGACGGGTCACCGGCCTCGTTGAACTCGACCGGGCCGCTGACGCCCTCGTAGTCGATGTCCTTGCCGGCCTTCAGCAGGTCCACGCACTCCTTGAAGCTCTTGCACTTCTCGCCGCCCTTGCTCACCTCGGCGAGCTTGGCCGCGATGTCCGTGCCGGCGTCGCTCTTGGCGGCCTCGGCGGCCAGCGCGATCAGGTTGGTGGCGTCGTAGGACTCGGGAGCGTAGCTGAAGTCCTGGAGCTTGGGGTTGACGGCCAGGAGCTTCTTCTCGAACTCCTCGGGGGCCGCGGCACCCGGGATCGTGCCCTTGACGCCGTCGAGCGTGCCCTTGGGCATCTTCACGTAGTTCGTGTTGGACGTGTTGCCGTCCACCATGTACCACTTGTGCTTGTCGGCGGGCAGGCCCTGCTTGACCAGCTCGGCCACGACCTTCGCCGTCTCCTCGAACCCGATCAGCACGATGCCCTTGGGGTTCTTGGCCTTGATCTTGGCCACGTCCGCGGAGAAGTCGGCCGCCTTCGGGTCGTAGTCGACCCGCTCCACGACCTCGCCACCGCCGTCGGTGACCGTCTTCTGGACCTGGTCGGCCAGACCCGTGCCGTAGGAGTCCTGCATGGCCAGGATGCCCACCGTGTCGTTGCCGTCGGCCACCACGAGGTCACCCAGCACGCGCCCCTGCAGCTTGTCGGGCGGCGAGGTACGGAAGTACAGGCCCTTGTCGTTGATCGTGGTGAACTTGTCCGACGTGTTCGCCGGCGAGAACTGCACCACGCCCGCACCGGTGATCTTGTCGATCACCGACTCCGACACCGACGACGACGCGGCGCCGATGATGGCGTCGGCCTTCTGCGCCAGCAGCTTGTCCACCGACTGCGAGGCGATGTTGGTGGTGGTGTCACCCGAGTCGGTGTCGTACTTGGTGATCGGCTTGCCGAGCACGCCACCGGCCTCGTTGATCTCCTTGACGGCGGCGTCGACTCCCGCGATCTCGGGCGGGCCGAGGAAGGCCAGCGAACCGGTCTGGGGCAGCAGGGTGCCGATGGTGAGAGTGCCATCGCCCTTCGCCGCGGCGGGCGCCGACGACGACGGCGCGGCGGCAGACTCTGACGTCTGCGTGGCGGTGTTGCCGCCGCCACCGCCGCAGGCTGTCAGGGCGAGGCTGGTGGCAGCCACGACAGCCAGCGCCCGCCCCACGGGAGCAATGCGGATCATGAAGTGTCTCCTTCATTTCCAGGCCGGGATCGGTCAGCACCGCCGAGCGTTCCCGAACGAATGCAGGAAACGTATAAAACTGCTGCATGCTCCAACCAGATGCACTGGGGAACTGTCGGCACTTGGATGCGGAGTCGTAATCAGTCCTCAACTTACGGACCTGGGCAAGCGCGCTTAATCTGCATCGAGTGAAGCGCTTTACGGTTCCCCTCGCCATGGTGCTCCTCCTCGCCGGTTGCGCCGCCTCCGAACGGCCTTCGCCGCCGCCCGCGACGCCCCCGGCGGGCGTATCGGTCTCACTGGCGCAATGGCGTTCGGACGAGCCCGTGCACGCGCTGGAGGTGGCCGTCCGCAATACCACGGACACACCGGTCTATTTCGCCGACGTCCAGCTGGTCACGCCGTCATTCAAAACCCTGCCGGCGCAACGGACCGACGCCACCCTCAAGAAGACCGAGCGGACGGACCTGCGCATCACGTACGGGCCCGCCAACTGCCTGCCCCAGGGGCTGCCCGAGGTCCAGCCGGCCACGGTCGTGGCGCACGTCAGCACCGGCTCCGAGCAGCCGCGCAAGGTGGTCTTCAACGTCCCCCACCCCGACCCGCTGCTGGCCAGGCTGCTGCGCGACGAGTGCTCGGAGTTCCTGATCAAGGAGGCGGCGGACATCGAGTTCGGCCCCGAGTGGAAGGACGTCGACAAGGCCATGCGGGGCAACCTGGTGATCACCCGGCGCGGGAACGGCGCCGTCACCGTCAACGACATGGGCGGGACCACCCACTTCATCGTCACGTCCGAGCACCGGCCCCTGGGCGTGCTGGCCGCCGGTCGGCAGCGGCTGGAGGTGCCGATCGCGCTCACCCCCGGCCGCTGCGACCCCCACGCGTTCGCCGAGGCCAAGAAGGCCTTCCTGTTCCCCGTGCGGGCCAGCATCGACGGGGGTCAGGAGCGCGTGGTCATCGTGGTGCCGCCCAAGCCCCTGCAGGACCGCCTCATCCCCTGGGCGATGAAGACGTGCGGGTTGGGACGATGAGAAACCTGCAAAGCGGACTGCCGCTACGGCGTTGACCGGGCAGGAGCCTGGCGCGGCAGGCCGATGAGCAGGTTTCTTGTCGGAAGGCTCCTAGCCCTCGATCTTGCCGGTGCGGTACTCCAGCGCCTTGCCGGGGTACTTGTTGTCGTCCCCGTACTGGTAGACGCCGATCGTGGCCACCGCCGGGTCACCGGCGTCGTTGAACTCGACCGGGCCGCTGAGGCCGTCGTAGTCGATGTCCTTGCCGGCCTTCAGCAGGTCGACGCACTCCTTGAAGCTCTTGCACTTCTCGCCGCCCTTGCTCACCTCGGGCAGCTTGGCGGCGATGGACGCGCCGGAGTCGTCCTTGGCCGCCTCGGCGGCGAGGGCGATCAGGTTCGCCGCGTCGTATGACTCGGCCGCGTACGTGAAGTCGCTCAGCTTGGGGCTGAGCTCGACGAGCTTCTTCCTGAACTCCTCGGGCGCCTCGGCGCCCGGGATGGTGCCCTTGACGCCCTTGAGCGTGCCCTTGGGCATCTTCTGGTAGTTGGTGTTCGACATGTTGCCGTCCACCATGTACCACTTGTACTTGTCCGTCGTCAGGCCCTGCTTGACCAGCTCGGCCACGACCTTGGCGCCCTCCTCGAAGCCGATCAGCACGATCGCCTTCGGGTTCTTCGCCTTGATCTTGGCCACGTCGGCGGAGAAGTCGGCCGCCTTCGGGTCGTAGTCGACCCGCTCCACGACGCTGGCGCCGGCCTCCTCGGCGGTCTTGGTGACCTGGTCGGCCAGGCCGGAGCCGTAGGAGTCCTGCATGGCCAGGATGCCGATGGTGTCGTTGCCGTCGGCGGCGATCAGGTCGCCGAGCACGCGGCCCTGGAGCTTGTCCGGCGGCGCCGTACGGAAGTACAGGCCCTTGTCGCTGATCGTGGTGAACTTGTCGGAGGTGTTGGCCGGCGAGAACTGCACCACGCCCGCACCCGTGATCTTGTCGATGATCGACTCCGACACCGACGACGACGCGGCGCCGATGATGGCGTCGGCCTTCTGGGCCAGCAGCTTGTCCACCGACTGCGAGGCGATGTTCGTGCTCGTGTCACCCGAGTCCGTGTGGACCTTGGTGATCGGCTTGCCGAGCACGCCGCCGGCCTCGTTGATCTCCTTGACGGCCTGGTCCACGCCGGCGAACTCGGGCGGGCCGAGGAACGCGAGCGAGCCCGTCTGCGGCAGCACGGTGCCGAGGGTCAGCGTGCCGTCGCCCTTCGCCGCGGGCGCCGAGGAGGCCGCCGTGGACGGGGCCGCCGACTCGGACTGCTTCGCGGCCGTGTCGCCGCCGCCACCGCCACAGGCCGTCAGAGCCAGGCTCGCCGCGGCCGCGACGGCCAGCATGCGCCCCGTTGGAGCAATGCGGATCATAAAAGAGACTCCCCCTATCTCAACGAAGGAACGATCACCTTCGCTGGGTTTTCCGAGCTCAGCATGCCTGTTCGAACAGGTGATGGGGAGTTCTTACGCGGCTTTTATGCGGATTCGTAATGTCACAAACACTGATGGTAATGATGTGTTTCGTGTGAGTTACGGTCCTGTCAGACACGACACACCCCAGATCCGGAAATTTCCGGATCTGGGGTGCAATGGGCGCTCCTCAGCCCGCGATGTTGCCCTGGCGATATTCGACCGCCTTCGCCGCGTCGAACTTGTTGTCCGCCCCGTACTGGTAGACCCCGATCGTCGCCACCGACGGGTCGCCCACCTCGTTGAAGTCGACCGGCCCGCTGACACCCTCGTAGTCGATGTCCTTACCGGCCTTCAGCAGGTCCACGCACTCCTTGAAACCGGTGCACTTCTCGCCGGACTTGCTCACGGCCACCAGGTTCGCCGCGATGGCCGCCCCCGAGTCGTCCTTGGCCACCTCGGCCGCCAGCGCGATCAGCGTCACCGCGTCGTACGACTCCGCCGCGTACGTGAACTCGGTCAGCTTGGGATTGACCGCCAGCAGCTTCTTCTGGAACGCCTCGGGCGCAGCCGCGCCGGGCAGCGTGCCCTTGACGTCCTTGAGCGTGCCCTTCGGGGCCCTGACGAAGTTGGTGTTCGACATGTTGCCGTCCACCATGTACCACTTGTGCCTGTCCGCCGTCAGGCCCTGCTTGACCAGCTCCGCCACGACCTTCGCCGTCTCCTCGAACCCGATCAGCACGATGCCCTTCGGATTCTTCGCCTTAATCCTGGCCACGTCCGCGGAGAAGTCGGCCGCCTTCGGGTCGTAGTCCACCCGCTCCACGACCTCGCCACCGCCGTCGGTGATGGTCTTCTGCACCTGATCCGCCAGACCCGTGCCGTACGAGTCCTGCATGGCCAGAATGCCCACCGTGTCGTTGCCGTCGCCCACCACCAGGTCACCCAGCACCCGGCCCTGCAGCTTGTCCGGCGGCGCCGTACGGAAATAGAGCCCACGGTCGTTGATCGTGGTGAACTTGTCCGACGTGTTCGCCGGCGAGAACTGCACGACCCCCGCACGGGTGATCTTGTCGATGATCGACTCCGACACCGACGAGGACGCCGCACCCACGATCGCGTCCACCTTCTGCGTCAGCAGCTTGTCGGCCGACTGCGAGGCGATGTTCGTGGTGGTGTCACCCGAGTCCGTGTCGTACTTGGTGACCGGCTTGCCGAGCACCCCGCCCGCCTCGTTCACCTCCTTGAGCGCCAGGTTCGCACCCGTGAACATGGGCGGGCCCAGATACGCGAGCGAACCCGTCTGCGGCAGCACCGTGCCGATCGTCAGCGTGCCGTCCCCCTTCTTCGCGGCCCCGGCCGAGGAGGACGAAGCCGAGGCGGACCCGGCGGGGGCGGCGGACGTGCCTCCGCCCGAACACGCGACCAGCACCAGACACGCCGCCGCGACGGCGACCGGTAAGCGGGCGGCGGCGAGCACGGGTACGCGGATCGCTGTGGCGGCGACCGGCGCGCGGGAAATACGGATCATCGAAAGCGTCTCCGTTCGAGATGAGCGGACCTTCCGTCCGCCCATCAGTTACGCGCCGGAACACCTCCCACGAAAAGCACTCGAAGCCGGTTGGATGCCCACTCGTGACCACACCACAACCCACCGGCCCAAAAGACTTGATATAGGCCTTTTTCAGCCCCGCTCGGCCGCGTCATCTATAACGATCTGAGCAACCTCACGCATGCTCAACCGCCGATCCATCGACGCCTTCTGGATCCACCTGAACGCCTGCGGCTCACTCCAGCCGTGCTGCGTCATCAGCTGACCCTTGGCCCGCTCCACCAGCTTCCTGGTCTCCAGCCGCTCCGACAGGCTCGACACCTCGGACGCCAGCGCGACCATCTCCTCGTGCCTGCTGACCGCCATCTCGATCGCCGGCACCAGATCCGCCTTCGTGAACGGCTTGACCAGATAGGCCATCGCCCCCGCGTCCCTGGCCCGCTCGACCAGGTCACGCTGGGAGAACGCGGTCAGGATCAGGCACGGGGCGATCCGCTCGGCCGCGATCCGCTCGGCCGCCGAGATGCCGTCGAGCACGGGCATCTTCACGTCCAGGATCACGAGGTCCGGCCTCAGATCGGCGGCCAGCCGGATCGCCTGCTCACCGTCCCCGGCCTCGCCCACGACGACGTAGCCGTCCTCCTGGAGCATCTCCTTGAGGTCGAGGCGGATCAGGGCCTCGTCTTCCGCGATCACTACTCGCCGCTGCGTACTCACGAGCAGAAGAGTACCGATGTCCGGTAGATTAGATCCACGCCGGTGCGGCTCGGTGCTTTACACTCCGAGATCACAGACCGGACAAATGCCGCCCCGGTAGACCAATCGGCAGAGTCGATGGCCTCAAAATCCATTCAGTGTGGGTTCGAATCCCACCCGGGGCACTTTCAAACCGCCCGGCTTCTCGGCCGGGCGGTTTTGTCGTACCCGGCTGCGACACTCTGCGCATGCACGATCGCACTCTACGCAACCGCACGCTGCGCCTGCTGGAGGCCGGGCTCAGCGTCGGCGAGGCGAGCCGCCAGACCGGCGTCAGCCTGAGCACCATCCGCCGGTGGCGCGAGGTGCCCGAGAGTCGCTCCCCCACGGCCCGCGGTTGCGCCCGTTGTGCGCCGATTCCGCTCTCTCCGACGCCCGCCGACGGTTACGCCCAGTTACTCGGCCTCTATCTCGGCGACGGCCACATCGTGCGCTGCCTCAAGGGGGTCCACCTGCTCACCGTCTACTGCGACGACAGCCGGCCCGGCCTCATCGAAGAAGCCGCCGCGACGATGGCACGGGTGATGCCGGCCTCAGCCGTGAGCCGGCGCAGGCGCAACGGGTGCACCGAGGTCAAGAGCCTCTCCAAGCACCGGCCGCACCTGTTCCCGCAGCACGGCCCCGGCAAGAAGCATGAGCGCTCGATCGTGCTCGAGCCGTGGCAGCGGGAGATCGTCTCGGCGCATCCCGGGAGGTTCGTCAGGGGCCTCATCCACTCCGACGGCTGGCGTGGGACCAACCGGGTCCGCCGCGTCCTGCCCAGCGGCGTCCGCTGGTACGAATATCCGCGCTACCACTTCAAGAACGAGTCCCCCGACATCCTCGCCCTCTGCGGCGAGGCGCTCGATCTGCTCGGCGTGGCCTGGCGGTTCAACAACCGCAACGAGCTCTCGGTCGCCCGCAGGGAGGCGGTGGAGCTGCTCGACCTTCACATCGGCCCGAAATACTGACCGGTCACCAGGGCATGGCCCCGGCGTCGTCGTAGAAGCCGCCGGTCGGGCCGTCGGGGCCGAGGGTGGCCAGCCGGATGACGACGGCGGCCCCGTCCGCGGCCGTGCGGGTGGGTTTGTACGGCAGGTCCTTGGTGAGGTCGGTGGCGCAGGCGCCCGGGGCGGCGGCGTTGACGAGGATGCCTTCCTCGCGCAGTTCCTTGGCGTACTGGACGGTCAGGGAGTTGAGCGCGGTCTTGGACACGGGATAGGTGGCCGAGGGCGGCAGGGCGGACATGTAGTGGCCGGGGTCGGTGTGGTGGGCGAGGGAGCCGACGCCGCTGGAGACGTTCACGATGCGGGCCGCCGGTGAGCGTCTGAGCAGGGGGAGCATGGCGTTGGTGACCATGAGGACGCCGACGACGTTCGTCTCGAGCACCTCCCGGAGGGTTCGCGGGGACATCGCGCTGGGCGGGTCGCCCATGGGGCCCGCGATTCCGGCGTTGTTGACCAGCACGTCGAGGCGGGTCAGCGTGGCGGCGGCGGCGTCGATCGTGGCCGGGTCGGTGACGTCCAGCAGGACGGGGCGCACGTCGCCGCCCTCGGCGCGGAGCCGGGCGGCGGCCTCCTCCCCGCGTGCCCGGTCGCGGGAGCCGAGCAGCACTGTCATGCCCGTGCGCGCGAGTCCGGCGGCGGCCTCGTATCCGATGCCCTTGTTCGCCCCGGTCACCAGGGCTGTGGTCTTGTCGGTCATGTCGGGAAGCACATCATCGCCGGCGGTTCCGGGGCCAACACCGGGTGGGTCATGGGCCATACCCTGAGGGTATGGAAACGCGCGAGCTGGCCTATTTCGCCGCCGTCGCGGAGGAGCTGCACTTCGGGCGGGCGGCCGCGCGGCTGGGCATGGCGCAGCCGCCGTTGTCGAGGGCGATCCAGAAGCTGGAGCGGCGGCTCGGGGTGACGTTGTTCGACCGGTCGGGGCGGCGGATCTCGCTGACTCCGGCGGGCGAGGTGCTGGCCAGGGAGGCGGCCAAGGTCCTCGACGCGGTGGCCGCCGCGACGGTGCGCACGCAGCGGGCGGGGCGCGCCGTGCCCCGGCTGGTGGTGGCGATGAAGGCGGGTGGCGACGGCGGCCTGCTGCCGGAGATCCTCGCCGCCTATCGCGCCCATCCGGACGCCGTCGAGGTGGATCTGGTCCTGTGCGCGGTGACGGAGCGGGCGCGGATGCTGCGTGACGGCACGGCCGACGTGGCGTTCCTGCACAGCCCGTACGAGGATCTGGCGGGTTTCGACAGCGAGCCGCTCCGGGAGGAGGGCAGTGTGGCGATCGTGCCGCCCGGGCACCGGCTGTCGGGGCGGCCTTTTGTGCGCCTGGCCGAGTTGGAGGAGGACTCGACTCCGTGCTGGCCGGGTCAGCGTCCGGAGCTGCACGATCCGTCCATGTTGATGCAACTGGTGGCGTTGGGGCGGTTGATCGCGGTGGTGCCGGAGTCGGTGCGGGATCATCTGCGGCGGGATCTGGTGTGTGTTCCGGTGCTCGACGGCGCTCCGACGACGGTGGTGCTGGCCTGGCCGGAGGGGGTACGGTCGCGGGCGCTGGCGGGGTTCGTGCACACGGCTACGACGGTCGTGGCCCGGAACCTGGCCGCCGCGGATGGGGATCACCTGGGCAAAACCGCGATCGAGGAGCTTTCGGGATCGCTCCCATCGGGAATATCGGTCTCAAGATCGATGCAGACGGGGGTGGGGCGGCATGCCGTTGAGCGTGGCGGCGAGGGAGGCGTTCCTGGCGGAGCCGCACATCGCGAGCCTGGCGGTGGAGACGGGTGACGGGCGCGCGCCGCTGATCGTGCCCGTCTGGTACGACTACGTCCCCGGCGGCGAGATCCGCTTCCTGACGGACGGCGGCTCGCGCAAGGCCAAGCTGATCGCGAAGGCGACCAGGTTCTCGATGCTGGTGCAGCGGGTCAGCCCGACCTACCGGTACGTGTCCGTCGAGGGGCCCGTCGTGCGCTCCGGGCCCACGACGCTGGAGGACCTGACCCGCATCTCCTCCCGCTACCTGCCGCCCGACGCGGTGGAGGGATACGTGCAGGGCTCGGACCTGCACGTGCTCATGACGTTCCGGATGCGACCCGAGCATTGGCTCTCCGCCGACCTGGGCGCTCTCGGCTGACCCGGAAACGGTATTTTTGGGCCCGTGACTGCTATCGATCCCACCTCGACCGGCGCGTTCGGCGTCGGCCTCGCGACCATCGCCGCCGACGGCACCGTACTCGACACCTGGTTCCCCGCCCCCGAGCTGGGCGACGCGCCCGCGACGGGCACCGAGCGGCTCTCCGCTGGCGAGGCCGGTGAGCTGGCCGAGCTGACGGGTCCCGATGCGGCGCGGGGCGTGGAGGTGGTGGCGGTGCGCACCGGCATCGCCAAGCTCTCCGAGGCGCCCGTGGACGCCCACGACGTCTACCTGCGGCTGCACCTGCTGTCCGCGCGCCTGGTCAGGCCGCACGGGGTCAACCTGGACGGCGTCTTCGGCCTGCTCGCCAACGTCGCGTGGACCAATTTCGGTCCGTGCCCGGTGCCGGACTTCGAGCGGACGCGCCTGCGGCTGCGGGCGAGGGGCGCGGTGACGGTGTACGGGGTGGACAAGTTCCCGCGGATGGTGGACTACGTGCTGCCTTCCGGCGTGCGGATCGCCGACGCGGACCGGGTGCGCCTGGGCGCCCACCTGGCGAGCGGCACCACGGTCATGCACGAGGGCTTCGTCAACTTCAACGCCGGCACCCTGGGCGCCTCCATGGTCGAGGGCCGCATCTCGGCCGGCGTGGTCGTCGGCGACGGCTCCGACGTGGGCGGCGGCGCCTCGATCATGGGGACGCTGTCCGGCGGCGGCAAGCAGGTCATCTCGATCGGCGAGCGCTGCCTGCTCGGCGCCAACGCGGGCATCGGCATCTCGCTGGGGGACGACTGCGTGGTGGAGGCCGGGCTGTACGTGACGGCGGGCACGAAGGTCGCGCTCCCGGACGGCACGGTGGTGAAGGCCGCCGAGCTGTCGGGCTCGAACGGGGTCCTGCTGCGCCGCAACTCGCAGTCGGGCGCGGTGGAGGCGGTGCCGCGCACGGGCGGCGGCATCGAGCTGAACGCCGCCCTGCACGCCAACTGACCCCCTGACCGCCCCTACCAACGCCGCCCGCCCTGGGTCAGGGCGGGCGCAGCGCTGGGGGGCGCATGGTGGTGGGGCCGCCCATCGAGACGCGTGGGCGCCCTCAGGTCCTTCGCGCGATCAAGTCGGAACGCGCGGGCGGCGTGGGCGTGCCCCGTGTCCCCTGGCGCGCCGGTCAAGCGAGAACCACGGAGATGGCCCACGGCCCGCCGTTGCGGCGGCGCGCCGGTGAGGCGGGTAAGCGTCTCCCTGGAGGGCCCTCAGCCACGGTCGGCGGGTGGCGCCGACCGTGCGCAGCCGTAAAAACTGAAGGTTAGTGCGTGTGGGAGACGGCCGAACCGACGGTGTGGACGCGCAGGGCGTTGGTGGAGCCCGGGGTGCCGGGAGGCGAGCCGGCCACGATGACCACCTTGTCCCCCTTCTCCAGCCGCCCGGACGACAGCAGCGAAGCCTCCACCTGCCGCACCATGTCATCGGTGTGGTGCACGAACGGCACGTGGAACGTCTCCACCCCCCACGTCAACGACAGCTGCCCCCGCACGTGCGGCGACGACGTGAAGGCCAGCAGCGGGATCGGCGAGCGGTAGCGGGCCAGGCGGCGCGCCGTCTCCCCCGACATCGTGAACGCCACCAGTGCCTTGGCCCCCACGATGGCCCCCACCTCGGCCGCCGCCCGCGCGATGGCGCCGCCGGTGGTCTCCGGCATGCGCTCCAGCGTGTGCGTGGCGTGCAGGGACGTCTCCTCGGCGGCGCAGGCGATGCGGTCCATCGTGGAGACGGACTCGATCGGGTAGTTGCCGACCGACGTCTCGCCCGACAGCATGACCGCGTCGGCGCCGTCCATGACCGCGTAGGCCACGTCGGAGGCCTCGGCCCGGGTGGGGCGCGGGGCGTTCATCATCGAGTCGAGCATCTGGGTGGCGACGATGACCGGGTGGGCCTTCTCGCGGCACAGCTCGATGATGCGCCGCTGCACGATCGGCACCTGCTCCAGCGGCAGCTCGACGCCCAGGTCGCCGCGGGCGACCATGATGCCGTCGAAGGCCTCGACGATCTCGGGGAGGCGGTCGACGGCCTGCGGCTTCTCGATCTTGGCGAGCAGCGGCAGGCGTACGGCCTCCTGCTCCATGATGTTGCGCACCACGTCGGCGTCGGACGGGCGGCGGACGAAGGACAGGGCGATCATGTCGAAGCCGGTGCGCAGCGCCCAGCGCAGGTCGGCCTCGTCCTTGTCGGTCAGGGCGGGGGCGCTGACGTTGACGCCGGGCAGGTTGAGGCCCTTGTTGTCGGAGATCATGCCGCCGATGACGACACGGGTGGTGATGCGCTCACCGTCGACGCGGGTGGCCTCGAGCACGAGGCGGCCGTCGTCGACGAGGATCGTGTCACCGGGGCGCACGTCGTTCGGCAGCCCCTTGTAGGTGGTGGAGACCTGCTCGCGGTCGCCCGGGACGTCTTCGGTGGTGATGGTGAAGACGTCGCCGAAGCCCAGCCTGACGGGGCCCTCCTCGAACGTGCCGACGCGGATCTTGGGGCCCTGCAGGTCGGCGAGCATGCCTACGCCGCGGCCGAGGTCGGCCGCCACCTCCCTGACCCGGTCGTAGACCTCTCTGTGCATGTCATGAGTGCCATGGCTGAGGTTGAACCGTGCCACGTCCATGCCTGCGGCGATCAGCTCGCGGAGGCGTTCTTTGGAGGAGGTGGCGGGGCCTAGGGTGCAGACGATTTTCGCGCGACGAGTCACGAGTCCTACCTTAATTGGTACAGACCACTTGGCAGTCACTGACGACGGAGAACGTAGCCTACGTAAGAGAACAGAACGAGAACGGCGACCCCCAGACGTACCAAGTTCGTGTACTGCTCCGGGTAGATCACGCCCTCGATGTAGTTGTCGATGAATCCACCGCGGGGCAGCTCGGGCAGCCCCGCGTTCCGGCGTCCCCAGTCCTCGACCACGGTGAGCGGGCACTCGACGCCGGTCACGAGCGAGAGCAGGCCCCAGCCGACCACGGCCAGGTGCGCCCAGATCGTACGCCGCCAGCGCCACGCGAGGAACCCGCCCACGGCCAGGTAGGCCAGGAACGCGAAGTGCACCATCATCGCGGCGTCCGCGATGATGCGATACATCATGGTTCGACGGTAGCCGCTTTCCATGCGTCCACGACACCGTGCCCGAAGAAGCCGTTGTCCGCCTGGTCTCCCTCGCAGACCTGCGTGACGTCCTGGCCGTAGGCTTTGTACACATATTGGCGGGGCGTGGGGCAGGCCTTGGGAGTGGCGGTCTTGTACAGCAGGTCCTCGACGGTGGCCGGGGCCAGTTCGAGGCCGCCCCTGCCGGGTTTGCCGAAGCGGCTGATGAGGATGGCGGCGACTCCCGTGGCGTGCGGGGCGGCCATGGAGGTGCCGTCGAGGTACTGGTAGTAGGCGCAGGTGTCGCCCTTGCAGTCCTTGACGACGTCGGCGCCCTTGGGCTCGCCCTTCGCGTCGATCCGCCCGGCGGCCCGCAGCACGTGCTCGGGCGCGGCGCCCAGGATCGAGCGGGTGGCCTTGGCGCCCGTGCCGTCCAGCGCGTCGCCGCCGGGCGCGGACACATCGGCCTGTTCGACGCCGTAGTCGCTGTAGATCGCCTTGCGGCCGGAGGGGCCGAGCCCGGCGACGGAGATGACGCCGGAGGACTCGGCGGGCACGTTGACGCAGGAGTTGTCGACCTGGCGCTCCTTCTTCTCGCCCACCGGGTAGCCGGGGCTCTCCTTGTCGACCTTGGGGTGGCCGAGGTCGGTGGAGCCGTTGCCGAGGGCGGAGATGAGGGTGACGCCGCGCTGGCGGGCGTAGTCGAGTGCCCGCTGCATGCCGGTGATGATGGCCGCCTGTTCGAGCTGTTGCTTCCTGGAGTCGGCCTTGTTGTTCGTGCAGTTGAACAGCCAGGGGTCGACGTAGTAGCTCATGTTCACGACGTCCACGCCGATGTCGCCGGCGTAGGTGAGCGCGTCGAGGCTGGGCTTGAGGAAGAAGAAGCCGGAGTCCTGGCCTGCTCTGATGTTCACGATCTGCACGCCGGGGGCGACGCCGGCGATGCCGATGCCGTTGATCGGGGCGGCGATCGTGCTGGCGACGTGGGTGCCGTGGCCGTCGTCGTCCTCGTCCACGGGGTCCTTGCAGCTGCTGACCTCGCAGGGGCCGTCGAGCGTCTCGCCGTCCTCGTCCTTGGGCTTGTCGGTGACGAAGTTGCGGCTGAGCTCGCGGTTGAAGTTGGGGGCGATGTCGGGGTGCTTGCCGTCCACGCCGGTGTCGATGACGCCGACCAGCACCTGCCTGCTGCCGGGCACCTTGGCGTTGGCGCGGTCGGCGCCGATCATCCGCATGTCCCACTGGCGGCCGGCGAGCGGCTCTCCCGAGCCGCTCCTGGTGAACGACCGCGCGTCGGGGAAGGCCGCCGACCGGCCCTTGGCTCCTCCGGTACGGCGGGTGGCGGCGCGGGCGGCGCCGGCTTCGGCGAAGCCGATGCTGCGGTCCGGGGAAACCCCGACGACGGATCCGTCGGCGCCCACGTTTTCGGCGAACCTGCCACCGCCGCCCGTGGCCGTCAGGTAGCCGAGTTTGGCGTCGTTCGCGAGCGTGGTGCCGCCGGCGCTTTCGACGGCCTGCTGCGCCTGTTGCCGGCCGCCTTGGGTGTAGAAGACGAGGTATTCGGGGCCTCGGGGGGTGGCGGCGCGGGGCGGGGCCTGCGATGCGCCGGGCGAGCAGGCGGCCATCGCGACCACGGTGGCCAACGCCGTCAAGCCAGAGGCGACCCGCCGCATTGTTCCCCCATCCACCCAGTGCCGCAGATTCTGCATCTTCCCGACACTTACCAGGTGATGCAACCAACTGACGAAATTTCGGCCTAAAGGTAGCTAAGCGGACCCCGGGTACGGGATCCGCTCAGCCCTGGGCTCAGGCCCGTACGCCGGGCTCCGGGGCGGGTTCCTGCGCGACCGGCTCGGACGGGGCCTGGTCGGTCAGGCGTACGTTCCTCAGGAACGCCAGCAGCAACGCGGCGGCCAGCAGGATCGGCCCCACCCACGCGAACACCCCGCTGATGGCGTCGGAGAAGGCGAGCTGCGTGGCGTGCCGCGCGGCCTCGGGCAGCGCCTGGATGGCCTCGGGCGTGAGCGAGGCCTGTCCCAGCGCGAGCCTGCCGCTGAAGACGCCGCCCAGCACCGCCACGCCCACCGCGCCGCCGACGCCCCGGGCGAACGTGACGGCCGAGGTCGCCGCGCCCCGGTCCGCCGCCGCGGTGGTGGTCTGCACGACCAGCAGCACGTTCTGCATGACCATGCCGAGCCCGGCCCCGAAGAGGGCCATGTACGCGCCGGAGACGAACCCGCTGGTCCCGAGGTCCATGGTGGAGAACAGGAGCCCGGCCACCCCGGCGAGCGCCGTCCCCGTGACCATGAACCACTTGAACCGGCCGAACCGGTGCACGAGCTGCCCCGTCAGCGTCGACGAGACGACCATCCCGACCATCATCGGGAGCAGCAGCAGCCCCGAGTCCGCCGCGCTCGCCCCGGTGGCCAGCTGCAGGAACACGGGCAGGAACGTGGCCGCGCCGAGCATCGCGGTGGCCATGAGCACGACGGAGGCCACCGGGATCGTGAACGTCCGGTCGCGGAACAGCCGCAGCGGCAGCACAGGTTCGGCCGCCGTCCGCTCCACCAGCACGAACAGCACGGCCAGCAGCACCGCGCCGCCGCCGAGCCCGATGACGACCGGCGAGGACCAGGCGTAGAGGGTGCCGCCCCAGGAGGCGAACAGCGTCAGGCAGGTCAGCAGCCCGGAGATGAGCACGGCGCCGAGCCAGTCGATGCGGTGCGGGGAGACGCGCTTGGGCAGCTTCAGCACGGCGAACGCCACGGCCAGCGCCACCACGCCGAGCGGCAGGTTGATGTAGAAGATCCAGCGCCAGGAGACGTGCTGGGTGAGGTAGCCGCCGAGGATCGGCCCGGCGATCGAGGCCAGTGTGAAGACCGCGCCGAAGATGCCCTGGTACCTGGCCCGTTCGCGGGGCGTGACCAGGTCGCCGACGATGGTCATGGTCAGCACCATGAGACCGCCCGCCCCGATGCCCTGGAAGGCCCGGAAGGCGATGAGCTGGCCCATCGACTGCGCGAGCCCGCACAGGGCCGAGCCGAGGACGAACAGGACGATGGCCGACAGGTAGAGGTTCTTGCGGCCGTACATGTCGCTGAGCTTGCCGTAGAGGGGCGTGGCGATGCCCGAGGTCAGCGCGAACGCGGTGACCAGCCACGACAGGCTCTCCAGGCCGTTCAGCTCGCCCACGATGGTCGGCATGGCGGTCGCCACGACGGTCTGGTCGACGGCGGCCAGGAACATGGTGAGCATGAGTGAGCCCATGCTCACCCAGAGTGAGCGCCGAGGTGCGGCCTCGGGCGTGGTTGTGGATAGCATTGGTCGTCTCCTTGCTTCTTTCGCGAGGGCAGGAGTGATCCGCGGCGATCGGGGGTGCCACCCCGGTCGCCGCTTTCCTATGGGGTCAGAGTCCGTTCTCCAGCAGCGTGAACGCCTCTTCGAGCAGGTCTTCCACCGAGCCGCCGCCGGCCGTCGCCTCCTGGATCGCCGAGATGGCGGCGCCGAACGACGCGACGATGAGCAGCCTGGCGTGGATGGGGCCGGTGACGCCCGGACGGCTCCTGACGGCGTCGAAGATCGTGTCCATGATCTTCGTCTCGTCGACGGCCCTGGACTTGGCGGCCAGTTCGGGGTGGCGCTTGCGCAGCTCCATGAACGGCTGCATGTCCGTCCAGATCCGCTGGCTCCGGACGGCGAAGGTCCGCATCACCGTTTTCAGCGACTGGAAGGCGGGCTCGTCGGCGGGCCTTTCCGCGAGCATGCCGACGAGCTCCTCGGGGTGCCAGAGCGGCTCCATGACGAGCGCCTCCTCCTTGGAGGCGAAGTAGTTGAAGAAGGTGCGCGGCGAGATGTCGGCCGCCGCGCTGATCGCCTCCACGGTCGCGGCCTCGATCCCCTCGTCGAGCGCGATCTTCACCGCGGCGACCCTGATGGCCTGCCGCTTCTCGGCCCGCCGACGGTCTCGACGCTGCTGCGGACTCTCCATGTCTTGCACTGTACGCAACTCTTGCACACTCTGCAAGACTTGCAGAGTGTGCAATTCCTTGGACATGCCGAAGGCGCCCGCCGTACGGGCGGGCGCCTCGGGACACGGGGGTCAGCGGGTGAGGTCGAGCTTGACGCCGCCCAGCATGACCTGGCGCGGCATCGGCCGGGCCAGGAACTCGTGCGGGAACCCGAGATCCACCCGGCCGGCCTCCTCCAGCGCGGCCAGCTGGCCGTCGCCGAAGCGCACGTCCAGGGCCCCCAGGTTGTCCTCCAGCTGCGCCGTCGTGCGCGCCCCCACGATGGGCGCCGTGACGCCGGGGTTCAGCGTCGTCCAGGCCAGCGCGACCTGCGACGGCTTGACCCCGAGCTCGCCGGCGACCTGCTTGACCACGTCGGCGATGTCCAGGGCACGCTCGGTCAGCGACCCGTTGGCCGCTGCCACGTTCTTGCGCGTGCCGGACGGGTCGGCGGAGACCTCCTGGGCGAGGTCGTCCCGGCCGTACTTGCCGGTCAGCACCCCGCCGGCCAGCGGCGACCACGGGATGACTCCGAGCCCCATCTCCCGCGCCATCGGGATGAGGTCCCGCTCGACGGTCCGCTCGACCAGGCTGTACTCGATCTGGAGGGCGATCAGCGGCGCCCACCCGCGCAGGTCGGCGATGGCCTGCATGCGCGACACCTGCCAGGCGGGCGCGTCGGAGATGCCCACGTAGAGCACCTTGCCGGCCCTGACCAGGTCGTCCATGGCCCGAAGGATCTCCTCCACCGGGGTGGTGAAGTCCCAGGCGTGCAGGTAGAGCAGGTCGATGAAGTCGGTGTTCAACCGGCGCAGGCTCGCCTCGACCGACTGCACCATGCTCTTGCGGTGGTTGCCGCCGGAGTTCGGGTCGCCGGGCCGCCTGGCCATGGTGTACTTCGTGGCCAGCACCAGCTCCTCGCGCCGCCCCGACGCGAACTCGCCGACCAGCGTCTCCGCGGTGCCCTCCGTGTACTGGCTGGCGGTGTCGATGAAGTTGCCGCCCCGGTCCACGTACGTGTCGAAGATCCGCCGCGACTCGTCCTTGTCCGAGCCCCAGCCCCAGTCCGTGCCGAACGTCATGGTCCCCAGCGCGAGCGGCGAGACGCGCAGTCCCGAGCGGCCGAGCAGGCGGTAGGTGTCAAGAGTCGTCATGCCATCCAGGCTGCTCGGGCCCGGATCCGGGGGGAAGGGAAGGCCCTTCCTGGGACGGGCCTTCCCAGGAAGGCGGGTCGTAGGATCCAAGGGATGAACACCGTGGACCAGACCCGCGAGCTCGCCGCCTTCCTGCGCACCCGCCGCGAGCGCCTGGATCCGGGCGACGTCGCCCTGCCCGCCCGTCGCGCCCAGCGGCGCACGCCGGGCCTGCGCAGGGAGGAGGTTGCCGAGCTCGCGGGCGTCAGCGTCGACTACGTGATCCGCCTGGAGCAGGGCCGCGGGCTGCGTCCCTCGGCCGAGGTGCTGGAGGCGCTGGCCGACGCGCTGCGGCTGAGCGAGGACGAGCGGGCCTACCTGTTCGAGCTGGCCCGCCAGCGCCCCAACCGGCAGGCGCCCACCGCGGAGGAGGCGGGCCCGCTGGCGCGGCTCGTGCTCGACCTGTCGCCGCTGCCCGCCATGCTGCTCAACCACCGCTTCGACATCCTGGCGTGGAACCCGGAGATGGCGGGGCTGATGCTGGACTTCGGCACGCTGCCGCCGGCGCAGCGCAACAGCCTGTGGCTGTGCATGCTCCACCCGGGGCTGCGCGACTTCTTCCGCGACAGGGAGCGCACGCTGCGCGAGGGCATCGCCGACCTGCGGGCCTCGTGGGCGGCCCATCCCGATGACAAGGCGCTGACCGAGCTGGTCGACGAGCTCACCGCCGCCAGCGAGGAGGTCGCCCGCCTGTGGGCACTGCGCGACGTCCGGGTCAACGGCCGGGGCCAGAAGCGGCTGCGGCACGCCGTCAAGGGCCCGCTGACCGTCGACTACGAGGTGCTGGCCCCGATCCAGGCCCCCGGCCAGCGGCTGGTCATCTACCGCGCCGCCGACGCCGGCTCGCAGCGCGTCCTCGACGCCATCGCCCGCGAATGCGCGGGAAAAAGCCGGGACCGCGCTGAGCGGTCCCGGCCTCTTTGAGTTACACCAGCGGCCGCGCGGTCGGCAGGATCGGGTACGGCAGCGCCGTCTCCCCGGTCAGATACCGGTCCACGCCCGAGGCGGCGGCCCGCCCCTCGGCGATGGCCCACACGATGAGCGACTGCCCGCGGCCCATGTCGCCGGCCACGAAGACGCCGTCCACCTTGGACATGTACGTCTTGTCACGCGAGACGTTGCCCCGCGCGTCGTAGAAGCCGTCACCTGCGACCTCGGACAGGTCCTGCAGCAGCGAACCCTTCTCCGGGCCGAGGAAGCCCATCGACAGCGTCACCAGCTCGGCCGGGATCTCGCGCTCCGTGCCCGGGATCGGCTTGAACCCGCCCTGCGGCCCCTCGACCTCGACCAGCCGCAGCGCCCGCACATTGCCGTCGGCGTCACCGACGAACTCGGTCGTGGAGACCGCGTAGACCCGCTCTCCCCCGCCGTCGGCCAGCTCCTCGTGGGCGCTCTCCATCTTGAACAGGATCGGGAATGTCGGCCACGGCTGGCTGCCGGGCCTGCTCGCCGGCGGCTGCGGCATGATCTCGAGCTGGGTGACGGACGCGGCGCCCTGCCGGATCGCCGTGCCGATGCAGTCGGCGCCGGTGTCGCCGCCGCCGATCACCACGACGTGCTTGCCCTCGGCCGAGACGGGCGCGGTCTCGAAGTCGCCCTCCTGGACCTTGTTGGACAGCGGCAGGTACTCCATCGCCTGGTAGACGCCCTTGAGCTCGCGCCCGGTCACCGTCAGGTCGCGCCACTGGGTGGCCCCGCCCGACAGCACCACGGCGTCGAACTGATCGCGCAGCTCGGCGGCGGTGATGTCGACGCCGACGTTCACGCCGGTGCGGAACTCGGTGCCCTCGGCCCGCATCTGCTCCAGGCGGCGCTCGATGTGCCGCTTCTCCATCTTGAACTCGGGGATGCCGTACCGCAGCAGGCCGCCGATCCGGTCGGCCCGCTCGAACACGACCACATCATGCCCGGCCCTGGTGAGCTGCTGCGCGGCGGCCAGGCCCGCAGGGCCCGAGCCGACGACCGCGACCCGCTTGCCGGTCTTGACGGCCGGGGGCTGCGGGATCACCCAGCCCTCGGCGAACGCCCGGTCGATGATCTCGACCTCGACCCGCTTGATCGCCACGGGGTCGGAGTTGATGCCGAGCACGCACGCCGCCTCGCACGGGGCCGGGCAGAGCCGGCCCGTGAACTCGGGGAAGTTGTTCGTGGCGTGCAGCCGCTCGATCGCCTCGCGCCAGTCGGTGCGGTAGACGAGGTCGTTCCACTCGGGGATGAGGTTCCCGAGCGGGCAGCCGTTGTGGCAGAACGGGATGCCGCAGTCCATGCAGCGGGCCGCCTGCTTGGTCAGCTTCTCCTGCGAGAAGTCCTGGTAGACCTCGCGCCAGTCGCTGATGCGGACGTCCACGGGGCGGCGCGCCGGCAGCTCCCGGTCGTGCGTGAGAAAACCCTTCGGGTCAGCCATTCGGTTACGCCTCCCTTAGCTTTGAACCGCGGCCGCCATGACGGCCTCGTCGATGTCCCTGCCTTCGATGCGGGCGGCCTCGGCGGCGGCCAGCACCCGCTTGTAGTCGGTCGGCATGATCTTGCCGAACCGGCCCAGCGCCGCGTCCCAGTCGGCCAGCAGCTCCTTGGCGACCGGCGAGCCGGTCTCCGCGAAGTGCTTCTCGACGGTCTCCTTGAGGAACTCGCCGTCCTCCTCGGTGAGCGTCTCGATGGCGACCATCTCGCGGTTGACCCGCTCCGACCTGAGGTCGAGCAGGTAGGCGATGCCGCCCGACATGCCGGCCGCGAAGTTGCGCCCGGTCGGGCCGAGCACGACGGCCCGGCCGCCGGTCATGTACTCGCAGCCGTGGTCGCCCACGCCCTCGACGACCGCCGTGGCGCCGGAGTTGCGCACGCAGAACCGCTCGCCCACGACGCCGCGGATGAACACCTCGCCGGACGTGGCGCCGTACAGGGCGACGTTGCCGGAGATGATGTGGCCGTCGAGCGGGGCCTCCTCGTGCGGCCGGACGGTGATCCGCCCGCCGGACAGGCCCTTGCCGAGATAGTCGTTGGCGTCGCCGGTCAGCCGCAGCGTGACGCCGCGCGGCACGAACGCGCCGAGCGAGTTGCCCGCCGAGCCGGTGAACGAGATGTCGATCGTGTTGTCGGGCAGGCCCTGGCCGCCGTACCGCTTGGTCACCTGGTAGCCGAGCATGGTGCCGACCGTGCGGTTGACGTTGCGGATGGGCAGCTCCAGCGTGACCGGGGTGCCCTCGTTGAGCGCGCCCTCGGCGAGCTGGATCAGCGTGTTGTCCAGCGCGTGCTGCAGGCCGTGGTCCTGCTCGACGACCCTGCGCAGCACGGTGCCCGCGGGCAGCTCGGGCCGGTGCAGGATCGGCGCCAGGTCGAGGCCGCTGGCCTTCCAGTGGTCCTCGGCCGCCGACATGTCGAGCATCTCGACGTGCCCGATCGCCTCGTCGAGCGTGCGGAAGCCCAGCTCGGCCAGGTATTCGCGGATCTCCTCGGCGATGAACTCGAAGAAGTTGACCACGAACTCCGGCTTGCCGCTGAAGCGCTTGCGCAGCTCCGGGTTCTGCGTGGCGACACCCACGGGGCAGGTGTCGAGGTGGCAGACCCGCATCATGACGCAGCCGCTGACGACGAGGGGCGCGGTGGCGAAGCCGTACTCCTCGGCGCCGAGCAGCGCGGCGATGACGACGTCACGGCCGGTCTTGAGCTGGCCGTCGACCTGGACGACGATGCGGTCGCGCAGGTCGTTCAGCAGGAGCGTCTGCTGGGTCTCGGCCAGGCCGAGCTCCCACGGCGCGCCCGCGTGCTTGAGCGACGTGAGCGGCGAGGCGCCGGTGCCGCCGTCGTGCCCGGAGATGAGCACCACGTCGGCGTGCGCCTTCGACACGCCCGCGGCGACCGTGCCGACGCCGACCTCGGCGACCAGCTTCACGTGGACCCTGGCCTCCGGGTTGGAGTTCTTCAGGTCGTGGATGAGCTGGGCCAGGTCCTCGATCGAGTAGATGTCGTGGTGCGGCGGCGGCGAGATGAGGCCGACGCCCGGCGTGGAGTGCCTGGTCTTGGCGATCCACGGGTAGACCTTGTGGCCGGGCAGCTGGCCGCCCTCACCGGGCTTGGCGCCCTGGGCCATCTTGATCTGCAGGTCGGCCGCGTTCACCAGGTATTCGCTGGTGACGCCGAACCGGCCGGAGGCGACCTGCTTGATCGCGGACCTGCGGGTGGCGTCGTAGAGCCGCTCGGGGTCCTCGCCGCCCTCGCCGGTGTTGGACTTGCCGCCGAGCCGGTTCATCGCGATGGCGAGCGTCTCGTGCGCCTCCATGGAGATGGAGCCGTACGACATCGCGCCCGTCGAGAACCGCTTGACGATCTCCGAGGCCGGCTCGACCTCCTCGATCGGGATCGGGGCGCCCTTGCGCAGCTTGAACAGGCCGCGCAGGGTCATCAGCCGCTCCGCCTGGGAGTCCACGAGGTTCGTGTACTCCTTGAAGATCTCGTAGCGGCGGGTCCTGGTGGCGTGCTGCAGCTTGAAGACGGTCTCGGGATTGAACAGGTGCGGCTCGCCCTCGCGCCGCCACTGGTACTCGCCGCCGACCTGGAGCCTGCGGTGGGCGTTCTCCGCGCGCGGGTAGGCGTGGCGGTGCCGCTGCGCGACCTCCTCGGCCAGCACGTCGAAGCCGACGCCGCCCAGGCGGGAGGTGGTGCCGGTGAAGCAGGAGTCGATGACCTGCTGGCTCAGGCCGAGCGCCTCGAAGATCTGCGCGCCGGTGTAGGAGGCCACCGTGGACACGCCCATCTTGGACATGACCTTGATGACGCCCTTGCCGTACGCCTTGATCAGGTTGCGCACGGCCTTGCGCTTGTCCATCTGGAGGGCGCCGGTGTCGACCAGGTCCTCGATGGTCTCGATCGCGAGGTACGGGTTGATGGCGCCGGCGCCGTACCCGATGAGCAGCGCCATGTGGTGGCACTCGCGGGCCTCGGCGGTCTCGACCACGAGCCCGATCTTGGTGCGGGTCTTCTCCTGGATCAGGTGGTGGTGCACCGCGCCGGTCAGCAGCAGCGCCGGGATCGGCGCCAGCGTCTCCGACGAGCCGCGGTCGGACAGCACGATGATCCGCGCGCCGGCCGCGATCGCCTGGGACGCCTCGGCCCTGATCTCCTCCAGGCGGCTCAGCAGCGCCTCGCCGCCGCCGGCGACCTCGTACAGGCCGCTGATGACGTACGGGTGAAAGCCCGGCAGGTCGTGCTCGTCATTGATGTGGATGATCTTGGCGACCTCGTCGTTGTCGATCACCGGGTACGGCAGCACGAGCTGGCGGCACGACGACGGACCCGGGTCGAGCAGGTTGCCCTCGGGACCGATGGTGCTGGCCAGCGACGTGACCAGCTCTTCACGGATGGCGTCCAGCGGCGGGTTCGTGACCTGCGCGAACAGCTGCGTGAAGTAGTCGAACAGGAGCCGCGGCTTCTCGCTCAGCACGGCCACGGGCGTGTCGGTGCCCATGGAGCCGATCGGCTCCTGGCCCGCCTTGGCCATCGGCGACAGGATGATGCGCAGCTCTTCCTCGGTGTAGCCGAAGGTCTGCTGCCGCTTGACGAGCGCCTCGTGCGTGGGGATCTCCCGCTGCCGCGCGGGCAGCTCCTCGAAGCGGACGAGCCCCGCGTGCAGCCAGTCCTCGTACGGGAGCTCGGCGGCCAGCTCGGCCTTGATCTCGTCGTCCTCGATGATCTTGCCGCGGGCGGTGTCGATGAGGAACATGCGGCCCGGCTGCAGGCGGCCCTTCCTGACCACGTCCTCGGGCTTGAAGTCCAGCACGCCGGCCTCGGAGGCCAGCACGACCAGGCCGTCGGCGGTCACCCAGAAGCGTCCGGGGCGCAGGCCGTTGCGGTCGAGCACGGCGCCGGCCAGGGTGCCGTCGGTGAACGTGATCGACGCGGGGCCGTCCCAGGCCTCCATCATCGAGGAGTGGAACTCGTAGAAGGCCCGGCGCGCGGGATCCATCTCGGTGTGGTTCTCCCACGCCTCCGGGATCATCATCAGCACGGCGTGGGGCAGGCTCCGGCCGCCGATGTGCAGGAGCTCCAGGGCCTCGTCGAAGCTGGCGGTGTCGCTGCCATCTGGGTCACAGATGGGGAAAAGTCGTGAAATATCGCCCGGGATGTGGGCGGACTCCAGCATCGCCTCGCGGGCCCGCATCCAGTTGCGGTTGCCCTTGACCGTGTTGATCTCGCCGTTGTGGGCGATGTAGCGGTACGGGTGGGCGAGCGGCCAGCTCGGGAACGTGTTGGTGGAGAAGCGCGAGTGCACCAGCGCGATCGCCGTCTCGTAACGCTCGTCGCTCAGGTCGGGGAAGAACGGCTCGACCTGGTCGGGCGTGAGCATGCCCTTGTAGACGATCGTCCTGGCGGACAGCGAGGGGAAGTAGACGTCCGCCTCGTGCTCGGCCCTCTTGCGCAGGCAGAACGCCAGCCGGTCGAGCTCCAGCCCCTCCCGGCCCTCGGGGTCGGTCACGAACAGCTGGGCGAAGTGCGGCATGACGGCCCTGGCGCTGGGCCCGGGCAGCTCGCGGTCGACCGGCAGCTCGCGCCAGCCGAGCACGGTAAGGCCCTCCTCGGCCGCGATCTCCTCGATCAGGCCGGTGGCGATGCCCCTGGCCTGCTCGTCGAACGGCAGGAAGGCGATGCCGGTCGCGTACGCGCCGGCCGGGGGAAGCGCGAACGGCACGCTCGCGCGGTAGAACCCATCGGGAATCTGCGTCAGGATCCCGGCTCCGTCGCCGGTGTCCGGCTCGCTACCCTTGGCCCCCCGATGATCAAGATTGCACAGAGCCGTCAGCGCCTTGACCACGATCCCATGCCCACGGCGTCCAGCGACGTCGGCAACCATGGCGACACCGCAGGCATCATGCTCGTTGGCGGGGTGGTACAGGCCCTGGGGCTCGGGGAACCCGAGGTGGGCAGCAGGCATTTAATCCCTCCCGTCGTCATCGTCTGTCTCTAACTGCGCTACAGGCGGGGACGACGTTGGCCCTGCTGCATATCGTGGGTAGAGGTTACCGCACGCTGCCGGAATGGTGCCCGGCACGTCCGCATTGCGAACATTGGGGCCTATCCCAGCATCCGAACTCCCTATCCCAAACCCCGGACGTAGGCAAAGAAATTCCCGCTACACGTCCACGATTTACGGCATGGGGAGCGATTCGTCCCCACTCCACCCCCCGCCCAAACCCCAACCCGACCAATCCGCCCGTACACCACCCCGCCCACCTCCAGATTTCACCCCCGCGCCGCCCCGATCACCCGCCCACCTCACCCACCCGCCACCACGACCACTCCACCACCCCACCCAAGCCCTGCCACAGTTTCCCCACTGCTCACTCGAGGCACCGCCGCCTCACCCCCGCCCCGCCACAATCACCCACCGCAGTACCCGCGAGCCACCACAATCCCCCGCTCCTCAGCGGACACATCGCCACGATCACTCCCCCGCCTCACCCACGCCCTGCCACCATCCCCTGCTCTTCACCCGATGTGCCGCCGCAATCGCCCCACCGCTTTACCCACGAGCCACCACAACCCGCCGTTCCTCAGCCGACACACCGCCGCGATCACTCCCCCGCCTCACCCGCCCCTGCCACCATCCTCGCTCCCCACCTGAGGCACAGCCACAACCCCACCGCCCCACCCCCGAGCCACCACAACCCGCCGTTCCTCAGCCGACACCGCCACGATCACTCCCCCGCCTCACCCACGCGCCAGTGCCCACGGCCCTCATGACTCCCATCCACCACCACAGCCACCCCGCTTTAACTGCCACCACATGTCGCGACGCCAGCCAACTCCGCGACGCCAGCCAACTCCGCGACGACCTCCCTCACCACGGAACCACCCGCTCGGACCCCCACCGCCGAGCCACCCGCTCACGCCATGACCGCGAGAGAGCAGGGCCGCCTCCCCGCACGGGCACATGGCCGGGACACGGACGACACCACCTCGCACGGACGGGTGGCCGGGCCGAGGACACCGACGCCTCGCACGGACACGCGCTCGGGCTGTCCACCCTCGTACCTCGATAGGGTTGCCCTCGTGACTCCTCCGCTCCTCGAAGGGAGCGGCTTCTCGCCAAGCCGCCTGCGCAGCGTCGCGAAGCTCGATCGACGCGCCGACATCGACATCGCCGTCGACATCGACGTGCGCACAGTGCGAGCGACGAGAACACACACGGGAGATGCCGGCAGCCCCGTGCACAAGCACCGTCACCATCACCCCCCGACCCACGTCCAGGATCGATCCGCTCAATCTCGATCCAGACGTGCCGACGACGTCACACCCGGTCCGATCGATCACGCCGTACGCCTGCTCACCGGTGGGGCACAGCAGGAACGCGGACGATCCGTGCACCACCACCTCCCACCCTCAGTAACGAGACCATCACGCTATCGGCATGCGCCGACAAAATCTGGAGGGAGGGAGCGCGGACTCCTCCGCCGGCCGAGGCAGGCAGCGGAGTCCGCGCGGATCTGATGGAGCGTGACGGGGTGGAGCGCCTGCTCGCGGAGGCAGGGCCGGACAGCAGGCGGTTGCGGCACGCCCTGACCCTCCTGTGCGACGCGCAATGGTGGACGCTGGCCGACCTGGTCAGGGAGACCGCCACATCCAGGCGTACCATCGAGGCCCTCCTGCGCGAGCTCCCCCTGGAGCGGAAGGGCGAGGCGTTCCGGATCCCGTTGACCCACATCAACGACTACCAGGACCTCCTCTCGCTGGCCCCGCCGCCGGAGGATCCGGTGGCCCACCTGCTCCCCCATTACGCTTCCGAGCTCGCTCGCCTCAAAGACCTCGTGGCCCGGGCTCCGCGCGCCCGCCACGTGCTCGACCACGTCTCGGCCACCCCCGAAACGATCCTGAGGCGGGCGCTGCTGCTCGGCGCCCGCTTCTGGCTCCCCGGCACGCGCCTGCTGTGCGTCGGCGACCACGACCTGACCTCGCTGGCCGTCAAGCTGATCCATCCAGAGACCGACGTCACGGTGGTCGACATCGACGAGCGCATCCTGGCGTACATCGACGCCCAGCGCCTGGGGGTCCGCACCCGCTGGGCCGACCTGCGCCTCGGCCTGCCCGCGTCCGCCCGGGACCACGACCTCGCGCTCACCGACCCGCCGTACACGCCGGAGGGCACAGGCCTGTTCGTGGCGCGCGCCGCCGAGGCGCTGACGGACAACGGCCGCATCCTGCTCGCGTACGGAGCCAGCGAACGTACCCCGATGCTGGCCTTCAAGGTCCAGCAGGCCCTGGCGGACCTCAACCTCGCCTACGAAGCCATCTATCCCGACTTCAACCGATATTTCGGGGCAGAAGCCATCGGCTCGGCCGCCGACATGTACATCCTCCGCCCCACCACCAAGACGCGCCCGGCCGTGACGTCCCGCCTGAGCCGCCAAACCACCACTATCTACACCCAAGGCCCACAATCGGTCGAAAGCGCCCATAACGCCCTCTCAGCCCCGCGGGAGGCTATCCAGGGCTTCGACCCCGACCTGCTGGTGGGCGAGTGGCCCAAGGACCTCACCGAGCCACGGGTCCGGCTCTCGACCTGGCTCTCCAAGCCGTATGCCGCCACCCTGGACCGCGTGGCCGTGGCCCTGCCCCCGGGCCTGGAGGCCGCCCTCCCCCGCATCCTCCTGGCGACCCGCGCCTCCCACGTACGCGTCGTGGGCTCCGACCTCCCGCCGCTGCCTGACGTGCTGTCCACCGTCTACAAGCTGAGCGCCGGCGGCGACGTCCTGGACGCCGTACGCCTGCCACAACCGCCCGGCGACGCGGCCTCGGTACTGCGCAGGATCCTGGACAACGGGCACGCCAAGCTGGCCAACACATGGCGCGAGGCCCTCATCGCGGTGGCCCGTACCCAAGGCTCGACCCTGACCAAGAACGAGGCCCGCACCCTCATCGCCGAAGCCGCCCCCTGGTCGGAAGCCCTGACCCCCCTGGACGCCCCCCTCCACCGCCTGTCCGCCCTCCCCGAAGCAGTCACCACAACCATCTCCGCCCTGACCACAACCACCTGACCCACCCCGAAAACCCCGCCCTCCGAGGGGTCCGGACGTCCAGTCACTGCCAAAGCCAGGCCGATGCGCCACGGCCAAGTCCAGCCGAGGCCGGGTCCAGTTAGGCGGAGTCCAGCCAGGTGGAGTCCAGTGGAGGTCGAGGCCAGTGGAGGTCGAGGCCAGTGGAGGTCGAGGCCAGCAGCAGGCCGATGCCGCAAGTCGCCCTGATCGCCGCCACAGTCGCGGATCCCGGTCACCCTCGCGGGTGGCAGTCGCCGCTCCGGTCACCATCCCGGGGCGCGGGTTGCGGTCGCTGTCCCAGCCACCGTGGCGGGTCACCGTCACGGTCGCCTGTAGCGATCGCCGCCCTGATCATCGTGACGGTCCCCATCGCAGTCGCTGGTCCCGGTCACCATCGCGGAGTGCCACCCTGTCGCCGGCCCGGCCACCGTCGCGGTCCTGGTCATCGTCGCGCTCGCGGATCGCCGACGCAGTCCCGGCCCCGGTCACCGTTGCGAGTCATGAGCCCGGCCACGGTCGCGGTCACAGGTCCCGGTCACCATCGCAGTCGCGAGACCTGGTCACCGTCGCACTCAGGGGTCGCCATCGCAGTCCCGGCTTCCGCTCCTCTCAGGGGTTGCCATCGAGGGGCGGGCGGGTGGCGGTGGCTTCAGGTTGCGGCGACGATGCGGCCCTGGACCACGCGCCCCAAACCGTCCAGCGCCACGAGGGCGGCCACCAGGTCCTGGGCGGGCGCCGATCCTCCGGCCCAGCTCACGGTCACGTAGTGGCCCATCGCCCGCGCCTGGGCACGGCTGCCGACCGGCTCGAATGCGATGTCCTGCCGTACGAAGCCGCCCTTGCCCAGCGCCGACACCAGCGCGTCAGCCGCCCGCCCGTCGCTCAGGTTGAAGATGACGAACTGGCCCGCCACCGTACCCCCCTTGTACGTGGCCTGGAGCGCCTGCGTGCAGCCCGTGGCCGAGACCCCCCAGAGAACCTCGTCACAGTCGCTGAACTGCTGCGTGGCGTCCAGACGCATGGCGCCCAGGGTCTGGGTGGCCGGGGTGAAGACCTCCTTCAGGGTGAGAGGCGCGGTGTCGTTCTGGCGTTTGTCGATGGCGGAATAGAAGGCGGAGGTGGGCTCGGCGTGGAAGCTGGCGGGCCTGGGATCCTCGCGCCGCAGCCACAGCCAACCGGCCACCGCGACGACCGCCACGAGGGCGAGCCCCAAGGGGATGACAACACGACGCGACATCAGCAGGCCACCTCCGCAATCGCGACGACATCCCGTGGCCCCGGGCCACCGCCCTCCACCATCGCAGCAACTCCCCCAGGCCTCAGCCGACCGCCCTCAGTAATCGTGACGACATCCCGAGGCCTCAGGCGGCCGCCCTCCACCATCGCGGCAGCTCTCCCGAACCTCAGGAAACCGCCCTCAGCGGTCGCGATGACATCCCAAGGCCACGGGCGAGCACCCTCCACGATCACGACGACTCCACCGGGCCTCAGCCGACCGCCCTCGGCGATCGTGGCGTCATCCCCAGGCCCCGGGCCACCGCCCTCCACCATCACGGCAACTCTGCCGGACCTCAGGAAACCGCCCTCAGCGATCGTGATGACGTCGCGGGAGCGGTGCCAGGGGCGGGTGTTGTTCGGGGGTAGGTGGTTCTGCATCAGGAGGACGGTCCGGTGATCGTGACGACGCGGCGGTAGACGGCCTTCTCCGCGCCGCGGAGCGCCAGAGTGAGCGAGACGAAGTCGTCCTTGGGGCCGGGATCCGCGCCGTCGGTCTTCCCCAGCCACACCAGGCCGACGTAGTGGCCGAGGGCGTAGCCGCCCGCCTCGGAGTAGCCGCCGGCGGGGAAGGCGGCCTTGGCGGACTCCAGGGGACGCGTCCAACCGCCCCGGTAGAGCGTCTTCAACGACTCCACCAGGTCGGCGGCCGACTTCCCGTCCTTGAGGTTGAGCAGCGTGTACTGGCCGATGTACCGGCCGTCGGAGCTCGCGTAGAGGCCGCGGGCGACTTGGGTGCATCCGGCGTCCGACACCAGTTCGAGGAGGTTCGCGCCCCACAGCGCCGCCGAGCAGTCGGCATCGAGTTTCTTGGTGACCAGCTTGAGCTTGAGCTTCTTGGACACGGCGAGCTCGCTCTGCCCGAACACCTCCTTCTCGGTCAGGGCCCGCTGGTCCTTGGCCCTGTCCGTGACGGGGTCGAACAGCTTGGGCGAACCCCACCCTCGGAAGACGTGCGGGAGCGCCGTGTCCGGCGCGATCATGGAGGAGCCGGCCTGCCGCTGCGGGGAGTAGCCGCCGATGGAGTTGATGGCGACCACCAGCCCGGCCCCGCCCGCCAGCACGCCGACGATCGTGGCGATGATGACGATCAGCCGCTGGTGCTTGGGCTGCAAGCCCATGTGGGTGAGCAGCGGGAGCTGCCAGTCAGAAGGCGGCGGACGCCGTCGCGTACGCGAGAACTTCCCGGGCCGCCCGTCACCGTCGGCCTTCCCGTCGCGAGTCTCAGAAGTCGCAAATCCACCGTCGGCCCCGAAGTCCAATGGACCGTCGTCGGCCAACCGATCGTCCTCGGCCCCGAGCACTGACCAACCGCCATCGGCGCCGGCCACCAACCGGCCGCCTTCGGCACCTGCTGCCGAGCGGCCACCTTCCGCCCCAGCCACCGAGCGACCGCCGTCGGTCTCAGCCGCCGAGCGACCGCCTTGGGCCCCGACCGCCGAACGACGACCGCGGCCTCCGGATGCCGAACGACCTCCATCGGTCTCGGCCGCCGAACGTCGGCCGCCGGATCTGCGGGGTCGGGTCCCCTCCGTGACGGACCGCATACCGCTGACCGCCCAGTCACCGCCGATCGCATCGGCCGCGGGCTCGTCGCCGCCGGCCGCCCAGTTTCCAAGGTCGCCGTCTGCTGCCCAGTTTCCGCGGTCGCCGCCGCTCGCCGACTGGTCATCCGCGCCGTGGCTCGCCTTCGCCCGCCTGCGCCCGGAACGCCTTTCACCGCTCTTGCCGGACGGCAGCCGCCCGCCGCCGGTCGCCTCGGCCAACAGCTGACCATCGTCACCCTGGCCTCCGGCAGTCCAGCCACCGCCGCCGGCTCCAGCCCCGCCAGCACCCACCCCGCCAGCCGCACCAGGACCAGCACCGCCAGTGGCACCAGGACCAGTGCCAGGCCCAGCACCAGCACCGGCACCGGGCCTACCCCCGTCGCCAGCGTGCCGGCCACCTGCACCCGGCGTCGGCTGGCCGTCGCCGCTCGGCTGCCAGCCACCGTCCGCGCCTGCCGCCGGCCAGCCGCCAGCTGCTTGGCCTCCACCGTCCGGGTCTACGGACGGCCGGGCGTGACCGGCCCGCCCCGAGTCGGCCGCGCCCGCCGACCTGCGTCCACCGGCACGGCGGCTGCCTCGCCCCTCCGACGCGGGCCGACCGCCGCCGCCGGTACGGCCGGTGTCATCCGAGCCTGATCCCCGGCGACCCCCGGCCGCGCCGGTGTCCTGCGCCTCTCGAGCGGGCCAGCTGCCACCGGCGTCCTGGACATCCCGAGCAGGCCAACTACCACCCGCGTCCCGCAGGTTCCGCGCAGGCCAGCTACCACCCGCGTCCTGCACATCACGCGCCGGCCAGGTACCACCAGCGTCTGGAACATCCCGCGCCGGCCAACTACCGCCGACGTCCTGCACATCACGCGCCGGCCAGCTACCGCCGGCATCTGGAACATCCCGCGCCGGCCAACTGCCACCGGCGTCTTGAACGTCTCGCGCGGGCCAACTGCCACCAGCCGGGCCAGCGCCATCCGAACCCGACGCCCGGCGACCACCAGCACGGCCGGCATCCCGCGCAGGCCAACTCCCGCTCGTATCCTGCACATCACGGGCCGGCCAGCTACCACCCGCGTCCTGCACCTCTCGCGCGGGCCAACTGGCGCCAGCCTGGCCAGCACCATCGGCACCCGACGCCCGGCGACCACCAGCACGACCGGCATCCTGCACGTCCCGCGCGGACCAGCTACCGCCGGCGTCCTGGACATCCCGAGCCGGCCAACTGCCACCAGCCGGGCCAGCGCCATCCGAACCCGACGCCCGGCGACCACCAGCACGACCGGCATCCCGCGCAGGCCAACTCCCGCTCGTATCCTGCACATCACGCGCAGGCCAACTCCCGCTCGTATCCTGCACATCACGCGCAGGCCAACTACCGCCGGCCCGGCCGGCGGCGGCGTTCGGGTCTGGGGTCGGCTGGCCGGAGGCGGGGGTGGGATTGTCCTGGTCGCTGCCGGGCGAGCGGCCGCCGCGGGTGCGGCCCGTGCCGTCCTGGCCGGAGGAGGATCTGCCGTGACCGCCCGAACCGGCTCTTCTGCGGGCCATCACAGGCCCGCCGCCCCGATCAGGTTGCCGAGGCCGAACGTGACCGCCGCGGCGATCACGCCCACCACGAGCTGGCGCAGCCCTGAGAACCACCAGCTGCGCGCCGTCACCGCCGAGACCAGCGCGCCCGCCGCGAACAGGGCCACGCAGGACACCGCGGCCGACAGCGCCAGGTCCCTGGCGCCGAGCAGGTACGGCAGCAGGGGCAGCACCGCCCCCAAGCTGAACGACAGGAACGACGACACCGCGGCCACCACCGGTGAGGGCAGCTCGCCGGGGGCGACGCCCAGTTCGTTCTGGGCGTGGACCTCCAGCGCGCGGTCCGGGTTGCGGGAGATCTGCCTGGACACCTCGGCGGCCAGGCCGGGCTCCACGCCCTTGTCGACGAACGTCTGTGCCAGCTCCGCCTGCTCGTCGTCAGGGTGGCGGGCGAGCTCGCGCCGTTCCACGGCGATCTCGGCCTGGGCCAGCTCGCGCTGGCTGGCGACCGAGACGTACTCGCCGCCCGCCATGGACAGCGCGCCGGCGGCGAGCCCGGCGACGCCTCCGAGGGCGATGACCTTCGTGTTGGTCGTCCCGCCCGCGACACCCGCGATGAGCGCGAAGTTCGACACCAGGCCGTCCATCGCGCCGAACACCGAGGGCCGCAACCAGCCTCCGGTGACGTCGCGATGCTGGTGGTGGATCTCCGCGCGACCACTCATCGCGAGTTCTTCTCCTTCGTCACGACTTCGGCGTCAGATGCCTCTACCCCGTCGGCGGGGGTCACATCATCCGCCGTCGGCGGGGCATCCTTCGCTCCGTCGTCCTCGGCCTTCTCAGGCTTCTCGGCCTTTTCGGCTGCCGGCGCCGGAGCGTCCGTGACTTCCGCGTCCGTGGTCTTGTCGGTCTCCGGAGCCGGGTCGTCCGTGGCTTCGGGGTCCTTGGACGTATCGGCCGATGGTCGAGGGCTCGGAGCGTCCTCTCCGTCGTCGGCCGAGGTGGGCTCCTGCGTGTCCTCGGAGTCGGCGTCCGCCTGGTCGGCGGGGTGAGCCGGGTCGGCCGGGGCCACGATCTCCACGCTGTCCCGGTTCCTGGACAGCCAGAAGTACGCCAGCGCCGCCACGAACAGCACGATCGACGTCCACTGGTTGATCCGCAGCCCGAGGAACGTCACCGCGTGGTCCACGCCGCCGACCGGGTCGATGCGCAGCCCTTCGATCCAGAAGCGGCCCAGCGTGTAGCCGGCGACGTAGAGGGCGAACAGCCGCCCGTGGCGCAGGGCGAAGCGCCGGCCCGCGAAGAGGAGCACGAAGCCGAGCGCCACGTCCCACAGCGACTCGTACAGGAACGTCGGGTGGTAGAGCACCCCCGGCTCGCCCCCGTGGTCGGCGTCGATCTCCAGGCCCCATGGCAGCGTGGTCGGCGAGCCGTAGAGCTCCTGGTTGAACCAGTTGCCCCAGCGGCCGATGGCCTGGGCGAAGGCGATGCCGGGCGCGACCGTGTCGGCGACGGCGCTCATGGAGATGCCGCGTTTGCGCACGGCGAACCAGACGCCGAGCGCTCCGAGTGAGATCGCGCCCCAGATGCCGAGGCCGCCCTCCCAGATGAACAGCGCCTGGATGGGCTCCTTGATCGCGCGGCTGCCGAAGTAGGTCTGCCAGTCGGTGATGACGTGGTAGAGCCGGCCGCCGATCAGGCCGAAGATGACCGCGGGGACCGCGATGTCGACGATCGTCCCCTTCTGGCCACCGCGGGCCTGCCAGCGCCGCTCGCTCAGCCAGACGGCGACGATGACGCCGAGCACGATGCATAGTGCATAAGCCCGGATCGGGATGATTCCGAGATACCAGACCCCCTGGGAAGGGCTGGGAATCGAGGCAAGGGGCATGTCACGTGAGGGTAGCGGAAGAGAGACTACTTGGCCGCCTTCGTAATCGCTTCGCGCAGATCTTGCGGGCTGAAGAGTACGGGATTGTCGATTTCCTTGCCGTTCAGTTTCACCGTCGGCGTATGGTCGATCTTCTGCGCATCGATGATCTTCTTGCTGTACGAGAGCTGCGCGTCGGCGTGCTTCTGCGTGGTGACGCACTGGTCGAAGTCCGGCGCGGTCACCCCTGCCTGCTTGCCCCAGTTCTTCAGCTGGTCGACCGTGAAGCCGGCCTCGGTCTCGGACGGCTGGTTCTGGTAGAGCAGGTCATGGAAGGCGACCCACTGCTTGCCGTCGGCGACACATCGGGCGGCACTGCCCGCGCGTACGGAGTTGGACTTGGTCGGCTCCTGGGAGAAGATCGTGATCGGGTGGTAGACGACCTTGGCCTTGCCCTCGGCGGCGAGGTTCTTGAAGGTCTGGCCGCTGACCCGCTCGAGCTCCTTGCAGGCGGGACACTGGAAGTCCTCGTAGATGTCGACCACGGGCCCGGCGACGCCCTGGTTGGCCATCACGACCGAGCCGTCGGGCTGCACCGTGACAGACGCGAGCGCTCCGGCGGCCTGCTCGGACTGCGAGTTGCTGGCCGCGTACCACCAGCCGAGCCCGACGGCGGCCACCGCGACCGCCCCGGCGGTCACGTACGTGGCGATGCGCCTGCGCCTTTCACGCAGGCGTGCCTCGGCCTGCTGTTCCCTGATCTTCTCGCGCGCGCTCTTCGTCTTGGTGCGCTCAGCCTTGCTCATCGTCGTCATCCCCTTCAATACGATTGTCGCCCCCCAGTCCAAGGGCGCCGTCGAGCGCGAAACGGCCCGGCGGGAAACGCACCGCCCAGGCGCCGAGCAGCACGAGCCCGAAGTCGCGCAGGATGTCGAGCAAGTACGTCGGCTCCTCCCCTACCCCCAGCTGGCCGCCGCCACCGAAGCAGCCGCAGTCGATCCGCAGACCGTGCGTCCAGGCCCAGGCGATGCCGAACACGAAGGCGAACATGAGCAGCCCGGCGATCACCGCGGCCACCCTGGTCAGCAGACCGACGACCAGCAGCAGTCCGACGACGATCTCCAGGATCGGCAGGGCGTAGCCCACCGTGACGGCGATCGATTCGGGCAGCAGCTGGTAAGCCTTGACCGCCACGACCGAATCGGCCGGGTTGCCGATCTTGAGCCCACCCGCCGCGATCAGCACCCCGCCCAGCACGAGCCGGGCGACGGTCGTCACCCAGGGTATCGCCGAGAACTCACCGCGTGACGATAGTGACGCGTCCACACGCCATCTCCTCTTTCTCTGCGCCGGGATGGGCACAGTACCGGGAATCCATATGACCACGCGGCGGATAAGCACCGGCTAAGCCGTGTTTCTTGCGGGAATTACGCAATCAAGTAAAAATTTACTCATGCAAGTAACGGTCACGGGCTCCGCAAGACGAGCGCAGATCGTGACGGCGACCATCGCGACGATCGCCGAGCTCGGCTACCACCAGGCGTCGTTCGCCCGGATCGCCCGATCTGCCGGGCTCAGCAGCACGCGCCTGATCTCGTACCACTTCGCGGGCAAGGACGAGCTGATCGCTCAGGTGATCGCGACGATCCAGGGGCGGCTTTCGGCGTTCATGACCGAGCGGGTGAGCACACAGCGCACGGCCGGCGCGGCGCTGGAGACGTACATCCGCTCCCTGGCGGCGTACGTCAGCGAGCACCGCGCCGAGATGCGCGCCGCCACGGAGATCCTCCTCAACCACCGCCCCGAGGCCACCGGCCTGTCGGCTCTGTCCCACCTCGAGCGGTTACTGGTCTGGGGGCAGGAGAGCGGCGAGTTCGGGGCGTTCAACGTGCGGGTGACCGCGATGGCGGTCCAGCGCGCGCTGGACGGGCTGCCGTTCCTGCTGGAGGCCGACCCCGACGCCGACCCGGACGAGTACGCCGACGGGCTGGCCGCGCTGTTCGCCAGGGCAGTCCGGGCCTGAGGGGCCCGCTCAGCCGCACGCGAACCTGGCCTCGCCCCAGTCGGCGTGGTCGTTGCCGTTCCCGTCGCCGCCGTCCCCGGCCACCAGGTCCACGTAACGGGCTCCGGTCAGGTCGGCGCTCAGCTCGTACGCCGCGTCGGCGGCCCGCAGGACCGGGCTGCGCGCCTTCTCCACCCCGTCCGCCACCACGGCGAACTGCACGGACCCCCGCGTGGCCTGCACGTCGTCGACCCCCACGAAGGCCGTGAACCCCGTGCACGCGCCGCCCAGGTGGAAGCGAACCCTGGCCGGCGCGTGCGTGCCGAGCCCCTTGGCGAACGTCCGCCCGCCGATGACGATCGGCCCGCCGTCGGCCTCGCCGGTGTCGCCGTTGGACCGGTCGCGCTCCACCGGCCCCCAGCCGTTGTCCGCGGTCACCCACTCCAGGTCGCTCGCGTAGGCGTCCTCCGCGGGCGGCCGGGGCGGCGTGCGCACGGTCGCGGACGCGGTGAGCCGCTTCGCCACGCCGCCCACGGAATAGCCGGCCGCGGCCCCGAGCTCGTAGCTCCCGGAGGCGTCCGCAGGCGGGGTGACCTGCCAGGTCGTGGTCAACTTGGCGCCCGGCTCCACGACGCCGGTCCCGTCGCCGGTGGCCGTCCACCCGTCCGGTACGTCCAGCGTCACCCGCACGTCCTGGGCCGTCGAGTCCTCGAGGTTCGTGAACGTGGTGACGACCTCGTTGGCCCTTCCCTGCTCGAAGACGCCGGCGGGCGCCACCTCCAGCGACCCGCACGCCTGCGCGTCCGGCGCCGCGCCGAGGTCGGTCACGGAGAAGTCGTCGAGGACGAAGTCGGCCCCGGCCTGCTCGGCCTTGAGCGAGCGCAGCCCGACCCAGACGTCCCCGCACCCCGCGACCACCCGCTCCCTGAACGTCCCCGTGGTCCGCCGCTCGGGGATGGGCGTGCGCCGGGTCTCGACGCCGGCGCCGCCCTTGTCGTAGCCGGTCACCCACTGGTACGCGTCCGCCTGCGCGCTCTGGTAGGCGAAGGACACCTCGTACGCGTGCCCCGGCTCGAACCGCGCGGTCCACGGCAACGTGCGGTAGATGAGCCCCTGGCGCTCCTCATGCGCCTTCAGCGACCAGTCGCCGTTCAGCACGTCGTCGATCGTCTTGCCGTTCCACCCGGCCTGCGTGTACGGCTCGTGCCGCTCGGACAGGTGCGTGCGCGCGTCGAACGACCCGCCCGCGTCCCCCTTCACGAACGGCCCCCAGCCGGGCTCGTTCGACTCGAACGTCTCCACGTCACCGGCCGGCTCCCGCTCGAACAGCCGTACGTCGTCCACCCGCACGTCCCCGTCCGCGGCGGCGGCCGTGATCCGCAGCGTGGCCGACGTGCCGGGCGCGGTGAAGGTCACCTTGGCCCGCTGGAAGAAGGTGTCGTGCTTCTCGTCGGAGGCGATGTAGTTCCTGGCCGTGGACCGGCTGACGGTCACCGCCTGACCGGCGACCTCCAGGGTGGTCTCGCGGGTCCTGCCCGGCTCGACCTCGACGAAGGCGGAGGCGGTGTAGGTGCGGCCGGGCCGCAGGCCCGTCAGCCGCTGCTCCAGCCGCGCCCGCGCCCCGCCGCCGAGCAGCGCCACCCGCTGGCCCAGGTCGTTCTCGCGGACGCTCACGGGGCCCGTGACGGTCCATCCGGGGAGCCGGTCGCCGTTGAAGCCGGGGTCGCGCACGCCGCCGCCCTGCCCCCAGTCCGGGTCCGGCTGCCGGGGCGCCTTGCCGGGGTAGAGCACGTACGGCACGCCCGCCTCCGCCCGCAACGTGATCTTCCCGTGCTCCGGGGTGACCGTGCCGGCCGCCACGCGGCCCTGGCCGGTGAGCCGGTAGACGGTCATCGGCCGGTCGGCGTCCCAGGTCGTGGCCCCTCCCGCCGGGTTGTAGTGGTAATACCTGCCCTGCCACGGCAGCAGGTAGGTGCCCCCGTCGAGCACCTTGTGCCCGCCGGCGAACAGCTCGCGCCTCCCGTCCCGGTATGTGCCGCGCACGCCGCCGGAGAAGACGATCTCGTCCGCGTTCCAGTCCATGATCTTGTAGTGCTGCAGGAACTTGACCGGCAGGTTGTGCTCCCAGATGTTGCGGTAGAACGCGGTGAAGTCGTTCTTCGCCTGCCAGCCCTCGAACTCGACGATGCGGGCGTTGCCGAGGATCGGGTGGGCGTTCCAGACGTCCTTCTCGTCGTTGCGGATGAACCGGATGATCTGGGAGTTCAGTCCCTTGTTGGTGACCCCGCCGTAGTTGAGGTCATTGGCCCAGTGGGACCACAGGGACGCGCGTTCCAGCTTGTCCGACCACTCGGTGGTCACCTGCCAGCCCTGCTCGCGCAGCTCCGCCAGCGTACGGTCGGCGACCCAGCCGAACGGCCTGAACACGTCCACGTACAGCACCGCGAGGTTGCGGTCGGTCTCGGCGCGCAGCTGCGCGAAGCGCCCGGCCAGGGTGCCTCTGGTGAGGTCGCCGCGCTGGTCGATCAGGTACGCCTGGTCGAGCCAGTTCCAGCCCTTGGCGGCCTTGTCGACGAGCTGCTCGCTGAAATTCCTGGCCTCGGGGTAGGACTCGGTGGCGTTGACGTGCACGCCGAACGTGGCGTTCCAGCCCTTGCCGGCCTTGAGCAGCGTGTTCAGGTCCTTCAGCCCGCCCGCGCGCCGGTTGTAGTTGCCGCCGTAGTCGGGGTGCGCCGCGTCGTGGCCCTCCGACTGGTAGCCCTTGAGCAGCGCGAGCTGCCCGAGGCCGTCGGTGGCCAGCGAGATGCGCTTGACGTCGTCCAGGGTGCGCAGGAACGGGTGCGTGGCCTGGCTGGAGAAGTTGAACGGGATGTGCGTGACCACGCGGTCCCTGGTCCGCTCGGCGCCGGCCGCCTTGACGGCGATCGTCCTGAACGCCACCGCGCCGTCCTGCCAGTCGAGCGCCCCGTCGCCGTTGGCGTCGGGCGTGACCACGACCTTGGCCCAGGGCGGCTCCTCGGTGAACGGCGAGCCGGTCGCGCGGTGCGTCCACTGGCCGCTCCACACGCCCACGGAGACCGTGCCACCGGCGTCCTTCCTGGCCTGGTGCCAGAGCCTGGCGGCGTCCCGGTCGGTGACGCCCGAGGGGCGGTCGTAGGTGGAGTTCGTCTCGATCGCGGCGGCCAGCAGGTCGGTGTTCACGATCGCGTACGTGGCCCCGACCGGGCCGTCGTCGGGCGCGGTGCCCGGCGTGACCTGGGCGAAGACGTCGGCGGTGCGGGTGGAGTTGGGGTCCAGCCGGGTGAACGCGGTCGCCGCGCCCGGCTGCGCGCTCGACACCGACACCAGGTCATGTCCGGGCAGGTCGATGGTGTTGACGCGGAACGCCTCGGTGTCGGCCACCGAGTCGATCCGGAACGTCGTCACCCGGCCCTTGACGCCGATGCTCGCCCCGAGCGCGACGCCGCCGAGATCGGGGAAGGTCAGCCGGTAGCGGGCGGTCGCGCCGTCGTTCCCGGTCAGTGCCACGGTGGCGGCTCGCGCCTGGCCGTTGAGGACGACGGCGGGCACGCCCGCGCTGCCGCCGAGCGTGGCGCCGCTGGCCCGGTCGGTGTAGCCCAGGACGCGCGGGAAGTCCGGGTCGAGCTCAACGCGCAGCGCCGGGGACGAGATCGCGATCGGCCGGACCACCCGCGTCGGCCTGGGCGGCTCGTTCTGCGCGGTGGGGCTCGGCGGGGGCGTCCCGGTGGGCGGCGTCTCCGGGGACGGCAACTCGTACGTCGGGGTGGGCTCCGCGTCAGGCGGCGGGGCGGGTTCGGGGCCCGCAGACGCCGGTACGGGGCCTGCCGACACCGGGGCAGGACCGACGGACGCCGGGACGAGATCGGCGGACGCCGGGGCGGTCATGGCCGTGACCGCGAGTGCGAGGGTCGCTGCGAACGTGAGGGGGCTGGGACGCATCGGTGTCCTTTCGGGGTCGTGCGTCACACCGCTTCGGGGCCCCGATCATCACCCGCCCCGGACCGCACGCCAAGGACCTACGCGCCAAATCCTTGCAGCAATCCCGAAATTTCGTTACATAGCCGGTAAAGCGCCTTTACCGGCGGACCCCCTGGGCCATGTCCCTGGCCAGGGCTCCGATGGAGGCCCGGCCCTCGGCCTCGTCGGACGCGTCGAGGATGCGGCGGATGAACGCCGACCCCACGATCACCCCGTCGGCGTAGGTCGCCACCTCGGCCGCCTGCGCGCCCGTGCCCACGCCGAGGCCCACGCACACCGGCAGGTCCGTGTGCGCCCGGGTCCGCTCGACCAGGCCCTCGGCGGCGACGTTGACACTCTCCCTGGCGCCGGTGACACCCATCAGCGAGGCCGCGTACACGAAGCCCGTGCAGCAGTCGACGACGGCCTTGATGCGCTGCTCGGTCGAGCTCGGCGCCACCAGGAACACCGTGTCGATGCCCGCGGACGCGGACGCCGCCCGCCACGGCTCCGACTCCTCGGGCGTCAGGTCGGGCGTGATCGTGCCCACGCCGCCCGCGTTGGCGAGGTCGCGGGCGAACCGCTCGGCGCCGTACTTGTCGATGGGGTTCCAGTAGGTCATGACGAGCGTGGCGGCGCCGGTGGCGGCGACGCCCTCGACCGTGCGCAGCACGTCGGCGATGCGCGTGCCGTTGACCAGCGAGCGGTGCACCGCGTCCTGGATCGTCGGCCCGTCCATGAGCGGGTCGGAGTAGGGCAGGCCGATCTCGATGACGTCGCAGCCGGCCTCGACCAGGGCCGCTGCCGCGGCGACGTCGCCGCCCTTGGAGGGGAAGCCCGCGGGCAGGTAGCCGACGAGCGCGGCCCGGTTGTCCGCCTTCGCCTTGGCGAAAACCGTCTGAAGAGTCGTCATGTCTGTCCGTTTCGAAGGTCGAGTCCCACCAGTTATCCCCCGGCGCGGGACCCCACGCCGGGGTGGCGGCTCGTCAGAGGTTGAAGTATTTCATCGCCGTGCCCATGTCTTTGTCGCCGCGGCCGGAGAGGTTGACCAGGATGGTCACCTCGGGGCCGAGCTCGCGGCCCAGCTCCAGCGCGCCCGCCAGGGCGTGGGAGGACTCGATGGCCGGGATGATGCCCTCGGTCCTGGCCAGCAGCGAGAACGCGGCCATCGCCGCGTCGTCGGTGACGCCGTGGTAGGTGGCACGGCCCGAGTCCTTCAGCCAGGCGTGCTCGGGGCCGACGCCCGGGTAGTCGAGCCCGGCCGAGATCGAGTGGGACTCGATGGTCTGGCCCTCGTCGTCCTGCAGCACGTAGGTGCGCGAGCCGTGCAGCACGCCGATCGAGCCGGCGGTGAGCGTGAGCGCGTGCTCGCCGGACTCCAGGCCGCGCCCGGCGGCCTCGTAGCCGTGCAGCTGGACGCCCTCGTCACCGAGGAAGGCGTGGAAGATGCCGATCGCGTTGCTGCCGCCGCCGACCGCCGCGCACACCGCGTCGGGCAGGCCGCCGGTCAGCTCCTGGATCTGGCGGCGGGCCTCGACGCCGATGATGCGCGCGAAGTCGCGGACGATCTCGGGGAACGGGTGCGGCCCCGCGATCGTGCCGAACAGGTAGTGGGTGGAGTCGACGTTGGTCACCCAGTCGCGGAACGCCTCGTTGATGGCGTCCTTCAGCGTCTGGGAGCCGTTGGTCACCGGCACCACGGTGGCGCCGAGCAGCTTCATCCTGGCGACGTTGAGCGCCTGGCGCTCGCAGTCGACCGCGCCCATGTAGATCACGCACTCCAGGCCGAGCAGGGCGGCCGCGGTGGCGGTGGCCACGCCGTGCTGGCCCGCGCCGGTCTCGGCGATCACGCGCTTCTTGCCCAGCCGCTTGGTCAGCAGGGCCTGGCCGAGCACGTTGTTGATCTTGTGAGCGCCGGTGTGGGTGAGGTCCTCACGCTTGAGCACGATCCTGGCGCCGCCGGCGTGCTCGCTGAAGCGCGGCACGTCGGTCAGCGTGGTCGGCCGGCCCGCGTACGTGCGCAGCAGATGGTCGAACTCCCGCAGGAACTCCGGGTCGTTCTTGGCCTTCTCGTAGACCGCGGCCACCTCGTCGAGCGCCGGGATGAGCGCCTCGGGGACGAACCGGCCGCCGAAGATGCCGAACTTGCCGTGCACGTCTGGGTCGTCGCCGAGCGGGCCGTTGCCCGTCAGGTCGGCGGCGGTCAGGATGGAGCCTTCGTGTGCCACTGCTATCCCTCTGCTGAGTGGTCGGGGCGCGTCGCTGGATGGGCGCCGGCGGTCACCAGGGCCTCCACTGCCTTGCGCGGGTCCTTGCCGGTGACCAGGCTCTCCCCGACCAGGACGGCGTCGGCGCCGGCCCTGGCATAGGCGAGCAGGTCGTGCGGGCCGCGCACGCCCGACTCGGCAATCTTGATCACATTATCGGGGATCTTGGGCGCCAGCTTCGTGAAGACCTCGCGATCGACTTCGAGTGTCTTGAGGTTGCGCGCGTTGATCCCGATGACCCGGGCACCGGCGGCGACCGCCCGCTCGAGCTCCTCTTCGGTGTGCACCTCGACCAGCGGGGTGAGCCCGATCGACTCGGCCCGCTCGATCAGCGACACCAGCGCCTCCTGCTCCAGGCAGACGACCATCAGCAGCGCCAGGTCGGCACCGTGGGCCCGGGCCTCCCAGAGCTGGTAGGAGGTCAGGATGAAGTCTTTGCGCAGGATCGGGATGTCGACCCGGGCGCGAACCGCCGCCAGGTCTTCGAGGCTGCCGCCGAACTTGCGCCGCTCGGTCAGCACGCTGATGACGTGGGCGCCGCCCTGTTCGTAGTCGGCCGCCAGCGCGGCCGGGTCGGCGATGGCGGCCAGCGCGCCCTTGGACGGGCTCGACCGCTTGACCTCGGCGATCACCGAGATCCTGTCGCCCCCGAGCGCGGCCATGGCGTCTCTGGGCGCGTGGGCGCGCTCGGCCCGCCGCTTGAGCTCGTCAATGGACACGGCCTGCTGACGTGCGGCGAGGTCGGCGCGCACCCCGTCGAGGATGTCGTCGAGGACACTCGGCCCTTCCGTCCGCTCACTCACGCGCTTGAGGTCCCTCCGGTCGACTGTGGGGGCGGCGGAGAGTTCGCGTCGCGTCCGCTCTCTGCCTTGTCCTGCGATGGTATCGGCCCGCACGGGGTCACCTCACCACAGGCCCCCCGGCTGGAAGTCCCTACGGAGCGAGGAACGCCCCGAACGGCAGGTTACGGACGACCCAGTAGACCATGACGAGGGCGAGGAACGCCCACAGCCACGCCGGATGGGCGAGCGTGGTGCGTCTCGGCCTGCCCTGCCAGGCGCGTACGACCCATCTCCCCCACCAGAACAGCAGGAACGGCATCATGGCCATGGCGAGAGGGTTCATCCCGAGCGCGGTGGCCGGGTCGAGATGGGCGAGCGCGTGGATGGTCCGCAGCGTGCCGCAGCCCGGGCAGTAGAGGTGGGTGAGCGCCAGGAACGGGCAGGTCGGGTAGTGGCCCGGCTGGTTGGGGTCCACCATCCCGACGAACGCGAACACGGCGCCCGTCGCGCCCGCAACACCGAGCGGCGCGAGCAGGCCCTTGAGGCGCGCCGCGCCGCGCCACTCGGTTGTTGCGATGCTCATGCTCTCAGTATCCGCCTTCCGGCTCAGTAGCTCGAGCTCGGGACACTGGCGGCCAGGAGGACGAACACCACCACGTAGAAGAGGATGACCAGCACCCACCAGATGATGCCCGCGATCAACGACCGCTTCCACCAGGTCTTGGCCTCCTCGCTCGCCAGCGCGGCACCCTGGAAGTCGCCGATCTGCCACTTCGAGTTGACCTGCGAAGACTTGACGATCGACACGATGCCCAGGGGAAGGCAGCAGAACAGGGTGGTCAGGATGGCCGCGACCAGGTGGTTGTCCGGCGGGTTCCCACCGGCCGGGGGCTGCTGGCCGTAACCGCCGCCGTAGCCGCCGCCACTCGGGGGCTGCTGGCCGTAGCCGCCACCGCTGGGGGGCTGCTGGCCGTAACCACCGCCGCCGCTCGGAGGCTGCTGGCCGTAACCACCGCCGTAGCCGCCGCCACTCGGGGGCTGCTGGCCATAACCACCGCCGCCGCTCGGAGGCTGCTGACCGTAGCCACCACCGCTCGGGGGCTGCTGGCCATAACCGCCGCCGGGCGGCTGCGAGCCGTAGCCGCCGTCGCCCTGATTGCCGTAACTCATGAAGGGCCTCTCATGTTGTTATCCGTGGCAAGTTGCGCGCGGCAGCCTAGCGAGGATACGCCCCCTACGTGGAAGAACGTCCATTTTGCGGACAATTCGTAATCGGACCGCAAGCGGCTCGTCACGGTCCGGCCACCCTCGCGGAGGGTTACCGACCGGTTCAGTAGTCGTACGAGGACGACGTGGCGGCGGCGCTGAGCCCGATCATCGACAGGATGAGCCCGCCGAAGATGAGCCAGCACAGCACCCAGATCACGACGGTGATGTAGGACGTGACCAGACCGCCGACGGCCATGCCCGAGCCCTCCTCGCCGGTCTTCTTGATCCGGTTGAGGGCGATGTGGCCGAGGATCACGCCCGGGATGCTGGTGATCCCGCAGAAGATCAGGCCGATGATGCCCAGGACGAGCGAGGCCACCGCCATGCCGTTGGTCGACCTGGGCGGCTGGGGCGGCGCGCCGTAGCCGTAACCCTGCTGGCCGTAGCCCTGCTGACCGTAGGCCTGCTGGCCGTAGCTGGGGGGCTGCTGGCCGTAGCCGCCGGCACTCGGGGGCTGCTGGCCGTAGCCGAGCGGCTCCTGCGGATAGCTGGGCGGCTGCTCCCCGTACCCGCCCGAGCTCGGGGGCTGCTGCCCGTAACCGCCACCCCCGGTCGGGGGCTGCTGCCCGTACCCGCCCCCGTAGCTGGGCGGCTGCTGACCGTAACCGCCGCCCCCGCTGGGGGGCTGCTGGCCGTACCCACCGCCGGGCTGCTGCGCGCCGTAGCCGCCGCTGCCCTGATCCCCGTAGCTCATGCGCCTGGCTCCTAAGTGTTCGTGGCGAGTTGCAACGGCAGCTTATTGAGGAAACGTTTGCCAAGCAGACAGAGGTTCAGAACAGTAAAGAAATCGTCATAGCGCGGAGAGTCAGCGGGAGTCGGTGGGGTCGTCGCCGCGGTCGAGCGCGTCCCACAGCGCCCGGTCGTCCTTGACCTCGGCGCGGGCCTTGCCGGCGCCCCCATCGGCGCCCGGCTCAGTGCCCCTGTCGTAGCGCGCCGACATCCCCGCCCACCTGCCGCCGCGCACGATCGCGACGATCCCGCCGGCGATCACCAGGACCGCACCGGCGGCCGTGACCGCCGGCCAGAGCGGGGCGGCCTCCCAGGGGAATTCGGCGGCGCCGCGCAGGACGTTCTGCTCGCGCAGCAAGCCGGTGACGGTGTCGCCGCCGAGCGCCGTCCACGTCCCGGCCGCCGCGCCCGCCCCGCACAGGGCGACCAGCGCCCCGACGACGCGGCGCCCCGCGCCCTTGGTGGCCAGCACGGCCACCACCCCGGCCAGCGCGGCCAGGGCGACGGGGGTCAGGACGGGGCTGAGCTCGGCTCCGGTGGGCGCGGCCACGCCCGGCTCCAGGATCCGCACCCAGGCCCGGCTCGCGCCGAACAGCACGAGCACGCATCCGAGGACGGTCGCCCCCAGCCAGCTCCACAGCTCTCTGTGCCCCATGCGGCCTGCTATCCGAGCGGGATCTCGAGCTGGTCGGCGTCGAAGCACGTGCGGTCTCCGGTGTGGCACGCGCCGTCGACCTGGTCGACCTTGACGAGGACGGCGTCGCCGTCGCAGTCGAGGGCCACCGCCTTGACGTGCTGGACGTGGCCGGAGGTGCCGCCCTTGACCCAGAGCTCGGCGCGGCTGCGGGACCAGTAGGTGGCCCGGCCGGTGGTGAGCGTCCGATGCAGCGCCTCGTCGTTCATCCAGGCCAGCATGAGCACCTCGCCGGTGTCGTACTGCTGGGCGATGGCGGCGACCAGGCCGTCGGCGTCGCGCTTCAACCGCGCGGCGATCTTGGGGTCAAGGGACATGCGTCCATTCAACCAGCCTGCCCGCGTGCCCGGTTTATCGGGCACGCGGGCAGGTACGTCACGTCCGGTCAGGAGCGGGCCGCGGAGATCCACGACGCGTGCAGGTCGGCGTACACGCCCGGCTCCCCCACCAGCTCGGCGTGCGGGCCGCGCTGCACCAGGCGGCCCGCGTCGAAGACCAGGATCTCGTCGGCGTTCTCCGCCGTCGAGAGGCGGTGCGCGATCGAGACGGCCGTACGGCCCCGCGTCACGCCCTCCAGCGCCCGCGCCAGCCGTACCTCCGTGGCCGGGTCCACCGCCGAGGTGGCCTCGTCCAGCAGGAGCAGGTCGGGGTCGGCCAGGTACGCCCGCGCCAGGGCGACGAGCTGCCGCTCACCCGCGGAGAGGGACTCGCCGCGCTGGCCCACGGGGGTGTCCAGTCCGGCGGGCAGGCCCTCCAGCCAGTCGGCCAGGCCCAGCTCGGTCATCGCGAGCCGGATCTCCTCGGCGGTGGCCGACGGCTTGCCGTAGCGGACGTTCTCCTCCAGCGTCCCGTCGAACAGGAAGCCGTCCTGCGGCACCATGACGATCCGCTCGCGCAGCGAGGAGAAGCGGACGTCGCGCAGGTCGTGGCCGTCCACCGTGACGCGGCCCGCGGCCGGGTCCATGAGGCGGGTCAGGAGCTTGGCGAACGTGGTCTTGCCCGACCCCGTCTCCCCCACCACCGCGACCCGCGAGCGCGGCGGGATGTCCACCGTGATCTCGCGCAGCACGGGCGCGCCGCCGGGATAGGAGAAGTGCACGTTCTCGAAGGCGACCGAGATGGGGCCGCGGGGCAGCGTCACGCCCTGGTCGCCGGGGTCGGCCACGTCGGCCGGCGTGTCGAGCACGCCCAGGATGCGGCGCCAGCCGGCGATGGCGTTCTGGGCCTCGTTCAGCACCTCGGTGGCCGTCTGCAGCGGCGAGACGAACAGGGTGACCAGGAACAGGAACGCCACCAGCTGCCCCTGCGTGATGTCGCCCGACAGGCCGAGCCGCACGCCGAGCAGCACGATCGCGCCGATGGCGACGGCGGCCACGATCTCGGTCAGGGGGAAGACGAAGCCGACGATGGTCTGCGCCCTGATCTGGGCGCGGCGGTTGGCGTTCACGGCGGTGTCGATGCGCTCGGCGGTGCGGCGCTCGGAGGCGTACGCCCTGATGACGGTGGCCCCGACGACGGACTCGCTGACCGCCGCCAGCATGTCGCCGGTGCGCTCGCGCACGATCGTGTACGCCCGCGACAGCAGCCGCTGGAAGCGCGGCAGCGCGATCATCAGCGGGATGAAGCACGCCCAGACGAGCAGGGTGAGCTGCCAGGAGTAGACGAACATGAGCACGGTCGCCACGAACAGCTGCCCGAACGCCACGATGATCATCAGCCCGCCCCACTGCATGAACGCGCTGATCTGGTCGATGTCGTTGGTGACGCGCGAGACCAGGGAGCCGCGCCGCTCGGTGTTCTGGGTGAGCACCGACAGGTCGTGCACGTGGCGGAAGCCGCGCACGCGCAGGGTCGCCAGGGACGACTCGGTGGCCTTGTAGAGGCGGACGTTCATGATGTACGCGGCCAGGGCCGTGAGCAGCACCGCGGCCGCGCAGATAAGAACAGCCTTGGTGATGTACGGAATGTCCGGCGAGCCGCCCTTGAGCCCCGTGTCGATCGTCTGCTGGACCGCGATCGGCACGATGATCTTGCCGATGGTCGCGATGACGGCCAGCGCCAGCGTGCCCGCCAGCCCCTTGCGGAACTCGGGCGTGAGCGAGAGCCCATGCCGGATCGTGGCCAGCGCGGAACGTTCAGAGTTGCCCTGGATGCTCTGCGCCGTCATGCGCTGACCCCTTCTTCTTCTTCTGCCTGCAGGTCGATGGCGGCGCGCTCGGCTTCCTCGCGCTCGTAGGCGGTCACCAGGTTGCGGTAGCCCTCGCAGCGCTCCAGCAGCTCCTCGTGCGAGCCCCGGTCCACGACCCGGCCGTGGTCGAGGAAGACCACCTCGTCGGCCAGGGCGATCGTGGCCATCCGGTAGGCGACGACCACGACGGTCGAGGACTCGGCCGCGTCCCGCAGCCCGTACAGGATCCTGGCCTCGACCTGCGGGTCCACGCTGGAGGTGGCATCGTCGAGGATGAGCAGGCGGGGCCGGCGCACGACCGCGCGGGCCAGCGCGAGGCGCTGGCGCTGGCCGCCGGACAGCGTCGCGCCGCGCTCGCCGACCCGCGTGTCGAGCCCGTCGGCGAGCCTGGCCACGAACCCGTCGGCCTGGGCCAGCCGCAGGGCGGCCCACACGTCCTCGTCGCCCGCCTCCAGCCCGAGCGCGATGTTGCCGCGCACGCTGTCGTCGAACAGAAACGTCTGCTGCGGCACCAGCGCCACCGACTCGGCGATGCCGCCGTAGGCCAGCTCGCGCAGGTCCACGCCGTCGAGCAGCACCTGTCCCGTGCCGGGATCCACGAGCCGGACGAGCAGCTGCACGAGCGTGGACTTGCCCGAACCGGTGGGCCCGACCAGCGCGACGGTACGGCCGGCGGGCACGTCGAAGGTGACGTCGTGGAGCACCTGGGCCTCGCCGTAGGCGTACGAGACGCCGGAGATCTCCAGCGCGGCGGGGGTGGAGGCGGTCGTGGCGGCGGCCGTGGCGGCGACGCCGCCGTACTCCATGGAGCCGGTGGCCTCCAGCACGGCCTGCACCCGCTGCCAGCCGACGACGCTGCGCGGCAGCTCGGCCAGCACCCAGCCGAGCGCCCTGATCGGGAAGGACAGCAGCGTGAACAGGTACGCCACCTGCACCAGGTCGCCGGAGTCGATCGCACCGGCGGACAGCCGCGCCGCGCCGACGGCGAGCACCGCGAGCACGCCGATCGTGGGCAGCGCCTCCAGCAGCGGGTCGAACAGCCCGCGCACGCGCCCGACCGCGATGTTGGCGTCGCGCAGCTCGTGGGCGCGCCGCCGGAACCGGTCGGTCTCCAGCTCCTCCCGGCCGAGCGTCTTGACGACGAGCGCGCCGTCGAAGCTCTCGTGCGCGATCTCGCTGACCTCGGCGCGCAGCTGCTGCGCGCGGGTGGCCAGCGGGCTGAGCTTGCGCTGATAAATCAGGTTAAGTACGGCGATCGCCGGAAAAATCAAGAAACCCACCAGCGCGAGCACGAGATCCGTGAACAGCATCGCGATCGCCGCGGTGAACAGCATGACGATCACGCCCACGGCCATCGGCAGCGGCGCGAGCGGCGCCCAGGCGGCCTCGGCGTCGGCGCTGGCGTTCGACAGGAGCTGCCCGGTCGGGTGCTGGTGGTGCCAGGACAGCGGCAGCCTCAGGTACTGCTTGGTCACGTCCCTGCGCGACCTGGCCTGCATGCGGTACTGCATGACCCCCGCCAGGATGCGGCGCCCGGCCACGCCGATCGACTTGAGCAGCGCCGCCCCGACGATGAGGAGCACTCCCGTCCACAGCGCCCCCGAAGCGATGCGGCCCGACCCGAAGGCCGGCAGCACCACGTTCTGCGTCGCCCAGCCCAGCGCCCACGCGGACGCGACGGTCATGCCGCCGTAGACCGCGCTGGCCAGCACCGCCAGCGCGAAAACTGCCTTCTCCGTCTGAATGGCCACCCCAAGGACACGCAGCCCTTGACGCATCACGGCCGAGGTGACCTTGGTCGCCACGCGGCACGTTCCCCTTCCAATCCGACATATCTGCCTAAGTCACTATCACTTCAGATATGCACGTTATTCCCACCGGTAGGGTTGACCACGTGACGTACGCTCGCGACGAACGCTCCGCGCTCTGCGACCTGTTCGACCGCCTCGGCCCCGACGCCCCCACGCTCTGCACGGGCTGGACGACCTATGATCTGGCCGCCCACCTCGCGCTGCGCGAGCGCAGGCCCGACGCGATGGGCGGCATCGCGCTCAAGCCCCTCGCCGGCTACACCGCCTCGGTCCAGAACGGCCTCAAAGCCAAGCACCCCTTCCCCGAGCTGGTCGGCCTGGTGCGCGAGCCGGGCGGCGTCTACGGGCTGCTGCCCTTCCTCGACGACGCCGTCAACACGCTGGAGTTCTTCGTCCACCACGAGGACGTCCGCCGCGCCCAGCCGTCATGGGAGCCCCGCGAGCTGTCCGACGACCTCGAACGGCTCATCTGGAAGCGGGTCGCCAGCGGGGCCCGGCTGATGCTGCGCAAGGCGCCGGTCGGCGTGGTGCTGCACCGGCTCGGCGGCGGCGTGGCGCTCGGCGGCCCCCGCGGAGGCGCGCGGGTCGAGGTCACCGGCCGGGCGGCCGAGCTGCTCATGTTCTGCTTCGGGCGGCAGCGGCACACCAGGGTGGAGCTGACCGGCGACCCCGAGGACGTCGAACGACTGCGCGACGCCTCCCTCGGCGTCTGAGCGATCCGGACGACCTATCACGGAAATCCCGGTGAACAAGGGGTTCACGCCAGACCTTCTGCGCTTACCATTGGCTCAGTAAGGAAGCCCCCCGGTTAGGATCATGTACATCTTCACAGAAGATGCCGATGATCGCCCAGATCCGGGTATATACGGCTGGGAATGGACTGCAGGAGGCCCCCATGCAGGTCAAGAAGGTGATCACCTACGTGGCTGTCGCGTTCGTGGTGTTCTACCTGTTCACCAAGCCGACCCAGGCTGCGGCGGCGGTCAACGGAGTGTTTGAAGGAATCCTTCACGGAGCAGACCAATTGGCTGTGTTCTTCACAAATGTTCTGACCTGACGCGAGGCTTCTGTCTGCGCCAGATGCTTCCCCGCGCTGCCGGATCGTGTTACGCAGGCAGGATGAGAGATCGCCCGAGCGGCACAAAGATCAATCAGCTCGATCCCAACGCGCGGCGGATCCTCGAGCGAACCGAGCTCGAGGGAATCGAGCTGATCCGTTTTCTGTACGCCGACCACGGTGGCGTGATCCGGGGCAAGGCCGCGTCCCGGTCGAGGTTGGCGGAACGGCTCAGCACGGGCATCGGGCACACGGTGGCCATGATGGCGATGAACATGCTCGACCAGCTCCAGGAGGTCGAGCACATGGGTCCGGTGGGCGAGGTACGCATTGTCCCCGACCCCGCCACCTACGTCCCGTTGCCCCATGCGCCGGGCGCGGCGGCGATGCTGTCCGACCTGCGCCTGCCGGACGGCTCGCCGTGGGGGGCCTGCGCGCGCACCTTCCTCAAGGAGGCCATCGCCGAGCTCGCCACCGAGGGCTACACGCTGGTCGCGGCGTTCGAGCCGGAGTTCACGCTCGGCCGCCGCCTGCCCGACCCGGCCGGCGGCCCCGACCGGCTGATCCCGCTCGACGACTCGCTGTGCTACGCCAACGCCGGGTTCGACACGGCCCACGACTACACGATCAAGCTCATCCACGCCCTGGAGACGCAGGGGCTGCGGGTCGAGCACTACCATCCCGAGCTGGGGCCCGGCCAGCAGGAGCTGTCCGTGCGCCACGCGCCCGCGCTGCGCGCCGCCGACAACCACGTCCTCTACCGCGAGACCGTGCGCGGCACGGCGATGCGCATGCAGATGTGGGCCACGCTGGCCCCCAAGCCGCTGGCCGACCAGGCGGGCAACGGCGCGCACCTGCATCTGTCCCTGTGGAGCGACAACCGTAACGTCTTCGCCGAGGACGGCGAGGTGCGCGACGGGTTCATCGGCGGCCTGATGGCCCACCTGCCCGGCCTGACGGCGCTCACGTGCGGGAGCGTCAACAGCTTCCGGCGGCTGGCGCCCCGCACGTGGGCGAGCGCGTACGCCGTCCACGGGCCCGACAACCGCGAGGCCGCGGTACGCGTGTGCTCCCCGCTCGGCGAGAGCGGCGAGCCCAACCTGGAGCTCAAACCCTCCGACTCCTCCGCCAACCCCTACCTGGCGCTCGGGGCCGTCATCCACGCCGGCCTGGACGGCATCCGGCGCAAGCTGGACCCGGGACCCGCCGTGGACGTGGACCCGGACACCCGGCCCGGCCAGTACACCCGCCTGCCCGCGTCGCTGGACGAGGCGCTGGACGCGCTGGAGGCCGACGAGGTGCTCATGGAGGCGCTGGGGCCGCTGCGGCGCAGCGCGTACCTGGCGGTCAAGCGCTCGGAGGCGGCGGCATTCGCCGCGAAGGACGTCGCGTACGAGCTGTTCCACCACCTGCGGGTCTTCTGACGGACGCGCGCAGGCGGGCCTCGCGACCCGCCCGCACGCGGTGACACCCGCCCCGGCGGGCTAGCGGACCGGGTGGCCCGCCATCCGGAGCGTGTCCTTGACCTCGGAGATCTTGAGCGTGCCGAAGTGGAACACCGACGCCGCGAGCACGGCGTCGGCGCCCGCCGCCACCGCCGGAGGGAAGTCCTCCAGCCGGCCGGCGCCGCCACTGGCGATCACCGGCACCCGCACCGCGGCGCGGACCGCGCGCAGCATCTCCAGGTCGTAGCCGTCGAGCGTGCCGTCACCGTCCATCGAGTTGAGCAGGATCTCCCCCACTCCGAGCTCCTCGCCGCGGGCCGCCCACTCCACCGCGTCGATCCCGGTGCCGCGGCGACCGCCGTGCGTGGTCACCTCGAACCCGCTGGGGGTGCCGGGCGCGCGGCGGGCGTCCACGGACAGCACGACGCACTGGGCGCCGAACCGCCGGGACGCCTCCGTGAGCAGCTCGGGCCGGGCGATGGCCGCCGTGTTGAGCGACACCTTGTCGGCCCCGGCCCGCAGCAGGCGGTTGACGTCCTCGACCGAACGCACGCCGCCGCCGACGGTGAGCGGGATGAACACCTGCTCGGCGGTCCTGCGCACCACGTCGAGCATGGTCTCCCGCTCGCCGGACGACGCGGTGATGTCGAGGAAGGTCAGCTCGTCGGCGCCCTCCTCGTCATAGCGCCTGGCCAGCTCGACCGGGTCGCCCGCGTCGCGGAGGTTCTCGAAGTTGATGCCCTTGACCACGCGGCCGGCGTCCACGTCGAGACAGGGGATGACTCTTACGGCTACGGTCATGCTCGGTGTGCCTCGATTTCGATCTCGACCAGCATTCTCGGGTCGACCAGCCCGGCCACCCTCACTCCGGTGCAGGCGGGACGCACCTTGCCGAAGACCTCGCCGATGGCCTGCCCGACGAGGTCGAAGTGGCGCTGCTCCACCACATAGTAACGGACCATGACCACGTCCTCGCTGGTCAGACCGCCCATCAGGACGGCCTCCAGCGCGATGTCGATCGCGGTCAGGCTCTGTCTGTAGGCGTCGCCGACATGGCGCACCTCTCCGTCGACCGTGGCGGTGCAGCCGGACACGATCACCCGGTCACCCGCCACGACGGCACGGGCATAGCCGTACCGCTCCTCCCAGATGCCGCCGGAAAACACCCTGCGACCGGTGCTTTCCATACCAAAGATGCTGACGCTCATCTCGCCCCCTCCCGGCAAGAGCTACACACGTACTGCGGCTAGCGCGTTTTCCAGTGTGAACGCGTGAGCGTAGAGGGCGCTGCCCACGATGGCCCCCTCAAGGCCGTCGGGGACGAGGGACGCGAGTGCGACCAGGTCATCCAGAGACGAGACACCGCCGCTGGCCACGACGGGCCTGTCGGTGCGGGCGCAGATCCGGCGGTAGAGGTCGAGGTTGGGGCCCTGGAGCATGCCGTCCTTGGTCACGTCGGTGACGACGTAGCGGGGGCAGCCGTCGGACTCGAGCCGGTCGAGGGCCTCCCAGAGGTCTCCGCCTTCCTCGGTCCAGCCACGGGCCGCCAGCGTGGTGCCGCGCACGTCGAGCCCCACCGCGACCTTGTCACCGTGCTCGGCGATGACCTTCCGGCACCAGTCGGGCTTCTCCAGCGCGGCGGTGCCGATGTTGACCCGGCGGCAGCCGGTGGCCAGCGCGGCGGCCAGGGAGTCGTCGTCGCGGATGCCGCCGGACAGCTCAACGTTCACGTCGAGCCGCCCGATGACGTCGGCGATCAGCTCCCGGTTGGTGCCCCGGCCGAACGCGGCGTCGAGATCGACCATATGGATCCACTCGGCGCCCGCCTTCTGCCAGGCCAGCGCGGCGGCCAGCGGCTCGCCGTAGCCTTTCTCCGTCCCGGCCACACCCTGCACCAGTTGCACCGCCTGGCCGTCGATCACATCTACAGCGGGCAGCAATACGAGCGACATTCAGATCCTCCGGTCGAAAGCGAGGGTCACGACAACGGGCACCAGCAGCAGGGAGAAGACCAGGACGGCGAGGCTGAGCGGGAGCGAGCCCCACAGCAGCCACACGATGGCCTGGACGAACAGGAAGCCCAGCGCGACCACGATGTTCTGGGCGCGGTGGCGGCGGGCGATCAGGCCGCCCTGGCGGTAGAACCGCACCGGGCGCGGGGTCAGCCGGGCCAGGAGGGCGCGGCGGCGGGCCCGGCGCGCCTGCCGCTCCTCGTTGGCCCGGATCGCGCGCGCCCGCTCCGCCTCCCGCTCGGCCCTGCGGCGCGCGCGTTCCTTGCTCATGAGAGCCTGGATCGGGTGATCGGCGCGCTCACAGCGTGCCGAGCCAGTTCTTCAGCAGCACGGCTCCGGCGTCGCCGGACTTCTCGGGGTGGAACTGGGTGGCCTTGAGCGGGCCGTTCTCGACGGCCGCCACGAACGGGACGCCATGCTCGGCCCAGGTGACCAGCGGCTCCGCGAACCCCTCGCCGGCGTGCAGCTCCCACTCGCGCACCCCGTACGAGTGCACGAAGTAGAAGCGGGTCGCGGCGTCGAGCCCGGCGAACAGCACGCTGTCGGCGGGCGCCTTGACCGTGTTCCACCCCATGTGGGGCAGCACGGGCGCCTCCAGCCGCTCCACCGTGCCCGGCCACTCGGCGCAGCCCTCGGTCTCCACGCCGTGCTCGACGCCCCGGGCGAACAGGATCTGCATGCCCACGCAGATGCCCAGCACCGGACGCCCGCCGGACAGGCGCCGCCCGATGATCCGCTCGCCGCGCACGCTCTTGAGCCCGGTCATGCACGCCTCGAAAGCGCCGACGCCCGGCACCACCAGCCCGTCGGCGTCCATGGCGGCGTCGAAGTCGGACGTGACGGTCACGTCGGCGCCGACCCTGGCCAGCGCCCGCTCGGCCGAGCGCAGGTTGCCCGACCCGTAGTCGAGCACCACGACCTTCTTGCCTACCACCACAGCACCCCCGCCGTGATCGCCATCGCCGCGCCCAGCGCGCAGACGGCCGCACCGATCTTCAGCCCCTGCTTGGCCAGCGAGAACACGCCGCCGATCAGGAACAGCCCGATGAACACCATCGCGATGGCGATGGTGTTCTCGGTCATAGGACGCCCTTGGTGCTCGGCACGCCCGTGGCGCGCGGGTCGAGCTCGGACGCCTCGCGCAGCGCCCGGGCCAGGGCCTTGAACTGGGCCTCCACGATGTGGTGGGCGTTGCGGCCGTAGGGCACGTGGACGTGCAGGCAGATCGCGGCCTGCGCGACGAGCGACTCCAGGATGTGGCGGGTCATCGTCGTGTCGTACTCGGGGCCGATCATCGGCGCCATGCCCTCGGGCTCGGAGTGCACGAGATAGGGGCGCCCGGACAGGTCGACGGTGACCTGGGCGAGCGACTCGTCCAGCGGGCACGACGCGCTGCCGAACCTCCTGATGCCCGACTTGTCGCCCAGCGCCTCGCGGAACGCCGCGCCCAGCGCGAGCGCGGTGTCCTCGATCGTGTGGTGGGAGTCGATGTGCAGGTCGCCCTCGGTCTTGACCGTCAGGTCGAACAGCCCGTGCTTGCCCAGCTGGGCCAGCATGTGGTCGAAGAAGCCGACCCCGGTGGCCACCTCGACCCGGCCGGTGCCGTCGAGGCCGACCTCCACCAGGACCGAGGTCTCCTTCGTAACGCGCTCGACGCGGCCTACGCGACTCACAAGACTCCTTCCAGGGCGGCGCGGAAGGCCGCCATCTCCTCACCGGTGCCGATCGACACCCGCAGCCATTGTGGCGGGCCCACCTCGCGGATGAGCACCCCGCGCTCCAGCAGCCCCTCCCACACCTTGCGCCGGTCGGGGAAGCGCCCGAACAGCACGAAGTTGGCGTCGGAGTCGGCCACGGCCAGGCCCTTGGAGCGCAGCCACGCGACCGTGTCGTCGCGCTCGCGCCGCAGCGCGTCGACCGTGCCCAGCAGCTCGGCACGGTGCCGCAGCGCCACGCGCGCCGCCGTCTGGGTGAGCGTGGACAGGTGGTACGGCAGGCGCACCAGCAGCAGCGCCTCCACCACGGCCGGGTGAGCGGCGAGGTAGCCGAGCCGGGTGCCCGCCATGGCGAACGCCTTGGACATCGTCCTGGTGACGATCAGCCTGGGGTGCTCGGGCAGCAGGGTGAGCGCCGACGGCGTGCCCTCGCGGGCGAACTCGGCGTAGGCCTCGTCGACCACGACCATGCCCCGGGTGCTGGCCAGGACGGCCTTGATGGTCTCGAGCGGCTGGGCGGTGCCGGTCGGGTTGTTGGGCGAGGCCAGGAACACGATATCGGGCTGGTGCTCCTCGATCGCCGCCGTCGCCTTGCCGGGGTCGATCGAGAAGTCGTCCTCGCGGCTGGCCGAGATCCACTCGGTGCTGGTGCCGCTGGTGATGATCGGGTGCATCGAGTACGAGGGCTCGAACCCGATGGCCGTGCGGCCGTGGCCGCCGAAGGCCTGCAAAATCTGCTGGAGCACCTCGTTGGAGCCGTTGGCGGCCCACACCTGCTCGGTGGTCAGGCCGTGGCCGAGGTAGCCGGCCAGGTCGGCGCGCAGGGCCGTGGCGTCCCTGTCGGGGTAGCGGTTGAGCTCTCCCGCGCTCTCCCGGACCGCCTCGGCCAGGTCGGCGACCAGCTCGGGCGAGGGCGGGTAGGGGTTTTCGTTGGTGTTGAGCCTGACGGGGACGTCGATCTGGGGCGCGCCGTACGGCGACTTACCCCGGAGGTCGTCTCGGATGGGCAGGTCGTCGAGGTTCACGCGGTCTCCGTGGGAATCTGCCAGTCGAATCGGGCGCGGATCGCGGCGCCGTGGGCCGGAAGGTCCTCGGCGTCCGCCAGGACCGACACGTGGGCCGCCGCGTCGGCGAGAGCGTCGCGGGTGTAGTCGACGACGTGGATGCCGCGCAGGAACGACTGCACCGACAGGCCGCTGGAGTGGCAGGCGCAGCCGCCCGTGGGCAGCACGTGGTTGGACCCGGCGAGGTAGTCGCCGAGCGACACGGGAGCGTACGGGCCCACGAAGATGGCCCCGGCGTTCCGGATTCTTCCGGCTATCTCCGCGGCGTTCGCGGTGTGGATCTCCAGGTGCTCGGCGGCGTAGGCGTCCACGACCTTGATGCCGTCGTCGATGGAGCCGACCAGCACGATGCCCGACTGCCTGCCGCCCAGCGCCTCGGCGATGCGCTCGGAGTGCCTGGTCGCCGACACCTGGCCCGGCAGCTCCTTCTCGACCGCGTCGGCCAGCTCGACGCTGGTGGTGACCAGCACGGCGGCGGCGATCGGGTCGTGCTCGGCCTGGCTGATCAGGTCGGCGGCCACGTGGACCGGGTCGGCCGTCTCGTCGGCCAGGACGGCGATCTCGGTCGGGCCCGCCTCGGAGTCGATGCCGATGCGCCCCTTGAGCAGCCGCTTGGCCGCCGCCACCCAGATGTTGCCCGGACCGGTCACCATCGTGGCGGGCGGGCACTCCTCCGTGCCGTAGGCGAACATGGCCACCGCCTGCGCCCCGCCCACCGAATAGACCTCGTCCACGCCGAGCAGCGCGCACGCGGCCAGGATCGTGGGGTGCGGCAGCCCGCCGTACTCCTTCTGCGGCGGGCTGGTCACGGCCAGCGAGCCGACGCCGGCCTCCTGCGCCGGGACGACGTTCATGACCACGCTGGAGGGGTAGACCGCGCGGCCGCCGGGGACGTAGAGGCCCACCCGGTCGACCGGCACCCACCGCTCGGTCACGGTGCCACCGGGCACGACCTGGGTGGTGACGTCGGTGCGCCGCTGGTCGCGGTGGACCAGCCTGGCCCGCCTGATCGACTCCTCCAGCGCCGCCCTGACCTCGGGGGCGAGCTCGCGCAGGGCCCGGTCGATGGCCTCGGCGGAGACGCGGGTGGAGGCGATCTCGACGCCGTCGAACCTGGCGGTCAGCTCCCGTACGGCTGCCGCCCCGCGATGGCGCACGTCGTCGCAGATGGGCCGCACCTTCTCCAGGGCGGCCTCGACGTCGAGCTCGGCGCGGGGCAGCACGTCGCGCAGGTTCTCCGGAAGAGAACCACGCATGTCAATACGGGAAATCACCATCACAGTCTACGGAGTCCGGCCCCTAAATCAGGTTCTGTCCACCATCCGGGACGGCGTGCCGCCCCTCACCCGGCGGTGCGGAGGGCGGCCGCGGGCGACGCTCGCCGACGTCGCAGCCCGCAGCCGCCACAGCCCCGGACCGGGCCCGCCGGGGCATCGCCGTGGCCGTCGCGGGGGCATGGCCACGGCCGGGAAAGCCGAGAGCCGTCACCCCTGCCCGCCCCGAACCCCCCGATAACGCCGAACGCCCAAAAAGGCGCCAATTTCTCTTTACCCAAAGGTCGAGCGCCCATGTCCCGGAAAAGCCATCACCCCACCCGGCAAGGCCAGGTGCGTACTTTCCCATTACGTGTCCATTCTGTCCGCACCCCTACAGTTACCGGGGTGGGACAGTGGCGAGCCCCCGGCGGCATCCTGGTCGAGGCGATCATCTTGGACGATCGCCCGCTGCTGCGTGTCTCGCACCGGGTCAACGGCACGACGTACCTACAGGGCTACTGCGCCACCGTCGCCGAGCTCACCGCCCACGGCGTGGACCTGGCCGAGCTCGTCGAGGACACCGCGCTTGACCATCTGTAGACCCCGGCCCGCCACTGTCGATCAGCCCTCCGGGGTACGGCCTGCACCATGGTGCGGCTGCCGGCCTACGCGCCCATGCTGGCGCAGCTCGGCACCCTGACCTCCGTCCAGGGTGCGGACTGGGCCGTGGAGATGAAATGGGACGGCGTGCGCGCCCTCGCCTACCTCCAGGGCGGCGCCGTCCGCCTGATGTCGCGCAACGCCAAGGACATCACCCCCGCCTACCCCGAGCTCCAGCTCATGGCCGGCGCCACCGGCGGACACCCGGCCGTGATCGACGGGGAGATCGTGGCGTTCGACGAGACCGGGCGGCCCAGCTTCGAGGCGCTGCAGCCCCGGATGCACCAGCGCAACCCGGCGGCGGTGGCCGAACTGGCCAGGTCGGTGCCGGTGACGTTCATGGCGTTCGACATCCTGCACCTCGACGAGGACAGCACCGTCTCCCGCCCCTACAGCGCCCGCAGGGAATTGCTCGAGACCACGTTCACGCCCGGCTACCGCTGGGAGGTGCCCGTGTGGTTCGCCGACCACGCCGGGCTCGCGTTCGACTCCTCCCGGCAGCTCGGGCTCGAAGGGGTCGTGTGCAAGCGGATGGGCTCGCCGTACCGGCCCGGCCGGCGCAGCAGCGACTGGACGAAGGTCAAGAACGTCCGCACCGCCGAGGTCGTGATCGGCGGCTGGAAGCCGGGGGGCGGGCGGCGTTCGGGGATGATCGGGTCGCTGCTGCTGGGCGCCTACGACCAGCGGGGGCGGCTGCGGTTCGTGGGGCACGTCGGGACCGGGTTCACCGAGGCTATGCTGCGCGACCTGGGCGAACGCCTGGCGTCCCTGGAACGCGCCGGCCCGCCGTTCGACGAGCCGGTGCCGCGCGAGCACGCCAGGGACGCGCGCTGGGTGGAGCCGCGCCTGGTCGGGGAGGTGCAGTACGCCGAGGTCACCGGCGACAGCCGCCTGCGCCACCCGTCGTGGCGCGGGCTGCGGCCCGATCGCGAGCCGTCCGAGACCAGTACCGCCGACTTCCTGCCCCCCGGCCGCACCGGCGACGCCGCGGCCGGCTGAAGCCCGGCTGAGCCCCGGGACGCTATGGCGACACGGAGCGCCTAACTACGCTTCGTCTGCATTTCGTAACCTAGAGTGATCGAGACGTTGCCGATTTCACTCAAAGGGGACACCGTGCCGAAGGTCCTGGTCACCACGCTCACCACGCTGGCCGGCGTCGCGCTCGCGGTGCCCGCGACCGCCGGGCAGCAGCCCCCTTTGACGCCCGTCCAGGACCGCGCCTGGGAGGCCGCGTCGTCCCCGCTGATGCGCCCAGCCCGCGCCGTGCGCTACTGGACCGCGAGCAAGCAGGCCCAGGCCAACGCCACGGAGCTGCCCAAGAGCCTGAAAGCACGGGCCCAGGGCGTCATGGAGCTGCCCAAGAGCCTGGAGGCGCCGGGTCAGCTGCGCAGCGTGCCGGAGGGCAAACGGATCACCCCGGGCGGGGACGCCAACGGCTACGCCCCCATGCCCCGCCCCTACACCGCCGCCACCCAGAGCCGCGTCACCGGCCGGCTGTTCTACGTCAACTCCAGCGGGCTGGACGACTCCTGCAGCGCGTCCGTCGTGCGCTCGGCGGTCGGGCTGCTCATCGTCACCGCCGCCCACTGCGTGTACAGCGTGCCGCTGGGCGCGTCGGCCGGCCAGTGGCACACGAACTTCGCGTTCGTGCCCGCGTACGACGGGCAGGCCGCCGACGTGCGGGGCCGCGAGCCGTACGGGCGGTGGGGCGCCCGGCGGGCGTGGAAGCCCGACCCCTACACCGGCATGAGCGGCGGCGACTGGAACTCGCACTACGACATCGCCCTCATCGAGGTCGGCAGGAAGAGCCGCACGCTCCAGGACGCCGTCGGCGCCTTCACCCCGATCCGCAACCAGGGCGGCGCGTACACCGTCGCCACGACGGGCTACCCCGGCGTGGCCGGCAGGAAGCCGTACGACGGCCGGGAACAGCTCTGGTGCCTGGCCAAGACCGAGCCGGCCGGCGGCATCGCCGACACCGGCACCCTCTTCGCCTCCCGCATCACCGCCACGTCGGCCGGCGGACGCATGGAGACGCGCAACTGCCACCTGTTCAAGGGCCACAGCGGCGGCCCGTGGCTGCTCAGAGACACCGACGACCTGATGGGCGTGCTGTCGGCGGGCACGGAGGACGGCGGGGCTGACGGCTACTCCGTCGCGAACGCCCTCAACGCCGAGAGCTACGGCGCGATCATCAAGCAGGCCGACCCGCAGGGGGTGTACGACGCGCTGTCCATCAGCACCTCCGGCCCGCGCCGCGCGGTCAGGCGCGGCGGCGGCACCGCGAACGTCAGGGCCACCGTGACCATGCGCGGGCTGATGGGCGCCGCCCAGGTGCCCGTCACGTTCAACCTCCCGGCCGGTACGAGCCTGTCCTCGGTGAACGGCGCCTCGTGCAAGCGCTCGGGCAGGCAGGCCACCTGCACGATCGCCGCCATCCACCCCGAGCGCCCGGTCCAGCTCACGGCCCGCGTCCGCGTGACCCGCCGGGCCGCCCGCTACCCGCGCGTCACCGCGCACGTGGACTCGAGCCGCCTCGACACGAACCAGGTCGACAACACCAGCACCGTCGCCCTGTCCACCTACCGCCGCTGACCGGCGCGTCCCGGGCTGCGGGAGGTCAGGCGGCGGGCTCCAGCACCGGCTCCTTCAGCGTCCTGGCCAGCAGCCAGGCCAGGGCCGGGAAGACGATCAGGCACGCCAGCGCCGTCCGCAACGTGGTGGCCTCGGCGAGCGCGCCCACCAGCGGGCTGGCCAGGCCGCCCACGCTCACCGCGAGCCCCAGGGTCACGCCGCCGGCCGTGCCCACCCGGGTGGGCAGGAAGTCCTGGCCCAGCGTCACATGCAGCGAGAACGGCGCATACAGGGCGATCGACGAGGCCGCGACGAAGACGTACGCGACAGGTCCCGGCGCCAGCACCACCCCCGCTACCGCCGGGACCGCCAGCGCGTAGGCCAGGCGCATCGTCCGCATCCGCCCCCACCGGGCCGCCAGCCTGCCACCCAGCACGGTCCCCACCGCCCCGCCCGCGAACAGCACGAACAGCGCCACCGCGCCCGCCGCCCCGCCGCCCATGTAGAGCGCCACGAAGGCGCTCAGCCCGACGTACACGACCGAGCGGAAGACGATCACCAGCGTCAGCCTGACGAACGACGGCCAGTCGTCCCGGCCGGACACCGGGGCCGCGGCCCGCGCCGCCGGCCCTCCCCCGGCCAGCGCCCGGACCGCCGGGAGCGTCGCCACCGCCCCCAGCACCGCCGGCGCGGCCAGGAACGGCGAGGCGCCCAGCCCCCACCCCGCCAGCAACGGCGTCACCAGCACGGGAGCCGACGCGAACCCCAGCGTCCCGCCCAGCGAGAACCAGCTCATCCGCACGTGACTGCCCTCGCTCGCGATCCTGGCCAGCCGCGCGGACTCCGGATGGTAGGCCGCCACGCCGAGGCCGGACAGCGCCACGGCCAGCCAGGTCAGCACGTAGGAGTCCGTCACCCCGCCGAGCGCCACCCCGGCGCCCGCGACGAGCGTGCTCACCGGGATCAGCCACGGCATCCGCCACCTGTCCGTCAGCACCCCGAACACCGGCTGCACGACCGACGACAGCAGCGTCGCGGCCAGCACGATGCCGGACACGGCGACGTACCCGTAGCCGCGGCCGGCCACCAGGAAGGGCACGAGCGCGGGCACGGCGCCCTGGTAGAAGTCCACGGCCGCGTGGCCGGCGGCGAGCATGGGGGTCCTGTTCACCCCCCGATCCTTTCCCGATGGCGGCTGGCCCGCTTCCGATAAAATGCCAATTCATGACGGCAATCCGCCATCTGCCCGAAGCGCCGACGGGGCGGCGGCCGTTGGCCCCCGGTGCGGGCATCGACGCGCACCGGCACGACACCCACCAGATCGTCTACGCCTGCCGCGGCGTGCTCTCGGTCACCACCGGCGCGGGCACCTGGGTCGCCCCGGCCAACCGCGCCATCTGGATCCCGGCCGGCACCGTCCACGAACACCGCGCCCACGGCGACACCGACCTGCGCCTGGTGGGCCTCGCCGACAACCCCCTCGGCCTCGGCCACCCCACCGTCCTCGTCGTCGGCCCCCTGCTCCGCGAGCTGATCATCACCTACACCTCCGACGAGCGCTCCCCACCGGACGGCGGGGAGCGCGAGAGGTTGTGGGCCGTGCTCGTCGACCAGCTCAAGCGCGCCCCCGAGCAGCGGCTGCACCTACCCACCGCCCGCGACCCCAGGCTGACCGCCGTCTGCGCGATCCTGCGCCGCGACCCCGCCGACAGCAGGACCCTGGCGCAGCTGGCCGTCCAGGCCGGCACCAGCGACCGTACGCTGGCCAGGCTGTGCCGGCGCGAGCTGGGCATGAGCTTCCCGCAGTGGCGCACCCAGCTCCGCCTGCACCACGCGCTGCTCCTGCTGGCCGACGGCGTCGCCGTGACCACCGTCGCCCACCGGTGCGGGTGGGCCTCCGCGAGCGCGTTCATCGACGTGTTCGGGCGGGCGTTCGGGTACACCCCGGGCAAGGCCTTTACATTGTAGATTCGCTACAATGTGATCCTGTGAGCACATCGAAAGGCAAGGGCGGGACCCCGGCCACCGTGGCGCTGACCAAGGCCAAGGCCGAGTTCACGCTCCACCCGTACGAGCACGACGCCTCGGCCCAGGCCTACGGCGAGGAAGCCGCGGACGCGCTCGGCGTCCCCTACGAGCGGATCTTCAAGACGCTGGTGGCCGAGGTGGAGAGCGGGCTGGCGGTGGCGGTCGTGCCCGTGTCGGGCAAGCTCGACCTCAAGGCCCTGGCCGGCGCTCTCAACAGCAAGCGGGCCGCCATGGCCGACGCCGCCAAGGTGGAGCGCGTCACCGGCTACGTCGTGGGCGGCATCAGCCCCCTGGGCCAGCGCAAGCAGCTCCCGACGGTGGTCGACTCCTCGGCGCTGGACTTCGAGACGATCTACTTCTCGGCCGGGAAGCGCGGCCTCCAGATCGAGACCGCGCCCGACAACCTCATCACTCTCACCAGGGCCGTCACCGCGCCCATCGGCAAGCCCTCCTGACCGCGCTCATCGCCGCCGCCCGGGCTCCGAGCGCTCCAGGGGCGACTGGCCGACGAGCCATTCGAAGAGCCGCCGGCGTCCCCAGAAGAAGGGGTGGTCGCCGCGTCCCCGGCCGCCCTCCGCCTCGCGCCTCTTCCGCTCCTCCTCGGCGAGCGCCTGCTCCAGCCCCGGCGTGTTGCCGCCGCCGAAGCGGGCCATGTCCGGCCCGGAGAAGCCCTTGGGCTCGACATCCCGCAGCGCTGACTCCATCGACTCCACCCAGATCGGCCCGGGCAGCGACGCCCCCTGCACCGCTCCGTAGTAGTCGTCCCCGATCTGCACCCCCTGCAGCGGGAAGCGGTACGACCCGCGGATGTCCCCCACGCTGACCGCCGCCGCCAGCGCCGGCGTGTAACCGGCGAACCAGGCCGAGGTGTAGCCGTTGTTGGTGCCCGTCTTGCCGGCGGCCGGCCGCCCGATGCTCTGGCCCTGCATGGTGCCCTTGGAGAAGACTCCCTCCAGCACGTAGTTGACCGCGTCCGCGACCTCCTCCTCGATGGCGCGCTCGCACGCGGGCGGCACGTGGGTGCGCCGCCCGTCCCTGCCGACGATCTCGACGATCGCCAGCGGCCGGCAGTAGATCCCCCTGGCCCCGAACGCCGCGAACGCCGCCGCCACCGTCACCGGATCCATCTCGTTCACGCCCAGCGTGAACGTGGGCACCTCCTTCAGCGGCTCCCCGTCCGCCCTGGCGATCCCGAGCGCCTTGGCCGTCCGCACCACGTTGCAGAGCCCGACCTTGCGCTCCAGCATCATGTAGAAGATGTTCACCGACTTCCAGGTGCCGGTCTCGATGCTGTGCGGGCCGCCGGAGCCCTCGCCGGTGGCGTTGAGTATGCGGGTGTCCGGGTCGTTCACGGCGTGGCCCGCGCAGTCGCGGTAGCCCTGCCCGGGCACGAGTTCGCCCGGGGTGTTGAAGCCGTCGCCGAACCGCCACCCCTGCTGGAGCGCCGTGGCCAGCGTGAACACCTTGAACGTCGACCCGGCCTGGAACCCCTGGCCGCCTCCGTGCGCCACGTCCGCGGCCAGGTTGAAGGTGGTCTTGGGGCCGTTCTTCCGGTTGCCGGGGTTGCGGCCGAAGCGTTTGCTGGCCGCGATCGCCCTGATCCGCCCGGTTCGCGGCTCGACCATGGCCTCGGCGGCCACCTCGGTGTCCTCCGGCCAGACGTGACGGCGGATGGCCTGCTCGGCGGCGCTCTGCGCGATCGGGTCGAGGCTGGTCCTGATCGTCAGGCCGCCCCTGGCCATCCTGGCCCGCCGCTCGGCCTCGGTGTTGCCGAAGACGGGGTTCGACAGCAGCTCGCGCTGGACGTAGAGGCAGTAGAAGGGATAGGCGCTCTGCTCGCACCCGCCGGGCTCGGGCCTGAGCTTGATGGCCAGCGGCGCGGCCTTGGCGCTCGCCGCCTCCTGCGGGCTGATCAGCTTCAGCCCGGCCATGCGGTCGAGCACGAGGTCCCGGCGCGTCTTCAGGCGCTCGCGATGGTCCCGGCCGAGCGAGGGGTCGGTCGAGTACGGCATGCGCACCGCGCCGGCCAGCGTGGCCGCCTGGCCCAGGGTCAGCCGGGAGGCCGACGTGGAGAAGAAGCGCCTGGCCGCCGCCTCCACGCCGTGGGCTCCGGCGCCGAAGTAGGCGATGTTGAGGTAGCGCTCCAGGATCTCGTCCTTGCGGTACTTCTTCTCCAGCGCCAGCGCGAGCCGCAGCTCGGTGATCTTGCGGGCCAGGTTCGGGGCGCGGGCGCGGTCGCGCTCGGCCTCGGTGCGGGCGGCCTCGATCAGGATGTTCTTGACGAGCTGCTGCGTCAGGGACGAGCCGCCCTGCTTGATGCCGCCGGCCTGCGTGTTGGTGAGCAGCGCCCGGAACGTGCCCCGGATGTCGAGGCCGCCGTGCTCGTAGAAGCGGGCGTCCTCGATCGCCACGATCGCCTTGCGCATCACCGGGGCGACGGCGCTCAGCTGCACGGCCGTCCGATTGGCCTCGTAGAACTGGGCGAACGTCCTGCCGTCCTTGTCCAGCAGTCTGGTCACCTGGTCCAGGGGCTCTTCACGCGGGGCGGGCGGCAGGTCGACGAAGGTGCTCGCGACGTTCTTGGCGGCGATGCCGCCCCCGCTCACCACGGGCGCGGCCAGTGCCGCGGTCAGCACCCCTCCGAGCGCCCCCGCCAGCCCGAGCGCGCCGACGGATCTGAGTACGGTCACGTCACATGATCTGCGACGTCCGGATCCGCGCCAAACGCCCGCTTGTCACCTGTTTACCGTTGCCTGCGGATGTGCAGACCGAGCGAGGCGAACTGTTCGAACGGCCGGTGGTAACCGCGTTCGATGTGGTGCACGCCGCGCAGCGTGGACGGCCCGTCGGCGACGGCGGCCGCCAGCACGGCCGAGAACCCCGCCCGGATGTCGGGCAGCGTCACGTCGGCGCCCTTGAGCTTGGACACGCCGCGCACCACGGCCGAGTGCCTGGCGTTGGTGTCGTGGTACCGGCAGGCCGGCCCGCCCAGGCACTGGTCGAACACCTCGATCTCGCAGCCCATCTTCTGCAGCGCGGGCACGTACACCAGGCGGTTCTCGAAGACCGTCTCGTGCAGCACCGACATGCCCTGGCTCTGCGTGAACAGCACCATGAGCGGCGTCTGCCAGTCCGTCATGAACCCGGGGTGGGTGTCGGTCTGCACGGCCGCCGAGCGCAGCCCCTCGGGCGGCGCGGTGGCGCACAGGTACTCGTCGTTGATGTCGAACTGGGCGCCCATCCTGGCCAGCGTGGTGATCGCGGTGACCAGGCGGTCCTGCGGGCAGCCGTGCACCCGCACCTCTCCCCCGGTGACCAGGCCGGCCGCCAGGTACGAGAACGCCTCGATGCGGTCGCCGGTCAGCCAGGTGGAGGCGCCGCGCAGCCGTTCGACGCCCTCGATGACGATCCTGCGGTCGGGGGAGAGCTCGATCCTGGCCCCCATCCGCTGCAGGAACAGCGCCAGCTCCACCACCTCGGGCTCCATCGCGGCGTTCTTCAGCACCGTCTTGCCCTCGGCCAGGACCGCCGACATCAGGATGGTCTCCGTGGCGCCGACGCTCGGGTACGGCAGCTCGATCCGGGTGCCGTGGAGCCGGCCGGCCTTGGCGAAGATGCCGGTGTCGCCCACCTCCACCTCGGCGCCCATCGCGCGCAGGGCCTCCACGTGGAAGTTGACCGGCCGCCGCCCGATCGGGTCGCCGCCCACCAGCGGGACGAACGCCTCCCCCGCCAGGTGCAGGAGCGGGCCGAGCATGAGGATGGGGATGCGGTTCAGGCCGGTGAACGCGTCGGGCACCCTCGGCTCGATGGCCTGTCCCCGCGCGATCCTGATCTCCGTGCGGGAGATCTCGACATGGATGCCCAGCGCCCGCAGCATGGCGGCGGTGATCTCCACCTCGCCCACCTCCGGGGCGTTGTGGATGCTGCTCTCCCCGCCGCCCAGCATGGCGGCGACCATGTGCTTGGAGACTCCGTTCTTGGAGCCGCGTACTTCGACGTCCCCCCGGAGCGGGCCGGAGGGTTCTATCAACCAGACCTCTTCTGCAATCACGAGGCGAGCCTAGCCGGGGGATACCATCGAGCTGATTCGGACACACATGTAAGGGGGAGTGGCGTGACGAGGGAAGTGCGCGCTTTCGCGGTAACTGTCCTCGCACTTGCCACTCTCGGAGCGGCTGCCGGGCTGGTCTGGTCAGGGATCACGCCACGGGCGCCGTACCAGGTCACCGACCAGGGGACGGTGCTGGCCGACCCGTCCACGCAGGCGCTGATCGCGGCCGACGGGTGGTTCGCGGTGATCACCGGCGGGCTGGGGCTGCTGTGCGGCGGGGTCGCGTGGTTCGCGGCGCGGCGGTGGATGCTGCCGGTGCTGCTCGGGCTCTGCGCGGGCGGCGTCCTGGGGGCGATGCTGACGCTGTGGGTCGGGTCCACGTTCACGATCGGGGCGGTCGTCATCGAGGCCGCCGCCACGCCCGGGGTGAAGGTCGTCCCGGGCGCGCTGAAGCTGACGGCCTCCGGCGTGCTGGTGTCCTGGCCGCTGCTGGCGGTGGGGCTGTTCGGGTTCCTGGAGGGCATGCACGGGTACCGCGAGTCGCCGCTGCGCCACCCGTACGGCGACCCGCCCGAACCCCTCTGACCCACCCGCACGACGACCCGCTTGAGCCCTCCTGACCCGCTCGCACAACGACCCGCACCGGCCCACCCGTGCGGCGGCTACAGCGGTGGGCGGCGCTCGCCGTGCCGGGTGGCCTGCTCGAACGCGCGGGCCACGCGCAGGACCCTGGCGTCCTCGAACGGCCGGCCCACGATCTGCACCCCCACCGGAAGCCCGTCCGCCGTGAACCCGGCCGGCACGGACGCGGCCGGCGCGTGCAGCACGCTGATCCAGTACGCGGAGCGCATCCAGGCGAGGTAGTCGGGCATCGGCTCCCCGTTGATCTCGCTGACGTGGGGCTGCTCGACCGGGAACGGCGGCACCTGGCTGACGGGCGCGATCAGCACGTCGTAGGTGTCGAAGAACGCGGCCATCCGCTGGTAGAGGCGGCTGCGGCCGCGCTCGGCCCGGGCCAGGTCGGCGCCGGTGACCTTGCGGCCCTGCTCGACGTTCCACGCGGTGTTGGGGCCGAGCCCGGTCAGGTCGCCGAAGGACAGCGCGTAGTTCCATGCCCGGTAGGTCCGGAACGCGTCCTCGGCCTCCGACAGGTCCAGCTCGACCTGCTCGACCAGGGCTCCCAGCCGCTCGAACACCGCCGGCGCCGTCGCGGTGACCGCCGCCGTCCCCGGGTCCACCGGCAGGCCGCCCAGGTCCGGGCTCCACGCCACGCGCAGCCCCCGCACGCCCTCCTCCGGCTCGGGGGCGAAGACCTCCTTGATCGAGTACGGGGAGCGCCGGTCGAACCCGGCGATCGCCCCGAACATCAGCGTCACGTCCTCGACCGTCCTGGCCATCGGCCCCTGCACGGACAGCGTGTACCAGGCGTTGGTGTCGGACGGGTCGGGGACGCGGCCCGGTGTCGGGCGCAGGCCGACGACGTTGCAGAAGGAGGCCGGGTTGCGCAGCGAGCCCCCCATGTCGGACCCGTCGGCCAGCGGGACCATGCCGGTGGCCAGGGCCGCGGCCGCGCCCCCGCTGCTGCCTCCGGCGGACCTGGACAGGTCGTAGGGGTTTCTGGTGGCGCCGAACACCTCGTTGACGGTGTGGGAGCCGGTGCCGAACTCCGGTGTGTTGGTCTTGCCCATGGTGATGGCCCCGGCGGCGCGCAGCCGCCGGACGATCAGGTCGTCCTGGGCCGGGACGTTGTCGGCGAAGAGCGGCGATCCGTACGTGGTGCGGATGCCGGCCGTGTCGACGAGGTCCTTGTGCGCGACGGGCAGGCCGTGCAGCGGACCGGCCGGCTCCCCCGCGTCGGCCGCCTTGGCCGCGTCGAGCGCCTGCTCGGCGACCAGGGTCACGATGGCGTTGACGCGCGGGTTGACCTGCTCGATGCGGTCGAGGTGGGCTTGGACGACCTCGACGGCGCTCACCTGCCTGGCCCTGATCAGGTGCGCCAGCTCGGTCGCGGTCGAGTAGTGCAGTTCGCTCACCCTTGGATCCTCCCCCACGGGCCGCGGCCCGACGACGGCGAGGGTTGCCCACCCCGGCCGCGACCGCTCGTCGGATCACCACCGCTCAGGAACTCTCCCGCACCAGCCCCCGTTCCAGTGGCGCGGTGTGGCCGTCCCTCCGTCCGGCCAGGATGAGCAGGCCGGTGACGGCGAGCGCGCAGGCGACGATGACGAGCTGCACGCCGTACTGGACGTCCTGGGTCGGGAGCACGATGTTGCCGGTGTGGAAGCCGGTGTGCACGCCGACCGCCATCCACACCGCTCCGGTGCGCGCCCGCGCCGCCGCGCAGGCGAAGCCGATGCCGATCGCCTGGAGCACGTAGAGCAGGCGCTCGGCGGGCGTGTCCGCCGGGCTCCGGGAGAGGATGTGCAGCGCGCCGAAGCACACGGACACCACGATCAGCACGGCCCTCGGGGACAGCCGGCCCGACAGCGTGTCGAACAGGTGACCCCGCCACAGCAGCTCCTCGGGGAACGCCTGGCCGAGCAGGACTATGGCGACGTAGAGCGGCAGGTAGGGGAGCTGGGCGCGCATCACGTCCCACGGCAGCCAGGTGGCCACGCCGAGCGCCACCGACAGAGCGTTGGAGGCGATCACCGCGGCCGCGCCGGCCAGCACGCCCGCCAGCAGGTGCGGCACGGCCCGCCAGGACCTCGTGAGCCCCACGCCCCGCCACGACTGACGGCCGAGGAAGCGGCGGATCAGGTAGACGAGCCCGAGCGAGGCCAGCGTGACTCCGATCACGCCCACCGGCTGATAGAGGGGGTCGCCCCGGTCGAAGAGCAGCATCGCGGGAAGGGAGCCGCCGTACACCTGCGCGAACATCGCGACGACGGCGATCAGCACGGCCCAGACAGGATGAGTGGCTTTCATGGACCGTCACGCTAGGCAGCCCTGCGCCGCCGCACATCGGCCCGCGGTCTGAACCCGCCATGACCTTCGTCATGGGTCCTCAAGGAGGATCACAACGCCCTCGCGGGAAACTATGGTCGAAGCCATGCAGCGTCCTCTGGCCCGGCTGCGCGTCCCCGACCGGCCCGTCCTGTTCACCGTCGTGTTCTGGGTGGTGCTCGCCGCCACCGGGGCCGTCGCGTACGCGGCCGAGCCCTCGACGCCGCCGTGGGCCGTGCCCTTCGGCGTCAACCTGGCGCTCGTGGCCGTGCTCTGGCTGCTGCTGCCCTGGCGGCGCTGCGAAGGGTGGCGGCGGCCTCTGCCGGTGGCGTTCCTGCTGGCGACGTTCGCCCTGGGACTCACGGGTTCGGCCGAGATCCACCAGTTGCTGACGCTCCTGGCGATCGCCAATGTGGCGTTCGTCCACGGCATGCGGACCGCGGCCGTCATCGTCGGCTGCCTGATGGGCGGGCTCTTCGTCACGACCGCGGTGGCCCACGGCATTCCGGAGGCCACCGTGCAGACGGTGGTCACCGTCGTCTTCGCCGCGTTCGTGCTGGGCATGACGTCGGCCGTGCTGGAGGCGCGGCGCAGGCGGGAGGAGGCGCGGCGGCTGCTGGCCCGGGTCAGGGAGCTGACGGTCGCCCAGGAGCGGGCGCGGATGGGCGCCGAGATGCACGACTCCATCGGCCACCACCTGACGGTGATCAAGCTGAGCCTGGAGAACGCCGAGCGGTTCCGCTCGCGCCGCCCCGAGGCCGCCTGGGACGAGGTGCGCCAGGCGAAGGGGCTGACCGTGGAGGCGCTGGCCGACGCCCGCCGGTGGGTCCGCGCGCTGCGCCCGCTCGCGCTCGAGGGCCGCGTCGGCAGCGCGGCGCTGGAACGGCTGGCGGCGTCGTTCGACGGCACGGGGCTGGCGGTGTCCTTCGAGGTGGTGGGCGGCGAGGTGCCCCTGGAGCCCGATGTGGAGCTGGTGCTCTACCGCGTGCTGCAGGAAGGGCTCACCAACGCGGTCCGGCACGCCGGGGCCCGCCACGTCGACGGCACGCTCACCTTCTCCGGCGAGGCCGTCGTCCTGGCGGTCGCCGACGACGGCAAGGGCCGCGACCGCGGGGGACGTGGCGGGTTCGGCCTGAGCTCGCTCGCCGAGCGCGCCCGCGCCGTGGGCGGCACCCTGGTCGCGGGCGACCGGCCGGGCGGCGGCTTCGAGGTGCGGGCGGAGCTGCCCGTCCGGGCGAAGGTGGCGACGTGAGGGCGATCAGGGTGCCGCTGGAGGTACGGGCGGAGCTGCCCGTCCCAGTGAAGGTGGCGACGTGAGGGCGATCAAGGTGCTGCTGGTCGACGACCAGGAGCTGATGCGGCAGGGCCTGCGCAAGATGCTGGAGATCGAGGACGGCATCGAGGTGGCGGGCGAGGCCGCCGACGGCGAGGAGGCGCTGCTGGTGGCCGCCGAGTGCCGCCCGGACGTGGCGCTGGTGGACGCCAGGATGCCCAGGATGGACGGCGTCGAGCTCATCTCCCGCCTGTCGGCCCGGCAGCCCGGGGTGGCGTCGATCGTGCTCAGCACCTTCGACGAGGACGACTACATCTTCGGCGCGCTGCGCGGCGGCGCCGTCGGCTACCTGCTCAAGGACTGCACGCCGGAGGAGCTGATCGACTCCGTCCGCCGCGCCGGCCGCGGGGAGACGGTGCTCGCCTCACCGGTGGCCGCCCGCCTGGTCGCCGAGCTCCGGCGCACCCCGCCCGCGCCGCCCCCGCCGGCTGCGCCTCGGGGCCGGTTGTCGGCCCGGGAGGCGCAGGTGGCCGCGCTGATCGCCGCGGGGGCCTCCAACCGCGAGATCGCGGCCCGGCTGCGCATCGCCGAGGGCACGGTGAAGAACCACGTCTCCAGCCTCCTCCGCAAATACGCCCTCCGCGACCGCACCCGCCTCGCCCTCCACCTCAAGGACCCCCCACCCTCCTGACCCCCGCCACCCCATCACGCACGGGCCCGAACCGCGGACGACCACCATCCCACCCCAGGCGGATCCCAGCCCCTCCCGGAGACCGCTACGACCGCCGTCACGCCCCCAAGCCGATCGCGCCCCCACCGGGAGACCACGACAACCGCCGTCACGCCCCCAGGCGGATCCCGGCCCCGCTCGAGTGGGGTTGTGCGCTCCGACTCCAGTGGTCCGGACCGAGACCCTGGTGCCCGCGCCCGGCCCCCGTCCGGACCGGCGCGCCGGGACCCCCGTGGCCGGCAGCACCGATATCGTCATATTCACTGTACGTAGTTGAGGAGACACTCGGTGCGCACGCAGACGGACGAAGGCTACCGGCACGCGCTCGGCAACCGCCAGGTCCAGATGATCGCGATCGGCGGGGCGATCGGGGTTGGCCTGTTCCTCGGTTCGGGCGGCCGGCTGGCCGCGGCCGGGCCCGCCCTGGTGATCTCGTACGCCACCGCAGGGGCGGCCGCGTTCTTCGTCATGCGGGCGCTCGGCGAGCTCGTGCTCTACCGCCCGGTGGCGGGGTCGTTCGTCGAGTACGCGGGCGAGTTCATCGGCCCGTGGGCGGCGTTCGCCAGCGGCTGGATGTACTGGATCAACTGGGCGTTCACCGGCATCGCCGAGCTGACCGCCATCGCCGCCTACATCCATTACTGGGCTCCGGCGTTCCCGCAGTGGCTGACGGCGCTCATCGCCCTGGGCTTCGTGCTGTCGGTCAACCTGGTGTCGGTCCGGCTGTTCGGCGAGCTGGAGTTCTGGTTCGCCATGCTGAAGGTGCTGGCGATCACGATCTTCCTGGTGGTCGGCCTGGTCCTGGTGGTCTTCGCGGTCGGCCAGGCGACCCCGCACAACCTCGTCTCCCACGGCGGCTTCTTCCCCAAGGGCTTCCCGATGGTGCTGATGAGCCTGCAGTCGGTGGTGTTCGCGTACGCGTCGATCGAGCTGGTCGGCATCACGGCGGGTGAGACGGCCAGGCCGCACCAGGTCATGCCGAAGGCGATCAACGGCGTGGTGTGGCGCATCGCGATCTTCTACGTGGGCTCGGTGGCGCTGCTGGCGATGGTCCTGCCGTGGACCGCGTACCACGCGGACACCTCGCCGTTCGTGACGGTCTTCGCGGGCCTCGGCGTCCCGTGGGCCGCCGACGCGATGAACCTCGTGGTGATCACCGCCGCGCTCTCGTCCTGCAACTCCGGCCTGTACGCCACGGGCCGCATCCTGCGCTCGATGGCCATGAAGCAGGAGGCGCCCGGGTTCACGGGCACGCTCAGCTCCAGGTTCGTCCCGATGGGCGGCATCCTGTTCACGGCGGCCATGTTCCTGGCCGGGGTGGCGCTGTTCTACTTCCTGCCCGAGCGCGCCTTCAACATCGCCACCGCCGTCGCCTCCCTCGGCGTGATCACGACCTGGGGCGTGCTCGTCTGGTGCCAGATGCGGCTGCGCCGGTCGGGCCACCTGTCGGTGTTCCCGATGCCCGGCGCGCCGTACACGAACTGGCTCACGCTGGCGTTCCTGGTGCTCGTCGTCCTGCTGATGCCCTTCGCCGACCCCGACCAGCGGGTGGCGTTCTTCCTCATCCCGGCGCTGGCCGTGGCCATCGCCCTCGGCTGGCGGGTGGTCAGCCGCCGCCGGATCGTCAACGGCGGCCGCCCCTGACTGAGTACTCTCGATGTGCCGGCACAGAGCCGCCGCACACGGGGGAGGCCGCACTGGACGAGGCGACACGACAGACGCCGAGGTGGACAAAGCGGGCGATAGTCCAGACCGTGGCGGCCGCCGCCGTCGGCGCCGCGCTTGCCGTGGCATGCGCGCCCTTGGGCGTCTTACCGAGGCTGGCCTGCGCCGTGCTCGGCGCGGGCTGCCCGGCCGATCAGGAGCCGAACGGAAGGCTGCCGCAGGCGACCCGCCTGACGCCCGTGCAGGTGGCGCAGGGCGGCATGTACGTCGCGCTGGGCGACTCCTACTCCTCCGGCGAGGGCGTCTGGGACCTGGACCACGAGCCGATCAACGACGGCGCCGACCGCTGCCACCGGGCGACGGGCTCGTACGTGCCGCTGGTGGCGCAGACCTACCGCTTCGGGGGCGGCACCGCCTTCTACGCCTGCAGCGGCGCCACCTCCTCCCAGATCCTGTCGGGCCAGTACGGCCAGAAGCCCCAGATCACCCGGGTCGGCCCGAACGCCAGCCTGGTGACGCTGAGCATCGGCGGCAACGACGCCGGGTTCACGAAGGTGCTCACGGGCTGCATCGTCAAGCTGCCGTGGTCGTCGGCGTGCGTGGAGCAGGACGCCGCCGTCGCCCGCCGCATCGACGAGCTGCGCCCCAGCCTGACCAAGGTGCTGCGCGAGGTGCGGACGCGGGCGCCGAACGCCCGCATCATCGTCCTCGGCTACCCCAGGCCCTTCCCCAAGGACCCCGTGGCGACCGTCGACAACATGAGCGCCGAGGACCAGACCTGGCTGAACGGGATGACGCGCCGGCTCAACGACACGGTGGCCTCGGTGGTGTCCGACTTCGACCGCACGATCGCGGCGTTCGGCGTGCCGGGGAGCGTGGAGTACGTGGACGCGTACGAGGCGTTCACGGGGCACGAGGTGGGCCGGCCGCAGCCGTACCTGAACGGGTTGAGCGTGAACATGGACGAGCTCAAGGTCAACGCCCGCAGCTACCACCCGACGGGCGACGGCTACCGCCGCTTCGCCGAGCTCATCACCAAGCAGATCGCCGCCGGACCGGGCCGCCCCATGAACAACGTCCGCCTCGACGCTCCCTGACGCCCGCTCACTCGGCCGAGCGCTCCTCGGCCAGGTGGAGGCCCGCCTCGATGACGGCGTTCATGATGGGCGCGAGCCGGGCCTCCCCCAGCGACGGGGCGCGCAGCGCCATCCGCGACACGAGCGCGCGCTCCCGGGCCATGTCGCGCCCGGCGAACCCGCCGACCGGCTTGATCCGCTGCACGATGCCCGCCAGCGCCGCCCGCCGTTCGAGCAGCGTGGCCAGCGCCGCGTCCACCCGGTCGATCGCCTCGCGGCACTCCGGCAGCGTGGCGGGCGCCTCGGGCCGCACCAGGGCGCCCACGACCGTCACGGCCTCCTCGGCCGCGCGCAACACCGTCGCCGGGGAGAGCTCCTGACGGGCCTCGGCGAGGCTCCCGGGGCCCACGAACTCCAGCGCCCCGCTCCTGGAGGGCTCAGCCGTCCGGGCTCCCACGTAGGTCCCGAGCTTGGCCGGCCCGCCAACCGGCGGGGTGCCCCGTTCGGCCGAGTCCACGACGAGCCCGTCGGCGCCCGCCGCCACCGCCGCCGCGGACAGCGCCGCGTCCCGCGAGACGTCGGCGAGCACGGGACGCCCCGAGACCGCGCGGGCCGCCCGCATCAGCCCCAGGTCCAACCGGCCGCCCTCGCACAGGAGCACCCGCCCGTCCCCCTCCCGCGCGCAGTAGTCGGCCAGCTCCAGCCACTCCTCCAGCGACGCAGCGGGCCGCCGCTCCACGACCACCGGCAGCCCGAGCCCGGCCGCCGAGCGCACCAGCGGGATGTCGCGCGTCCACGACGAACCCACCACGACCGCGTCCGCCCGCTCGGCGATGGCCGGCAGATCGGCCGCCGAGTACGGCTCCACCAGCGTGGCGTGCTCGCCCAGCACCTCGTACGCGTCGGCCTCCCCGCGGTGCGCCCGCAGGTCGACCCGGCCGCCGATCACCACGGCGGGCCCTTCGCCCACGAGCGTTCCGCCCACCGCCACGGCGCGCCGTTCCAAGGTCGATGACATCCTCGACTCCCCCAATTCGGGCCGGCCCCTGCGCAGCCGGCGGGAAAACCAAAAAGGCAGAGACGGGTCGTCTCTGCCTCGTGCCGGCTCCAGGTGGTCGCTAGCTGACGACCGGCTCTCCCGGAGCCGGCTCGATAAAGGCGTAGCGACAAGTCATGTCTGAAACACTACACCCATGGCTTCACCTGCTGGACGGTGCCACTCACATGACGGACTGTCCTTCAGGCGAGTCGCCGTTGATCCCTCTCTATGGGAGTATTTCTTGGCCTAGAGGAGGGTTTGAGGCCGTTGATGTCGGATCGCAAGCAGGAGGGACGCCGCATCGCCGGCCGCTACCAACTGCAGGAACCCATCGGCAGGGGCGGGATGGGTATCGTCTGGCGCGCGTACGACGAGCTCCTGGACCGCACGGTCGCGGTCAAGGAGGTCAGGTACGCGGCCGCCCTGGGCGAGGAAGTGCAGCTGCTGAACCGGCGCACCATGCGCGAGGCGAGGGCGGCGGCGAGGTTCGAGCATCCCAACGTGATCGTCGTTCACGACGTGATCGAGGAGGATGACCGGCCCTGGATCGTCATGCAGCTCGTCCAGTCGCGCTCGCTGGGCGCCGTGATCAAGCAGGACGGGCCGCTGGCACCCAAGCGGGTGGCCGAGATCGGCCTGGCCGTGCTGGACGCGCTGCACCGCGCCCACGAGGCCGGCGTGCTGCACCGCGACGTCAAACCCGAGAACGTGCTGCTGGCCGACGACGGCCGGGTCGTGCTCACCGACTTCGGCATCGCCACGCTGGAGACCGAGACGCAGCTCACCGTGACCGGGCTGGCCGGGACGCCGGCGTTCATCGCGCCCGAGCGGCTCAAGGGGCTGCCCGCGCGGCGCGAGTCGGACCTGTGGTCGTTAGGGGCTACGCTGTACACGGCCGTGGAGGGCCGCTCCCCGCACGAGCGGGGGATGGCCCTGGCGACCATGCACGCCGTGCTGACCGACGAGCCCGATCCGGCTGCGCACACGGGCCCGCTCACCGACGTGATCCTGGGCCTGCTCAACAAGGAGCCGGTCCAGCGGCTCACGTACGAGGAAGCGCAGCGGATGCTGCGGCAGGTCATCGCCCAGGCGAGCCCGCCGCCGACCGCGCAGTTCCCCGCGGCGCAGACGATCCGCGTGCCGCGGCCCACCACGCCACCACCGCCGCGCAAAACCCCCGCCCCGGCCGAGCCGCCGTCGCAGAACGAGGCCTCCGCGCAGGGCAAGGCCGCCGTCCAGAACAGGTTCCGCGCCCTGGGCAAGCTGCGCCAGGCGCCGCCCGTCGAGGACGACACCCCGACCGACCCCAACCTGATCGCCTCCGCCGCTCCGGTCCCGTCGCCCGCCGTCCCCGAGACCGGGTCGCGGATCACGCCGTCGCCGACCGCGGCCCCGGCCCCCGCCACCGCCGAGTCCACGATGGACGCGACCAGGACGGACCAGCGCCGGGCCGGGCCGGTCATCGCGGCGGCCGTGGCCGTCGTGCTCGTGGCCGTGATCGGCGGCTACCTCGGGCTGAGCTCGGCCCCCGACGAGCGCGACACGAAGAAGGGCTCGTCCCAGGCCACGGTCCCCACGGGCACCGCCTCGCAGGCGTCGCCCAGCGCGTCCACGTCGGGCTCCGCCGAGCCCAGTGCGTCCCAGCCGCCGTCGCCGACGGCCACGACCCCGGCTCCCACTCCCGAGAAGGAGAAGGAGAAGGAGAACGCGCTGCCGGCCGGCTGGAAGATGTACAAGGACAAGAAGCTCGGCTTCTCCGTCGGCTTGCCCAAGGGCTGGGACGTGCTGACCCGCGGCGGCAACCAGGTCAAGTTCCGAGGCCCTGGCGCGGCCTCCAACGCGTACCTCATGATCGAGGACGGCGGGAAGAGCAGCAGGGACCCGTACAAGGACTGGAAGAAGCAGGAGCCGAGTCTCAAGAACAACTTCGGCGGCTACAAGAAGCTCGACATCAAGCGGGTCGACGGCTTCCAGAAGGCCGCCGCGGACTGGGACTTCACCTGGAACACCAACACCGGCAAGACGCGCGTGCGCAACCGGGGCTTCATCACCGACAACGGGCGGGGATACGCGATCTACTGGCACACGCTGAAGAGCCACTGGAAGGCCGACTACGACTTCTTTGAAGGGTTCTGCGCCACCTTCAAACCGGCCAAGTAGGCTTCACGGCGTGGAAAGGCAGGTCGGCAACCGCTATCGCCTCATCGAGCCGCTCGGTGAGGGCGGCATGGGCGTGGTCTGGCGTGCCTACGACGAGCTGCTCGACCGTACGGTGGCGATCAAGGAGGTCCGCTACACGGGCGTCGGCGACGCCAAGCGGGCCGAGCTCAACAGCCGGACCATCAGGGAGGCCAGGGCGGCGGGCCGCCTCGACCACCCGTCGGTGATCGTCATCCACGACGTCGTCGAGGAGGACGGCCGCCCGTGGATCGTGATGCAGCTCGTGCGCTCGCGTTCGCTGGCCGAGGTGGTGCGCGAGCGCGGGCCGCTCACGGTGGGGCAGGTCGCGGTGATCGGCGGGCGGGTGCTCGACGCGCTGCGCGCCGCGCACGCCACCGGGGTGCTCCACCGTGACGTGAAGCCCGAGAACGTGCTGCTGGCCGACGACGGCCGGGTGGTGCTGACCGACTTCGGCATCGCCTCGCTGGAGGCCGAGGCGGGGCTGACGGCGACCGGCGGGCTGGTGGGCACGCCCGCGTACATGCCGCCCGAGCGTCTCAACGGCGAGCCCGCGCGCCCCGAGTCGGACCTGTGGTCGCTGGGGGCGACGCTGTACGCGGCCGTCGAGGGCGAGCCGCCGTTCAAGCGCGACTCGTGGGCCGCGACGGTCGCGGCGGTGCTGCGCGACGCGCCGGAGCCGCCCGCGCGGGCCGGCGCGCTGCAGCCGGTCATCATGGGGCTGCTGCGCAGGAGCCCGGACGAGCGCCTGCCCGCCGCGGAGGCCGCGAGGCTGCTGTACGAGGCCGCCTCGGGCCCCTCCCCCCACCCGACGCCCCCCGGGGCATGGCGGCCGACGGCCGGCGCCGCGAACACGGCCGAGGGCCCCACGCTCTCGACGCGGCCCAGGCGCGGCAAGGCGCTGTGGATCGGCCTGCCCGCCGCCGTGGCGGTGCTGGGCGCGGGCGGCTTCCTGGTCTCCAACCACTGGACGAGCACCGCCGCGACCCCGAGCCCCACACCGACGGGTCCCACCCCCACCGCCGAGCCGACCACGTCGAGCACGCCCACGGCCATGCCCACGCCCACGCCCGAGCCCACGCGTACGCCCACCACGACGACGCAGCCGGTGCCCGCGGGGTGGCGCGCGTTCAGGAGCGCGCAGGGTCGCTTCGGGGTCGCCGTCCCGGAGGGGTGGCGGGCCGTGAAGCACTCCACCAGGGACAGCATCACTTTCAAGGGCCCCGACAGCCCCGGCGCGATGATCGTGGAGTGGACCGTCCCCGACTTCGCCTGGACGGACCCGGCGAAGCAGTGGGCCAGCCTGGAGAAGGAGATCCGGGCGAAGGGCGAGTTCGAGGGATACAGCCGGATCGGCATCGTCTCCACCACCTACCTCGGCCGCAAGGCCGCCGACTGGGAGTTCACCAGGATCCGCGACGGGCAGCGGATCCACGTGATCAACCGCGGCTTCCGCACCGCCGACGGCCGCCCGTACGCCCTCTATTGGGAGACCACCGACGCCCGCTGGGCCTCGGACCGGCGCTACTTCGAGACGTTCGCGAAGACCTTCAGACCTCAATGAAAGAGCAGGCGCACTTCTGGCGGCATCCGGCGGTGCCGGGCACCGACCTGCTCAAGGCCCGCTACGTCACCCACCGCTTCACCCGGCACGTGCACGACGGCTACGCCATCGGCGTGATCGTCAGGGGTGTGGAGGAGTTCGACTACCGCGGCACCCTGCACCGGGCGGGCGCGGGCGAGGTGGTGCTGGTCAACCCCGAGTCGGTGCACACCGGCCAGGCGGGCACGCCGGACGGCTGGTCGTACCGCATGCTCTACCCGTCGATCGACAGGCTGGCGGGGATCGCCGCCGAGCTGGGCGTGCCGTACGCGACGCCGCACTTCCCCAGGCAGGTCGTGCGTGACGAGGAGGTGGCGCTGCTGCTCGGCCGGGCTCACCAGGCGGCCGAGCGCGGCGACGCGCTGGCCGCCTCCACGCTGAGCCGCACGCTGTTCGCGCGGCTGGTGACCCGCCACGCCACGCCCAGGCCGACGGCGATCCTGCCCGCAGAGGGCCGGCGGGCCGTGCGGGACGCGCTCGACCTGCTGCACGGCAGCCTCGTCGACCCGCCGACGCTGGACGACCTGGCCGACGCGGTGGGCGCGCGGCCGTTCGCGCTGCTGCGGGCGTTCAAGGCCGAGACCGGCCTGCCGCCGCACGCCTACCTCACCTCGCTGCGGGTGCGCCAGGCGCGCCGCCTCCTGCAGTCCGGGGTACGCCCGGCGCAGGTGGCCGCCGAGGTGGGCTTCACGGACCAGGCCCACCTCAACCGGCATTTCAAGCGCATCGTGGGCGTGCCGCCCGCGGCGTACCAGCGTGCTGCAGGAACGTACAAGACCGGCGGTTCCCCCACCTCCTAGCCTCTTGCGGCATGGAACAGACAACTCACCGTTCCGCCGCCGTGCGGGACGGCCTCGGCGTGGGCGTGGCCGTGGGGCTGTCGGGGATCGCCTTCGGCGCCGCCGCGATCACCGCGGGCCTGAGCGTGCCGCAGGCGTGCGTGCTGAGCCTGCTGGCCTTCACCGGCGCCTCGCAGTTCGCGCTGACCGGCGCGGTGGGCGCGGGCGGCGACCTGGTGACCGCCACGCTGGGCGCGCTGCTGCTGGGCGGCCGCAACACGCTCTACGGCCTGCGCCTGGCCGACCTGCTCCGGGTACGCGGGCCCCGAAGACTGCTGGCCGCGCAGGGAGTGATCGACGAGACGACGGCCGTCACGCTGGCCCAGCCGACCCCGGAGGCGGCCCGTACGGGCTTCGTCACCACGTTCGCCAGCCTCTACCTCACCTGGAACCTGACCACCCTGGCGGGCGCCTACGGGGCGTCGTTCCTGGGCGACCCCGGCGTGCTGGGGCTGGACGTGGTGGGCCCGGCCGCGTTCCTGGCCATCCTGTGGCCGCGCCTGACGGCCAGCGCCGAGCTGCGCCGGCTGGCCGGCGCGGCCGCGGTGATGGCCCTGTGCGCCACCCCGTTCCTGCCGCCCGGCGTGCCCGTGCTGCTGTCGGCGGCCGCCGTGCTGGTGGTGATGGCGCGATGACGCTGTGGTGGGCCATCGCCGCGGTCTGCGCGGGCTGTTACGTGCTCAAGCTGGCCGGGCTGGCGGCGCCGCGCCGGGTGCTGGAGCATCCGGCGATCCGCAGGTTCGCCGAACTGGTGCCGGTGGCGCTGCTGGCGGCCCTGATCGCGGTGCAGGTGTTCACGGAGGAGGGCGGGCTGAGCTTCGACCCGGCGCGCACGGCCGGGCTGGGCGCCGCGGTCGTCGGGCTGCTGCTGCGGGCGCCGTTCCTGGTCATCCTGGCCGCGGCGGCCCTCGTCACCGCGCTTGTCCGGTTCTTTCTTGGGTAGTCGCCGTGCATGTCCGATGCAACAGAGATGGTCGGTGGGCGTTACCGGCTGCTCAGGACGATCGGCCGGGGCGGGATGGGAACGGTGTGGCAGGCTCATGACGAGGTGCTGGGCCGGGACGTGGCGGTCAAGGAGATCCTGCCGCCGCCCGACCTGACGGATCCCGAGCGCGAGGTCTTCGCCGTACGCACGTTCAGGGAGGCCAGGGCCGCCGGCCGGGTGGCGCATCCAGGTGTGGCCACCGTGTACGACGTCCTGGAGGAGAACGGTCACCCGTGGATCGTCATGCAGCTCGTCAACTCCCGCACCTTGGGCGAGCTGATCCGCGAGGACGGCCCCATGTCCCCAGCGGCGGCCGCGGACATCGGGCTGCAGCTCCTCGAGGCGCTGCGCGCGGCGCACGCGGCGGGCGTGCTGCACCGGGATGTCAAACCGGACAACGTGCTGCTGACCGAGGACGGCCGGGCGGTGCTCACCGACTTCGGCATCGCCACGACGGAGGACGAGGCTCCCGTGACGAGCACGGGCGTGCTGCTCGGCACCCCCGCGTTCATGGCGCCGGAACGCGCGGCGGGCAGCCAGGCCAAGGCCTCCTCCGACCTGTGGTCGCTGGGCGTGACGCTCTACATCGCGGTCGAGGGGCACTCGCCCTTCCAGCGGGACAACCCCCTGGCCACGCTGGGCGCGGTCCTGCACGCCGAGCCGGAGCCGCTGGCCCGCGCGGGCGTGCTCGGTCCCGTACTGCTCGGGCTGCTGCGCAAGAACCCGGCCGAGCGCATGTCGCTGGAGGAGGCCGAGCAGCGGCTGGCCGCGATCCTGACCGGCGGCGCCCCCGAGCGGACGGGCCCCGTCACCGAACCGGGCCCGGCCGGGCCCGGCGCGATCAAGCCAAGTGCGACCGGGCCGGGCGGGGCTTCCCCGCGGCGGCGGCGCAGGCTTCCGGTGGCCGTGATCGCGGGAGGCGCGCTGCTCGTCGCGGCGGTCACGGGCGGCGCGGCCTGGTGGTCCGGCCGGACGCGGGACCTGCCCCGGAACCCGGGCCCCGCCCCCGCCGTCGTGACCGCCGGGCCCTCCACCGGCGCTCCGACCACTGATCCGACCACCGGCGCTCCGCAGCTCGCCCCGACGCCCTCCACACCCGAAAGCTCCCCGCCGGCCGTCGAGGACCGGCACAGGACGCCTACCGGCGACCGGAAGGACCCCAGCCGGGAGCCCACGCCGACCGGTGAGCGGAAGAACCCCGACCGGACGCCGACGCCGAGCGCGAGCGGCAAGAAGGACCGGGACAACACCACCCCTTCCCGGACCCCGGACTCGGTCGAGCCGTCGGAGCCGGGCGGCGAGGACGCCGACCAGCCGTAGGGGCGGTCAGGATTCGGCGCGGACGATGTCCAGCGCCTTCTGCAGGTCCTGCGGATAGTCCGTGCTGAACGACATCCAGTCGCCCGTGGTGGGGTGCTCGAACCCGAGCGCCACCGCGTGCAGCCACTGGCGCGTGACCCCCAGCCGGGCCGCCAGCGTCGGATCCGCCCCGTAGAGCAGATCCCCGACGCAGGGGTGCCGCAGCGCCGCCATGTGCACCCTGATCTGGTGCGTGCGCCCGGTCTCCAACTTGATGTCCAGCAACGAGGCCGCACGGAACGCCTCGACGGTGTCGTAGTGGGTGACCGACGGCTTCCCCCCGGCCACCACCGCGAAGCGCCCGTCCCCGGACGGGTGGCGGTCGATGGGCGCGTCCACCGTGCCCCTGAACGGGTCGGGATGCCCCTGCACCAGCGCGTGGTAGCGCTTGTCGACCGTGCGCTCCTTGAAGGCCCGCTTGAGCCGCGAGTACGCGACCTCGCTCTTGGCCACCACCATCGCCCCCGTGGTGTTGGCGTCGAGGCGGTGCACGATGCCCTGGCGCTCGGCGGCCCCGCTGGTGGCGATCGTGTGACCGGCCCCGAGCAGCCCGCCGATCACGGTCGGCCCCGTCCAGCCGACGGTCGGGTGGGCGGCCACGCCGATCGGTTTGTTGATCACGATGACGTCGTCGTCCTCGTACACGACCGTCATGCCCGGCACCGGCTCGGCGACCGGCATCGGCGTGGTGACCGGCGGCGGCATCGTCACGTCGAGCCACGCGCCCGCGTGCACGCGGTCGGATTTGGCCGGCTGCCGGCCGTCCACCAGCACCTCGCCCGCGCCGATCAGCTCGGCCGCGCGGGTGCGGGAGAAGCCGAACAGCCGCGAGAGCGCGGCGTCGAGCCGCTCGCCCTCCAGCCCGTCGGGTACGGGCAGGCTCCGCTGCTCACTCACCCTTCTCGGCCCCCTTGGTCTCCGGGGTCTCCCGGGACCCGTCGATCTGCACGTTGCGCCAGGCCAGCAGCACCGCCAGGATGCCGCCGCAGACGATGGCCGAGTCGGCGATGTTGAACACGGGGAAGTAGTCGATCACGGGGAAATGCCCGGGGAGCACCTCGATGAAGTCGACGACGTGCCCCTGCAGCTGCGTGGAGCGCCCGATCCCCGAGGGATAGCGCAGCAGCCGGTCGGTGAGGTTGCCGAGCGCGCCGCCGAGCAGCAGCCCCAGCGTGACCGCCCAGGCCCGGCTGCCGAGCTTGCGGGCGGTGCGCACGATGGCGACGACCACGCCCGCGGCGATGAAGGTGAAGACGAAGGTCATTCCGGTGCCGAGGCTGAACGCGGCACCGGAATTGAAGATCACCCGGAACTGCAGCACGTCCTGGAGGACGACGAGCGGCGCCTGACCCTCGAGCGTGCGAAGCACCACCGTCTTGGTGATGAGGTCGGCCGCGTAGACCACGGCCGCCAGCACGACGAGGACGGCGACCAGACGCCCGCGGGGGCGGCCTACCGGCGCTCCTCCTTCTGCTTGCAGGCCACGCACAGCGTCGCCCTCGGGAACGCCTGAAGGCGTTCCTTGCCGATCGGCTTGTGGCACGATTCGCACACTCCATAGGTCCCGGCGTCGATCCTGGCGATCGCACGTTCGTTCTGCGCGACCAGATCGCGCGCATTCAGGGTAAGGGCGATCTCGCGTTCGCGCTCGTACGTCTTCGCGCCGGCGTCCGCCTGGTCGTCGCCCGCCCCCTGAGTGACGTCTCCAGAGGCTATCTCCGTCTCGTGGCGGTGGATGTCCGCGTTGAGCTGGTCGATCTCGCTCTGGAGCCTGCCGCGTACCTCGGCCAGCTCCTCTTCCGACCACATCGAAGGTGTAGCGGTCTGCGTGACTGCCGCCATGGCTGCCTCCATTGCTGATCAAGGCCGTAAATGGTGCGGGCAGCTTAGGGATCCACATAACGGAACGGCAAACGACCCGCCGGACGGTTTACCTCCCCCGTACTATCCCGCCTCGCGCATTAAACTCCTCCACAGGGGCGTCCATTCCCGCAACTTTGTCGGTTGCGTACCGACGGCCCCTCGGGCGGCTCGCCCTGAGAAAGCAGGAAGCCTTCGGCCCCACTCTGCGTTATGGTTTGAGACTGCAAGGCGTTGATGGGGCCCGACTGTGAGGGATATCACCCCGGAGCCGCCGGAAGAACGGCTCGCGAGAGCTCATTAGACCCGGCCGCAGATCAAACGAAGAGGGCCTCGCCCGCGTGCGAGGTCAAGAAGGGTGGTACCGCGGGGCCGCATGGCTTCGTCCCTTCACGCTCGCCCTACCGGCCGATCAAGCGTGGAGGTCACACCCGAAATGTCTTCGCCATCTTTCCGCTCTCTTCCCGCGCAGGTTGACCTGCCCGCGCTCGAGCGCGAGGTCCTGGACCGCTGGCGGGACGGGAAGATCTTCGAGCGCTCCGTGGAGCAGAACTCCGGAAACCCGTCCTGGGTCTTCTACGAGGGCCCGCCCACCGCGAACGGCCTGCCCGGCGTGCACCACGTCGAGGCGCGGGTGTTCAAGGACCTGTTCCCGCGCTACAAGTCCATGCGCGGATTCAGCGTCCCGCGTAAGGCCGGATGGGACTGCCACGGCCTGCCCGTCGAGGTCGGCGTGGAGCGCGAGCTGGGCCTGACCGGCAAGAAGGACATCGAGGAATACGGCATCGCCGAGTTCAACGCCAAGTGCCGCGAGTCGGTGCTGCGCCACGTCGACGCCTTCGAGCAGCTGACCGAGCGCATGGGCTACTGGATCGACCTGTCCCAGGCGTACCGGACCATGGACCCCTCCTACATCGAGTCGGTCTGGTGGTCGCTGAAGGTCATCTGGGACAAGGGGCTGCTGTTCCGCGACTTCCGCATCACGCCGTACTGCCCGCGCTGCGGCACGGGGCTGTCCGACCACGAGCTGGGCCAGCCCGGCGGCTACGAGACCGTCTCCAGCCCGTCGGTCTACGTCCGCATGCCGGTGACCGCCGGGCCGCTGGCCGAGCTGGGCGCCGCGCTGCTCGTATGGACGACCACGCCGTGGACCCTCGTGTCCAACACGGCCGTCGCCGTGCACCCCGACGTGACGTACGTCGCGGCCCGCACCGCGGACGGCGAGGTCCTGGTGGTCGCCGAGCCGCTGCTGTCGGTCCTCGGCGAGGGCGCGACCGAGGTGGCCCGCTATACCGGTCGCGAGCTGGAGCACACCGCGTACTCCCGCCCGTTCGACCTGGTCGACATCCCCGGCGCCCACTACGTCGTGCTCGGCGAGTACGTCACGGTCGAGGACGGCACCGGCCTGGTCCACCAGGCGCCGGCCTTCGGCGCCGACGACATGGCCGTGATCAGGCAGTACGACATGCCCGTCGTCAACCCGATCGGCCCCGACGGCCGCTTCCTCGACGACGTGCCCATGGTCGGCGGCCGGTTCTTCAAGGACGCCGACGAGGAGCTGACCGAGGACCTGCGCGCCCGCGGGCTGCTTTACCGCGGCGGCCACTTCGAGCACAGCTACCCGCACTGCTGGCGCTGCCACACCCCGCTGCTCTACTACGCGCTCCCGTCCTGGTACATCCGCACCACCGCGGTCAAGGACAAGATGCTGTCCGAGAACGCCGGCACCAACTGGTACCCCGAGACGATCAAGTGGGGCCGGTTCGGCGAGTGGCTGCGCAACAACGTCGACTGGTCGCTGTCGCGCTCGCGCTACTGGGGCACGCCGCTGCCGCTGTGGGTGTGCTCGGCGGACGAGTCCCACGTGACGTGCGTCGGCTCGCTGGAGGAGCTGGGCGGGCTGGCGGGGCAGGACATCTCGGCGCTCGACCCGCACCGCCCGTTCGTGGACGACGTGACCTTCGACTGCCCGTCGTGCGGCGCCCTCGCGCGCCGCGTGCCGGACGTCATCGACGCCTGGTACGACTCCGGCTCCATGCCGTTCGCCCAGTGGGGCGAGCGCGGCAAGCCGGAGGGCGTCTACCCGGCGCAGTTCATCTGCGAGGCCACCGACCAGACGCGCGGCTGGTTCTACTCGCTGATGGCCGTCGGCACGCTGGTCTTCGGCCAATCCTCCTACGAGAACGTGCTCTGCCTCGGCCTCATCCTGGCCGAGGACGGCCGCAAGATGAGCAAGCACCTGGGCAACATCCTCGAGCCGATCCCGCTGATGGACCAGCACGGGGCCGACGCGCTGCGGTGGTTCATGGCCTGCTCGGGCTCGCCCTGGGCGTCGCGCCGGGTGGGGCACAACACCCTCGAGGAGATCGTCCGCAAGGTCCTGCTGACGCTCTGGAACACCTCGTCGTTCTTCACCCTCTACGCCAACGCCGAGTCCTGGTCGCCGGCCATGCTCGCGCAGGCCACGCCCGCGGCCGAGCGCCCGCTGCTCGACCGCTGGGTGCTGGCCGAGCTGCACAGAACGGTGGCCGACGTCACGGCGTCGCTGGACGAGTACGACACCCAGCGCGCCGGCCGCCGCCTGGCGGACTTCCTCGACGACCTGTCCAACTGGTACGTGCGCCGCTCGCGCCGCCGGTTCTGGCAGGGGTCGCCGGAGGCGTTCGCGACGCTCTACGAGTGCCTGGAGACGGTGACGCGGCTGATGGCCCCCGTCACGCCGTTCATCACCGACTACCTCTGGGACGTACTGCGCTCCTCCGACGCGCCCTCCTCGGTGCACCTGGCCGACTGGCCGGAGGTGCGCGAGGACCTGCTGGACCCGGTGCTGTCCGACCAGATGGCCCTCGTCCGCCGCCTGGTGGAGCTGGGCCGCTCGGCCCGCGCCTCGTCGGGCGTCAAGACCCGCCAGCCGCTCCGCCGCGCCCTGGTGGGGGCACACGGCTGGCCGTCGCTGCCCGGCGAGCTCCGGGGTCTGGTGGCGGACGAGCTGAACGTCCACACCCTCGAAGACATGTCCGGATTTAGCGCCGATCTCGTGACTTACTCGGTCAAGCCCAACTTCCGGGCCCTGGGCAAGCGCTTCGGCTCCCAGACCAAGCTCGTCGCGGCCGCCGTGGCCGCCGCCGACGCCACCCGCGTGGCCCGGGCCCTCCGCTCGGGATCCACGGTCATGGTGGAGGCGGACGAGCTGGGCGAGATCATGCTCGGCCCGGACGACGTGATCGTCAACGAGCAGCCCCGCTCGGGCTGGGCGGTGGAGACGGGCGCCATCGGCACCGGCACGGGCGAGACGGTGGCCCTGGACCTGGAGCTCACCGACGAGCTGCGCCGCGCCGGTCTCCTGCGCGAGGTCATCCGCCTGGTCCAGGACGCCCGCAAGTCGACCGGCCTGTCGATCACGGACCGCATCGACCTGTGGTGGACCACGTCCTCCCCCGAGCTCGCCACGGCCCTGCGCACCGAGGGGCATGTGGTGGCGGAGGAGGTCCTGGCGACGACGGTCACGGAGGGCACGGCGACAGACCTCCCGTCCCACACGGACGAGGACCTGTCCCTGACCTTCCACCTCCGCCGCGCCTGACACGCACTACGGCGGTGGGGCGCCCGCCCCACCGCCACCCACCCCTGTGCTGGAACGCCCCGCCCCCTGACACCCACCCCCGATGGGCCGCCTCATCGCAGCCCACCACCCTCCCCTGAAGCACGCCCCCGGCGCTGTCCGCGCGGGACCCGCAGCCGGGGCGTCGTCGCGCAGGGTTGCACCGTGGTTGCCGGGGATCTTCGCGTGATCTTGATGTTCGGATTGCGCTCGACCACCTGAGTGAGGCTGGTCGACGACGATGTCGCCGCTGGGCGAGTTCACCCGGCAGGTCGCCGGCGGCCTCGCCGATTGGGGGTATCCGCCGGAGTTCATCGATGGCCCCGCAGGCGCCGGTGGAGATATCGACGGGCCGCGCCGGTGAGCGGGCCGATGAGGGGCCGGCGTTCAGATCGAAGATGATCGAGGCCGCGCCGGAGGCACCGACCGAGCAGCTCGTGTTCAAGGCCGGGTCGACGGGTGCTACTTCTCGGCCGTGCCGGATTCCCCGCTGATGGACTCCTGATAGATGTCCGCGAAGGTGCGCGAGTCCTTGATCAGGTCGTCGCAGAAGGCAGCGACGTCGTCGCCGATGAGTTCCAGGACTCCCTTGCCGGCCGCGACACCCTCCTCGAAGAAGTCGACGATCCCTGAGAGCAGGGGCCCGTCAAGCAAGTCGATCGGTCCAACCTTGAAGAAGTACCTCTGAATCTCCTTGTAGACGATCTGGTAGTCCGGCGGGAGCGCCTTGACCCGCGCCACGTGCGCCCGCCACTGCTTCTTGCCCTCGATGATGTCCTGGATGCCCACGTCAGCCTCCTAGCCGGCCCAGTTTCCTTGCGACGTTCCTGTTCAACTGCTCGCGCCACCTGTCGCGATGGCTCCGGGCCCCTTTTCCGCCTGCCAGCGCCGCGCAGAAGCCCCCGATGTCGTCCCCCAGCACCTCGTGAATGCTCCGCCCATCGGCCGCCGTCCCTTCGAGCAGCCCCAGAGCGCCGTCGAGAATCGGCATCAGGTTCCGACCTGTGAAGTCCCCGTAGGGAAAAAGATGACCCTTGATCTCTTCCCACGCCGCCCGGTAGTCGGCCGGCAATGCCTCGGCCCGAGCTTCGAACGCCTTCCATTCCCTGGTGAGATCGCTGCCTGTCATGGTCTCCCAGAAGTTCATCTCCCGCCCTCCTTGAGCTTGTCGATCCGCGATGTGATGTACTCCCATTTCGCCCAGAACGTCGCGAGTTCTTCGCGCCCCGCGTCGTTGAGCTCATAGAACTTGCGCGGCGGACCCAGGCCGGACGGTCGTTTCGTCACCTGGACGAGCCCGTTCTTCTCCAGCCGCAACAGGATGGTGTAAACCGTCCCCTCGACGACGTCGGCGAAGCCCAGCTCGTTCAGCCGACGCGTGATGGCGTACCCGTAGGTCTCCTCGCTGCCGATGATTTCCAGCACGCAGCCCTCAAGCGTGCCCTTCAGCATCTCTGTCAGGCCGTCCATCGTGGGTCCTCTTCCGCCTTCCCCTGGTACTCGGTGCTACCGAGTACCAGTACACGGTAGCACGGAGTAGCGGACCATGCCGCGCACGCGGCGAGCACGGACCACGGAGGGGATTCGAATCATCGGCGCCGCGCTTACACGAGTGCTCGACCCCGCCAATGACCTTCCGGGAGCGCCTTGCAGGAGGAGGCGTCGGCGCAGGTGAGGGCGGTTTGCGCCGAAGGCGGTACGAGCCGGCCAAAGGTCGCGAAGGCGTCAGCGCGGCCGCGCCACGCCGAGGAGGAACTCCAACGTCCGACACGCCGCCCGGGGATGATCGAGCGTAAAGAAGACCGCGCCGCCAGTGCCGCCAGTGCCGCCAGTGCCGCCAGTGCCGCCAGTGCCGCCAGTGCCGCCGAGGACGGATACACCGAGGTCGGCCGCGCCCCGGAGGAAGCCCATCGCTCGCCTGGCGCGGGTTGTCGATGATGACGCCGTCCGGCCTGGGCCGCAGTGCCAGTACCTGCCGCGCCCCGAGATAGCCGCCCTGCTCGGTGGCCTCGACGTAGATCAGCATCTGCGGGTCGTCCCCGTCGATGCCGCGTTCACCAAGCGCGCGCGTGACCCCGAGCACGCGCTGCTGGATGAAGGAGTATCGCGGCGCACCCCGACACACGAGTGATTCTCCGGCGGCCATGCCCGGCCAGGTGGGAGGCGGCCGCCGCGCCTTCCTCGACGGCGAAGGGGCGATCCAGCACCAGCATGGGCACCCCGACGGCTGCGGCCCAGGAGGAATTGGAACGGCTCCACGCTGATCAGGATCACACCGCTTACCCGTCGTCGCGCAAGCTCGGCGACGTGCTCCCGCTCGACCTCCACATCGCCGTTGGACGTCGCCACGTTCACGCTCAGCTGGTGCCGGCGAGCCGCGTCGGTGATCTGTTGGGTCAGTCCCGCGAAATAGGACGGCGTGATCTCAGGCAACACCAGCCCGGCCGAGTCGGTACTGCCCGTCTTCCTGGCTCGCGCCGGTAACCGAGATCACGTCGAGCACCCGTTGCCGAGTAGCCGGTGCGGCCTGACCAGGAACGTCGGTCAGCGGGCTCTCAGCTGACCGTCTCGCGGTCGTGCTGGCACACCGAGCAGCTCGTCAGCCCGGCCGCCTCCGCCGCGGCGAGCGTCATCGTCTCCACGCCCGACTCCCCCGCGCCCCTGATCAACGGGCACGCGGTGCTGTGGTAGCGGCGGGTGCCGATGATGACCTTCACCGTGCCGGAACGCTCGTCCTTGCCCTCAGCGCCGCCCGAGGAGCCGGTGGACTTGTCAGTGGCTTTGGCGGAGCTGGAGGCCTCAGGCTTGGCGGTCGCAGCCGGGGTGCCGGGCTTGGGCGTCGAGCCGCTCCCCTCGCCCTTGAAGACATCTGGCTTGGTGGAAGTGGCGTCGTCCTTGGAGCCCGTACTGGGTGTGCCGGACTTCGCCCCCGAGCCGGCAGGCCCGCCGGTGCCGGAGGTCCCGGGCTTCGGGCTGGCGCCGCCGGACGTACCCGCCTTGGCCGGGCCACTCGCCGCAGAGGGCCGCCCAGACGCGGACGGGCGGTCAGAGGCAGACGGCCGATCCGAGGCTGACGGGCGGTCTGAGGCAGATGGCCGATCGGAGGCCGACGGGCGGTCGGGGCCGGACTTTTCCGTTGTCGAAGGCTTGGTGGCCGGGCTCGGGCCGGAAGGGCGTCCGGCGCTCGCGCCGGGGCCTGGGGGCAGCGGGCCCTTGGGCTTGGCCTCCGACTCGGCGGAGGACGCGGGCCGCTCCGGCACCGTCGCGCTCTCTCCCGCCGCAGCAGGCGTCTTGGCGGCCCCGGAAGGACGCTGTGACGGCCCGGAGGCCCCACCCGAGGGCCCAGGGCGGACCGGCGTCCCGGAAGAGGTCACGCGCGGCTGCGGTGCCGTGGCGGGTCCCGAGGAATCGTCCTCGTCGGTCGCCTTCGAAGGGGTCTCACCGGCGGGCTGTCCCAGCCGGGCACCGGTCGATCCCGGCTTCGACGACGGGCCGCCGGTCTGCCCCGGCTTGTCGCCAGGCCGGCCGGGCTTGGTGCCGGGTTGCTCGGGCGAGCCGGTGGACTGGCCGGGCTGGCCGGGCTTGGTGCCGGACGGACGGGGTGCGTCCGTGGAACCGCCGGGCTTGGGGCCGGGCTGTTCCGGTGAGCCGGTGCGCTGCGAAGGCTTGGCCGCGGGTGCTCCGGCCTTGCCGGGGGCTCCCGTGGCGGGACCTTCCGGAGTGGCGGAGGGCGAGCCGGGCCTGCGCGCGGAAGGCGGCGGCCGGAAATATGAAGTCTCCGCGTCCGCCTGATCGTCATCCGATTCGGCGGCGGAGGAGGTGGACGGGCGGCCGAACCACGCGGTGGCGCCTTCCTCGCGGGAGGCGGGCTCCGGGTCGGGGGTGGAAGCCTTCGCGGCAGGCTTCGGCGGGGCGACCGGCGGACGTACGTCGCGGGTCTCCGCGGCGTCTTCCGCCCGGCTCGCCGCCGTGACGGCGGTGCCGGGGGCGACGACGGGCTCGGGGTCGGCGGCAGGCGGCAGCTGCCGTCCGCCGAGCGCGGCGTCAGGCAGGCACGCCGTGCAGGGCGTGAAGCCCTCCTCGCGTGCCTCCTCGTACGTGAGCTCCTCGGTGTCCCGGCCGCTCAGCTGTCGGCAGCCGGACACGTGGTAGCGCTTGCGTCCGGGGATCACCAACACGATCGCATCCGGCGAGATGCCGCTCGCCGCGGGGCGGCGGGGTGCGGCGGCGGGAACGGTCGCCGTCCGCTGCGGTGTCTGCGGATGCGGATGGGGTCGCGGTGGGGGCTGGTGACCCATGGGGCCGGTCTGACTGTACGGCGAGCCGGGGCCCGGCGGCATGAGCCCTTTCGGGGGGGTGGCCGGCGCAGCGGCCTGCCCACCACCGGGAAAAAGCTCGTTTCGCCGCAGGAACGCCCCGATCACGAGGAACAGCGCGGACAGCACGCTGACCACGATGGACCACATGATCAGGAACGGCTTAGCCAGTACGAAGCCCGCGATCAGCAACACGACCGCCGCGAGCACCAAACCAGCACTGATAAGGATCACAGGGGGCTCTTTCGAGTGACAGGTCCTAGTGACCCGCTACTTTACCGGCGGTCGTTGTGGGGACCGTCACCGCCGGGGAAGACACCCTGGGGAGCCTCGCCGCCGAACGGGCTGGGACCACCGGGAAGCGGAGGCTGGCCCTGCGACACGGCGTGCGACATCGCGGGAGCCTGACCCGCCGGACCACCGGACATCACCGGGAACCCACCGCTGCCCTCAGCGGAGACGTTGAGCTCGGCGAGCTGGTTTTCCAGGTAGAGCTTGAGCCTGCTGCGGTATTCGCGCTCGAAGCTGCGCAGCTCCTCGACCTTGCGCTCGAGCTCGTCGCGGGTCTGCACCAGCGAGCCCATCGCCTGACGGTGGCGCTCCTGCGCGTCGCGCTCGAGCGTCTCGGCGCGGGCGCGGGCGTCGCCGATGACCTGCTCGGCCTGGCGGCGTGCCTTGGTGAGGATCTCGTCGGCCTCGCGGCGGGCGCGGGTGACCGTCTCGTCCGCCTCCCGGCGGGCGTCGGAGATCGCCTGGTCGGCGGTCTGCTGGGCGAGGGCGAGCACGCGGGCCGCCGTGTCCATGTTGTCCTCGGCGGGAGGCATGTTCATGACGGGGACCGGCTGCTGCACAGGCGGCGGCTCGGGGGCGCGCATGGGCTCCGGCTGGGGCGGCGGAGCCATCATCTCGGGCTTGGGCTGCTCCTGGACCGGGGCGGAGGCCATGGGCATGTTCATGCCGCCCGGCACCTTCCCCCGCAGGCACTCGGCCAGCTTGGCGCGGAGCTCTTCGTTCTCTTGGATCAGACGGTCGAGCTCAGCCTCCACCTCGTCGAGGAAGGCGTCGACCTCTTCCTCGTCGTAGCCCGGCCGCAGCCGGGTGGTACTGAACTGCTTGTTCCGCACATCAGCGGGCGTCAGCGGCATTTTTTGGTCTCCTTGGCGCGCTTTGGAGTCTGTCCGGAGGGACGGTAACCCGAATCACTTCAGCGCGGACACGAGTTGGATCACGACCTGCGCCACACCGCCCCCGTCATCGCAGCATCCCCACGATCTGGATCAGCAGCAGCACGGCGATGAACAGGACAGTGAAGCTTAGGTCAAAGGCCACCGTACCCAACCGGAGCGGGGGAATGAAACGGCGGAGGAACTTGAGAGGTGGGTCGGTTGCGGTGTAAGTGGCTTCGGCCAGCACCAGGACGATGCCGGAGGGGCGCCACTGACGGGCGAAAGCCTGCACCGTCTCGAAGATCATTCTGCCGATGAGCAGCACCAGGTAGAGAGACAGGACTACGACCAAGATCTGGCTTACGATCCCCACGGCCCGGCCGCGCCTCCACTCCCGATGTGCCCTCCCGGTCTCGGCGAGACCCGGTTGGGTGCGATAGACATACAGAGACTCTAACTCTGATTGAAGAACCCGCGTTCCGCGATTCGGGCCTTGTCCTCGGCGGTCACCTCGACATTGGCAGGGGACAACAGGAACACCTTGTTGGTAACACGTTCAATGCTGCCATGTAGGCCAAAGACCAGACCTGCCGCGAAATCGACTAGACGCTTGGCGTCACTGTCAACCATCTCCGTCAGGTTCATGATGACCGGGGTGCCGTCTCGGAAGTGCTCTCCGATGGTACGCGCCTCGTTGTACGTCCGGGGGTGGAGTGTCGTGATGCGGGCCAGATCGGTCGTGCGGCGCTCCAGGATCGTCGTGGCGGGCCTGGGCGCGGGCACCCCCGCCTCGGGCTCCTCGTCGCGTTCCTGGACGGCTACGGGCCGCTCGTCGCCGGGCCGCTGCACCTCGTCCTCGTAGGCGTAGTCGTCCGGGTAGGTTTCGTACCTCTCGTAGCGGTCGTCCTCCACGAGACCGAGGTAGACCGCCATCTTGCGCATCGCGCCGGCCATCGCTACGTCGTCCTCCTGCTCACGGTCGCACTCGCTCGAGCCCGACACCGGATCCCGAGGCGGTAGCCGTACCCCCTTGGAGCTCACCGCTGATCGACCTCTACTTGGTCATGGGCCTGAAGACCCACTTGAGGGGACATTACCTGACGAAGGGCTTGCGACGACCGAGCAACGCCGTACCGACCCGCACGTGTGTCGCGCCGTACGCGATGGCTTCGGCGAGGTCCTCGCTCATACCGGCCGAAATCATCGTGGCGCGCGGGTGCTGCTCCTCCAGGCGCGTGGCCACGTCACGCAACCTGGCGAACGCCTTGGCGGGCTCCTCCCCCAGCGGCGCCACGGCCATGATGCCGCCCAGCCACAGCCCCTCGGCCAGCGCCACCTCGTCGGCCAGCTCCAGCACGTCCGCGGCGCGGGCGCCGCCCCTTTCGGGGTCGTCGTCGAGCGCGACCTGGATGAGACAGCCGACCCTGCGGCCCTGGCGGACCGCCTCCTTGCTGATCGCCTCCACCAGCCGGAGCCGGTCGACGGAGTGGATCACGTCGGCGTACGCGACGACCGAGCGGACCTTGTTCGTCTGGAGCTGGCCGACGAAATGCCAGGTCAGCGCCAGGTCCTCAAGCTCGTGCGCCTTGGGCGCGGCCTCCTGGTCCCGGTTCTCGCCGACGTCGCGCACGCCCAGCTCGGCCAGAATGCGCACGTCCGCGGCCGGGCGGGTCTTGGTGACGGCGATCAGCGTGACCTCGCCCCGGTCACGACCCACCGCGCGGCAGGCCGCCGCGATGCGCGTGTCGACCTCGGCGAGCCCGGCCGCGATCTCGTCCCTTCTCACGTGGCCCTCCCTTTCACTACACGCCCGTGCGGTACGCCTCGCGCACGACGGCGCCGCTCCCGGATCCCTGCCGGGGAGCGGCGTCAGGCTACCGGGCTATTTGAGGAAGTCGGGGACGTCGAGCTCCTCTTCCTGTTCCTCGAAGATCACCCGAGGACGTTTGGCGGGCTCCGACATGCGGGAGGTGATGGGCGTGGGCGGGTTGGCGGGCTCGGGCGTGGGCCGGGGGATGGAGACGGGGCCGGACGGCTCGTCGGCCAGCGGCTCGTCGTCGACGGACCCGGGGATCTGCGCCGACTCCACCGGGCGCACCGGCTCCGGGCGCGACGGCTCGGGACGGGGCTCCGGGCGGGGATCCGCCCTGAACTCCGCGCGCGGCTCCGGCCGGGGGTCGGCCCTGAACTCGGCCCGCGGCTCCGGACGGGGCTCAGGACGGAACTCGGCCCGCGGCTCGGGCCGGAAGTCCGTACGCGGCTCCGGACGTGCCTCAGCGCGCGGCTCAGGGCGCAGCCCGGGCTGCTCCGACTTCACGCTGGGGGACGCGACGCTCGGCCGCACAGGGGACGACACGGGCGGCGCGGCCGGCGGGGCGGCGGGACGGCTCGCCGGGCGGGGCAGCGGCTTCTCCACCGGAGGCGGCACGTCGTCGAACCCGGCCGCGATCACCGTCACGCGGACCTCGTCGCCGAGCGCGTCGTCGATGACCGTACCGAAGATGATGTTGGCGTCCGGCGCGGCCGCCATGGACACGAGCTGCGCGGCCTCGTTGATCTCGAACAGACCGAGGTCGGAGCCGCCTGCGATCGACAGCAGCACGCCGTGGGCGCCGTCGATGCTGGCCTCCAGCAGCGGGCTGGAGACCGCCATCTCGGCCGCGGCCACCGAACGGTCGTCGCCGCGGGCGTGGCCGATGCCCATGAGGGCGGAACCGGCGCCCGACATGACCGACTTGACGTCGGCGAAGTCGAGGTTGATCAGACCAGGGGTGGTGATCAGGTCGGTGATGCCCTGGACACCGGACAGCAGCACCTGGTCCGCCGCCTTGAACGCGTCGAGCACGCTCACCTGCCGGTCGGAGATCGACAGCAGACGGTCGTTGGGGATCACGATCAGCGTGTCGACCTCGTCGCGCAGCGTCTCGATGCCGGCCTCGGCCTGCATGGCCCTGCGCCGTCCCTCGAAGCTGAACGGCCTGGTCACGACACCGATGGTGAGCGCGCCGAGCGACCGGGCGATGTTGGCCACGACGGGCGCGCCGCCCGTGCCGGTGCCACCACCCTCGCCGGCCGTGACGAAGACCATGTCGGCCCCCTTGAGGACCTCCTCGATCTCCTCGCGGTGGTCCTCGGCCGCCTTGCGCCCCACGTCGGGGTTGGCGCCCGCGCCCAGTCCGCGCGTGAGCTCACGGCCCACGTCGAGTTTCACATCGGCGTCACTCATCAGCAGCGCCTGGGCGTCGGTGTTTATCGCGATGAACTCGACGCCCTTGAGTCCCTCCTCGATCATCCGGTTGACGGCGTTGACTCCGCCGCCGCCGATGCCGACGACCTTGATGACCGCGAGGTAGTTCTGCGGTGCTGCCACGACGAGGGGCCTTTCCGCTCGTTGACTTGCCATTTCGGTGCGGATTGTCTCCGCTTTTTGTCACTTCGGGTAACTCTCAACCTCAGGTTGAGATTTAGATTTATGTCAACCTGAGGATTGATACGGACAGTAGGAGTCCCCTACCTGGCGGGTCAACTAACCGCGCCGCAAGCACGTCCGGCGTGTCGCGGGCTGTCCGTTTCGCTCCGAAGTCGCGCCTGGTCGGGGGCTCCTGGCCCGACGTACGACTTAAGGCTCTCACGCCGCGACCCCCACCTCGCACAAGCTGGGCGATGCCGTTGCCGCGCACTTGCCCAGTCTTGATCACTTCAGCGTCACCACGTCCGGGGAGCTGACGTCGTACACCGTGGCTTTTTCTCGTTTGAGCAGTGATGTAAGAATGCGCGCCTTCTCCTTGGGACGGTCGGCGCCGCCCCAGATGACGGTGCGCCCGTCGGACAGCAGCAGGGTCACGCCCTCGGCCGTGCCCGCGCGGACCTCCCGGACCTTGGGCGCCAGCACGCCCGGGACCGCCTGGATGACCTGCAGCGCCGCCATCATGGCCGGGTCACCGACGGCGGGGTTGTCGACCTTGAGCACCGGCAGCATGGGCGGCGCCGCGGACTTGACCTCGATCACCACGCCCTGCTTGTCGACGATCGCCACCTTGCCGCCCGCGGGGATCGCGGCGACGGGCTCGCGCTCGACCACTTCGATCTTGAGCGTGCCCGGCCAGATCCGGTCCACCTTCGCCTTGGCGAGCTGTCTGATGCCGAGCACGCGGGTCTCGACGTCGGCGAGGTTGACGGTGGCGAGGGGATGGAGGTCCGGCACGCCGGCCTGCTGTTTGATGCGCTCGCTCGGCACTGTGAGATTTCCCACGATCTCGATCGAGCGCACGCCCAGCACGGGTGAGAAGAACACCAGCCAGGCGGCCGTGCCCACCACTCCCGCCGTCAGCAGCCCCAGGAACGCGGTCCTCGCCTTCATCGCCCTCCCCATGTCGGCCCCCGGGGTTTCCGGCCCCCGAGCGTCGGCACAGAACCTACGCCGACACGCCCCACGGCACCGCGCGCCACGCCCAAACGCCCCCCAACGGGACGCACCGCGCTCCCGTCGGTGCTCGCGCGTCAGCCCGCAGGGGGTGTCAGGAGAGGCGGGCCACGATCTGGGGACCGAGCTCCGTGACGTCGCCCGCGCCCATGGTGAGCACGATGTCGCCGGGCCGCGCCCGCTCGGCCACCATCGCGGGCACCAGGGCCCGGTCGGGCGCGTACGCGACCCGCTCCGGAGGCAGCGGCACCTTCCCGGCCACCATCGCGCCCGAGACGCCCGGCTCGGGATCCTCGCGGGCCCCGTAGACGTCGAGCACGATGGCCTCGTCGGCCAGCGCGAGCGCCGCGCCGAACTCGTCGGCGAAGAACCGGGTGCGCGAGTAGAGGTGCGGCTGGAAGATCGCGATGACCCGGCCGTGGCCGGAGTAGGAGGCGACCACGTCGCGGGCGGCCTTCAGGTCGGCGGTGAGCTCGGTCGGGTGGTGCGCGTAGCTGTCGAAGACCGCGATGCCGCCGGCCTCGCCCTTGGCCTCGAAGCGCCGCTTGGCCCCCGTGAAAGCCCCCAGCCCCTCTCTGATCTCCTCGAAGGGCAGCCCCAGCTCGTCGGCCACGGCGATCACCGCGGTGGCGTTGAGCGCGTTGTGCGCCCCGGGGACGGCCAGCCGGACCTCGCCTCTGCCCTCGATGGCGAAGACCGTGCCGAACCCGTCGGGCCTGATCCCGCTCACGCGGTAGTCCTCGCCCTCGGCCCCGTACGTCTTGACCCGCAGCCCCCGCTCGCGCGCCCGGAGCGCCAGCTCGGCCGCGCCCGGGTCGTCGGCGCACGCGATCAGCAGCGAGCCCACCCGCTCGGCGAAGCGGGCGAAGCTGGCGTGCACGGCCCCCGGGTCGCCGTAGTTGTCGAGGTGGTCGGCCTCGACGTTGGTCACCACGGCGATGTCGGGAGCGAGCATGAGGAAGGAGCCGTCGCTCTCGTCGGCCTCGGCCACGAACACCTGGCCCTGCCCCTCGTCGGCGCCGAGCCCGGTGGTGACGAGCTGCCCGCCCACGCAGTAGGACGGGTCGGCGCCGCACTTCTGCAGGGCCACGGTCAGCATCGAGCTGGTGGTGGTCTTGCCGTGGGTGCCCGCGATGGCCACGGCGGTGCGCCCGGCCATGACGGAGGCCAGCGCGGCGGCCCGCGGGATGATCCGCAGCCCCTGCTTGAGCGCCTCGCCCAGCTCGGGGTTGGAGTCACGGATGGCGGTGGAGACGACCACGGTGTCGACGTCCTTGATGTGCGAGGCGGCGTGGCCGATGTGGACCGTGGCGCCCAGCTCGCGCAGCTCGGTGATCAGCTCGGAGCTGCGCGCGTCGCTGCCGGACACCCGCACGCCGCGCTTGAGGAGGATGCGGGCGATGCCCGACATGCCCGCGCCGCCGATGCCGATGAAGTGCACCCGCCCCAGATCCGCTACGGCAATGGGATCGACCAGCTTGACGAGACTCATCGGGCTATCTCCAACACTTTCCGGGCAAGCATGATATCGGCGTCCTTCCGGCCAAGTCTGGAGGCGGCCTCCGACATGGCCGCGACCCGCTCGGGGTCACGGAGGATGGGCAGCACGTTGTGGATGATCCATTCGGGTGTCAGTTGGGCGTCGTCGACCATCAGGCCGCCGCCGCCCCGGGCGATGCGCCCGGCGTTGATGGCCTGCTCGCCGTTGCCGTGCGGCAGCGGCACGTACGCGGCCGGCAGCCCCACCGCGGTCAGCTCCGCGCACGACAGCGCGCCGGCGCGGCACAGCGCGAAGTCGGCAGCCGCGTAGGCGACGTCCATGCGGTCGACGTAGGGCAGCAGCACGTACTGCGGGTCGCCCGGCGGCGGCTCGCGGTCGACGGTGTTGTTCGGGCCGAGCACGTGGAGCACCTGCACGCCCGCGCTGCGCAGCACGGGCGCGGCGGCGAGCGCGGCCTGGTTGAGCGACCTGGCGCCCTGCGAGCCGCCGAAGACCAGCAGCGTCGGCCGGTCGTTCTCCAGCCCGAACCAGGAGCGCGCCTTGTCGCCCGCCGACAGCCGGTCGAGCGTGACGATCTCGCGGCGCAGCGGGGTGCCGATGTATTCGGCCTTGGGCATCGCGGCCTCGGGGAAGCCGGTGAAGACGTGCTCGGTGAGCCGGGCTCCCAGCCGGTTGGCCAGGCCGGGGCGCGGATTGGCCTCGTGCACGACGATCGGCACGCCGCGCCGCTTGGCCGCCAGGTAGGCGGGGGTCGCGACGTAGCCGCCGAAGCCCACGAGGACGTCGGCCTGGACCCGGTCGAGTATGCCGGCCGCGGCGTTGATCGCCCCGGCCAGCCGGCCCGGCACGGTGAGCAGGCTCGGAGTGATCGCCCTTGGCAGCGGCACGGCCGGCACCAGCGCCAGCTCGTAGCCCCTGGCGGGCACCAGCCTCGTCTCCAAACCGCGCTCGGTGCCCATGCAGGTGATGCCGACGCTCCGGTCAAGATGGCGCAGCGCGTCCGCAAGGGCGAGCGCGGGCTCGATGTGCCCGGCCGTCCCACCACCGGCGAGGACCACCCTCATCTCGGTCACTCCCTAACGTGTCGCTCGGCCTCTGGTCGTACCCCCCAGGCCAAGCCAGCTTAGGGCCCGGGCGGCCGGTCCGGGGCCACGAGCTTTCAAGGCCTCCCTCGCGCCGGGCTCGCGTTTGGCGAACGACAGCAGCATGCCGAGCGCGGCGAGCGTGGGCAGCAACGAGGAGCCGCCGTACGAGACCAGCGGCAGGGGGATGCCGGTGATCGGCAGGACGCCGAGCACGGCGCCCATGTTGACGGTCGCCTGCCCGACGATCCAGGCCACCATGGCGGCGGCGGCGAGCCTGGTGAAGGCGTCGTTGACGCGGACGGCGACGCGCAGCCCGGCGTACCCGAGCAGCCCGAACAGCGCCACCACCATCAGCGTGCCCATCAGCCCGAGCTCCTCGCCGAGGATGGCGAAGATGAAGTCGCTCTCGCCGTGGGGCAGCCAGTTCCACTTCTGCCGGCTGCTGCCGAGCCCGAGCCCGAACCAGCTGCCCGAGCCCATCGCGATCTGGCCCTGCACGGCCTGGTATCCGTCGCCCTGCGCGTCGGCCCACGGGTTGAGATAGGCCCCGATGCGCGCCATCCGGTACGGCTCCACCTTGATCATGATGACCGCGGCGAGCACCGCCAGCGACAGGATGCCGCCGAACAGCTTGATCGGCGCCCCCACCACCCACAGCAGCGCCAGGAAGATCATGAACAGCACCAGCGTGGTGCCCAGGTCGCGGCCGAGCATGACCATGACGGCCAGGATCGCGGTGCCGGGCATGAGCGGGATCAGCAGCTGCCGCCACTCGATGCGGCCCTGCCGCGCCCGCCTGGACAGCAGGTCGGCCCCCCACAGCACGAGCCCGAGCTTGGCCGGTTCGGACGGCTGGAGGGTGAACGGGCCGATGTAGATCCACCGCTGCGCGCCCAGCTCGGACGAGCCGATGAACAGCACCATGACCAGCGCCAGGATCGACAGCGCCATCATGGGATAGCCGGCCCAGCGGAAGAACTTGGCCGGCAGCCGTGAGCAGGCCCACATCACCGGCAGGCCCACCGCGGCCGACAGCGACTGCTTGAAGAACCACGAGAACGGGCTGCCGGTCTTCTGCAGCGCCTCGACGCTGGAGGCCGACAGCACCATCATCAGGCCGAGCGCGAGCAGCAGCGCGCTGCACATGATGATCAGGTAGTACGTCGTCAGCGGCTTGTCGAGCAGCTCCTTCAGCGACCCGAGCTGCTCCCGCGCCCAGCCGCCCGGCCCCTCGACGGCGCGCGGCTCCTCAGCGCTCGCGCTCACGTCGCAGCCTCAGCCCGCGTACGGCGCGCGCGAAGGCCTCCCCCCGCGCCGGGTAGTTGGCGAACATGTCGAGCGAGGCCCCCGCCGGGGAGAGCAGCACGGTGTCCCCGGGCGAGGCCAGCCGGGCGGCTTCGGTGACGACTCTTTCCATCGCACCAGTGTCCCGATCAGCGATGTCCACGACGGGGACATTCGGCGCGTGTCGCGCGATGGCTTCGGCGATCCTGTCCCGATCTGCCCCGAGCAGCACCGCTCCGCGCAGTCTGGGGGCCGCCTGGCGCACCAGGTCGTCGACGTCCGCGCCCTTGAGCTGCCCGCCCGCGACCCACACGATCGAGGGGTACGAGGCCAGCGCCGCGGCGGCGGCGTGCGGGTTGGTCGCCTTGGAATCGTCGATGTAGTCGACCTCGCCGACCCGGTCGACGTGGGCGAGGCGGTGAGGGTCGGGCACGAAGTCGCGCAGCCCCTGGCGCACCGCCTCCGACGGCACGCCGAGCGAGCGGGCCAGGGCGGCGGCGGCCAGCGCGTTGGCCACGTTGTGCGGTGCGAAGGGCCGGACGTCCTCCAGCGTCGCCAGCTCCTCGGCCGCCTCCACGGGATCGGCCACGAACGCCCGGTCGACCAGCAGGTCCTCCACGACGCCGATCTCGCCGCGCCTGGGCACCCGCAGCGTGAACCCGACCGCTCCCGGATAGGGCGCGGCCAGCCTCGTGGCCTCGGGATCGTCGGCGTTGTAGATCACGTGCGCGGCCCGCTCGAAGATGCGGCCCTTGGCGGCGGCGTACTCCTCCATGGAGCCGTGCCAGTCGAGGTGGTCGGGGGCCACGTTGAGGATGGCCGCGGCGTGCGGGGCCAGCGTGCTGGACCAGTGGAGCTGGAAGCTGGACAGCTCGACGGCCAGCGCGTCGTACGGCTCGGCGACGGCCCGCACCACGGGGACGCCCACGTTCCCGACGGCCAGGGCCTTGTGCCCGGCGGCCAGCAGGATCGAGGTCAGCATGCGTACGGCGGTGGTCTTGCCGTTGGTGCCGGTCAGCGCGAGCCACGGGGCCGCCTGCGCCGGACGCAGCCGCCAGGCCAGCTCCACCTCCCCCACGACCTCGACGCCCGCCTCGAGTGCGGCGGCGATCAGCGGGTGGTGCGGCGCCCAGCCGGTGGTGACCAGGCGGGTCACGCCCTCCGGGATCTCCATGGCGCCGAAGCGGGTCTCCACGCCGGCCGCGGCCAGCTCGGCGGCGGCGGCGAGCTGGCGCTCGCCCTCCACCGCCTCCACGACCACGACGCGCTCGCCGCGCTCGGCCAGCACCCGTGCCACGGCGGTGCCGGACACGCCGAGCCCGGCCACGCACGTGACACTCATGGCTTGGGCATCCACTCGACGTAGAACAGCCCGAGCCCGAGGGCCGAGCAGAGCATCGCGACCAGCCAGAACCTGACCACGATCGTGGTCTCGGCCCAGCCCTTCAGCTCGAAGTGGTGCTGCAACGGCGCCATCCTGAACACCCGTTTCCCGGTCATCTTGAAGAACCCGACCTGGATGATGACCGACAGGGTGATGATCACGCACAGGCCGGCCAGGATGATCAGCAGGAGCTGGGTGCGGGTGGCGATGGCCAGGCCGGCCAGCACGCCGCCCAGGGCCAGCGAGCCGGTGTCGCCCATGAAGATGCGGGCGGGCGGGGCGTTCCACCACAGGAACCCGATCAGCGCCCCGAGCACGGCCGCGGCCACCACGGCCAGGTCGAGCGGGTCGCGCACCCAGTAGCAGTTGGGGCCGAGCTGGTCGATGCAGTTGTTGCGCAGCTGCCAGTTGCCGATCAGCACGTACGCGGCCAGCACGACGCCGGTCGCGCCACTGGCCAGGCCGTCGAGGCCGTCGGTGAGGTTCACCGCGTTGGAGAACCCGACGATCATGAAGAGCACCCAGATGGTGAACCCGACGATGCCGATCGACGGGCCGATGTCCCGCAGGAACGACACCCGGGTCTCGGCGGGGGTGATGCCGTAGATGTTCGGCTGGCGGACCACCAGGAACGCGAAGACCGCGCCGACGACGAGCTGGCCGAGCGCCTTGGCGCCGCTGCGGAGGCCGAGGCTGCGCTGCTTGTAGATCTTGATGAAGTCGTCGAGGAACCCGACCGCGCCGAGCCCCGTCATCAGGAACAGCACCAGCATGCCCGACACGGTGGGCGCGGCGAAGGTGGCCAGGTGGGAGGCGCCGTAGGCGAGCAGCGAGGCCAGCACGAACACGATGCCGCCCATCGTGGGGGTACCCCGCTTGCCGAGGTGGGCCTGCACGCCGTCCTCACGGATCTCCTGGCCGTAGCCGCGCCGCGACAACAGCCGGATCGCCAGCGGGGTGCCCAGCATCGAGAGGATCAGGCCCACCGCACCGGCGATGATGATTTCGGTCACTGAGCGGCACCTCCGAGCACGAGCTCGGCCGTCCGTTCCAGACCCATGGCTCTCGGTCCCTTCACCAGCACCGCGTCACCCGGCCGCAGCCATCCGGCCAGCTCGGCCGCGGCCGCCTCGGCATCGGGCACGTGCACAATTCGCATCGCCTGCGCAGGATACGCGGCCCCGCCACCGGGCGGCGCCCCGGCCACCGGTCCGCCCAGGTGAGGCCCGCCCGCGGGCGGGCCGGCGGGCACTCCGCCGAAGGGAGCCGCGCCCATGGGAGGCCCGCCCACCGGCGGCTGTCCTGGCATGGGTCCACCCGCCGGAGGCGCCTGCCATCCCTGCGGCGGTACGCCACCGGCGTCCGGCGCCTGCCAGCCGGGCTGCGGGACCCCCTGCTCGGGGGACGGCCCGTGCCAGCCCTGGTCCTGAGCGGGTCCGTGCCAGCCTTGGTCCTGAGCGGGTCCGTGCCAGCCCTGGTCCTGGGCAGGTCCATGCCAGCCCTGGTCGGGGGAAGGCCCGTGCCAGCCCTGAGGCGCGTCCTGATGAGGGACGGGCGCCTGCGGGACCCCGGCCGCGGCGTGGGCCGCCGCCTGGGCGTCCAGGGCCGCCTGAGCGGCCGCCTGGGCCTCCGCCGCGGCGGCGCTCGCCCCTTCCAGCACCGGGCCCGCGTCGGGGCCGGCCACGATGAGCCCGGCCAGGCCGGAGCCGCCGGCCAGCCGGCCCAGCTCCGCGTTGAGCGCGGGGCCCTCCTCGCCCAGCTCGCGCAGCGCCGCGATGACGGCGAAGCGCCGCCGTCCCCGGCCCAGCACCTCGAACGCCGCGAACGCCGCCCGCATCGAGTCGGGATTGGCGTTGTACGCGTCGTTGACGACCGTCACCCCGTCGGCCCGGTCCGTGACCTCCATCCGCCACCGGCTGAGCGGCGTGGCCTGCGACAGCTCGGCGGCGATGGTCGCCACCGGCAGGCCCAGCTCGTAACCGGCCGCGGCGGCGGCCAGGGCGTTCTCGACGGCGTGCTCCCCGAACAGCTGGAGCGACACGGGCGCGGACCCCGAGGGCGTGCGCAGCGTGAAGGAGGCCCGCCCGCGGGCGTCGACCGTGACGCCCTCGGCCCGGATGGAGGCGGACTCGCCCCGGCCGAAGAACGTGACCCGCGCGTCCGTGCGCGAGGCCATGGCCCGCACCAGCGGGTCGTCGGCGTTCAGGACGGCCACGCCAGTGCGCGGCAGCGCCTCGACCAGCTCGCCCTTGGCCTTGGCGATGGCCTCCTTGCCGCCGAAGACGCCGAGGTGCGCGGTGCCGACGTTGAGCACCACGCCGATCTCCGGCGGCGCGATGCGGGTCAGGTCCTTGATGTGGCCGATGTTGCGAGCGGCCAGCTCCAGCACCATGAAGCGGGTGTCGAGGTCGGCCCGCAGCACGGTCAGCGGGTGTCCGAGCTCGTTGTTGAAGCTGCCGACGGGGGCGATCGTGGGCCCGACGCGGGCGGTGAGCCGCGCCAGCAGGTCCTTGGTGCTGGTCTTGCCCGCCGAGCCGGTCACGCCGATCACGGTGACCTTGGGCAGCGCGGCCGCCTGGGCGGTGGCCAGCTCGGCCAGCGCGGCGGCGGCGTCGGGCACGATCACCGCGGGTCCCTCGACCGGCCTGGTGGCCAGCACGGCGACGGCTCCGGCCCTGATCGCCTGCGCGGCGTAGTCGTGGCCGTCGACGCGCGCGCCCTTGATGGCCACGAACAGCGATCCCGGTTCTACGGCCCGCGAGTCGATCACGACGGGCCCGCGGACGACCGCGCGGGGATCGGCCATGCCCGTCAGGGCGCCCGAGGTTATCTCGGCGATCCTGGCCAGAGGCAAGGGGATCATCAGTGCTTCCTGCTTTCCGTGCTTTCCTCGCGTGCGGCGATCGCCTCCGCGACCACCTCACGGTCGTCGAAGGGGATCACTTCGCCTGAAATGTACTGACCCTGCTCATGACCCTTGCCGGCCACGACGATCACGTCGCCTTGCCCGGCCCGGGCGATCGCCAGGCCGATGGCGGCCGCGCGGTCGGGCTCAATGATCACATGAGCGCGGTCGTGCTGCGGAACGCGGAGCGCTCCCTCCATCATCGTCACGAGAATGGCCAGCGGATCCTCCGAGCGCGGATTGTCGCTCGTGAAAATGGCCACATCCGCCAGCTGGGCGGCGAGCTCGCCCATGACGGGCCGTTTGCCCTTGTCGCGGTCGCCGCCGCAGCCGAGCACGATCGTCAGCGTGCCCGCCGTGACGGACCGCAGCGAGCGCAGCACCGACTCCACGGCGCCGGGTTTGTGGGAGTAGTCCACGACGGCCTGGAACTCGTCTCCCGCGGCCGTGATCCGCTGCATGCGCCCCGGAACCCCGGTGAGCGTGCCCACGCCGTGCACGGCGGTGTGCAGTGGCACCCCGGCCTCGACGAGCGTGACGATGGAGCCGAGCGCGTTGGCGACGTTGAACGGCCCCGGCAGCGCGATCTGCGCGTCCGCCTCGACCCCGCCGGGCCCCACGACCCTGAACGCGCTGCCGTCGGCGCCCAGCCGGGCGTCCAGCGCCCGCCACTCGGCCTCCGGGTCGCCCAGCGCCGAGTACGTGGTCATCGGCACCTTCGCCAGGTCGAGCAGCTCCCGCCCGTAGCGGTCGTCGATGTTGGTCACGCCGACCCGGCTCAGCTCCGGCTGGAACAGCCGCACCTTGGTCGCGAAGTAGTCCTCGAAGTCCTTATGGAAGTCGAGGTGGTCCTGGGAGAGGTTGGTGAACAGGGCGACGTCGTAGAAGATCCCGTCGACCCGGCCGAGCGCCAGGGCGTGGCTGGAGACCTCCATGACGGCCGCGCTGACGCCTTCCTCGCGCATCAGGGCGAACAGGCCGTGCAGCTGCGGCGCCTCGGGCGTGGTGAGCGTGGGCTGGAAGCGCGCCTCGCCGGCGCGGATCTCGACGCCGCCCACCAGGCCGGCCCGGTGCCCGGCCGCCCGCAGGCCGGCCTCGATCATGAACGTGGTGGTGGACTTGCCGCTGGTGCCGGTGACTCCGAGGATCTGGATGTCGTGGGCCGGCTGCCCGTACACCCAGGAGGAGATCTGCCCGAGCAGGGCGCGCGGGTCGGGCACGATCAGCACCGGCAGCCCGGTCGCGACGGCCTCGTCGCGGCCGGCGCGGTCGGTGAGCACCGCCACCGCTCCCTTCGCCATCGCCTCGGCGGCGAAGGCGGCTCCGTGGGCCTGTTTGCCGGGCAACGCCACGTAGAGATCTCCGCGACTGACGTCGCGCGAGTCGATGGTGACGCCGGTCAGGGCGGCATGAGGCGACCGCGACGTGCCTGAGTCGGCGTCGAGCATGGTCGCGAGCCCGGTCAGCGGGCGGGGCGGGCTGGTCGTAGGACGCATAGACGACGGGGGACGCACGGCGAGAGCGTACCTTCCCTGGTCACTGTCCCGCGCGCATCCGCACCGGCGGCGCGGCGGAGCCTGTGGGAGGAATCTTCTTGCTCTTGATGGCGAACGTCATCACATCCTTGAACACGGGGGCCGCCAACTGCCCGCCGAAGTGGCCGTTCTTCGGGTTCTGCAGCACCGACAGCACCACCAGCCGGGGCTTGTCGGCGGGCGCGAACCCGACGAACGAGGCCGTGTAGCCCTCGTACCGGCCGAGCTTCGCATCGTAGCGGTTGGCCGTGCCCGTCTTGCCCGCCACCCGGTAGCCGGGGATGGCCGCGAGCTCTCCCGTGCCCTCCGCGCTCACCGCGGTCTCCAGCATCGTCGTGATCTCCTTCGCCGTCGTCGCGCTCACCACTCTGGTCTGCTTACCTGCGGGAGCGGGAACGAACCTGCCGGACGTGTCCGTCGTGCCGGCCACGATCCGCGGCTCGATCTTGACGCCGCCGTTGGCGATGGTCTGGTAGACGCTGGCCATCTGCAGCGCGGTCACCGAAACGCCCTGCCCGTAGGCGACGGTGCAGCTCTGGCTGCCCGACCAGTTCTTGTAGTCGGGCAGCAGCCCGGCCTCCGCGCTCGGCACGCCGCCACCCGGCCGCGTGCCGAACCCGAACGCCTTCAGCATCCGGAAGAGGCGCTCGCTGCCGACCTTGCGGGCGGCCATGATCGTGGCCACGTTGCTGGACTCGGCCACGGCCTGGCGGAACGTCATCGACTCGGCCTTGTGCGGGTGCGCGTCGCGCAGCACCTGGTCGGCGCACTTGATCCGGTCGGGGACCTGGAACACCGTGTCGGGCGTCACCGCGCCGGCCTCGATCGCGGCGGCGGCCGTGATCACCTTGTTGGTGCTGCCGGGCTCGAACACGTCGGCGGCGGCCTTGTTGACGTACGCGGACGCGGGGGCCTTGCGCCAGTTGTTCAGGTCGAGCTCGGGGGCGTTGGCCATGGCGATGATCTGGGCGCTCTGCACGTCCATGACGATCACGGTGCCGCTGTCGGCGCCGGCCTTCTCGACCTGCTCGGCGATCGACTCCTGGGCGGCCCACTGGATGTCGCGGTCGATCGTCAGCCGCACGTCCTGGCCGTTGACGGGGGCGGTGTGCTGGCTGCTGGTCATCGGGATGCGCAGGCCGTCGCGGCCCGTCTCGACGCGCTGCTCGCCGTCCTGGCCGGCCAGCAGGGTGTTCCTGGCCTGCTCGATGCCGCCCAGCCCGGCTCCCTCGTCACCGACGAACCCGATGAGGCTGCCCGCCAGGTCGCCCGCCGGGTAGAGCCTGCGGTAGGTCTTCTTCGCCGCCAGCGCGGGCACCCCGGCCTGCTGCAGGCGGGTGGCCACGACCGGGTCGACGTCCGTGGCCAGGCGCTGGTAGCGGGTGTTGGTCCTGGCCAGCTTGGCGGAGATCTCCTGCTCGCTCTTGCCGAGCTGCTGGGCCAGGAGGGCGGCCCACTTGGCCCGGGTCTGGGGGGTGACCTTGGACGGGTCGATGGACAGCTCGCGCGCCTCGACGGTGATGGCCAGGCCGTGGCCGTTGACGTCGGTGATCGAGCCGCGCTCGGCGGGGATCTGCTCGGTGTGTGTGCGCTGGCCCACCGCCGCGGCCTCGTACACCTTGGAGTCGAGGCCCTGCATCTGGATCAGCCGCCCGGCGAAGATCGACAGCACGAACGTCATGCCGATCAGGCCGATGTTGATGCGCCTGCGCGGGTTGCCCAGCCGCAGCACCAGCGGCGGCCTGGGCGGGCGCGGCGGCGGACGGCGCGGCCCTCTGGGCGGGGGCACCTCCCCGCCGCGGCGCGCCGCCACCCGCTCGCTGCCCCGTGCCGCCTCCGGCCTGGCGGCCTGCGGCCTCGGGCCACCCGCCTGGGGACGCCGCAGCGCGCCGTCCTCCCTGGCCCGGCTCCGGAGGTCGTCCTCCTGCCGGCCGCGGCGCGGCGCGTCGTCCTCCTGCCGGCCTCGGGCTCGCTCGTCGCCGCCCTGGACGCGCCCGCGGAGCCGGTCGGCCTCGTCGCGTCCCTGGGGAGCGCGCCCTCTGGGCCGGTCGCCCTCGTCGCGGCCCCGCCCCGCGCTGTTCCTCGGGCGGTCGTCGTCATCGCGGCCGCGCCCGGCACCGCCCCTCGGGCGGTCGTCCTCGTCACGGCCTCGTCCCGCGCCACCCCTCGGCCGGTCGTCGTCATCGCGACTCCGTCCCGTGCCGCTCCGGGGGCGGTCGTCCTCGTCGCGCGGGCGCCTGCGGGTGCCGTCCGCGGCGTCGCCGCGCGAGCGGCCGCGCCCCGAACCGCCCGAACGGCCGCGGTCCGGGCCGCTCTGGCGGGTGCCGTCGCGGCGGGCACGGTCGGGGCCGCTCTGGCGGCTGCCGCCGGAGCGGGGACGGCCGGTCTCACCCGGGTCGGCGCGGTCGGCGTCGTCGCGGCGGGAACGGCCGCGCGGCTCGTCGCCGGACTCGCTCGGCGGACGGCCCCGTGGCGGGTCGCCCGGGCCGAACGGCAGGTCGAGCGGGTCCGGCGGGCGCTTGCGCGGCTGGCGTGGCGGGTTCTCCGGCGACGCCGGGCGGCCCGACCCGTCGGAACGGCCCCCGTCAGAACGTGCGGAGCCGCCCTGCCGCCCCGCCCGTCCCGGACCTCCCGGCGTACGACGAGCGGCGCCGGGCCCTCCTTGAGAGCCGGCGCCGCCAGCGCCGCGGCCGGGTCCCTGCCCCCTGCCGCCTGAGTTGCTCACCGTTCCCTGTCCGCCTGACCGCTCTGGCCGTCGGTGCCCGCGCCGCTCCAGCTGTCGACGTTGTCCCAGTTGCGGTGCTCGCCCTGGTTCTCGGCCATCGTGGCGAGGACGTCGGGCTGCGTCTTGAGCTGGTATTCCAGCTCGATCTTCTCCTTCTCCTGACGCGCCACCGCGATCTCGTCGCGCAGGTCGGCGTCGGTGATGGCGTCCTTGGCCAGCATGGTGTTGAGCAGCAGCAGGCTCACCAGGCCGCCGCAGAGCAGCCCGACGACGAGCAGCACGAACGGCGCGCGCTGGCTGCGCGCGGGCCGGCGCCGCGCCATCGGCCGCCTGATCTGCGCGCTCACCGAGGCGATCCGCTTGCCGGCGGTGCCGGCGCCCGTACGGGTGCCCGGACGCACGCGGGTGGCGCCGTCGGCGCGCTCCCGCTCGGCGCCGGGCCGCTTGCCGTCGAGGTCGAGGCGTGCCCGCTCGGCCGCCGACAGCTTGCTCTCGACGTCAGGACGGGGCCGCGGCTTGGACTGGTGCGGCGCCCCGAGCCGGCGCGTGCCCGTCTTGGGGGTCGCGCGGCGGACGGGCGCTCCCCGGCCGGTCTCCTGCTCAGTCGTCAACACGGATCCTCTCTGCCGCCCGTAGCCGGGCCGAGGCCGCCCGCGGGTTGCGGGCGAGCTCTTCTTCGCTTGGGAGCTCGGCTCCCCTCGTCAGGAGGCGGAACCTCGGCTGGTGAGCCGGCAGGGGGACGGGCAGCCCGGGGGGGCTGGTGTCCCTGGTTCGCGCCGTGAGGGCCTGCTTGGTGAGCCGGTCCTCGAGCGAGTGGTACGAGAGCACGACGACTCGCCCACCCAGCGCCAGCGCGTCGAGTGCCGCGGGCAACGCCGCCTCCAGGGCGGACAGCTCCGCGTTCACCTCGATGCGCAGCGCTTGGAAAGTCCTCTTGGCGGGGTTTCCCCCGGTGCGCCGGGTCGCGGCGGGAATCGCCTCACGCACGATGTCCGCAAGCCGCTTAGTCGAGGTTATGGCCTCTTTGGCCCGTTCCTTGATGATCAGGCCCGCGACACGCGGAGCGAATCGTTCTTCTCCGTAATCGCGCAGAATGCGGATCAGCTCCGGGGCGGAGTAGGTGTTGACCACCAGCTCCGCCGTCAGCTCCTGGTCGGTGTCCATCCGCATGTCGAGCGGCGCGTCGTAGGAATAGGCGAACCCGCGCTCCGCCTCGTCGAGCTGCGGCGAGGAGACCCCCAGGTCGAACAGGGCTCCGTTGATCGTGGTGCGCCCCGCGCGGGCGAGCACCTCGGCCAGGTCACCGGAGGAGGCGTGGACCAGGGTGATCCGGTCCGCGTACGGGCTCAGCCGGCGGGTCGAGAAGTCGATCGCGAAAGGGTCGCGGTCGATCCCGATCAGATGAAGTGAAGGATAGGCGGCGAGCAGGGCCTCCGAGTGGCCACCGAGGCCGAGGTTGGCGTCGACGACGACCGGCTCGCTGCCGGCCAGCGAAGGCCCGAGCAGCTCCAGAACGCGTTCGAGCATCACCGGAACGTGACCGCCCGTGCCAGCGTTGTCCTGCATCTCCAACCCCCCTCTCGCGCCCTTGCCCGCGGATGACGCGTATAGATCGATCGTCGGCCACCTCTGAGTCCCCACCCGGCGCCGCCCGGCCAGGTCCCCATCCGCACCCTCTTCGTGGACGCCTGTCATCTGACACCGGGGAAGGTGCATCAGCTGACCGGCAGTGGTTGCGGGTGGAGACCTCGCCGAACGACAACACCGACGGATCGACCGTGGTCACTACAAGATCCCTGGCAGCACCTCCTCCGACAGATCGGCGAACGCCTGCTCCTGCGCGCTGAGATAGGTGTCCCAGGCCTGCGCGTCCCAGATCTCCAGCCGGGTGTTGGCCCCGATGACGACGCAGTCACGCTCCAAACCCGCGTACTGACGCAGGCTCTGCGGGATCGTGATACGCCCTTGCTTGTCTGGCTTCTCGTCGGACGCACTGGCGAAGAAGACGCGGCTGTAGTCGCGCACCGCCTTGGCGGTGACCGGGGCGGTGCTGAGAGCCTCGGTAATGCGCTGGAACTCCTCCACGGGAAAGACGTAGAGGCATCGCTCCTGGCCTTTGGTGATCACAAGACCCTCCGCCAGCTCCTCACGGTACTTAGCCGGCAGGAACAGCCGTCCCTTGTCGTCCAGACGCGGTTGATGGGTGCCGAGGAACACCGGCCCCACCTCCCGTGCCTCGTGAAGCGCTCAGCGCTGGTGCACCGGGCCCTCCACTGCGCACCACCATACTCCACTTCTCCCCACCGTCAACTGATTCGAACCGTCTTCATCATCGGTTTCCGTTGCGTTACCGCAGGTCAGAGCGATGGAGCGGGGTGGAGGGGGGTGACCGGGCGGTCAACCCTCATGGGCGTGTCGAGGGTTCAAAAGGCCGCGGAAATAGGGGCTCGGCTCGTTCGGGAAGCCCTCAGTGGAGGAAAGTGGAGCGCCCGGTGGGGTGTCGTGTCACGGGATTCGTACTGCTATGCGACAAGAACAGGAACATCACCGGTGTTCCCTGGAATATCCACAAATGTCGCCCGAGAACCCACAGCGTCGTAGGGTCGTACACACAATGGAAAAGGAATGGCATGGCTCCCGCAAAGGCACCCTACGGGACAGCCGTCGCACTTCTCTCATGGAGGCCCGGTGGCAGTAACCCATGATGTCCCTCCCCAGCTCGACGAGCTGGTCTCCACCGCGCATCGGATTCGGAACGCCATCGAATCGGTGATCGAGGGCAAGGGCGACGCCGTCCGCATCATGCTCACCGTCCTGCTCGCGGAGGGCCACCTCCTGATCGAGGACGTTCCAGGGGTCGGCAAGACCATGCTGGCCAAGGCGCTGGCGCGCTCCATCGACTGTCCGGTGCGCCGCGTGCAGTTCACTCCTGACCTGCTGCCCAGTGACATCACCGGGGTCAGCGCGTACAACCAGCAGACCCGGGAGTTCGAGTTCAAGCCCGGCCCGGTGTTCGCGAACATCGTGGTCGGCGACGAGATCAACCGCGCCTCTCCGAAGACGCAGTCCGCGCTGCTGGAGTGCATGGAAGAGCAGCAGGTGACGGTGGACGGCGAGACGTACCAGCTGGACACGCCGTTCATGGTGATCGCCACCCAGAACCCCATCGAGATGGAAGGCACCTATCCCCTTCCCGAGGCGCAGCGCGACCGTTTCACCGCGCGCATCGCGATGGGCTACCCCGAGCCGCACGCCGAGCTGGAGATGCTCGACGTGCACGGCCAGACCTCGCCGCTGGACAAGCTGGAGCCGGTGGCGACGACGGCCGAGGTGCGCGCCCTCATCGAGGCCGTACGCGGCGTCTACGTCTCGCAGGCGGTCAAGAAGTACGCCATCGACCTCGTCGTGGCCACCCGCCACTCCCCCGACCTGCGGCTGGGCGCGTCGCCCCGGTCCACGCTGCAGCTCGTACGGGCCGCCAGGGCGCACGCCGCGCTGGCCGGTCGCGACTACGTCATCCCCGACGACCTGCAGGACCTGGCCATCCCCGTGCTGGCGCACCGGCTGCTGCCCAGCGTCGAGGCCCAGGGTCAGCGCCGCCTGCCCGAGCAGGTGGTGACCGATCTGATCAGGCGCGTACCGGTGCCGGAGGCCAGGGCGTCGTGAGGGCCGGACTGCGGGCGCTGACCTCCAGGGGCAGGTCGTTCCTCGCCTCCGGCATCGCGGCGCTGCTGATGGCCGTCATCCTGGGCGAGAACGACCTGTTCAGGATCGGCGTCCTGGTGACGGCGCTGCCGCTGCTGGCGGCCATGGTGGTGGCGCGCACGCGCTACCGGCTGAGCTGCGCCAGACGCCTCGACCCGCCGCGGGCGGAGGTCGGCGGCGAGGCCACCGTGACCCTGCGGCTGGAGAACGTCACCAGGCTCCCGACCGGGCTGCTGCTCATCGAGGACACCGTTCCTTATGCGCTGGGCGTGCGGCCCCGGTTCGTGCTGGACCGGGTCGAGTCGCGGGGCGTTCGGGAGATCGACTACCGGGTGCGCTCGGACCTGCGCGGCCGTTACACGATCGGCCCGCTGTCGGTCCGCATCGCCGACCCGTTCGGGCTCGTCGAGCTGACCCGCTCGTTCACGATCAGCGACACGCTCGTGGTGACGCCGCACGTCGCGGCGCTCCCCCACGTGCGGCTGTCGGGTGAGTGGACGGGCGGCGGCGACAGCCGTACCAGGAGCGTGGCCGCGGCCGGCGACGACGACGTGGCGCCACGCGAATACCGGCAGGGCGACGACCTGCGCCGGGTGCACTGGCGCTCGACGGCCCGCCGCGGCGAGCTGATGGTGCGCCGCGAGGAGCAGCAGTGGCAGAGCCGTGGCGCGCTCCTGCTGGACACCCGCAGGTATGCGCACCGCGGCGAGGGCCCGCGCTCGTCGTTCGAGGTGGCGGTCTCGGCCGCGGCCTCGATCGGCGTGCACCTGGCCCGCGAGGGCCTCGGCCTGCGACTGGTGACCGACCAGGGCGCCGAGCACCTGACCGACACCGGACTGAGCTGGTCGCTGCTCGACACCCTCGCCGTGGTGCGCCACAGCCCGGCCCGCTCCCTGGAGATGGGCGTCTCGGCCCTGCGCCAGGGCGGGGGCGACGGGCTGATCGTGGCCGTGCTCGGCGACCTCGACCCGGAGGAGGCGAGAGAGCTGGCCAGGCTGAGGCACAGCGGCATCACCGCGGTGGCGGTGATGCTGGACGTGAGCACGTGGGACGGCGGGGACCGCGCGGCCGCCGAGAACCACCAGGCCGTGCAGACGGTCCTGGCCGGGTACGGCTGGCGCATCGTGCGCCTGCCCGCGGGCACCTCGATCGCCTCCGTCTGGCAGAACGCCGCCAACCGCGACAGATACGCGCTCAACCCGGCGGGAGGCGCGGCATGAGGCTGACCGTCGCCTCCGGCGTGGCCGCGTTCGCCGCGGCGTTCCTGCTCTACCCGCTCTTCCAGGGCGGCTCCTGGTTCTGGTCGTCGCTGGGCGCCGTGCTCGCCGTGATGGCCGCGGGCCTGCTGAGCAGCCGCCTGTCGCTGCCCGCGTGGGCGGCGCCGCTGGTCGCGCTGCTCGCGGTGTGGGTCTACCTGACCGCGGCGTTCGCCTCCGCCAAGGCGTGGGCGCTGGTGGTGCCGACCCGCGGGTCGGTGGTGGAACTGGGCAGGCTGCTGGGGGTCGGCTGGGCCGACATCCAGCGCTTCGCCGCTCCCGTGCCGGAGACCGAGGGCATCACGCTGCTGACCGCCGGCGGCGTGGCGCTGATCGCGATCGCCGTCGACCTGCTGGCCGCGCGGCTGCGCAAGGCGGCGCTGGCCGGGCTGCCGCTGCTGGCGCTGGCCACCGTGCCGGCGACGATCCTGCCCGACCCGATCAGCTGGCCGGCGTTCATCCTGGCCGCGCTCGGGTTCATCGGCCTGCTGATCGCCGACGGGCGCGAGCGGGTGGGCCACTGGGGCAGGGCGGTGCTGGTACGGCGGACGACCCGCGCCACGTCCTCCCGGCCCGAGGCCCGCACCTCGGCGGACACCAGCGGGCTGCGGCTGTCGGGCAAGCGCATCGGGTTCGCCGCGATCGTGCTGGCGGTGCTGGTGCCCGCCCTGCTGCCGGCCATGGAGCCGGTGTCGTTCTTCACGTTCGGCGTGGGCGGCAGCGGCTCGGGCCGGGGCAACTCGATCAGCATCCCCAGCCCCATCGCGAGCCTGAAGGGCCAGCTGGAGCTGCCGGAACGGCGCGTGGTCCTCACTTACGCCAACAACGACGACAAACCCCGCTATCTGCGGATCTACGCGCTCGACACGTTCGACGGCCAGCAGTTCGGCATGACGGAGCCCAAGGGGGCCCCGCAGAACCGGACGGACAACGGCCCCCTCCCGGCGCCGCCCGGTCTCGGCTCCGAGCCGAAGGTCAAGACCGTGACCACGGACATCCGGATCAGCGACGAGATCACGAAGCTGCAGTTCCTGCCGCTGCCGTACCCGCCGCGACAGATCCAGATCGACGGCGACTGGCGGGCGGACGTGGACACGCTCATGGTCTTCTCCACCCGCGACGAGGCCTCCGGCGCCGAGTACGAGGTGACCACGAGCGAGCCGGAGCCCACGCCGGACCTGCTGGACTCGCTCAGCGAGACCCGGCCCAGCGTCGATCCCCGCTTCCTGAGGCTGCCGGACAACCTCCCGCCCGAGATCGCCGAACTGGCGACCACGCTGACCGCGAACGCCAAGACGGACTACGACGCGGCGGTGAAGCTGCAGGAGTTCTTCACCGGCGGCGACTTCACCTACACCCTGAGCACGCAGGGGCACGGCAACTCGGCGCTGCGGGACTTCCTGCTGCGCGACCGTGCGGGCTACTGCGAGCAGTTCGCCGCGTCGATGGCGGTGCTGGCCAGGCTGGTGGGCATCCCGTCGCGGGTGGCCATCGGCTACACGGGCGGCACGAAGGTCGGCGACCGGTGGCAGGTCGGCACGAACGACTCCCACTCCTGGCCCGAGCTGTATTTCGAGGGTGTGGGCTGGCTGCCGTTCGAGCCGACTCCCGCGGGCTCGGCCGGCCAGGGCAGCGCGCGGGTGCCCGAGTACACCCAGCCCCGGCCGGAGGCGACCGGGGAGGCGTCGACGCCGACGCCGGGTTCGACGAGTTCGTCCGCTGACGAGCCGGTCGACCCGCAGGCCCGGCGCAACCCTCGCGAGCTGGACCGCGAGGGCGTGGTCGCCACCGGCGGGCTGCCGACGGACGACTCGATGCCGCTGATCGGCCAGATCGGCATCGGCGCGGCGGCGCTGCTGCTGGTGCTGCTGATCCCCGCGGGCCTGCGTCTGATCACCAGGAACCGGCGCGTGCGCACCCTGGGCTGGAAGGTCTCGGAGCCGTCCGACGATCTGACGGCCCGGATCGCGTCGAAGTCGGGGGGCGGCCATCCGTCGGTCGCCGCCGCGTGGGCGGAGCTGGACGACGTGCTGTACGACTACGGCATGGCCCGCCAGCTCAGCGAGACCCCGCGGGCGCTGGCACGGCGGCTGACCCAGCAGTACGAGTTCGACGCCGACTCGGCGGCGGCCATCACGGCCATCGCGTCCGCGGTGGAGCGGGTGCTGTTCGCCAGGGATCCGGGACAGATCGGGCCACTGCGCAAGGACCTGCGTCAGGTGCGCCAGGCGCTGGCGGCCACGGTGTCACGCGGGCGCCGGCTGCGGGCGGTGCTGCTGCCGCCGTCCACGCTGCGGCGGCTGCGGGGGCTGGGCGAGCGCCTGCTCGACGGGTTCGATCTGCTGGAGAACATCAGGCTGCGGCGGACGTCCGCCCAGAAGGGCTCCTGACCGACCGACGCGACCGGCCGTCCCCCTCGTCGAGGGGGACGGCCGGTTTCGTCTTCGGCAGCGGGAACGCCGGCGCCTGGCCGGGCTCACCTTGGGGGCAGGGGACGGGCGGCCACCGGTTGCGCCGTCGCGCGCCTGGGCGGACGAGCGCACGACGGGACCCGGAAGGGCCGCCTCCCACACGAGGGCCGCCCGGACGCGTGTCCGGGCGGCTCCGCAGGTCAGCGGTCAGCGCTCATCGTTGCGGCGGCGCCAGCGCTCTTCCATGCGCTCCATGAACGTCCCCCGGCGCGGCCGACGGGCTTGCTTGCCCGGAGGAGGGGCCGAGCCCGAGGCGGGCGCGGAGTCACCGAACCCGTTCATGCGTTTCCAACTGGACAGGCCCCACAGACACGCGGCGAGCATGACCACGAAACCGCCGACGCCGAGAGGGATCAGGGCACTGCCACTCATCACCACGCCGACCATCATGATGACGACGCCGAGAGCAAAGCCGATGGAGGCCTTGATCAGACGACGCTTGTAATGGCTGCGCGGGTCACTGATCCTTACGGTGTTGGCCCACTTCGGGTCCTCGGCGTAGAGGGCCTGCTCGATCTGGTCGAGCAAGCGCTGCTCGTGCTCAGAGAGCGGCACGGCGCCTCCCAAGGACAGCCCCAGGACGGGGAAGACGGCAACGGACGACACGGGGTGTCCGAACCTCGCGGTCGGTTATCCCCAGAATACGAGGCTGTAGACGTAGGCGAAAGCAAACGTCCAACGCAGACCAAACCGGAGGTGTCGTCATGGCTCCATTGTGGCCCATCTCGCCCCCCTTCCCCCAAAATCGCGACACCGATGCCCCATAAAAATCCGGACATCTGCGTCATGTCTCTACATCATCAAGCTTGCCACGTACGAGCGATGCTGGGAGCACCGCATCGGGACCGAATCGCCGGATCGCCTTGTCCATGGCCTGTTCGGCCTCGCGCCAGCCGGTCTCCCGCTCTCCGATGCCGAGTTGGTGGGTGGCCTCGCCTGCGGGGCGCAGGTTTTCCATCCGCACGCCGACCAGGCGCAGCCGCACGCGCTGGAGGCCGGCCGCCTCGAACAGCTCGCAGGCTGTGGCATAGATCACCTGGGCCACGTCGGTCGCCTCGCGCAGTGTGCGCGAGCGGTTGATCGTCGTGAAATCAGCGCGGCGGAGCTTCACACTTACAGTCCTTCCCACGTATCCGCCCTTACGCATCCTGGCGGCCACCCGCTCGGAAAGACGCAGCAACTCCCGCTTGATCACCTCGGGATCGTCCACGTCGGCCGCGAACGTCTCCTCGTTGCCGATGCTCTTGTCGGGCACGTGGGCGCTCACCGCCCGCTCGTCACGGCCCCAGGCCAGCGCCGCCAGGTGGCCGCCCACGGCCTGCCCGAGCTCGCGCTGGAGGGTGGCGGGCGGCACCCTGGCCAGGTCGCCGACCGTGCGGATGCCGAGGCGTACGAGAGACTGCTCGGTGCGCTCGCCGACGCCCCACAGCGCCGAGACCGGCAGCGGGTGGAGGAAGTCGACGACCTGGTCGGCGGGCACCACCAGCAGCCCGTCGGGCTTGCACTGCTTGCTGGCCAGCTTCGCCACGAACTTGCTGCTCGCCACACCGACCGAGCACGTGATGCCGTAGCGGTCGAGGACCTGCTCCCTGATCATGGCGGCGATGACGGCGGGCGGGCCGAGTCGGCGCCTGGCGCCCCCGACGTCGAGGAACGCCTCGTCGGACGCGATGGGCTCGACCATCGGGGTGATCGTGTGGAAGATCTCCATGACGCCCTTGGAGACCTCGGAGTATTTGCCGTGGCTGGGCGGGATGATCGTGGCCTGCGGGCAGAGCCGGCGCGCCCTGCTCATCGGCATGGCGGAGTGCACGCCGTGGGCCCTGGCCTCGTACGTGGCGCTGAGCACGACGCCGCGCCCCGCGGGCGAGCCCACGATCACCGGGCGGCCGCGCAGCTCGGGACGCTCGAGCAGCTCGACGCTGGCGAAGAAGGCGTCCATGTCGACGTGCAGGATCGGGCAGCCGCTGTCGTCGGCCCCGGTGCGTGGAGCGGGGCCGATGCCGGTGATCTGCTTGCGAGACACGCCGCCGATTCTATCCGAACATGCGTTCTATACCCAGTGCCGGCGCCTCATGACCTGTGCGCGAGCACGTGCAGCTGAGTAGCGATGTCGCGCAGCACGGGGTGGGTGGCGGCGACCTGCTCGAGGGCGACGAGCGCCTCGGCGGCGCCGGGCTCGCCGTCGACGAGCCTGCTCGGGACCAGGTCGGCGAAGACCCGCACGCCGTGGACGGCGCCGACGGCAAACCCGGTCGCGGCCAGCAGCTCGGAGAGCGTCTCGGCGCCGAAGCGCCTCGGGGTGGGGTCGCGGTCGCCCCAGGTGCCCCGCGGGTCGTCGAGCACGGCCCGCGCCTCGTCGAACTGCCCCGCGAGCGCCCGGTGGATGGCGCTGCCGACGGGGTTGGCGGTCAGCACGCTCACCGCGCCGCCCCTGCGCAGCACGCCCGCGACGGCGGTCAGCGCGCTGATCGGGTCTTCGACGTATTCGAGCACGCTGTGGCAGAGCACCAGGTCGGCGCTGTCGCGGCTGAGCAGCTCGCCCAGGTCGGCGGCGTCGCCCTGCAGGGACCGCACGCGCACGCCCTTCTCCTTGGTGCGGCGCTCGAGCGCGGCCAGCGAGTCGGGGCTCGGATCCACGACGGTCACGGCGTGACCCAGCGCCGCCAGCGGCACGGCGAACCCGCCGGTGCCGCCCCCGGCATCGACGATGTCGAGTCCCTCCCGGCCGGTCGCCGCCGTCCGTTCGGCCAGCGCGGACCGCAACGCGTCCCAGACGACGGCGGTCCGCACCGCCGGGGTCCTCGTGACGCCTTCAGCACGCAACGTCGGCTCGCCTCCCTCTCCCCTCGCGACGGCCCGCGCTCCGGGCCCTCGCGATCGCGCACATCGTGAACTGCGCTTCTTCGCGGTCGGGCCCCAGCCTACGCCGTGCGCCGGTCCCCCGCTCGCCGTCACCGGCACCAGCCCGCTCCCGGGTCGCGCACGCCGCCCGGGCGGATCGTCGTCGATGCCGGGGTAGCGGGGCCAGGTGGCGGGGCCAAGTCGCGGGGCCAGGTGGCGAGGCCAGGTGGCGGGGTCAGGCGTCGAAGCCGGCGGCCGGCCGCTTGGGCGCCCGCAGCCGCCAGGCGTCGGTCAGCAGCTCGCCCATCTCCTCGGCGTCCACGACCCCGAGCCGCACCAGCACGGCGGCGGACCCGTCGTAGTGCGGGGTCGTGAAGAACGTGGCCGGTTCGGCCGCGATCAGCCCCGCCTTCTCCTCCTCGGAGCCCACCGGCAGCACCAGCACGTCGCCCTCCTCACGCACCCGGGCGAACCACTTGCCGCGGACGTAGAAGGCGGGCGTGCCGTACATGGTCTTCTCGACGGTCCCGGGCAGCGCCAGGGCGAGCCGGCGTACGTCGTCCTCGGTCACCATGCCCACACGATACGCACCGCCGGACGAGCGGCAAGGGGCGCGTCGCGGCTGGTGACGCGCCACTTGTCCGCACGCCCCTGGCCACACGTCAGGCTTGCGCGCATAGGCGCCCGGCCGTGTGACAACGCACGGCCCTCGTCTCGGCGAGCCGTGCGGGCAGGCGTCGTTTGTGTCTTCGGACCCTTGTTTTTGGAAGGTACGCCTTATTTCTTTGGAAGGTACGCCTTGTTGCTTTGGAACGTACCCCGAACTCACCCTTTTGACGGTGTCTAAAGGGTGAGGCTTGGCTTGAGCTGCTTGAAGCGGGCCAGCAGCCCGTTCACGAACTGCGGCGACTCGTCCGTGGACAGCTCAGCCGCCAGGTGCACCCACTCGCTGATCACCACGCCCTCGGGCACGCCGGGCATCCAGAGCAGCTCGTACGTGCCCCCGCGCAGCAGGTTGCGGTCGACGGCGGGCATCCGGTCGAGGGTCCAGCCCTCGGCGTAGGTGGTGATCAGCTCGTCGATGCGCGCGTGGTGTCTGGCGACGCCCTCGACGATGGTCGAGGTGTATTCGTTCACCGGGGGCTCCTGCCGCTCCACGCGTTCGGCGAGGATCTTCAGCGGATCCTCGCTGCGCAGCTCGGCCTCGAAGAGGATGTCAAGCGCCCGCCGGCGTGCTTTGCCGCGTGCCGACACCTCAGGCCCGGCCGAGGTAATCGCCGCTGCGGGTGTCGACCTTGACCTTCTCGCCGGTGGTGATGAACAGCGGCACCTTGATCTCGGCGCCGGTCTCCAGCGTGGCGGGCTTGGTGCCGCCGGTGGAGCGGTCGCCCTGCAGGCCGGGCTCGGTTTCGGCGATGGTCAGCTCGACCGCGGCGGGCAGGTCGACGTAGAGGGCCGAGCCCTCGTTGAACGCGACCGTGGCCAGAGTGTTCTCCAGCATGTAGTTGGCGGCGGTGCCGACGGTGTTGTTGGGCACGTTGACCATGTCGTAGGTCTCGGTGTCCATGAACACGAAGTCGTCGCCGTCCTTGTACGAGTACTGCATCTCGCGCTTGTCGACGTTGGCCACGTCGACCTTCACGCCGGCGTTGAAGGTCTTGTCGACGACCTTGCCGGAGAGGACGTTCTTGAGCTTGGTGCGCACGAACGCGCCACCCTTGCCCGGCTTGACGTGCTGGAACTCGACCACGGCCCAGAGCTCACCGCCCTCGAGCTTCAGCACCATGCCGTTCTTGAGGTCGTTGGTCGTCGCCACTCGTTCTTCTCCCGGGTGCGGCCGCTCTAAAGGACGAGCAGCTCCTTGGTCGTCTTCGTGAAAAGTTCCGGCCCGCCCTCACGTGTCACCAGGGTGTCCTCGATGCGAACCCCGCCCCGGCCCGGGAGATAGACCCCGGGCTCGACGGTGATCGGAACTCGATCCTCTAGTCTACCGGTCCGCGAAGGGCCGAGGAACGGCTCCTCGTGGATCTCCAGGCCGACTCCGTGTCCCAGCCCGTGCCGGAAGCGGCTCCCGTACCCCGCGTCCTCGATGACGGTACGGGCCGCCGCGTCCACCTCCCTGGCCCCCGCGCCCGGCGCGAGCGCATGCCGGCCGGCCCGCTGCGCCTCGGCGACCAGGTCGTAGATCTCGCGCTGCCAGTCCGTCGGCGGGCCCAGGCAGACCGTCCTGGTCATGTCGGCGTGGTAGCCCTGGTAGCGGGCGCCGAAGTCGATGGTGACCAGGTCGCCGGAGCGCAGCTCCCTGCCGGAGGGGGCGTGGTGCGGGATCGCGCCGTTCTCGCCTGCGGCCACGATCGTGTCGAACGCGGGCTTGTCGGCGCCCAGCTCGGTCATGCGGTTGTCGAGGAGGCGGGCGAGGTCGCGCTCGGTGATCCCCGGGACGATTTTCCCTGAAATATCGGCAAATGCCTGGTCGGTGATCTCGCAGGCCGTACGGAGGAGCTCCAGCTCCCCGTCGTCCTTGACCGCCCGCAGCCGCTCCACCACCGGCTCCAGCGGCACCAGCCCCCCGCCCAGGCGCCGGTACGTGGCCACGCTCATCCACGCCGCCTCGATCCCGGCCCCCGGCTCCACCAGCGCGCTCTCCACGTCGTACGCCTCGACCGACGGCACGTCCAGCGTGCGGGCCACCTCGATGTAGCGGTTGTCGGTGGCCAGCAGCGCGGTGCCGTCGGCCCTGACCAGGACGGCGGCGTTCGAGCTGACCAGCCCGGTGAGGTAGCGGACGTTCACGGGCGAGGTGACGAGCAGGGCGGTCACCTCACGGGCGGGCAGCAACCCGGCGAGGCGGGCCCGGCGTGCCACGTAGTCGACGCTCATGGCGCCAATGTACGTGTTCCGCCCCTGGCGTCACTATCGCCCGCCACCCGGCCGAGCCCGCCCGGAGCTCCTAGTCGTCGGGCAGCCGCCAGTCGTTCATGACCTGCGCCGCCGGACCGGCGCCCATGTCGCCCTTCTCCTGCGCCCGCCTCAGGTCGTGGTAGACGCCGGCGATCTGGTCGATCCCCGAGTCGATGCGGCCCTCCTCGAACTTCCTGGCCGCCTTCCTGATCTTGTCGCGGGCCTTGCCGGCGACCTTGGGGTCGATCGCGCCCATGGCCTGCTGGGCCATCAGCGCCTCGTCGAACTCCGACAGCCACTTGCGCCAGCCGCCCGGCGGCATCGCCTCGCCCAGGGTGGCCTTGGGCTGGACCGTCTCGCGCAGCGAGGTCGGTCCCAGGGTGCTCACCAGGCCGGGCGTGGCGTCCGGCGTGGGCTCCTCGGTGGGGAGCGTGGTCGGCAGCGTGCTCGGCAGCGTGCTCGGTTCGGCGGTCGGGGTGGAGGCGGTCAGCGGCTCCTCCTTCCTCGCGCCCGCCCACATCACCATGACGACGGTCACCACCGCGATGACCACCACGGCGGCGCCGAGCTGGAGGATGAGCTTGCGGTTCGACGCCGGGGCGGGCTCGAGGTCGCCCGCCTGGTAGACGGCGGTGTCACCGGCCCTCGGAGGAGGCCCGCCGTGCCCGGGGACCTGGAAGACCTCGGTCGATCCGTCGCCCCCGAACGTCCCGGCCCCGGGCGCGCCACCCGGCCCACTGGACGGCCCACTGGACGGCACGCCGCCGTCCCGGAAGGAAACGCCCGTCACGGGCATGGCCGCCCCAGGCGGAGGTGACCCGGCGGGAGCCGCCCCAGGGTGGGGCGCCCCGGGGTGGGTCGCCCCAGGGTGAAGCGACCCGGCGGGAGCCTGCCCGGGCCCGGGCGGCATGGGTGGCGCCCCGGTGGGCGGTGCGGTGGGCGGTGCGGCCGGGTTGGCGCGCGGCCGCGCGATGGCGGCCAGCGCCCGCCGGATCGCCTCACCGCTGCCGGGCCGCTGCGCGGGATCCTCGGCGATCATGGCCAGCACGAGCCGATCCAGCTCCGCGGACACCTCGGCCCTAGACGCGCTCGGCGGAGCGGGCACACCCCGCCCGGAAGCGCCCCCGGAATCATCCCCCGCCTCGTCGCCGAAGGGCGGGCGGCCGCACAGGAGCTCGTAGCAGACGCACCCCAGCGCGTACAGGTCCCCGGCGGCCGCGGCCTCCTGCCCCGCCGCCCGCTCGGGCGCCACGTACCGCGGGTCCCCCGGCACCCGGTCGTCCATCCCGAACCCGACGACCTTCAGCACCCCGCTCCCGGCCATCCGGAAGCTGTGCGGGGCGACGTGCCCGTGCACGACCCCCGCCCGGTGCGCGGCGTCGAGCCCGGCCGCGGCCTGCCCGATGAGGTCGCACACCTCGACGATCGGCAGCGGACCGCGCGCGGCCAGCTCCTCGCCCAGGCTGGGGCCGGTGAGGAACTCCATCACCAGGAACGGCGCCCCGTCGTGGTCGCCGACGTCCAGCACCATGGCCACGTTCGGATGGATGACCCGGGCCACGGCCTGGGCGTGCTGCCTGAGCACCTCCCGGGTCGCGCCCCCCGCCACCCGGGCGCCGAGCACCTTCACGGCCACGACCCAGTCGGCCCGCGTGTCGTACCCTCGCCACACCTCACCCATCGGCCCGCTGCTGATGCGCTCGTCGAGCCGATACCGGTCAGCGACCAAGGACGGCGTCGCGTCGGACATATCCCCGCCAATTACTCGAAAATCAGGATTTCCGACCACCATAGGGCCCCGCAGACACTGCCGCCCCATCATCCCGCCGGGCGGGATGATGGGGCGGGATGATGGGGCGGGCCGGGCGGTGAGGTCAGGCCGCCGCGGGCTGCGGCACGCGGCCCACCGGCGCGGCGACGTCCAGCGGCTGGGGCGGCGCGTTGAAGACGGCCTCGTCCAGACGGCCCTCCGAGCGCGCCACCAGGACGGGGACGACGAGCTGCCCCGCGACGTTGGTGGCGGTGCGGATCATGTCGAGGATCGGGTCGATGGCCAGCAGCAGGCCGACGCCCTCAAGGGGCAGCCCCAGCGTGCTGAGCGTGAGCGTCAGCATGACGGTCGCGCCGGTCAGGCCCGCCGTGGCGGCCGAGCCGACCACCGACACGAACGCGATCAGCAGGTAGTCGCCGAACCCGAGGGGCACGCCGAACACCTGGGCCACGAAGATCGCGGCCAGCGCCGGGTAGACCGAGGCGCACCCGTCCATCTTGGTGGTGGCGCCGAACGGCACGGCGAAGGAGGCGTAGTCGCGGTCCACGCCGTTGCGCTCGACGGTGACCCGCTGCGTCAGCGGCAGCGTGCCGACGGACGAGCGGGAGACGAAGGCCAGCTCGATCGCGGGCCACGCGTTGCGGAAGAACTGGACGGGGTTGACCTTGCCCCACACGGCCAGCACCGTCGGGTAGACGGCCAGCAGCACGATGAAGCAGCCGATGTACACCCCGGCGCTGAACTTGGCCAGCGGCGCCAGCAGGTCCCACCCGTACGTGGACACGGCCTTGCCGATCAGGCCCGCGGTGCCGAGGGGAGCCAGGCGGATGACCCACCACAGCGCCTTCTGGACCAGCTCCAGGACGGAGCGGGCGAGGTTCAGGAACGGTTCGGCCTTCTCGCCGGCCGCCAGGGCCGCCGCGCCGAGCACGACCCCCAGGAAGACGATCTGCAGGACCTTCACCTCGGTGAAGGCGGTGACGATGTTGGTGGGCAGGATGCCGGTGACGAAGTCGAGCCAGGTGCCCGCGCCCTCGGTGTCCACGGCCTTGGCGGCGGCGGTGTCGAGGGTGACGCCCTGGCCGGGGTTGATGAGCAGGCCGAGGCCGATCGCGAGCGCCACCGAGACGAACGCGGTGACGAGGAACCACAGCAGCGTCTTGGAGGCGAGCCTGGCCGCGCCGTTGACGTTGCGCAGGTTGGCCACGCTGACCAGCACGGCGGTGAAGACCAGGGGCGGCACGGCGAGCTTGAGCAGCTGGACGAAGATCTGCCCGATCCGGGTCAGCGTCTCGGCCAGCCAGGCCACGTCCCAGATCTTGGCGACGAAGCCCAGCGCGATGCCGGCCGCGAGGCCGGCCAGCAGTTGCAGGGAGAAGGAGAATCTCTTCATGGGTGGGGGAAGCTCCCGGGGAAAGGGCATGCCGGCCCGCCGCGCGAGCGGGCATGCCAGGTGAGGAAGGGGTGATCGAGGCTGACGCGGTTCAGCGACAGAGCGATCCGTGCAACCGGCACAGATCGATGTGCAGCCGCTCGACGAGCCACACGAACACCAGGGAGAACCTCACGAGCTCCCACAACACCCGTTAAAACGGACGTATTCCACTAAAGAGTGTGACTCACCCCACAATGTCCTTGATCAGCTCAATCAGCCGCACCCGCTCCTCGTGCGTCCTGCCGAGCGGCGCCACGTTCAGCGTGGTCACCCCGGACTCCTTCATCGCCTGGACGCGGTCGCGCACGAACCCCTCGCTGCCGATCAGCGACATGCTCTCCAGCAGCTCGCCGGGCACCAGGGCGGCCGCCTCGTCCTTCTTGCCCTCGAGGTAGAGGTCCTGGATCCGCTCGGCCTCCTTCTCGTAGCCGTAGCGCCTGGCCAGGTCGTTGTAGAAGTTGCGGCCCTTGGCGCCCATGCCGCCGATGTAGAGGGCCGCCATCGGCCGCCCGAACTCCAGCAGCCCGGCCACGTCGTCGCCGATCGCCAGGGACGCCTGCGCGATCACGTCCAGCTCGCCCAGCTCGGGGTCGCGCTTCTCCTTGCCGGCGGCCAGCGACCGGCCCCACACGTCGGCGGCCTTCTCGGGCACGTAGAAGATCGGCTCCCAGCCCTCGGCCAGCTCGGCCGCGAGCTCGACGTTCTTGGGCCCGATGGCGGCGATCACGATCGGGATGCGGGGCCGTACCGGGTGGTTGATGAGCTTCAGCGCCTTGCCCAGGCCCGTGCCCTGGTCGGGCGGGAGCGGCAGCGTGTAGTGCTTGCCCTCGTGCACCAGGCGCTCGCGCCGCCACACCTGGCGGCAGATCTCGATGACCTCCCTGGTACGCCCGAGCGGCGCCGTGTACGGCACCCCGTGGAAGCCCTCGATCACCTGCGGCCCCGACGCGCCGAGGCCGAGCGTGAAGCGCCCGTCGGAGACGTAGTCCAGGCCCGCGGCCGTCATGGCCAGCAGCGTCGGCGTGCGGGAGTAGATCGGCAGGATGCCGGAGGCGATCTCCAGCCGCTCGGTCCTGGCCGCGATGTACCCCATCTGGCTGACGGCGTCGAAGCTGTAGGCCTCGGCCACGAAGACGATGTCGAGCCCGGCCTTCTCGTAGTCCGCCAGCTCGGCCACCGTCTCCTTGAAGCCGCCCGAGTAGTTGAGTGCCATACCGATGCGCATGCCGGGCTCCCGATGAAACCGAATGATATTCCGTTGCGACGCGAACAGGCTATCGCGTCGGCGTGGCGGGCAGGGAGCCACTAGCCTGGATCAGGTGCTGAGTCGGCTGGTCGTCATCGTGTCCGCCGTGGTCGCCGTGGCCATGGCCGGACACCAGCTGATTCCTGCGCTCGGCGGGTTCACGCCGGTGATGGAGAGCCTGCTGCCCTGGCTGGGGGTGACCGTCCCGCTGCTGCTCCTGGCCGCCGCGCTGGCACGCTCCAGGGCGGCCGTGATCGCGGCGCTGGTGCCCGGGGTGGTGTGGGCGGCGATGTTCGGCTCCACGCTGCTGCGCACGCCGCCGGGCGGCCCGAGCGACCTGGCCGTCGGCACGGTCAACGTGGGCGTGACCAACAACGCCTCGGGCGAGGCCGTCCGCATGATCGCCAAGGACCTCGACCTGCTGGCCGCCCAGGAGCTGACCAGCGGCGGCCCCGCGGCCAAGCAGCTCAACAAGATGTTCAAGTACCACTATCCGGTCAGCACGGTCGGCCTGTGGAGCCGCTACCCGATCAGCGAGACCAAGCCGCTCGACATCGGCCTGGGCTGGCCGCGGGCGCTGCGCGCGGTGGTCGCCACCCCCAAGGGCAAGGTGACCGTCTACGTCATGCACCTGGCCTCGGCCCGGCCCGGGGAGACCGCCTCGCGCGACGTCTCTCTCGCGCACGCGCGACGGCTCATCGACGACGACCCGAGCAAGCGCATCCTGCTGCTCGGCGACCTCAACACCGCCACCACCGACCGGGGCATGCGGGGGCTGACCCCGCCGCTGAGCGACGCGCAGATCGTGGCGGGCGACGGGTTCGGGTTCACCTGGCCGTCCGAGTTCCCGATCACCCGGCCCGACCACATCCTGTTCAAGGGCATGACGGCGACCAAGGCGGGCGTCGCCCCCGCGACCGGCAGCGACCACCGCGCCGCGATCGCCTCACTGCGACTCTAGGTGCGGCTCCAGCAGCCGCAGGTCCTGGGGCGTGTCGATGTCGGCCGGGTCCCCGTGCTCGTCGCACGGCACCTCGGTGACCAGCTCGGGGTGCGCCTTCATGAACGGCCGCGCCCCCACGTCCCCCACGGCCAGCTCCGCCACCTCGGCGAAGTGCTCGCGGGCGATCAGCACCGGGTTCCTGCGCCTCCCCTCGTAGGTGGCGACCGCCAGCCCGGCGCCCGAGGCGATCAGCGCCCGTACCGCGCCCGGGCCGATGAACGGCTGGTCGACCAGCGCGATCACCACGGACTCGGCCTCCTGCGGCAGCGCGGCGAGCCCGACCCGCAGGGACGAGCCCATGCCGGACGCCCAGTCCGGGTTGCGCACGGTCACCGCGCCGCGCACCTGCACGGTGGCCGCGCCGAGCACGACCACGACGGGATGGCAGCCGCCCTCCTCCAGCAGCCGCACGCCGCGGTCGACCAGGCGCTCGCCCGCGTACTCGACCAGCGCCTTGGGCGTGCCCAGCCGGGCGCCCTCCCCCGCGGCCAGCAGCAGCCCGGCCACCTTCGCGCTCTTCATGCGCCCTCGTGATGAATGCGGCCCTCGGTGCTGGACAGCGGGCGGCCCGAGCCGCCCCAGCGGAGCTGGATCAGCTCGGCGGCGATCGACACGGCCGTCTCCTCGGGGGTGCGCGCGCCGAGGTCGAGCCCGATGGGCGAGCGCAGCCTGGCCAGCTCCGCGTCGGTGAGCCCGGACTCGCGCAGCCGGGCGAGCCGGTCCTCGTGGGTGCGGCGCGAGCCCATGGCGCCCACATACCCGGCGTCGGTGCGCAGGGCCACCTCCAGCAGCGGCACGTCGAACTTGGGGTCGTGGGTGAGCACGCAGATCACCGTGCGCTGGTCCACCTGGACGGAGGCCAGGTAGTCGTGGGGCCACTTGACCACGACCTCGTCGGCGTCGGGGAAGCGCTTGGCGGTGGCGAAGATCGGGCGCGCGTCGCAGACCGTGACGTGGTAGCCGAGGAACTTGCCCACCCTGGCCACCGCCGCCGCGAAGTCGATCGCCCCGAACACCAGCATGCGCGGCGGCGGCGCGAACGACTGCACGAACACCGCCAGGTCGTCCAGGCGCCGCTCCCCCTCGCCGCCGTAGTGCCTGATGCCGGTCAGGCCCTGGGCGAGCATGCCGCGCGCGTCGTCGTCCACGGCCTCGTCGAGCCGGTCGAGCCCGAGCGTGCCGGACGAGCGGTCCGGCCAGATGACCCGGCGGGCGCCGATCTGCCCGGGGCCGGAGACGATGGTGGCGACGGCCACCGGCTCGTGCGCGTCCACGGACATCGCGATCTCCCCCAGTTCGGGGAAGGTCTCGATCGAGATCGGCTCGACGAGGATGTCGATGATGCCGCCGCAGGTGAGCCCGACCGCGAACGCGTCGTCGTCGCTCACGCCGTACCGCTGCAGGACGGCCTCGTCGACCTCGGCGGCCAGCTCGAACACCGCGCCCTCGACGCACCCGCCGGACACGCTGCCGACCACCTCGTCGCCGCGCACCGCCATGGCCGCGCCCGGCGGCCTGGGCGCGCTGCTGAACGTGCTCACCACCGTCGCCAGCCCGAACTTGAGCCCCGACCTCCACCACCTCATGATCTCCGGCAGCACGTCACGCATGGGCCAGCCTTTCGCTGAGTCGCTCGTAGGCGGCCAGGCTGTGCCCGGCCACCAGGTCGTCCACGTACGGCAGGGCGGCCCGCATACCGCCCGTGAGAGGCTGGTAGTCCTCATACCCCTTGTGCGGGTTGACCCAGATCACCCGGTGCGCCTGCCTGGCCAGCCTGGCCATCTGCGCCCCCAGCAGAGCGGGGTCGCCGCGCTCCCACCCGTCCGAGGCGATCACGGCGGTCGCCCCGCGCGCGCTGTAGCGGGACAGGTACTCCTTGAGCTCGTCGCCCAGCCGGGTCCCGCCGCTCCAGTCGGGGATGGCCTTGGAGACCTCGTTCAGGGCGGTGCCGGGGTCGCGGTGGCGCAGCTCGGCGGTGATCGAGGTGAGCCTGGTGCCGACCGAGTAGACCTTGGTGGCCCGGGGCTCGCTCCTGACCAGCGCGTGGGCGAAGCGCAGCAGGGTCTCGGCGTACGGGGCCATCGAGCCGCTGACGTCCACGAACAGGACGACGGTGCGCGGACGGGTGGTGTGCCTCTTGTGCCGGAGCCGGGCGATGTCGCCCTTCCTGAGCGCGTCGCGGATGGTGCGGCGCGGGTCGAGCACGCCCCGGTGGGCGCCCTCGAAGCGGCGCGAGCGCCGTCGCTCGCGGCCGCACCTCAGCATGGCCAGCATCCGGTGCACCTCGGCCCGCTCGGCCTCGGTCAGCCGGGCCACGTCGCGGTGCCGCAGCACCTCGGCCCGGCTCGCCGTCGCGGGCGCGGCCGTCCCCTCGTCGCCGCCGTCCGCCTCGCCGCGCGTCTCGGCCGCCAGGTGCCGGGTGACGCTGGTCGTGCTCGTACGGGCGACGCTCGCCCGTACGCCGCCGAAATACGCGGCGAAGCACCGGTCGTAGCGGGGCAGGTCGTCGGGTGTGGCGCAGAGCGTGAGCCGCCCGGCCCAGTAGACCTCGCCGGAGTCGGCCACGTCGAGGTGGTCGAGCGCCCTGAGCATGTTCTGGGTCCGCTCGTGGTCGGCGGCCACCCCGGCCGCACGCAGCGTCCTGGCGAACGCCGTCATCGTGGCGACCAGCTCATCCATGGGGCAGCAGCCCGTTGCCGAGCACGTTCGAGACGTCCTCCCGGTATTTCAGGGCCGCCCCCAGGGTCGCCGCGGCCAGGGCGGGATCGAGCTCCTTGGCCCCCAGCGTCAGCAGCGCCTCGGTCCAGTCGAGCGTCTCGGCCACGCCCGGCGGCTTGACCAGGTCCGCCTGCCGTAGCCGCTCGGCCGCCCGCGCCACCTGCACGGCCAGCGTCTCGGTGCAGTCGGGCAGCCGGCGCAGCAGGATGGCGACCTCGCGGTCGAAGCTGGGGTGTTCGAGCCAGTGGTAGAGGCAGCGCCGCTTGAGCGCGTCGTGCACCTCGCGCGTCCTGTTGGAGGTGACCACGACCACCGGCGGCTTCGTGGCCTTGACGGTACCGAGCTCGGGGATGGAGATCGTGAAGTCGGAGAGCACTTCGAGCAGGAACGCCTCGAACTCGTCGTCGGCCCGGTCGATCTCGTCCACGAGCAGCACGCTCGGCTGCGTCTCGATGGCCTTGAGCAGGGGCCGCGCGATCAGGAACCGCCTGTCGTAGATCTCCCCCTCCAGCCGGCCCACGTCGGTGACGCCCGCGGCCTCCGCGGCCTTCAGGTGGAGCAGCTGGCGCGCGAAGTCCCAGTCGTACAGCGCCTGGGCGGCGTCCAGCCCCTCGTAGCACTGGAGCCTGATGAGGGGCGCCTTGAGCAGCGTCGCCAGCGCCTTGGCGAGCTCGGTCTTGCCGACTCCCGCCTCTCCTTCGAGGAAGAGCGGCCGGCCCATCCTCAGCGCCAGGAAGGCCGCCGTGGCCAGCCCTTCGTCCGCCAGGTAGGCATGCCGGTCGAGGAGCTCGATGAGCTTGGCCGGCGACTCGATGTCCATTGCCCTGATTGTCCGCCGCAGCACTCCTTCAGGCTACGTCGACACCCGGTCCGGCGATATTCGCCCGCCGACCATGACACGGGGTCATCGACCGGCTACTTCTCGCGAGCCTCGCCGCGCTCCCGGATCAGGGCCTCCAGCTCGGCCGTGGCCCGGATGGCGCGGGCCTTCTCCGAGCCCTGGATGCCCATGGCCCCGATGGTGCGCCCGTCGGAGGTGTCGATCTTCGGCCAGGGGTCGCCCACCAGCAGCGTGACCTCCAGGATCTCCGGCCACGAGTAGCGGTGGGTGCGGGCGGCGTTGACGATGGTGACACCCTCGTCGTCCGCCTCCACCCGCACCCGCCCCAGCATGTGCAGCACGAACGCCACCGCGCACCCGAACGCCACGATCGCCAGCCGGTCGGGCAGCTTGAACGGCTCGGCGATGAAGACCGCCATGATCACCGACCCGAGCACGATCACGGCGGCGGAGCCGTACGCGACGATCCGCGGTCTGCTGGGACGCCAGGTGACGGGTAGGGATGGTGGAGTGATCGGCTCGGGCACGAAGGAAACCTACCGCAGGCTAGTGGAGGTCCCGCAGGAGGAGGGCGGTCTCCAGCGCGGCGACGGCCGACTCGTATCCCTTGTCCTCCTTGCTGCCCGGCAGGCCCGACCGATCGAGGGCCTGGTCCAGGGTCTCGCAGGTGAGGACGCCGTTGCCGACGGGCGTCTCCTCGTCCAGCGAGATCCGGGTCAGGCCCGCGGTCACCGAGTCGCAGACGTAGTCGAAATGGGCGGTCTCACCCTTGATGACCGCACCCAGCGCCACCACCGCGTCGCAGCGGCGGGCCAGCGCCTGGGCGACCACCGGGATCTCCAGCGAGCCCGGCACCCGCACCACGGTCGCCGTGGCGCCGCTGTCGTCGCAGGCCTGCAGGGCCCGCGCCACCAGCTGATCGGTGATCTTGGCGTGCCAGCTGGCCGCCACCACCCCCACGCTCAGCCCCGAGGCGTCGGGCGCCGCGACGCCCGGCCTACCTTCGCCGCTCATGCGGCCTCCTCCGTCGGCCGCATGAGCGGCACCCGGCTGTGTCTGATTGGTCGCTCGCTACGCTCGCTCACGATGCCTCCGAGATGTGATGGCCGAGGCGGTCGCGCTTGGCCGTGAGGTAACGCTCGTTGTGCGGGTTCATGGCCACGGGCAGGGGCTCGCGGCCGAGGACCTTGATGCCGTACCCGTCCATGCCCTTGAGCTTGGCCGGGTTGTTGGTGAGCAGCCGCACCGACCTGACGCCGAGGTCGGCCAGGATCTGCCCCGCGTTGGAGAACTCCCGCGCGTCCACCGGCAGCCCCAGCTCCACGTTGGCGTCGACGGTGTCGCTGCCGTTGTCCTGCAGGTTGTACGCCTTGAGCTTGGCCAGCAGGCCGATGCCCCGGCCCTCGTGGCCGCGCAGGTAGACGACCACGCCGCGGCCCTCCTGGGCGATGGCCGACATCGCGTTGCCGAGCTGCACCCCGCAGTCGCAGCGCAGCGAGCCGAACACGTCGCCGGTCAGGCACTCGGAGTGGGCCCGGACCAGGATGTTCTCGCCGTCGGACAGGTCGCCGAAGACGAGCGCGACGTGCTCGCCGCCGTCGAGCGCGCTGGCGTAGCCGTAGACCCGCCACATCCCGTACGCGTTCGGCAGCCGCGTCTCGGCCACCCGCGTGACCATGCTCTCGGCCCGGCGGCGGTAGTCGACGAGATCCTCGATGGAAACCAGCGCCAGGTCGTGCTCGTCGGCGAAGCGGCGCAGCTCGGGCAGCCTGGCCATGGTGCCGTCGTCGTTGACCACCTCGGCCAGCGCGCCCGCGGCCGACAGGCCCGCGAGCCGGGCCAGGTCCACGGCCGCCTCGGTGTGGCCGCGCCTGGCCAGCACGCCGCCCTCGTGGTAGCGCAGCGGGAAGACGTGCCCGGGGCGCACCAGCTCGTTGGGCTCGGTCGCGGAGTCGGCGAGCGTGCGGATGGTCTGCGCCCGGTCGGCCGCGGAGATGCCCGTGGTGACGCCGTCGCGGGCGTCCACGGTGATCGTGTACGCCGTGCGCATGCGCTCCTTGTTGTGCACCACCATGAGGGGCAGCCCGAGCCGGTCGAGCTCCTTGCCCTCCATGGCCACGCAGATCATCCCGCTGGTGTGCCTGATCGTGAACGTGCACAGGTCCACCGTGGCCTTGGCCGCGGCGAAGATGAGGTCGCCCTCGTTCTCCCTGCTCTCGTCGTCGACCACGACGACGGGCCGGCCGTTGCGGATGTCGTCGATGGCCCGCTCGATGGGGTCCAGCTTGATGTCGCTCATCGCGCCACCGCCACGCCGACCTCGGCCGCCCGGTATTCACGCAGCCACTTCACGAACCCGATCACCACCAGAACGAAGAAGATGCCGTACACCCACCCGGAGACCACCAGCCCCGAGCTGAACGCCAGCGGCACGCCCACCAGGTCGACGGCCACCCACACGATCCAGAAGTCCACCAGCGCCCGGCCCTGCGCCCAGGTGGCCATCGCGCTGCCGACGAAGATGTAGGCGTCGGCGGCCACCAGGAAGGCGCCCTTCGGCAGCGGCACCTGCGCGCCCCACGACAGGCCGGTGACGAAGAACAGCAGGCCGACCAGGGCCGTGCCCAGCAGCATCCCGCCGATCAGCAGCGACCGCTCCCACCACGCGGCGGGGCGGACGCGCAACTGCTTGCCGTCCTGCGTGCCGCGCCGCCACGCCCACCACCCGTAGACCGCCAGGCCCGCGAACAGGGCCTGCTTGAGCGCGTTCCCGGTGATGTGCGCGTTGATCGAGGCGATGAACAACAGCACCGAACCGGCGAACTGCACCGGCCAGGTCCACATCGACTTGCGCATGGCGAGCAGGACCGTCGACAGGGCGGCGATGTTGCCGATCAGGTCCGTCCAGAGCACATGGGTGCCGAATACATCGAATCCGGCGTCGGCCCAGTTCACTGCCTGACCACCAGCCTTTCCACATACTTCGCGATCACGTCGACCTCGATGTTCACGGTGTCGCCCACCTGGCGCTCGCCCATGGTCGTGAGCTTGAGCGTGGTGGGGATCAGGCTCACACCGAAGCTGTCGTCATCAACCGTGGTCACCGTCAGGCTGATTCCGTCGATCGCGATCGAGCCCTTCTCCGCCACGTACGGGCTCAGCGCCTCGGGGAGCGAGAACCGCACGTCGTCCCAGCTCTCGCCGGGTTCCCTGGACAGCAGCACGGCGGTGCCGTCCACGTGGCCCTGCACGATGTGGCCGCCGAGGCGCTGGTCGGCGCGTATGGCCCGCTCCAGGTTCACGGGGGAGCCCTGCTTCAGCCCGCCGAGGGAGCTGCGGTCGAGCGACTCCCTCATCACGTCCACGGTGAACACGCCGTCCTCGACCTCGACGACGGTGAGGCACACGCCGTTGACCGCGATCGAGTCGCCGTGCTTGGCGTCGGAGGTGACGACCGGGCCGCGCACCGACAGCACGGCCCCGCCGCCCGCCTGGTCGATGGCCACCACTTCGCCCTTTTCCTCAATGATTCCGGTGAACATCACTGCTCCCTGCCTGGTTGGGTGGCAGGCCGGGCGATCAATCGCACATCCGGCCCTATGGGGGAAATTTCGTCAAAAGTCAGGCGGTGCATCTCGCCGATCGTCCCCACCCCGGCCGCGCCGAGCGCGGCCCTCCCGGAGCCGAGCAACGCGGGGGCCAGGTACGCGACCACGCGATCCACCAGGCCCCGCCGCAGGAACTCCCCGGCGAGCGTGGGGCCGCCCTCCAGGAACACGCTGACGACCTCGCGCGCGGCCAGCTCCTTGAGGAGGGCTTCGAGGTCGAGACCGCGGCCGTCGCGGGGCAGGCGGAGGAGGTCGGCCTTGAGCCCGGTGTCGGCGTCCTCGGCGACGGCGACGAGCGTGGGGGCGCTGTCGTCGAGCACCCGGGCGTCCTGCGGCGTCCTGCCCCGCGTGTCGACCACGACCCGCAACGGCCGCCGCCTGCCCGCTTCCCCACCTCCCGCCCCGCTGCCGGGACGCGTCTCCGATGCGGGGGCCACCCGGCCGACGCGCGCCTCCGAACCGCGACCGGCCGACGCGGGAACGGCCGACGCGGGAACGACCGACGCGGGAACGACCGACGCGGGAACGACCGACGCGGGAACGGCCGACGCGGGAACGGCCGACGCGGGAACGACCGACGCGGGGTCGTTCGGGGGGCCGGGGCGGGCCGTGAGGTGGGGGTCGTCGGCGAGGACGGTGCCGATCCCGGCGACGATCGCGTCCGCGGCGGCCCGCAGCCGGTGCACGTCCGCCCTGGCCGCGGGCGAGGTGATCCACTGGCTGGTCCCGTCCTCGGCCGCCGACCGCCCGTCGAGCGTGGCCGCGAACTTCCAGGTCACGTGCGATCGCCCGAGCCGCGCGTACGTCAGCCACTCCTCGTTGACCCGCTCCGCCTCGGCGCCCAGCACCCCGGACGTCACCGAGACCCCGTGCGCCCGCAGCCGGGCAGCGCCGCCGGCCGCCTTGAGGTTCGGGTCCGGCACCGCGATCACCACCCGCGCGACCCCCGCCGCCAGCAGCGCCAGGCTGCACGGCCCCGTCCGGCCGGTGTGGTCGCAGGGCTCGAGGGTCACGTACGCGGTGCCGCCCCGCGCCCGCTCCCCCGCCTGCGCCAGCGCCACGACCTCGGCGTGCGGCCCGCCCGCGTACGCGTGGAAGCCCTCGCCCGCCACCTGGCCGCCGGCGTCGAGCACGACGCAGCCCACGACGGGGTTGGGGCTGGTGGTGCCGTGTCCGTGCCCGGCCAGTTCGACGGCGCGCGCCATGTGCGCGGCGTCCTGCGCGGGTATCTCCACCCCGGGGTACTCCTACTCGCCAGTAGCTCCAAGCCACGGCGGGCCCCGGGGGATTTCGGCCCTGATCCTGCTGTGCATCAGGGCAGGCGCCCGGCTGGGACACCGGACACCTCGCGCGCTTCCTCCCATCCGGACTTTAACCGTCGGTCCCGGAATTTCACCAGGTCAACCGGCCGATGGCATCGGCCGGGTCGCGGACTATAACCGCCGGTTCGGAATTACACCGACCCCGGAGCACGCTAGCTCTCTTGGCTACCAGTGTGCCATGCCCGAATTGCCCTGCGCGACCGGCCCGGCATATTTGACCAAGCGCTAGGTCAAGCGGCCATGAGCCGGCGCGCCCGCCGGGCGGCGGGGCTGTAGAGGACGTCCCCCGGGACCAGGCCGATCCCGGTCTGCAGGGTGCGCAGGGTCGCCGTGGCCCACAGATCGCCGACCGGAGTGGCGGGCAGCCCGTACAGCCGTCTCGCCCAGCGCGGCAGCGTGGCGAACGACAGCAGCGTCAGCGCGGGCAGCGCGGGCTTGAGCGGGGTCAGCATGCGCGGGAGCGGGGCGTTCAGCGACAGGCGCAGCGGGTGGGCCGCCTCGGGGACGAACCGCAGCCCCGGCCGCGCGGCGTCGATGTAGTCGCGCAACTCGGCCACCGACCCCGGAACGTCCTCCGCCTTCAGCCCCACCACCTCGGCCGCCCGCCGCCACTCCGCCACGAACGCGTCGGCCTCGGCGTCCGTCAGCCGCACCCCGGCCCGCCGGGCGACCGACAGGTAGGAGTCGACCTCGCCGACGTGGACCCAGCGCAGGGCGTCCGGCTCGTCCAGGTGGAAGGTGACGCCGGTGTCGGGGTCGTAGGCGGTCAGGTTGGTGTGGATCTTGCGGACGCGCCGCCCCGCCCGTTCGACCTCGGCATCGGTCCCGTACGTACGCACGCGTACGAACTCGGTGGTCCGCACGAACCGCGACCAGGCCTCATGGGGATCCATGAGCGCGGAGTTCTGCAGCACCCCGCGCATCGCCCGCGGATGCAGGCCCTGCATCAGCAGCGCCCGGATGCCGCCCACCAGCAGGATCGGCTCGCCCATCACCCGCCACGTCACCGAGCGGGGCCCGAAGATCCCATGGTCGCCCATAAGTGAATGGTTACCCAGGCGATGGGTGATTTATGCGCTTTTGAGGGTGGCGGCGGCCCGGAGAGCGTCAACGGCGGCGCTCGGGTCGGAGGCGCCGTAGACGGCGCTGCCCGCCACGAACACGTCGGCGCCCGCATCCGCGCACCGCTCGATCGTGCCCGCGTCGACTCCCCCGTCGACCTGCAGCCAGACCCGCCCGCCGTGCCGCTCGATCAGCTGCCGCGCCCGCCGGACCTTGGACAGCACCCCGTCGAGGAACTTCTGCCCGCCGAACCCCGGCTCCACGGTCATCAGCAGCAGCATGTCGACCTCGGCCAGCAGGTCTTCGTACGGCTCGACGGGCGTGGCCGGGTTGAGCGCGAGACCGGCCCTGGCGCCGAGCGAGCGGATCTCGCGCAGCGTCCTGATCGGCCCCTTGGCCGCCTCGGCGTGGATGGTCACGCTGCCCGCCCCCGCCTCCGCGTACTGCGGCGCCCAGCGGTCGGGGTCGTCGATCATGAGATGGCAGTCGAGCGGCGTCGGGGTCGCCTTGCGCAACGCCTCGACCACGGGCAACCCGATGGTGAGGTTGGGCACGAAGTGGTAGTCCATGACGTCGACGTGCAGCCAGTCGGCATTGGGCACGGCGGCGGCCTCGTCGGCGAGCCTGGCGAAGTCGGCGGCGAGGATGCTGGGCGAGATCTGTACGGCCATGATTCGGTAAGTCTAGTGAACGGCCCGCGCCCTGCTCCCATCAGTCCGGCGGGCCGATCGGATCACGCCTGGGGCCGCTTGCGGAGCAGGGCCAGGAACATGGCGTCGGTGCCGTGCCGGTGCGGCCAGAACTGGACGTGCGGGCCGTCGCCCAGGTCGTCGGCCTCGGGCAGGTAGGCGCGGGCGTCGAGCTGTTCGACGTCGTCCCGGCGCGCCACCACGTCTCCGACCACGACCCGGGTCTCGGCCAGATGCGGGGAGCACGTGACGTACGCCACGACACCGCCGGGGCGTACGGCGTCCAGCGCGGTGCCGAGCAGCCGCCGCTGCAGCTTGCCCAGCTCGGCGATCCCGTGCGGATCCCGCCGCCAGCGCGCCTCCGGCCGCCGCCGCAGCGCTCCCAGACCGGTGCAGGGGGCGTCGAGCATCACGCGGTCGAACACCCCTGGCCGCCACGCGGGCTCGGTGCCGTCCGCCGTGAGCACGGTCGCGTCCCTGGTCGTCTGCCAGACCAGCCGCGCCCGGTGCTGCTGCAGGTCGGCCGCCACCAGCCGGGCGCCCCCGGGGAAGGCCGTCGGGCCGGTGCCGGCGGCCGGGGCGTGGGCGCGGTCCCTGGCCTCCTTGCTCAGCCCCGCGAGGTCCCCATGGGTGGCGATGGCGTCGAGCAGGCCCGCCTTGCCGCCGGGACCCGCGCACATGTCGAGCCACAGCTCGTCGCCGTCCCCCTCCAGGGGGACGCGGGTCAGGGCGAGCGCCACCAGCTGGCTGGCCTCGTCCTGGACGGCGGCGCGGGTCTCCGCCACGGCCTCGATCTGGCCGGGATCGCCCTCGCGCAGATAGGCCGCGTACGGCGAATAACGGGCGGGGAGGGCGCCCACGGCCTCGAGCTCCTCCACCGAGCTGCGCCCCGGCCGCGCCACCAGCGTCACCAGGGGGCGGGCGTTGTCGGCGTCGAGCAGGTCAGGCATCTCGTCGGGCCCGCCGAGCGCGTCGCGGAAGGCGGAGACGATCCAGCGGGGGTGGCCGTAGGCGATCGCCAGATGGCCGACCGGGTCGTCGGCCGGGTCGGGCGCGACGATGGGCACCCACTCTTCGATCGTCCTGGAGCCGATCTTGCGGAGCACCGCGTTGACGAACTTGGCCGCCCCGGCGCCGATGCGCAGGCGTACGAGATCGACGGTGGTGCCGACGGCCGCGTGCGGCGGGACGCGCATGCGCAGCAGCTGGTGCGCGCCCAGCCGCAGCGCGTCGCGCACGTCCGGGTCGGGCACGCGGTCGCTGCACATCTCGATGACGGCGTCGTAGGTGCCGAGCCCGCGCAGCGTCCCGTAGGCGAGCTCGGTCGCCAGCGCCGCGTCGCGCCCCCTGATGCCACGATCGCGCAGGAGCCGTGGCAGCAGCAGGTTGGCGTACGCGTCGCGCTCGTCGACCGCGCGTACGACGTCGAAGGCCGCATTGCGGGCGTGGTCGCGCGTCGGCCTCGGCGGCCTGCGCGTCCCGCCGCCCCTGCCTCCGGCGCCCTGGTCCCCCCTCGTCCTCATCCCCTCAGACTTCCCTCACGCCTCGTGCGCCGGCCCGCCGGATCACTTGAAGATCTCTTTACTCTCCGGGCGAACCCCGCGGGCCCACTCCACGGCCCCCATGAGCCGCTTGCCCTGCGGCTGCACCTCACCCAGCTCCACCGCGTCGGTGGCCGTCCCGACCAGCACCCTCGCCTTGGAGGCGGCGATCTCGCCCTCGGGCAGCCGCTCGCCGGGCACCATCCGCACGGGCCCCAGCTTCACCCGCTGCCCCCGGAACTCGCTCCACGCCCCGGGCGCCGGGCTGCAGGCCCGGATCCGGCGATCGACGTGCATGGCGGGCTTGGTCCAGTCGATCCGGGCGTCGACCACAGTGATCTTGGGGGCGACGGTCACGCCTTCGGCGGGCTGCGGCCGGGCCTCCAGGCTGCCGTCCTCGACGCCGTCGAGGGTGGCGGCCAGCAGCCCCGCCCCCGACACCGACAGCCGCTCCAGCAGCGACCCGCTGGTGTCGTCCGGGCGGATCTCCTCGGTCACCACGCCGTAGACGGGCCCGGCGTCCAACTCCTTGACGATCTGGAACGTCGTGGCCCCGCCGATCTCGTCGCCGTGCAGGATCGAGTGCTGCACGGGGGCGGCCCCGCGCCAGGCGGGCAGGATCGAGAAGTGCAGGTTGATCCACCCTTGGCGAGGGATGTCCAGCGCCGACTGCGGCAGCAGGGCCCCGTACGCGACCACCGGGCAGCAGTCGGGCTCCAGCGCGCGCAGCCGGTCGAGGAACTCCGGGTCGCCGACCTTGGCCGGGCGGAGCACCTCGATGCCCGCCTCTTCCGCGAGCTCGGCCACCGGCGAGGGATGGACCTTGCGCCCGCGCCCGGACTGGGCGTCGGGGCGGGTGACGACCGCGACGACTTCGTGGCGCGGCGAGTCGATCAGGGCGCGCAGCGACGGCAGCGCCGTCTCCGGCGTGCCCGCGAAGACGAGACGCATGCTCTCAGAGCGCCCTTCCGCCGGTGGCGTGCGGCGAGACCTTGATCACAGGGGCGGACAGGCCGCTCCACTCGGCCTCGCGCACGGCCTTCATGGCCAGCTTGCGCTGCTTGGGGTCCATGCGGTCGATGAACAGGATGCCGTCGAGGTGGTCGGTCTCGTGCTGGAAGCAGCGGGCCATCAGGTCGGTGCCCTCCAGCGTGACGGGCTCGCCGTGCATGTTGAAGCCCTTGGCGACGGCGCGGATGGCGCGCGGCGTCGGGTAGGACAGGCCGGGGAAGGACAGGCAGCCCTCCTCGCCCTCCTCGTCCAGCTCCGAGGACAGGTCGAGGTCGGGGTTGATCACGTGGCCGAGCTGCTCGTCCACGTAGTAGGTGAACACCCGCAGCCCGACCCCGATCTGCGGGGCCGCCAGGCCGGCGCCCGGCGCGTCCATCATCGTGTCGGTGAGGTCTTTGACCAGCTTGCGGAGCTCCTTGTCGAAGTCGACGACCGGGGCCGCCGGGGTGCGCAGCACCGGGTCTCCGAACAGCCGGATCGACTGGATCGCCAAGGGGGTTACTCCGTTTCTCGTCTGTGGATCAACCCAGTTTAGTGCTCTCCAGGGAGCGCGCCTTCATCGCCGCCTTGCGCGCCGCCTTGACCACGGCCTGGTCGTCGTGGGCGGAGGCCAGCATGTCGAGCACGGCGATCGTGTCGGGGTGGTCCACCGCGGTCATCTCGCCGACCAGCTTGATCAGGTCCTCACCCGGCTCGGGCGTGTCGAGCCGGCCCGCGGCCGGGCCCGACAGGTGCATGAGGGCGGCCAGGGAGTCGACCGCGATCCAGGTGTGGTCCTCGGGGCTGAGCGTGGGCGCCTCGAGGTCGCGGATGTGCAGCCAGGAGGCGGCGTAGCGGCGCATCAGCGGATTTCCGAGCGCCTGCCTGACGGGCCCCTCGGCCTCCGGCCCCAGCTCCTCGAGGATGGCGCCGACCGCGCCGCGCTGCCCGGCGGTGCCGGACGCGGCGATCTCGATCAGGTCGCGGGCCGCGGCCTCCGGCTCGCGGCGCTCCAGCCACCCGGCGACGGCGCTCTGCGTGGCCGAACCCTTGACCAGCTCCGCCACCAGCTCGGCCGCCGACAGGTCGGCGAACACCTCCACCTCGGCCGCCGTCGGCGCGTCGTGGCCCTCGCGCAGCAGGTCGCGGCGGATGGCCCAGACGCCGAGCGGGGTGAGCGCGGTGCGGCCGGCCGCGGTCTGCTCGACGAGCCCGCAGTACGTCAGCAGCGACAGCGCCTCCAGCAGCTCGGCGGGCAGCGCCGCGGCCAGCCGGCGCATCTCGACCGGGCCGGGCGCGCAGGCGACCTCGTGGGACTGGAGGATGCCCCTGGCGAGGTTGGCGGTCGCCACGCCGGAGCGCACGGAGTAGATCGTGGCGAGCATCTCGGCCAGGTGGCCGTCGACCACGGCGGAGCCCGTCAGGCCCTCGTCGGCGCGGTCGAGCACGTCCATGACCACGCCGTCCCAGAACTCCAGGATGGCCTCCACCGTGAGCTGCATCGACAGCGGCCCTCGCGAAACGCGGCCGCCGAGGATCTGCAGCAGCCCGGTGTTGACGGCGACGATCCAGATCAGGCGCAGCCGGGCGGCGGGCAGGCCGAGCTCCTGGGCGGCCGCCTCGGCGTCCGACTCGCTCAGGTGCCCCTGCGGGGTGACCTGGCGGCTGCCCGTCCACGTGGTGAGCCTGATGGCGTCGGCGACGATCGGCACCCCGGGCACCGCCGCGGCCAGCTCGGCGTCGGGCGCGAGCAGGACCGGCGGGAACGTCAGCGCTTCGTGCTCCACGGGAGTCTCCTCAGGAGGCCGTGGGGGCACGGCGGCCTGCTCATCGATCAGCTTGCGCAGCTCGGCGAGGTCGAAGACGTTGTTTGCCACCCACGAAACTTACTGCACAGGAGTCACATGGGCGTACTCAACGGATGGCGCGGGACCGGGCTTTGAAGGCCGCCTTGCGTGCCGCCTTCGCGACCGTGCCGTCGGGGATGGAGCGTCCCAGCAGCTCCAGGACCTCGACGACGTCGGGGTGGTCGACCCGCCACATCTCCTCGATCATATGGGCGGGCGGGCCCGAGGCGGCCATGTTCTCGGCGAAGATCTCGGGATCCTCCTCGGCCGCGGGCATCGCGAGCGCCAGCATGTCGACGCTGACCCAGAGCAGCTCCTCCTGGGTGAGCTGGGGCGCGGGCAGCCCTCTGGCGGCCAGCCAGTGGATGGCGTGCGGGCGCAGCTCCTGGTCGTCGAGGTGGTCGCGGACCTGGCTCTCGGCCTCGGCGCCCAGCCGGTCGACGATGGTGATCGCGATGCCGCGGGCCACGGCGGGCGCGCCGGAGGCGGCGGCCAGCAGCTCGGCGGCGGCCTCGCCGGAGGCCCGGCCGCTCAGCCAGCGGTTGATGTCCTGCTCGGCGAGCTCGGCGGGCACGCCGTCGAGCAGCCCTTCGATGAGCCCGAGCGCGTCGGCCTCGGCCAGGTCGGGGGCCTCGGGCGCGTCGAGGTCGAGCGACAGGTAGTGCTCGCGCAGCCCCCAGACGGCCAGCGGGGTGAGCTCCGCGGTGTCGTCCGTGACCTGGATCATGCCGCACCACGACAGCCGGTCGAGCGTGCCGGCCAGGTCGGCCTCGCCGTCCTCGGCGATCTCGTCGAGGTAGTCGCCGATCACGGTGACGGGCACCCGCATCTGAAGCCGGTAGAGCATGTCGAACAGGTCGTAATGGCCCTCGTGCCGCTCGACCAGGTCGGCGACGCGCGCCGCCCAGGTCTCCAGCGGGTCGCCGGTGTCGGGCAGCGGGTCCTCGGCCAGCAGGGGCACGCTCTCCAGCGCCGCGACGAGGTCCTCCCGCGCGGCCAGCCGGGCCGCGGGCAGCGGGGTGCACCCGGGACAGTCGCAGGGCGCCTCGCCCAGGTCGGGCACCTCGCCGGAGGGGATGGCGACCGCCTGCTCGAGCGACTCGGGGCCGATGGAGCTGAAGAGGCTCTTGGCCATGCCGAAGTTCGCGGGGTCGGCGAGGGCCTCGGGCATGCGCGGCGCGATGTCGTCGAGCCTGTCGCGCATGAGCACCGCCGTCGGCTCGGGGACCGCGCCCGCCTCGCTGAGGTAGTCGACGAAGGTGCGGGCGGCGGCGACGGTCTCCGGAGCGCTCTCCGGCGGGGCGATGACCTTGCGCGGGTAGATGGACAGCAGCAGCTCGTCGAAGGTCTCCGGGCTGAAGTCGCCCAGTTCGTTGACGTTGAGATAGTCGCTGGCGTAGTCGCAGAGCAGGCGGACCTCGTCCGCGTCCACCTCGACTTCCCGCGCGTGTCCCCAAGCGCGCAGGTCGTCGATGGCCTGGTTCACCCATTCGATCGACACATGGGCACGCTAACGGCTGGCCTTCAGATGAGCGAATCGGGGAAATGGTCTAAATCAGGTCGAGCGGGTCGACACTCACCTTCACGACATCGGGCGTCTTACGCGCCGCACGCACCCCACTGGCCCCTTTGAGCGCGGCTGCCAGGGCCGCCCCACCGGACCTCCGTACCCGGATCATGGCGCGTTCCTGGCCGGCCTCGTCCACGGGGACGGGGCCGAGCACCTCGGCGTCGGGCGGCAGGCGTACCTCGTCGAGCATCTGCCTGACCGCGCTCGCCACGCCGGTGAGCGTGGCCATCCGCACCGCCGGCGGGAAGCCCAGCTCGGCGCGGTCGCCCAGCTCGCGCTCGGCGTGGGTGACGGGGTCCCACCTCAGCAGGGCCTGAACGGCGGGCAGCGCGGCGTCGCCGAGCACCACCAGCTCGGCGGCGGGGCGGAGCAGGGCGGCGGCGTTCATCCACCTGCGCACCGCCTCCTCGCCCGCCCTCAGATCGGCCCTGCCCAGGAGCGCCCAGCCGTCGAGCAGCACGGCCGCCGCGTAGCCGCCCTCCGCCACGGGCTCCGCGCCCGGCGTGGCGACGACCAGCGCACGGGTGGCGGGGACGGTGGCCAGGACGCCGTCGCGGCCCGACGTGCGCACCGGCACGGAGGGGAAGGCCCTGCCGAGCTCCTCCGCGGTGCGCCGGGCGCCGGTGACCACGGCGCGGAGCCTGGGGCTGCCGCAGGACGAGCAGCGCCAGTCGGCGTCCACCCGGCCGCACCAGCGGCAGTAGGGGGCCGCGTGGCCGCCTCGGAGGGCGAGCGGCCCGTGGCACAGGTGACCGGCCTCCGCCGGGGCCTCCGGCATCGGGAAGGCCGTGCCGGCGTGCGGGTCCGGCGGCACCGCCGTCCTCCGCGTGGGGGGCCGTGTGGGGGGCAGGGCGCAACGGGCGGGAGTACGGCAGTGCCGGCAGGCCAGGGCGGGCAGATAGCCGCGCCTGGGCACCTGTACCAGCACGGGCCCGCTGTCCAGGCCGTGGCGCAGGGCCCGCCAGGCGAGGCTGGGCAGCCTGGCCTGGCGGGCCGCCTGGTCCTTGGCCAGCTCGGCGTCCTCGCCCGCGGGGCGCACCCGGGGGCCCAGGCCCCTGATCATCGTGCGGGCGGCCACGATCGGCCTGGCCCAGCCGGAGGCGACGAGCTGGGTGGCCTCGGCGGTGCGCGCGTATCCGCCGATGAGCATCGCGGCGCCGGTCCTGTGGGCGCGCAGGCCGAGAACCTCGCGGGCGTGCGGATACGGCGCCAGGCGCTCGGCGTGAAGGTCGTCACCGTCGTCCCAGATGGCCACCAGGCCGAGATCGGCGACGGGGGCGAACATCGCGGCCCTGGTGCCGACGACGGCCCGCACCTGGCCTCTCAGCAGCTTCAGCCACCGGCGGTAGCGCTCGGCCGGGCCGAGGTCGGCGGTGAGCGCCACGTGCCTGCCCGGCCCCAGCACCCGGGTGAACTCGCCGTCGGCCAGCGCCACGTCCTTCCCGTCGGGCACCACGACGACCGCTCCCCTGCCACCGTCCAGCGTCGCCCGCACGGCCTCGGCCGTCGCCCCCGCCCATCCCCTGGCGCCCGGCAGGGCGGACCACACGGCGCGGGGCGCGCGCCCGTCGCGCAGCGCGCCGAGGAAGGAGGGGCCGGTCGGGTACGCGTTCCATGCGCTTTCGGTCTGGGACGGCTCCGCGGGCGGCAGGTCCTGCTTGGCGGGCTCCTCCGACTCGGCCTTGGCGTGGCGGGGCGGGACGGCCAGGCGAAGCACGTCGGTCAGGGTGCCCGCGTACCGGTCGGCGACCGCCCTGGCCAGCCCGGCGATCTCGGGGGTGAGCACGCGTTCGGGGGACACCACGCGTTCGAGCGGCATGAGCCTGCCATCGTGGTCGCTCTCGTCCGCCCGTTCCAGCAGGAACCCGTCGACCAGCTTGCCCGCGAACCGCACCCGCACCCGCACGCCCGGCCCGGCCGTCTCATGCATGGAGTCGGGCACCAGGTAGTCGAAGGGGCGGTCGAGGTGCGGCAGCGGGCTGTCCACCACGACCCTCGCCACGGGGCGCTCAGGGGCGGGCGCGGGGGCCCCTTTGGTGTCCTTCGACGACGCTGGGGGCCGCACGGCGTCGAGCGGCAGAAGGGCGTCGTCGGAGTCGGTCACGCATAACGTCTACCAGACCGTTCGCCGTGACCGAGCGAGAGCGGAACGGTTGCCGGGGCCACTTGCCCCCAGCGGTGACGGGCACGCAGGAAGGCCGCGTCAACCCAGGTGGGCCGGTCGCCGAGCACGCCGCGCGTCCCCGGACCTCAAGGCCGCGAGGGCCGCCTTCCGGAGCCGCGCCGGCTCCGGGGCGCGCCTGACACGCCCAGGGGCGCCGCACACCAAGGCGGCGCCCCTGGAGCTCGGACGGCGTGGGTCAGAGGCCGGCGGCGGTGCGCAGGGCCTCGGCGCGGTCCGTGGACTCCCAGGAGAAGCCCTCACGGCCGAAGTGGCCGTAGGCGGCGGTCTCCGAGTAGATCGGGCGCAGCAGGTCGAGGTCGCGGATGATGGCGGCCGGGCGCAGGTCGAAGACCTGGAGGACGGCATCCTGGATCTTCTCGACCGGTAGCTTCTCGGTGCCGAAGCACTCCACGAACAGACCCACCGGCTGCGCCTTGCCGATCGCGTACGCGACCTGGACCTCGCACCGGTCGGCCAGGCCGGCGGCGACGACGTTCTTGGCCACCCAGCGCATGGCGTAAGCCGCCGAGCGGTCGACCTTGGACGGGTCCTTGCCGGAGAAGGCGCCGCCACCGTGGCGGGCCATGCCGCCGTAGGTGTCGATGATGATCTTGCGGCCGGTCAGGCCGGCGTCGCCCATGGGGCCGCCGATCTCGAAGCGACCGGTCGGGTTGACCAGCAGGCGGTAGCCCTCGGTGTCGAGGTCGAGGCCGGCCAGCACGGGGTCGACCACGTGCTCCTTGATGTCCGGCGTCAGCATCTCCTTGAGGTCGATCTCCGCCGCGTGCTGCGTGGAGACCACCACGGTGTCGAGGCGGACGGGCGTGTCGCCGTCGTACTCGATCGTCACCTGCGTCTTGCCGTCGGGACGGAGGTAGGGCACCGTGCCGCTCTTGCGCACCTCCGACAGCCGCTGCGCCAGCCGGTGGGCCAGGGTGATCGGCAGCGGCATGAGCTCGGGGGTCTCGCGGCAGGCATAGCCGAACATGAGGCCCTGGTCGCCCGCGCCCTGGCGGTCCAGCTCGTCCTCGGCCTGGTCGACCCGGCTCTCGTAGGCGTCGTTGACGCCCTGGGCGATGTCGGGGGACTGGGCGCCGATGGACACCGACACACCGCACGAAGCGCCGTCGAAGCCCTTGTGGGAGGCGTCGTAGCCGATCTCGAGGATCTTCTCCCGGATGAGGGCCGGGATGTCGATGTAGGTCTCGGTGGTGACCTCGCCTGCGACATGGACCTGGCCGGTAGTGATCAGCGTCTCGACCGCGACCCGGCTCTTGGGGTCGTCCTTGAGCATGGCGTCGAGAATCGCGTCACTGATCTGGTCAGCGATCTTGTCCGGGTGGCCTTCGGTGACCGACTCGGAGGTGAACAGGCGACGTGACAACTCAGTGGCTCCTCATGCAGCGGCTGCTGACGGATTTAAGGCCCGGGACGCATGGGCATACCTGGGCCTCGCCGAAGTCTAGCCCCACCCGGCGCCAGGGCGCGAAACCGTCCACGCTCCCGTTTCCGTCACAGCTCGGGCAGGGGGTCGGGCGGCAGGGTCTCCGGCGCGAAGATCTCCGCGTCGGCGGCCGCCACCACCGCGGCGTACTCCTCATCGAACTCGAACACCATGGAGTCCAGCTCGATGACCGGTCCAGGCAGGATGGGGCCGAGCCTGGTGTGTCGCGGGAACTCCGCGAACACCGCGACCGGCCGATCGCTCCTGAGCGTCCTGGTGGCCAGCACCGATATCGAGGAAGCGGTGACCACGATCAGGAAATTCCCCGTCCCGCCCGGTCCCGCCGACACCGCCGGAAAGACGTAGCGGATCTCCCCCTGGTCGCCGAGCAATGTTCTACAACGGTCTCTGACAGCAGAACCCACCGGCATTCCATCCCCCTTCGCCCCAAGTATCCGCAGGCGATAGGGGTGGAGCAATAGGTGATCGGGTAATCGCTCTTGCACGATTCGAACGGTCCAACGCCGGGTACGAGCACCGGATACGCACATCCCGGAAGGGGCGGGGCCACGCTAGGGAAGGCGGGCCGCCACGAGGTCCCACACGACGTCGGCGAGGGCCTCCTTGGGCCCGAACGGCACCTCGACCGGGTCGCCGCCCGCCACCAGCACGGTGGCCGCGTTGTCGGGCGTGCCGAACGCCAGCCCCTCCCCCACCTGGTTGACGACCAGCAGGTCGCACCCCTTGCGGGCGAGTTTGGCCTGACCGTTGGCGAGCACGTCGTGCGTCTCGGCGGCGAACCCGACGATCACCTCGGGGTAGGCCCCACGCTCCCGGCGCGGCACGACACCACCCGGCTCAAGCCCGGCGACGACAGGATCCGGATCCGCGGCGGCCGGGAGGGGCTGGGCCGCGGCTGCGGGGCGCGTGTGCGCGGCGCGGGCCTCGCGGCGGAGGGTGCCGAGCTCGGCGAGGATGTCGGGATTCTTGGCCAGGAAGATCGGCTCCGGCTCGCCGTCCGTCTTCTTGATCTTCGCCTCGTGCCGCGTGGCGGGCCGGAAGTCGGCCACCGCGGCGGCCATGACCACCGCGTCGGCGTCGGCCGCGGCGGCGAGCACCGCATCGCGCAGCTCGGACGCCGACTCCACCCGTACGACCTTGGCCCCGGCGGGGTCGGGCAGCGTGACATTGGCCGCCACCAGCGTCACCTCGGCCCCCCGGGCGACGGCCGTGCGCGCCAGCGCGTAGCCCTGCCGCCCCGAGGAGCGGTTGCCGAGGTAGCGGACCGGGTCGATCGCCTCCCGCGTGCCTCCGGCGGAGACGACGACCTTGCGCCCGGCCAGGTCGCGGGGCCGGCCGCGCAGCACCCGCAGGCAGACCTCGAAGATCTCCGCGGGGTCGGGCAGGCGCCCGGGGCCGGTGTCGGCGCCGGTGAGGCGCCCGACGGCGGGGTCGATCACGACGGCGCCCCGCTCGCGCAGCGTCTCGACGTTGGCGCGGGTGGCGGGGTGCTGCCACATCTCGGTGTGCATCGCGGGCGCGAACACGACCGGACAGGTGGCCGTCAGCAGCGTGTTGGTGAGCAGGTCGCCGGCCAGCCCGTGGGCCGCCCTGGCGAGCACGTCGGCGGTCGCGGGCGCCACCACGACGAGATCGGCCTGCTTGCCGATCCGCACGTGGGGCACCTCGTGAACGTCGTCCCAGACCTCGGCGGACACGGGGTTGCCGGACAGGGCGGCCCAGGTGGGCGCGCCCACGAACTTCAGCGCCTCGCGGGTCGGCACGACCCGCACCTCGTGCCCCGACTCGGTGAACAGGCGCAGCAGCTCGCACGCCTTGTACGCGGCGATGCCGCCGCTGACGCCCAGGACGACCTTCATCGAAGGAGTCAGACCGCGCCTTCGATGGGCTCGGCGTTGAGCAGGCCCTCGGAGACCTCGCGCAGCGCGATGGACAGCGGCTTTTCCTGCGCGTGCGTCTCGACCAGCGGGCCGACGTACTCCAGCAGGCCCTCGCCGAGCTGGGAGTAGTAAGCGTTGATCTGGCGGGCGCGCTTGGCGCCCATGATCACCAGGGAGTATTTGCTGTCGACGATGTCGAGCAGCGCGTCGATCGGCGGGTTGGTGATGCCCTCCGCGGCCGGGGTGGTGCCTGCCACGATTGTCAGACCTCTCGGTTGGTGGTTGTCGTGACCCCCTGAGGGTCAGTCATCAAGGCTATCAGCCGGCGGCACACGTCTTGGACGCTTGTGTTCACGAGTGTCAAGTCGAACTCCTGCTCCGCGGCCATCTCGACCCGCCCCGCCTCCAGGCGGCGCGCGATGACGTCCTCGGGCTCGGTGCCACGGCCACGCAGCCGCTTCTCCAGCTCCTCCCAGGTGGGCGGGGCCAGGAACACCAGCAGGGCCTCGGGCATGCTCCTGCGCACCTGCCTGGCGCCTTCGAGGTCGATCTCGAGCAGGGTGGGGACCCCGTCGGCGAGCTTCTTCAGCACCGGCTCGCGCGGCGTGCCGTAGCGGTTTCCCGCGAACTCCGCCCACTCGAGCAGCTCCCCGGCCGTCACCAGCCGGTCGAACTCCTCGCCGTCGACGAAGTAGTAGTGGACCCCGTTCACCTCACCGGGACGGGGCCTCCTGGTGGTCACCGAGACCGACAGCCACACCGCTGGGTGTGCCCGCCGGAGCTCGGCGACGACCGTGGACTTTCCGACGCCCGACGGCCCTGAAAGGACCGTCAGCCGCCGTTCGCTCAAGGGCAAGAATCCGACCTCCGCGCCGGGCCCGAATGCCTCGTAGGCACTGACTTCGCCGGACCAGGACCTGTCGGTCACTTTCCTACCCCCCGTTGAACCTGCGCTTTCTTGTGGAACAGAGATTAGCTCTCGTTGCCACCGAACTCGCGCTCGAGGGAGGCCCTCTGGTTCGCGCCGAGACCCCGCACGCGGCGGGACTCGGCGATGGCAAGCCGCTCCATGAGCTGCTTGGCGCGGACCTTGCCGACGCCAGGGAGCGATTCCAACAGAGCCGACACCTTCATCTTGCCGATGACGTCGTCGGTCTGCCCATCCTTGAGCACCTCAGCCAGAGAAACCGCGCCATGCTTGAGCCGGTTCTTGACCTCGGCACGCTCTTTACGGGCCTTGGCAGCCTTCTCCAGGGCTGCGGCGCGCTGCTCAGGGGTCAGTGGAGGAAGAGCCACGCCGGGTCACCTCGAATTTCTGTCGATGTACTCGGACGGGAAGGGAAACTAGCTGGTCATCGCCCCCTAAGCAACGTCAAGCGCCGTTTCTCTCCTCACAAAATCCACTTCATCACTCTGCGTGATCGTAAAATCACATTGTGCTGATCAAATCGCCCTCACTTCCCGGTTCGCGCGTCGGCCCGCGACGGTGTCGCGAAACGCAACGATGATCGCATTCCAGCCACCCACCGATGTCCGAAATCCCGCCCAGACCAGGGCCGAAACCCATTCCGAAGATCGCGTGCGCAGGCCCCGCGGATGCATTACGATCTTGCCAGGCGCCCCGGCACGGCATGATCCACAATCCCCGCCGCCCACCCCACGGACGGCACCCCGCGCCAAGGGACCCACCACCCGGATCCGAGCCCGCGGATCACCCACCCACCGCGCCACGCGATCACCCGCGTCGCGCACCCGGCCGCGCCACGTCGAGCACCGTGACGGCGAGCCTGAAGGGCGATCGGCCCCCAGGCGGGGCTGGGATGCTGGCGGGCGATCGACTACCGGCCGGGGCGGAGAGGCCGGGCTGGGCCAAGCTGAGAGGCTGGGCTAAGGGACCGGTCGCCCACCCGATCGGGGCGATCGCTCAGGCGGGCGGAACGGCAGGCGTCGGCCGGCTGAGGGGGCCGGCTAGCTGAGGGTGCGGGCGCGATGGGCCGGCGATTCGCCACGGAGCCGGTCAAGAGTGCGCGTCGTCACGGCGACCGGCCCGTGAGCCTTCACGACCGGCCATGACAGACGGCCACGGGCGTCGGCGCGTGCGGCCCACCATGCGCAGCCGTAAAGGATGGGCTTGAAGATCGGCGCGCGGCCCACCGTGCGCAGCCGTAAAAGATGGGCTTGAACGGCGCGCAGCCGCAGAAGTGGGTTAAGAGGCGCGGCGGAGAGAAGAGGCTATGGCGGCGGCGGCTGCGCCCGGGTCGGGGGAGGCGGTGATGGGGCGGCCGATGACGAGGAGGTCGGCGCCGTCGGCGAGGGCCTGTTCGGGCGTGGCGACCCGCGCCTGGTCCTGCGTGTCGGCCCCCGCGGGCCGCACCCCCGGCGTGATGAGCGTGATCCCCTCCCCCACCTCCGCCCGCACCGCGGACACCTCGTTGGGCGAGCACACCAGCCCCTTGGCGCCCGACTCCACCGACAGGGCGGCCAGGCGGCGCACGGCGTCGTCGGCGGGCCCCTCGAGCCCGATGCGCGCCAGGTCGGCCTCCGACAGCGAGGTGAGGATCGTCACCGCGGCGATCTGGGTCTGCGGGTCGGCGGCCTCCACGGCGGCGCGGATCATGGCGGGGCCCCCGGCGGCGTGCACGGTGAGGATGGCCGGGCGCAGCCGGGAGACGGCGCGGGAGGCGCCGGCGACGGTGTTGGGGATGTCGTGGAGCTTGAGGTCGAGGAACACCTGCACGCCGCTGGCTCCCCGCACCGAGGCGATCACGTCGGGGCCGTAGCGGAGGTAGAGCTCCAGGCCCACCTTGACCGTGCTGACGTGCGGCGTCACCAGGGCCGCCCACTGGGCGGCGGTCTCCAGGTCCGGGGCGTCCAGGGCGACGGCGATGGGCGCGGGAGTCAGGAGCGGGGCGGGACTCAAGACGAACTCTCCTCGATACGGCAGCTGATGATCATGATGTGCTCTCTTCGGAGTCGACGAGCAGGTGGCGGGGGGCGCTCCCCGGCGGGCGGTGGGCGAGGCCGACGGCGTCGGCCAGGCGCTGGAAACCGCGGGCCCTCAGAAGGTCCTCAAGCTCGCGTTCGATGCGCAGGCAGGCGTAGGGGTCGTGGAACAGCGCCGTGCCCACTCCGACCACACAGGCGCCCGCCAGGACCAGCTGGAAGGCGTCCCTGCCGCTCATCACGCCACCGATGCCGATGAGGGGCACCCCGGGCAGGGCGGCGTGGACCTGCCACACGCACCGTACGGCGAGCGGCAGGATCGCGGGCCCCGACAGCCCTCCGGTCACGGCGGCGAGCGAGGGCCGCAGCGCCTCGGTGTCGATGGCCATGCCCAGCGGGTTGTTGATCATGGACAGCGCGTCGGCCCCCGCGTCCACGCAGGCCCGCGCGACCGACACGATGTCGGCGACGTCGGGGGCCAGCTTGGCCACGACCGGCACGTCGTAGCGCATGATCGAGCGGACCGAGGCGATCACCTCGGCCGCGGCGCTGCCCTCGCGGGCGAAGACGCGGCCGCGGTCCTCCATGTTCGGGCAGGAGAGATTGACCTCGAGAGCGGTGACCCCGGGCGCGTCGGCGAGCCTGCGGGCCAGCTCGGAGTATTCGGCGACGGTGCCGCCGCCGATCGAGACGATGGTCTTGATGCCCCGCTGCGCGAGCCAGGGCAGCTCGCGCTCCAGGAACGCGTCGATGCCCGGCCCCTGCAGGCCGACCGCGTTGAGCATGCCCGAGGGCGTCTCGGCCATGCGCGGCGTGGGCCGCCCGGCGCGCGGGGCCATGGTGATCGAGCGGGTGGTCAGCGCCCCGAGCCGGTGCAGGTCGAAGAACTGGGCCAGCTCCCGCCCGGACGCGGCGCATCCGGCGGCCGTGGTGATCGGGTTCGCGAGCTCCACATGCGCCAGAAATGTCCGCATATCAACTGACATGTCGTGCACCGCCTCCGGGGGCGCCGAGCGCGTCGAACGGGATCGTTCCCACGTCCTCGAAGCGCACCCGCTCCCCCCGGAACACCGGTCCTTCCGCGCATGCCCGCACCATCCTGGTCACCCCGTCATCCCCGATGACGGGCAGCACGCACGTCATGCACACCCCGATGCCGCAGGCCATCGACTCCTCGACGGCCACCTGCACCGGGATGTCGAACTCCATCGACACCGCCGTCACGGCCCGCAGCGTCTCCATCGGAGCGCAGGCGTAGACCGCGTCGGCCCGCGTGTCGGCGATCACCGAGGGTAGCGCGTCGGTGACCTTGCCGCGAAGCCCGAGCGAGCCGTCCTCGGTGGTCAGCGTGGTGGTCTCGGCGATGCGGCGGGCCCGCATGGCACCGAACACCCGCTCGGCCCCGGCCCCGCCCAGCACGAAGTCGACCCGGCAGCCCCGCGCCAACAGCGCGTCGGCCAGCGGGAACAGCAACGCGGAGCCGTACTCGGCGCCGACCAGCACGCAGTGCACCGGGTCGCGCGGCAGCGGAAAGGGCCGGCCGAGCGGCCCGACCAGGTCGAGCGTGTCGCGGGCGCGCCGCTCGGCCAGCCAGGCCGTGCCGGGGCCACGGGCGGTGAAGACCAGCTCGACCGTGCCGCCGTAGTCGGACTTGACGTCATGGATGGACAGCGCGCGGCGCGTCACCATCGACGTCTGGCCCCCGCCGACCGCGACAGAGACGAAGTGACCGGGGCGGTAGCGCTCGGCTATGCCGGGCGCCACCACCGTCAGCGCATGGTAGGCGTCGACCCGGCGCGTGGTCAGCACCGTGCCCGTCACCTGCACCGGAGTGCCGGCCAGTCGTCTTCACCTCCCGTGCGGGGTCAGCCCCGGAGTGCCTGTGCGTGCTCCTGGAGCGACCGTACGCCGACATCGCCGCGCACGATCGCCTGGATGCCCGCCGCCGCCGCGGCGAGCCCTGAGACCGTGGTGATGCACGGGATGCCGCGCAGCACCGCGGCGGTGCGGATCTCGTAGCCGTCGAGCCGCGGCCCCGACTGCCCGGGGCTGCCGAACGGCGTGTTGACGATCAGGTCGACCTCGCCGTCGAGAATGGCCTGCACGCTCGTGCGCTCACCTCCGGGACCGGGACCCTCGCTCTGCTTGCGCACGATCTTGGCATGGACGCCGTTGCGGCGCAGCACCTCGGCGGTCCCCTCGGTGGCCAGGATCTCGAATCCGAGATCCGCGAGCGCCTTCACAGGGAAGATCATGGCACGCTTGTCCCGGTTGGCCACCGACACGAACGCGCGTCCCTTGGTCGGCAGCTCGCCGTAGGCGCCCGCCTGGGACTTGGCGTACGCGATCCCGAAGAACTCGTCGATGCCCATGACCTCGCCCGTGGAGCGCATCTCGGGCCCCAGCACGATGTCCACGCCCCGGAAGCGGTTGAACGGCAGCACCGCCTCCTTGACCGCGATCGAGGCGTCCAGCGGCAGCGTCCCGCCGTCGCCGGTCGCGGGCAGCATGCCCTCCTCGCGCAGCGAGGCGATCGACGCGCCGAGCATCACCCGGGCCGCCGCCTTGGCCAGCGGCGCCGCCGTGGCCTTGGACACGAACGGCACGGTGCGGCTGGCCCGCGGGTTGGCCTCCAGGACGTAGAGGACGCCGGCCGACATCGCGTACTGGACGTTCAGCAGCCCGCGCACGCCCACCCCGGCGGCGATGGCCTCGGTGGCGGCGCGGATGCGCTTGATGTCGTGGCTGCCGAGCGTGATGGGCGGCAGCGCGCACGCCGAGTCGCCGGAGTGGATCCCGGCCTCCTCGATGTGCTCCATGACACCGCCGAGATAGAGCTCCGAGCCGTCGTAGAGGGCGTCGACGTCGATCTCGATGGCCTCGTCCAGGAACTTGTCCACCAGCACCGGATGGCCGCCCTCCTGGGCCGCCATGTACGTCGTCAGCGTCTCGTCGTCGTACACGATGGCCATGCCGGCGCCGCCGAGCACGTAGGACGGCCGGACGAGCACGGGGTAGCCGATCTCCTCGGCGATCTCCCGGGCCTCGGCGACGGTGAGCGCGGTGCCGTGCTTGGGCGCGGGCAGCCCCGCCTCGGCCAGCACCCGCCCGAACGCGCCGCGCTCCTCGGCCAGGTGGATCGACTCCGGCGAGGTGCCGACCACGGGCACGCCCGCGTCCTTGAGCGCCTGCGCCAGCCCCAGCGGCGTCTGGCCGCCGAGCTGCACGATCACGCCCGCGACCGGGCCGGTCTGCTGCTCGGCGTGGACGACCTCCAGCACGTCCTCCAGGGTGAGCGGCTCGAAGTAGAGCCGGTCGGAGGTGTCGTAGTCGGTCGAAACGGTCTCCGGGTTGCAGTTGACCATGACGGTCTCGAACCCGGCCCTGGACAGCTCGAACGAGGCGTGCACGCACGCGTAGTCGAACTCGATGCCCTGCCCGATGCGGTTGGGCCCGGAGCCGAGGATGATGACCTTCTCGCGCTCGCCGTAGGGGACCTCGTTCTCCTCGTCGTAGGTGGAGTAGAGGTACGGCGTCTTCGCGGCGAACTCGGCGGCGCAGGTGTCGACGGTGTTGTAGACCGGGCGCAGCCCCAGCGCGTGGCGCAGGTCGCGGACCCGGGCCTCGTCGATGCCGCGGATCTCGCCGATCTGCGCGTCGCTGAACCCGTGCCGCTTGGCCCGCTCGAGCACCTCGGAGGTCAGCTCGGCGGCGGCGGCGACCTCCCCGGCCTCCTCGTGGAGCAGGAAGAGCTGGTCGACGAACCACGGGTCGACGCTGGTCGCCTCGAACACCTCCTCGGGCGTGGCGCCCGCCCTGATGGCCTGCTGCATCGTGCGCAGCCGCCCGTCGTGCGGGGTGCGGCAGCGCTCGAGCAGCTCGGCCTTGTCGCCGCTCTCGCCTGCCCAGGTGAAGGCGGACTCCTTCTTCTCCAGCGACCGCAGCGCCTTCTGCAGCGCCTCGGGGAAGGAGCGGCCGATGGCCATGGCCTCGCCCACGGACTTCATGTGCGTGGTGAGCGTCTGGTCGGCGCCCTTGAACTTCTCGAACGCGAACCTCGGCACCTTCACCACGATGTAGTCGAGCGTCGGCTCGAAGGAGGCCGGGGTCTCCTTGGTGATGTCGTTGGGGATCTCGTCGAGGGTGTAGCCGATGGCCAGCTTGGCCGCGATCTTCGCGATCGGGAACCCGGTGGCCTTGGAGGCCAGGGCGCTCGATCGGGACACGCGCGGGTTCATCTCGATGACGATCATGCGGCCGGTGCGCGGGTCGACCGCGAACTGGATGTTGCAGCCGCCGGTGTCGACGCCGACCTCGCGGATGACGGCGATGGCGACGTCGCGCATGTTCTGGTATTCGCGGTCGGTCAGGGTCAGCGCGGGCGCGACGGTGACGCTGTCGCCGGTGTGGACGCCCATCGGGTCGATGTTCTCGATGGAGCAGACGATGACGACGTTGTCGTGCTTGTCGCGCATGACCTCCAGCTCGTACTCCTTCCAGCCGAGGATCGACTCCTCCAGGAGCACCTCGGTGGTCGGAGAGGCGTCGAGCCCGGCGCCGCCGATGCGGCGCAGGTCGGTCTCGTCGTAGGCGAAGCCGGAGCCGGCCCCGCCCATGGTGAACGACGGCCTGACCACGACCGGGTAGCCCAGCTCGCCCGCGGCGGCCAGGCACTCCTCCATCGTGTGGCAGATGGCCGACCTGGCCGACTCGGCGTTGAGCCCGCGCTCGCGGGCGACCTTGGCGACGATCTCCTTGAACCGCTCGCGGTTCTCCCCCGCCTGGATCGCGTCGAAGTCGGCGCCGATCAGCTCGACGCCGTACTTCTCCAGCACGCCCGACTCGTGCAGCGCGACCGCGGTGTTGAGCGCGGTCTGCCCGCCCAGGGTCGGCAGCAGCGCGTCGGGCCGCTCCTTGGCGATGATCTTCTCGACGAACTCGGGGGTGATCGGCTCGACGTACGTGGCGTCGGCGAACTCGGGGTCCGTCATGATCGTCGCCGGGTTGCTGTTGACCAGGACGACGCGGAACCCCTCGGCCCGCAGCACGCGGCACGCCTGGGTGCCGGAGTAGTCGAACTCGCACGCCTGGCCGATCACGATCGGCCCCGAGCCGATCACCAGGACGGACCTGATGTCCTCACGCTTGGGCACGGCTCATGACCTCACAGAACTCGTCGAAAAGGTAGGCGGCGTCGTGGGGGCCCGCGGCGGCCTCCGGGTGGTACTGGACGCTGAAGGCCCGCCCGTCGAGCAGGCGCAGCCCCTCCACGCAGCGGTCGTTGAGGTTGACGTGGCTGACCTCGGCCTGACCGTACGGGGTCTCGAACGGCGCGTCGAGCGGTGCCCGCACGGCGAACCCGTGGTTGTGCGCCGAGATCTCGACCTTGCCGGTGCGCACGTCCTGGACGGGCTGGTTGACGCCCCGGTGCCCGTAACGCAGCTTGTAGGTGGAAAGGCCCAGGGCCCGCCCGAAGAGCTGGTTGCCGAAGCAGATCCCGAAGAACGGGACCCTGGCCTCCAGGACCCCCCGCAGCGCGCTCACGTCCGCCGTGGCGGGGTCGCCGGGCCCGTTGGAGAAGAAGACCCCGTCCGGCTCGACCGCCATGATCTGCTCGTACGTGGCCGTCGCGGACAGCACGTGCACCTCGCAGCCGCGCTCGGCCATCCGGTGCGGCGTCATGCCCTTGATGCCGAGGTCGACGGCCGCGACCGTGAACCTCTTCTCGCCGATCGCCGGCACGACGTACGGCTCGTCGGTGGCCACCTCGGCGGCCAGGTCGGCGCCCTCCATGCGGGGCGACTGCCGCACGCGCTCGACCAGCTCCTCGACCGGCACGGTGGGCGCGGTGAAGATGCCGGCGCGCATGGCGCCGCGCTCGCGCAGATGGCGGGTGAGCGCGCGGGTGCCGGAGATGGCGATCCCGACGACGCCCTGCTCCTTGAGGTAGTCGTCGAGCGAGCGGTTGGCCCGCCAGTTGGAGACGACCCTGGACGGCTCGCGCACGACGTAGCCGGCGACCCAGACGCGCCCGGACTCGGGGTCCTCGTCGTTGACGCCGGTGTTGCCGATGTGGGGCGCCGTCATGGCGACGATCTGCCGATGGTAGGACGGATCCGTGAGGGTCTCCTGGTAGCCGGTCATGCCGGTGTTGAAGACCATCTCGCCGAACGTCTCGCCCTCGGCGCCGTACGGACGTCCCTGGAAGACGCGGCCGTCTTCCAGGACGAGCACCGATGTGTTCAAACCAGCTTCCCTTCGAGAACGGTCGCCCTGCCGCGCAGGAACGTGGCCACCACCCGGCCGGGCAGCGTCATCCCCTCGTACGGGGTGTTCCTGCTCTTCGACGCGAATGCGGACGGATCCACCTCGGTGCGCACGGACGGGTCGTACAGCGTGATGTTGGCCGGGGCGCCCACTTCCAGCGGCTGCCCCTGGCCGCCGAGCCGGCCGATGCGGGCCGGGACGGCGGACATGCGCTGGGCGACGCCCGCCCAGTCGAGCAGCCCGGTCTCGACCATGGCCTCCTGGACCACGCTGAGCGCCGTCTCCAGGCCCACCATGCCCATGGCCGCGGCCGACCACTCGGTCTCCTTGTCCTCGACCGGATGGGGGGCGTGGTCGGTGGCGACGATGTCGATCGTGCCGTCGGCCAGCGCGGCCCGCAGCGCCTCGACGTCCGCGCGGGTGCGCAGCGGCGGGTTGACCTTGTAGATCGGGTTGTAGGCGCCCACCGGGGACTCCTCGACCAGGTCGTCGGTGAGCAGGAGGTGGTGCGGGGTGACCTCGCAGGTGACGTTCCAGCCCTTGGACTTGGCCCAGCGGATGATCTCGACCGAGCCGGCCGTGGAGACGTGGCAGATGTGCAGCCTGGAACCGACGTGGGCGGCCAGGAGGCAGTCGCGGGCGATGATCGCCTCTTCGGCGACCGCGGGCCAGCCGGTCAGGCCGAGCCTGCCGGAGATCACACCCTCGTTCATCTGGGCCCCGGAGGTGAGCCTGGGCTCCTGGGCGTGCTGGGCGATGACGCCGTCGAACGCCTTGACGTACTCCAGGGCACGGCGCATCAGCACGGCGTCGTCCACGCACTTGCCGTCGTCGGAGAAGACCCGCACGCGGGCGGCCGAGTCGGCCATCGCGCCCAGCTCGGCGAGCTGCTTGCCCTCCAGGCCGACGGTGACGGCGCCGACGGGGTGGACGTCGCAGTGCGCGAACTCGCGCCCGAGCCGCCACACCTGCTCGACGACCCCCGCGGTGTCGGCGACCGGCGAGGTGTTGGCCATGGCGTGCACTGCGGTGTAACCGCCCCGGGCGGCCGACTGGGTGCCGGTCTGCACGGTCTCGGCGTCCTCGCGGCCGGGCTCGCGCAGGTGGGTGTGCAGGTCCACGAGGCCGGGCAGCGCGATCGCGCCGCCGCCGTCGACGGTCTCGGGCCCCTCCAGGCCCGGCCCGATCTCGGCGATCATCCCGTCGGCGACGCGGATGTCGACGGGCTCGCCACCCAGAATCCTGACATTGCGAATAATCACGCGCTCTCTCCCCCCAGCAGCAGGTACAGCACCGCCATGCGAATGGTCACACCGTTGGCGACCTGCTCGACGATCGTGGAGCGCGCCGAGTCGGCCACCTCCGCGGCGATCTCCATGCCCCGGTTCATCGGCCCGGGGTGCATCACGATGGCGTCTTCGGGCATCTTGGCGAACCGGTCCCGGTCCAGGCCGTACCGGCGTGAGTACTCCCGCTCGCTGGGGAAGTAGGCGGCGTTCATCCGCTCCTTCTGCACCCGCAGCATCATCACCACGTCCGACTTCGGCAGCACCGCGTCCAGGTCGTAGGAGACCTCGCACGGCCAGGAGCCGACGGAGACGGGCAGCAGCGTCGGCGGCGCCACCAGCGTGACGTCGGCGCCGAGCGTGTCGAGCAGCAGCACGTTGGAGCGGGCGACCCGGCTGTGCAGCACGTCGCCGACGATCGTGACCTTGCGCCCTTCGAGGCTGCCCAGACGGCGGCGCATCGAGAAGGCGTCGAGCAGCGCCTGCGTGGGGTGCTCGTGGGTGCCGTCGCCGGCGTTGACGACGCTGCCGCGCACCCAGTTGGCCAGGCGGTGCGGCGCGCCGGAGGCGCCGTGGCGGATGACGACCGCGTCGGCGCCCATGGCCTCGAGGGTGAGCGCGGTGTCCTTGAGCGACTCGCCCTTGGACACGCTCGACCCCTTGGCCGAGAAGTTGATCACGTCGGCGGACAGCCGCTTGGCCGCCGCCTCGAACGAGATGCGCGTGCGGGTGGAGTCCTCGAAGAACAGGTTGACCACGGTGCGCCCGCGCAGCGTGGGCAGCTTCTTGATGGAACGTTCCGAGACCCTCGCCAGCTCCTCGGCGGTGTCGAGGATGAGGAGCGCGTCGTCCTTGGTGAGGTCGCCCGCGGAGATCAGGTGGCGGTTCACTTGGCGTCCCCCTTCATGAGGAGCACGGCGTCGCGGCCGTCGATCTCCTGCAGGTAGACCTTGACCTTCTCGCTCTTGGCCGTCGGGAGGTTCTTGCCGACGTAGTCGGCGCGGATGGGCAGCTCGCGGTGGCCGCGGTCGACCAGCGTGGCCAGCTGCACCGCGGTGGGCCGGCCGAGGTCGTTGAGCGCGTCGAGCGCGGCGCGCACGGTGCGGCCGGAGTAGAGGACGTCGTCCACGAGCACGACGACCCTGCCGTCGATGCCGTCCGGCGGCAGCTCGGTGCGGCCGAGCGGCCTGGCGGGCTTGAGCCGCAGGTCGTCGCGGTACATCGTGATGTCGATGGAGCCGACCGGGATCTTGACGCCTTCGAACTGCTCGATGCGGTCGCCGAGCCTGCGGGCCAGCGTGGCGCCGCGGGTCGGGATGCCGAGGAGCACGACGTCGTCGGCGCCCTTGGTGCGCTCGAGGATCTCGTGCGCTATGCGGGTAAGGGCCCGGTGGATGTCAGGGGCCTCGAGGACAGCCCTGGAATCGGACATGGCGAATCTCACCACCTTTCCCGCCTCACGGGACGGGTCTTAAAAGGGTGTTGGTCGGCACACACAGTACCAGGGGCTACCAGGAACAACGCGAGAGGGCTCCCGTGGCGTCACGAAGCTTCATCGGGGTACGGATGGCGTACCGGCTTCCTCGGGGAGACGCTGATACTGCCCGGGGAAGCCGCCAGGAGGGGATGCTGCGAAGATGGCCTTTCACGTCGATTCCGAGGTCGGACGCCTGCGCCAGGTGCTCGTTCACGGGCCGGACCGGGCGCTCAGACGGCTGACCCCGTCCAACAAGGACGCGTTCCTCTTCGACGACGTGCTGTGGGTCCAGCGCGCGATGGAGGAGCACGCGGAGTTCCAGCGGGTGCTGACCGGCCGCGGCATCACGGTCCACCTGCTGGCCGACCTGCTCAGGGAGACCGTCGACATCCCCGAGGCGCGCAAGCACATCCTCGACGCCGTCATCGACGAGCGCTGGCTCGGCCCCGGCGCCACCGACGACGTCCGCAACATCCTCGACGGCATGGACTCCGCGACGCTGCAGGTCTACCTGACCGGCGGCATCACCAAGGGCGAGCTGCTCGAGAGGGGCTGCGGCCCCGGCTCCGTGACCTTCCACACCATGCGCGACGACGACTTCATCCTGCCGCCGCTGCCCAACCACCTCTTCACCCGCGACACGTCCTGCTGGATCTACGACGGCGTGTCGATCAACGCGATGAAGAAGAAGGCCCGCATGCGCGAGACGGTCAACATGGAGGCCGTCTACATGTACCACCCGACGTTCGCCGACGGCTTCAACCGGCCGGGGCAGGGCGGCTTCCACTGCTGGATGCCGGGCCAGCCGGTCGCGCCGGCGACCATCGAGGGCGGCGACGTGCTGGTCCTCGGCAGGGGCGCGGTGCTGATCGGCATGAGCGAGCGCACCCAGCCGCAGGCGGTGGAGATGCTGGCGCAGCGGCTGTTCGCGGCCGGCTCCGCGCGGAGGATCGTGGCGCTCGACATGCCGAAGGCGCGGGCGTTCATGCACCTCGACACCGTGATGACGATGCTGGACGTGGGCGTGTTCACCCAGTACGCGGGTCTCGGGATGCTGCCCGCGTACACCATCGAGCCCGGCGAGACGCGCAAGGAGCTCAAGGTCACCGACCACCCGCCGCAGGACATGCACCGGGCCATCGCCCACGCCATCGACCTGCCCGCCATCACGGTCCTGACGCCCACGCAGGACCTCCACGCGGCCGAACGGGAGCAGTGGGACGACGGCTGCAACGGGCTGGCGCTGGAGCCCGGCGTGGTCGTCGCCTACGAGCGCAACACCACCACCAACGCCTACCTGCGCGACAACGGCATCGAGGTCATCACGATCAGGGGCAGCGAGCTCGGCCGGGGGCGCGGCGGCCCGCGCTGCATGAGCTGCCCGCTCGAACGCGACGGAGTCTGAGGAGGGGCCGGATGCGGGTCATCGTCGCTCTGGGCGGCAACGCGGTGCTCAGGCGCGGCCAGGCGCCGGACGCGGACGTCCAGCGGGCCAACGTCCGCACGGCCGTCAAGACGCTCGCCCGGCTCGCCGACCGGCACGAGCTGGTCATCACCCACGGGAACGGCCCGCAGGTCGGCCTGCTGGCCCTGGAGAGCGCCGCGGACCCCAACCTGACCAGGCCGTACCCGTTCGACACGCTCGGCGCGCAGACGCAGGGCATGATCGGCTACTGGATGCAGCAGGCCCTGCAGAACGCCCTGCCCGGCCGTCAGGTCCTGGCCATGGTCACACAGACGCTGGTGACGGCCGTCGATCCCGCGTTCGAGCACCCGACCAAGTTCGTCGGCCAGGTCTACGAGCGCGAGGAGGCCGAGAAGCTGGCCGCCGAGTACGGCTGGACGGTCCGGCGGGACGGCGACCACTGGCGGCGCGTCGTGCCGTCGCCGACCCCGCGCCGCATCGTCGAGACCCGGCTGATCCACCAGATGATCCGCGAGGGCGTCATCGTGGTGTGCGCGGGCGGGGGCGGCATCCCGGTCGTCCGCGACGAGCGCGGCCGGCTCACCGGCGTGGAGGCGGTCATCGACAAGGACCTCACCGCGTCGATGCTGGCCGAGGCCCTGGAGTGCGACGCGTTCCTCATTCTCACCGACGTGCCGCGCGTCATGCGGGGCTTCGGCACGCCGCACCAGACGGAGATCGCCCACACCACGCCGCACGAGCTGCGCGCCCTGGAGTTCCCCGCGGGGTCGATGGGGCCGAAGGTGGAGGCGGTGTGCCGGTTCGTGGAGACGACCGGCGACATGGCCGCGATCGGAAAACTCGACGAGGCCGAGCGCATACTCGACGGCACAGCGGGAACGATCGTGACACCCAACGGCAGGTGGCCGCTGACGAGCACGCTGTAGGGGGTGTCCCGTGACAGTGGCCCAACGGCTCTTCCGCACCAAGCCCACGGAGCGCATCATCGCGGAGGGCGGTCACGGCGAGGGGGGCGAGCTGCGGCGCACCATGTCGCTCTGGCAGCTGACACTGTTCAGCGTGGGCGCCACGCTCGGCACCGGCATCTTCGTCATCCTGGGGCAGGCGGTGCCCAAGGCGGGGCCGGCGGTGGTGGTGTCGTTCGTGCTGGCGGCGATCACGGCGCTGTTCTCGGCGCTGTCGTACGCCGAGCTGGCCGGGACGATCCCGGTGTCCGGCTCGTCCTACTCCTACGCGTACGCGACGCTGGGCGAGCTCGTGGCGTGGATCTGCGGCTGGTGCCTCATGCTGGAGTACGCCGTGTCCGTGGCGGCGGTGGCCGTCGGCTGGGGCGAATACCTCAACTCGTTCCTGCGCTCCCTGTTCGGCTTCACGCTGCCCGCGGCGATCACCCGCTCCCCCGGCCAGGACGGCGGCGTGATCAACATCACCGCGATCGTCATCGTCCTGCTCGCCACGTGGCTGCTGCTGTACGGGGCCTCGGAGAGCGCCACGGCGAACGCGATCTTCGTGATGATCAAGGTCGTGGTGCTGCTCTTCTTCTGCGTGGTGGCGTTCACCGCCTTCCAGGCCAAGAACTTCACGCCCTTCGCCCCCCTGGGGGTGGCCGGCATCACCGCGGCGGCCTCGCAGGTGTTCTTCTCCTACATCGGCTTCGACGCCGCCTCCACCGCGGGCGAGGAGGCCAAGAACCCCAAGCGCGACCTGCCCCTGGCGATCCTCCTGTCACTGGTCATCGTGACGGCCATCTACGTGCTCGTCGCGATGGCCGCCATCGGCGCGATGCCGTGGACGCAGTTCGACGCCAAGCACACCGAGGCGAGCCTGTCCTACATCGCCGACCTGGCCGTCGGCGCCACCTGGCCGGGCCTCATCGTCTCGTTCGGGGCGGTCATCGCCATCGCCAGCGTCGTGCTCACCGTCATCTTCGGCCAGACCCGCATCCTGTTCGCCATGTCCCGCGACGGGCTGATCCCGCGCGTCTTCCAGCGGGTGGACATGCGCCACCAGGTCCCCGTCGCGAACACCCTCATCGTCGCCGCGTTCATCTCCGTGCTGGCCGGCCTGGTGCCGCTCGGCCAGCTCGCCGAGGCGACCAGCATCGGCACCCTGTTCGCCTTCGCCATCGTGAACGTCGGCGTGCTCGTCCTGCGCTACCGCAGCCCCGAGCTGCCGCGCACCTTCCGCACGCCGCTGTTCCCCGCCACGCCGGTGCTCGGCGCCGTCTTCTGCCTCATCGTGATGGCGGGCCTGGCCGGGGTCACCTGGGTGGCGTTCGGGCTGTGGATGCTGGTGGGGCTGATCTGCTACTTCCTGTACGGCTACGGCCACTCGCGGCTGAATGCCGAGGTGGGCTGAATGAAGCTCGAGAACGTGCTGGCCGGCTACATCCCGGAGCCCAGGGGCAGGGACGGGCTGGCGCTGGGCGCGCTGGTCAAGGAACAGGTGCACGGGCATCTGACGGTGGCCTACGTGCAGCCGCCCGCGTGGTCCGCGCCCGGCCCGGCCAGGGCCGAGGAGAGCGCGTGGCGCGCCTACCTGATGGAGCAGGCCGACGCGACCCTCTGGCAGGCGCGCGAGCTGGCCGGCGACGACGCCGACTACGTGGTCCACACCCACAAGGGCAGCGGGCGCGGGCTGGTGGAGCTGGCGCGCAGGCGCGGCGCCGACGTCGTGGTGATCGGCTCGGCCGCCGGCGGCGGCAAGGGCCGCATCACCGTCGGCAGCACCGCCGACCAGCTCCTGCACTCGTCCTCCGTTCCCGTGCTGCTCGCCCCGCGCGGCTACGGCGACAAGCCCCCCGCCGCCTTCGAACGCCTCACCGTCGCCTACCGGCGCAGCCCCGGCTGCGACGCGGCGGTCAAGGACGCGGCGGCGGTGGCCGCGTCGCTGGACGTGCCCCTGCGGCTGGTCACGCTGGTGATCAGCAACGGCAGGCGCGCCAGGATCGAGGAGGAGATGCTCGTCCGCCTGCGCGACGAGGCGGCCTCCAACCTGCGGGCGGCGGCCCACGGACGGCCACGCGTGGAGGTGGAGGTGCTGGAGGGCCGCAACGTCGCGCAGGCACTCGGCGCGACCTCGTGGCTCCCCGGCGAGATGATCATATGCGCTTCCAGCGCCACCGGGCCACTCAGGCGGGTCTTCCTCGGAGACACCTCGATCAAGATCGTACGGGCCGCGACCTGCCCTGTCATGATTCTCACGCGGCAGACCTAGCGCGGGGAAATTTCTCGTCAAACTCTGACGAAGTAGCGTTACCACTGGGACATGAGGGGCGATTGCGGCGATCCCTACCGGATCGGATTCGGCATCTTTTTTCCAATCAGCTTGACCTCAGGCGTCCGCCCCTTTACCGTCACTGTGCGTAACCACACCTCGCGGCGTTCTGGGGTAAACCTGGGGCCATGGCTACCGATGGTGCCGGGCTTGGCACCAGACCCCCCGGTGGCTAGGGCATACGCCGCAAGGGAGCACAATCTACTGAGAGCGATACATACAAGACCGGGGGCCACACAATGCCGTCTGAGTACGCAAAGTCGCTGGGCGCACGACTCCGCGCCATACGCACCCAGCAGGGCCTGTCCCTGCATGGAGTCGAGGAAAAGTCGCGTGGCAGGTGGAAAGCCGTGGTCGTGGGCTCGTACGAGCGTGGCGACCGTGCGGTGACCGTACAGAAGCTTGCCGAGCTTGCCGACTTCTACGGGGTGCCCGTATCCGAGCTGCTGCCGGGCGGAGCCGCGCCCAGCCCGCTCGGACCGACACCCAAGCTTGTGATCGACCTGGAGCGCCTGGCCACGCTGCCGAAGGAGAAGGCGGGGGCACTCGCCCGCTACGCCGCCACCATCCAGAGCCAGCGCGGTGACTACAACGGCAAGGTGCTGTCGATCCGCCAGGAGGACCTGCGCTCGCTTGCCGTGATCTACGACAAGTCGCCCAGTGAGCTGACCGAGGAGCTGATCAGCTGGGGCGTTCTCGACGCCGAGGCCCGCCGCGCCGTCGAGTCGTTCTGAGGCCGTCCCTCTCCCCTGAGGTCGCCCCCTCCCTCCGAGGCCGTCTCACCCCGCTCTGAGGCCGCCTCGCGCGCCTGAGGGCTCGCCACCGCCACGCGGCCGGCGAGCCACCCGGCATCGAGCGCCCTTCCCTGGCCCGCCGCGCTTTCCGAGCTGCATGGAGCCTGGTTTCGCGCCACCGTGGACACATTCCGCCCCCGCACAGGGCGGCCGTCCCGGAAAGCGCTTACTGGCGTGTGGGGGTCCACGTCGGAGCACCACCGAGCGAGCGGGATCGGTGGTGTGCGCCGATGTACGTCCCGGTCAAGGGCGCACATCGGCGCTCAGCCGCACGGAAGCCCCGCTCCGGCACGACCGCCAGGGCGGGGCGAACCGAGGCCGGCCCGCCGAAGGGGCGGACGCGCGAACTGAGGTCCACTCGCTGAGCGACGACCCGCCGGGCTGAGGTCCACTCACTGAGGGACCACCCGCCGGGCTGAGGTCCGCCTGCTGGGGCGCCCACCGGGACAGGACGGGCCGAGGTCAGCCGTCAGGGGACGCCCGCCGGGGCTGGGTCGGGCGGGCACGCCGCGCAGGCGCGCGGCTGCGGCTCGGCCGGAAGCTCGTCGGCGGCCGGCCGCGTCACGGCGCGGCAAGAGCCGATGGGCCGCCAAGGGGACATCCACCGGGGCCGTATCGTCGGTGCCCGGCCGCGCGAAAGCCGCGTTCGAGCGCGGTGCAGCGACCTCGGAACCCGGCGTACCCGGACGCCGCGGTCAGCCCGGCGCATCCAGGGCTGGGACCAGCCCGGTGCACCAAGGGCTGGGATCGGCCCGGTGACGGGAACGTCCACCCGGACCATGAAGGTGAGATCAGCCCGGTGAAGGGACGTCGGAGGGTCAGCCTGCCAGCGGGACGTTGACCGGCAGTTGGGGCTGGGCCGGCATGCCGAGCAGGTCCTCCACCGTGGTGACGAACGTCTCCGCCTCGGCCAGGAGCTCGTCGGCGTCGGCCGCGCTGACCCGGCTGACCATGCCCGCCTCGGCGGCGGCGCGCTTGGCGGCGCTCACCGAGAAGTAGGCGGCCCACTCGGCCAGGCGCGGCTCTGCCTCGGGCAGCAGCTCCCAGGCGCTCCGCAGGCGGCGCCTGCGGCCTTCCATGGGACGGGGACGGGCGGCCAGGATCGCCGCCGCCGCCCGAAGAGCTGCCAGGTGGGCGGCCACGTATCGGGATGCCGGAGTGCGAGCGCCGGTCGCCTCCGCCAGGCAGGAACGAGAATCGGTCAAGTGTGCCCGAACCGCAGGCGACAGCCGGGGCCCGGGCGTTTCTCTAGGCCGTGGTGCCATCTTGCGCGCCTCCTTGGAGTCGTGGGCGGCCGCCGGCGTCTCCGCCGGTGGTGCCAACAATCGCAGACCCCACCGACATTTCCACCGGGCTGGCCGGACGTGGAGCTTCCCCACTCCCCGTCCGGCCAGGGCACGCCCACTCGTCTCCGCCGACGACGAGGACGTGCCCTTCGCCCATGGAGCCTGGCCGCGGGGGAACGCTTGGGGAAGCGAACGGCCCGCGACCAGGTCCTGGTGACGTTGAGCCGCGAGCCCCACCGTCACTACGTCGAACATAATTTCGATCACGCTCGGTGTCAACTGATTCCACGAACATAGGTTCGAGCAGCATGAGTCCGAGGGCGCGAAAAAGCCGTCGCCGCGGGGAGCTTGCGGCGACGGCCGGGTGGTTCAGGAGGACGAAAGGACGGTCGTCAGACGACCGAGATGGCGCCCGACGGGCAGAGGGTCACGGCGCGACGGACGCCGTCCTCCAGCTCCGCGGGAGGCACCTTCTGCAGGAGCACCACCGTGCCCTCGTCCTCGCTCTGGTCGAACACTTCCGGCACCGTCAGCGCGCACATGCCCGCCCCGATGCACACCGTCGTATCTGCCTTGATTTCCATGGTGACCTACCAAGTGACTGGGAGGCGGTGCACTCCATAGATGCTCATGTCCGAGCGCATCGGCACCTCCTCGGGTGTTACGGCCAAGCGTAGACCTGGGAAGCGGCGCAGCAGCGCAGGGTACCCGATGCGCATCTCGATGCGGGCGAGCTGCTGCCCCAGGCACTGGTGGATGCCGTGGCCGAAGGTCAGGTGCCCGCCCGCGGGCCTGGCGACGTCGAGCCGGTCGCCGTCGGGGAAGCGGGACGAGTCGCGGTTGACGGTGGGCAGGTGGAGCGCCACGCACTCGCCCGCCTTGATGAGGTTGCCCTCGATCTCGACGTCCTCCAGCGCGGTGCGCATCGGGCCGAGGTGGATGATCGTGAGGTAGCGCAGCAGCTCCTCGACCCCGTTCTCCACCACCGACGGGTCGTCGCGCATGGCGGCGAGCTGCGCGGGGTTGGTGAGCAGGGCGTACGTGCCGAGCCCCAGCATGTTGGCGGTCGTCTCGTGCCCGGCCACCAGCAGCAGCAGGGACACCCCGGCGAGCTCCTCGTCGTTCAGCTCCCCGCCCTCGATGAGCCCGCTGATCAGGTCGTCGGCCGGCTCCTTGCGCTTGCGCTGGACGAGCCCGTACATGAACGCCGTGATCCGGCCGAGCGCGGCCATCGCGTCCTCGGCCTTGGACTCCAGGTTGACCAGGAGCTTGGTGTCCTCCTGGAACTGCCCGCGGTCCTCGTACGGCACCCCGAGCAGCTCGCAGATCACCAGCGACGGGATCGGCAGCGCGAACTTCTCGACGAGGTCCACGGGCCCGCCGGCGGCGGCCATGTCGTCCAGGCAGGCGTTGGCGATCTCCTCGACCCTGGGTTCGAGCATCTTCATCCTGCGCACGGTGAACTGGCCGGTCAGCAGCCTGCGGAAGCGCGCGTGCTCGGGCTCGTCCATGCGCAGGAAGAACCCGGGCGGCGTCTTCGCGTCCTTCTGCATCCTCATCCGGAGCAGAGAACCCTCGATCGGCGGGTGCGCGAGCTCTGAGCGGTTGCTGAAGCGCGGGTGCGCGAGCACCGCGCGGGCGGCGGAGTAGCCGGTCACCAGCCAGCCCCGGTGGCCGTCGGCGAAGGTCATACGGTGCATGTTCGCCCGTTCTCGCAGCTCAGTGGCTTCGTCGGGCGGATCGAACGGGCGCTGCCGGTCGGTGGGAAACGTCACGTCGGACATGTTTCGGCTCCTTTCCGAGCTTCACCTCCAGAAAACCTCATCCATTGCAAAATTTCAATGCATGAAAATCATATATGCATGCAGTATAGTTCCGTCATGGTAGATAGCGGCGGCGTGGGACTGCGGGAGCGCAAGAAGCAGCGCACGCGCCGGGCACTGGTCGAGGCCGCGCTCCGGTTGTTCGACGAGAAGGGCTTCGACGAGACCACACTGGCGGAGATCGCCGCGGAGGCCGACGTGTCGACGCGCACGTTCTTCAGCTACTTCGCGAGCAAGGAGGACGTGGTCTTCTACGACTCCGCCCGCAAGATGGAGCTGGCCGCCGCGGCGATGGCCGACAGGGCTCCCGGCGAGTCGCCGGGCGACGTCCTCCTGCGGATCGTGGAGGAGAGCCTGACCTGGCTGACCACGTACGAGGAGCTCACGTTCGAGGACGCGGAGCTGCGGATCCGGCTCGTGCTCAAGGAGCCCACGCTGCGGGCGCGGGCGCTGGTGATGCTGCTCGAGAGCCAGACCACGCTGGCCCGGGCGCTGCGGGAGGCCTACCCCGAGCTGGACCCGGTGGAGGCGGCCGCCGCGGTGGGCGCGATGTTCGGGGCGGTGAAGCTGGCGATCGTCGCCGACCTCGGCCACGACCTGTCCGCGGAGCAGATGTCGAGCACGGCGCGCCGGGCGGCCGAGATCACGCTCGCCGGCCTGCGCTCCCTCGGATAGCTCCGGATGCCCGCTTTCTGAGAAGCTGTCCGGAGCGGAGAGGGGGGCGGATGGCGGGCAAGAGGTGGCTGATCGATTTCGTCCTGCCGGCGCTGGGGCCGGTCCTGGCGGCGGCGTACGCGGGGGTCAACCACGTGGCCATCGAGGCGGCCGTCAAGGCGCAGATCACGGGCCCGGAGTGGGCGGGCGGCCGGCTCGCCGCCGACGGGATGACGGGGCTGGGCAGGGACTCCTGGCGGCTGGTCCTGGCCACCGCCGTGGTCGTGGGGGTCCTGGGAGTGGTGTACGCCGTCATCGGCGTGCTCCTGCGGCGGGGCGGCCGGGGCCGCACGCCCCTGCTCGTGCTGTCGGGCGTCCTGATCGTCCCGTACGCCCTCGCGGTCCTCGTCGCGCTGGTCAACCCCGCCCGGGCGCTGGCGGGGCTCTACGACACCCCAGACTTCGCCGGCGGCCTTCCCGGGTGGCAGTCGGCCACCGTACTCGTCCTGGTGGCGGCCGGGCTGGCACAGGCCGCGGGGGTGGCGATGGCCGCCGCGGAGGGCAGGCGGACCGCGAGCGCCCGAGCCTGAACGCGGGCGGACCGCGGGCGCCCGGACTTCAGGGCAGGCGGGCCACGGGCGCCCGGGCCTGAGGGCTCAGCGGCAGCCGTCGTTCGACCAGGTCGTCCAGCCCATCTGGGCACCGCCACGTCCCGTGGCGGCCCAGCCCGCCGGCGGAGCCGTCCCGTACGGGACCACGGCCGTGCACGCGCCCGCCGGTGGCCGGCCGTTGTAGAACTCGATCCGGGTCCACGACACCCGGTACGACAGCGGCACCCAGATGTTCCACCGCACCCGCCGGTCCACCGCCACGCGCCCGGGAGGCGGCGCGGGCAGCCAGTCCACGCCGCCCGACGGTCGGGCGGGCGCCTGCCCGGCCGTGAACGCGATGTCGATCAGCGCCAGCACGCCCACCACCAGCAGCAGCCTGGCCCGGCGCGCGGTCAGGAAGGCCGCCCCGGTCAGGCAGGCCAGCAGGATCAGGGCGGGCACGGAGGCCTCGACCAGGTTCAGCGCGTCGTTCTCACCCGTGAGAAAGATCACTTCGGGAAAGTCGAACGCGATGAACGCGTACCGCTCCAGCCGGTCCCCCGCGTACCAGGCGGCCACCCCGCCGGTCACCGCCATCAGCCCGGCGGCGGCCAGCGCGTGCCGCACCACGGCCAGGCGCCCACCCTTGATCAGGACGATCAGGCCGGCGAGCGTCCAGGCCACGGCGACGCAGGCCAGGTAGCGCCCGTAGACGTAGTTGCCGACGCGGTGCTCGTCCGGGAGGGCGGCCGAGGAGGCGTACGCGATGCCCAGGGTCGTCAGCAGCAGCGTGCCCGCCAGGACGCGGTGCGCGTACGGCGCGGACCGCCGTACCAGTGTGGCCGCCGCGCCCGCCAGGCCGACGCCCGCGAGTCCCCAGGTGCCGGCGACGAGGTACCAGAGCTGCCCGACCGCCCCCGACAGCGCCCACGCCTGGCCTTCGAGGCTCGTGAGCCTGGACACCAGCAGCCCCGACAGGTCGCGGGGCCCGCCCGGATACAGCGCGGCACTCAGCGCCCCGTTGAGCGCCTTGCCCGCCACCGCGACCACGGCCGCACTCACCAGCGCCGCGACCGCCGGACCCACCGCCCTCGCCGGACCCACCGCATCCGCCGGACCCACCGCCCTGCCGCGGCCCGGCACCACCGCCCTTCTGCGGACCCACACCACCACGACGACCAGGACGCAGACCGCCAGGATCACGGTCCCCCGCAGATGGGCCGCCATCGCGAACGCCGCCAGCGCGCCCGCCACCGCCCCGGCCCGCGCCGACCCGTACGCGACCAGGTCGTGCAGCGCGAGCAGCCAGGCCAGCACGAGCACGGGCAGGATCGCGTCGGTCAGCGCCAGCCCGGAGAACACCACCAGCGCCGGCGACAGCGCCGCGACGAACGCCGTGATCAGCGCCGCCCGCCTGCCCAGGCCCATCCGCCGCAGCAGCAGGTACGCCAGCGGGTACGCGCTCGCCGCCGCCATCGACCCCACCCCGGCCACCAGCCGGTACGCCAGGACGGGGTCAGAGGTCAGCCAGAAGACCGGGACCAGCAGCAGCGGATAGCCGCCCTGGTAGAACGTCGAGCCGGTGAGGTCGGCGCCCGGTCCGCCGGCCAGCCAGCGGGCGGCGAGGAGATATCCGGTCTCGTCCGGGTTCGCCACCGGTCCCGCGTGATACCGGTACAGCCACAGCCGTAACACCACGTGGGCGACCCACCCGGCCGCCAGCAGCCACCACAGGCGGGCCCGTCCCGTATGCCGCGCCGCCGCGTGAACGGGCGCCGGCGTCATGAACGCAGTCGTCATGCTCTCCCCCCAAGAAAGTCAGGAGGGAGTCCAGCAAAAGCGGCATAACGGGCCCGTCACCGCTTCTGGTTATGCGGGCGTTATGCCGCCGGCGGCGCGGCGGGCGCGCTCAGAACGCGCGTCTCAGAGCCGCTTGAACCTGCCCCGGACGTGCACCGGAACGCCCTTGCCCAGCATCCCGGGCAGGACCTCGGCCACGTTCATCGGCATGCGCACGCACCCGTGCGAAGCCGGATACAGCGGCACCGACAGCGCGCCGTGGAAGGCGATGCCGCCGTTGAAGAAGATCGGGTTGTAGAGCTGCCCCAGGTACGACTTGTGCCAGCCGCGAGCGCGCCACGTCGTCGCGTAGTCGCCCGTCGGCGTGGTGGCCGAGCCGCAGAACCGCTGCTGCTTGCCCTGCCACGCGGCGGTCTCGCAGTAGGGGACGCCGCTGCCGGAGGACACGTGGGTGATCAGCTTCACCTCGCCGTCCACGTACAGGACCATGATCTGCTTGGTGAGGTTGACCTCGGCGCGGGTCGGCTTGCCGTTCCTGACCAGGACCTGCGGCGACCTGGGTGTCTCCAGGGCGTCCCACGTGCGCCTGGCGACGGTGCTGGTCGGCTTGATGCCGTTCACCTTCTGGAACGCCCACACGGCCGCCAGCGTCGCGCCCCCGTACCGGCCGTCGGCCCTGCCGGGGCGGTAGCCGAGCTGGACCAGGCGCCTCTGCAGCCACTGGACGGACTTGCCCTTGGCGCCGAGCCTGAGCGTCTTGCGCGGCGCGGTGACCGTGGCGGGGGTGATGGCGGCGGGACCGGATCGGGCTCCCGCAGAAGTATGTGTGGCGGGCGGGGACGCCGTCCTCATGGACGCCGTCGAACGATGCAATCCATGCGCGCCGCAGCCCGAGAGTGCGACGGCGCCTGCCGTCAGGAGAGCAGCCACTCCGGGCAGCCGTCGAGCCCCCACCAGTACCACCTCGCATACCATGAGCAAACGATCAGTTGACCTTATACCACTCATCATGAATCGGTAATGAAGCGGTCAACCTGTTTAGAGTGTGTCCATGTCTGAGAAGTTGCCGTCCAACGCGGTCGTCGTTCAATCCGCCCTGCGCGAACTGGGGGCGGACGGTGAGGTCATCGTCCTGCCCGAGAAGGCGCCCACGGCGGCGACCGCCGCGGCCCAGGTCGGGTGCGAGGTCGGGGCCATCGCCAACAGCCTGATCTTCGACGCGGACGGCGCGCCGCTGCTCGTGCTGACCAGCGGGGCGCACCGCGTGGACGTGGAGCTGATCGCCCGCACCGCGGGAGTCGGGAAGGTACGCCGGGCGACGCCGGAGTTCGTGAGGGCGGCGACCGGCCAGCCCATCGGCGGCGTGGCCCCGGTCGGGCACCCGGCGCCCGTGCGGACCCTGGTGGACAACTGGCTGAGCAAGCACGAGGTGGTGTGGGCGGCCGGGGGGCATCCGCTGACCGTGTTCCCGACGACGTTTGACGAGCTCGTGCGGATCACCGGCGGTACGGCGGTGGACGTCGAGTAGTGTGCGACGGGTGATCGAGTTTCGCGGGGCGGGGCCGGCCGAGTTCGTCGAGCGGCTGGACACGGTGATCGACGTCTACGCGGCTGCCATGAACCCGCCCGCGGACCAGATCAACGGGCGCAAAACCATCATGCGAAATCACGCGACTTATCCCCATTTTCAGTGTTATTTCGCAGAATTGCGTGATCCGTCCCTTTCCACCCCTCTCACCGTCGGCTTCGCCTACGGCTTCCGCGGCACCCCCGGGCAGTGGTGGCACGACGTGGTCTTCCGCGCCCTGACGGACCGGATCGGCCAGGAGGCCGCCAACGCCTGGCTCGGCTACGCGCTGGAGCTGGCCGAGATCCACGTCCACCCGGACTTCCAGAGCAAGGGCATCGGCCGCGCCATGATCCGCACCCTCTGCGCGGGCCGCCCCGAGCGCTCGGCCGTCCTGTCCACCCACGACCAGCCCACGGCCGCCCGCCACCTCTACGCCAGCATGGGCTTCACGGACCTGCTCACGAGGTTCATCTTCCCGGGCGGCTACGAGGACTACGCCATCATGGGCCGCCCCCTGCCCTTGACGTGAGGATCACGTCCCTGACGAACCCGTGACCATTGGGTTTGTCTGCCGACCCCTTGGGGCACCATCCATTACGCAAGGTAGCCACCCCTTTACCGACCGTCTACTGCCCCCTGCCCGTCACCCGCCCGGTCCCCCTGCGGGCGGGTGACGGGCCCCTTCCTCCCCATCGCACTCACCACCCCGACGAACCCCACGGCAACCGACGACCGACGGTCTCGGCACGGCGGGCGACGACCTGGGTGGACCGGCACCACGAGGCGACGGTCCCGGACCCAGCCGTGCGGGCGACGACCCGATGGTCCCGACGTAGCAGGCGACGACCCGGTAAAGCCACAGGGCAACGGTCCCGTGGACCCAGCACTACGAGGTGAAGCCCTCTGGACCCAGCGCTGCGAGCGACGAGATCGGGCCCGGTCCCACGGCGTGGCGACGGAAGGACGGCCAGCGGAACGCGAAGCGACGCGCCCAACCCCAGCGCGCCTCCCCCACCCGGAGTCCGACTCCGCCCAGCGCGCCTCCCACCCGGCGTGCGGCCCAGGTCCGCACAACCCCTCTCCGGCGCAATGCGTGCCGCGGGAAGATGGGCGGCGGGGGCGGCGCAATGCGTGCGGCGGGTGGGCGGTGGCCCACGTTGCGCCGTTGCGGCGGCTGGCCACGTGCGGGTCAGCGGGCGTCTTCCTGGAGGCCATCGGCCACGGGCGGCGGGTGGCGCCGCCCGTGCTCCGCCGTAAAGAACGAAAGGTTTTCAGGCGGGTTTTCAGGCGGAAAGGGGCACCGCGTCGAGGCGTTCGAAGACCTCGCGCGACGCGCTGGAGCGGTTGAAAGTGATGAAGTGGATGCCCGGCGCGCCCTCGTCGAGCAGCCGCCGGCACAGCTCGGCCCCGTGCTCGATGCCCAGCCGCCGCACCGCCGCCGGGTCGTCGGCGACCTCCTCGAAGCGGGCCGCCACCTCCGCCGGGAACGGCGCTCCCGACAGCTGCTCCGAGCGCGCGATCGTGCTCATCTGCGTCACCGGCATGATGCAGGGGATGATCGGCGTGTCGCACCCCCTGGCCGCCACCCGGTCGCGCAACCTCAGGTAGTCGTCCGCGCGGAAGAACATCTGCGTGATCGCGTAGTCGGCCCCCGCCTCGCACTTGCGTACGAAGAACTCGGTGTCGCTCTCGATGGACGGCGAGCGCGGGTGCTTGTACGGGAAGGCGGCGACGCCGACGCAGAAGTCGCCCGCCTGCCTGATCAGCCGCACCAGCTCCTCGGCGTAGAGGACGCCTTCGGGGTGCTGCAACCACTCGGCCGTTGGGTCGCCAGGGGGGTCGCCGCGGACGGCCAGGATGTTGCGCACCCCGGCGTCGGCGAAGCGCCCCACCAGGTGACGCAGCTCGCGGATCGAGTGGTTGACCGCCGTGAAGTGCGCCACGGGCGTGAGCGTCGTGTCGTGGGCGATCCGCTCGACGATGTCGACCGTGCGGTCACGCGTGGAGCCGCCCGCGCCATAGGTCACCGACACGAACGTCGGCCGCAGCGACTCCAGCTCCCTGATCGCCTTCCAGAGCTGCCGCTCTCCCTCGTCGGTCTTCGGCGGGAAGAACTCGAAGGAGAACGACCGGCCACCGGCGGCGAGCATGTCGCGGACGGTGGGAACACGATCGGGCAGGATGGAGGGTCGACCAAGCGCCATGTGCCAAGGTTACAGGGAGCTCACCGACTCAAGGTCACGGCCGTGTCACCCCTGCCGCCACAGCCATGTCACCGGCACGAGCGGCACATCGCCGTCCACGCCACCCCAGATGCCCCTATTGGGACACCTGCACATCCGCTCCCCCGCACGCGGCCACTAGTCTCAAGGCATGACCACTGACGCCGTTGGCATGAACACCCTGCGCACACAGGTGGAGCGTGCCCTCGGAGAGTTCGTCGAACGACAGCTGCCCGCCCCCGGTGACCCCGAGCTCGAGCCGCTGCGCACAGCCGCCGACGAGTTGCTGGCCGGCGGCAAACGGCTGCGTCCGGCGTTCTGCTACTGGGGCTGGCGCGGCGCGGGCGGCACGGACGTGCCCGCGATCTTCACCGCGGCGGCCTCGCTGGAGCTGCTGCAGGCCAGCGCGCTGGTGCACGACGACGTGATGGACAAGAGCGACCTGCGCAGGGGCATGCCGTCCGCGCACCGCCGGTTCCAGGCGCTGCACGAGAAGTCCGCCTGGTACGGGTCCGCGGAGCAGTTCGGCGAGGGTGCGGCGATCCTGCTGGGCAACCTGCTGCTGATCTGGTCGGGCGAGATGTGGCGCACCAGCGGCCTGCCGCCCGAGTCCCTGGCGGCGGCCCAGCCCGTGCACGACCACATGCGTACGGAGCTGATGTGCGGCCAGTACCTCGACCTGCTGGAGCAGGCGCACGGCGAGAACACGTTCGAGTCGGCGCTGCGGGTAGCGCTGTTCAAGAGCGGCAAATACTCGGTGGAACAACCGCTCAGGCTCGGGCTGGTGCTCGCCGGCGGCAAGCTCGCGCCCTGGATGGACGAGCTGTGCACGGGCTACGGCAGGCGGGTCGGGATCGCGTTCCAGCTGCGTGACGACATCCTGGGGGTGTTCGGCGACCCGGCGCAGACGGGCAAGCCCGCCGGAGACGACCTGCGGGAGGGCAAGCGGACGATGCTCGTGGCCCGCACGCTGGCTGCCGCGTCCCCGGGTGCGGCGCAGACCGTCCGGCGGCTGCTGGGGGATCCCGGGCTGGACGAGCACGGGGTGGAGACGCTGCGGCAGATCATCGACGAGACGGGCGCGCTGCAGGAGTGCGAGGACCTGATCGGCGACTATCTGGGGGACGCGCTGTCCGCGCTGGACGAGGCGCCGATCACGGTGGAGGCGCGCGCGGCTCTGACGGAGCTGGCCATCGCCGCCACCTCCCGCAAGACCTGACCTGACCTGACCTGCCCGGGGTCGCCGCCGTGGGCCCGGCCGCCGACTCGGAGGCGCCCGTGTGGTGGCGGGCGCCTCGTGGGTCACAGGGCCCCGTACGGCCGGGCGGCCTCCTGTGGTCAGGTGGCCGCCGCGGTCAGGGGCTCATGTCGGTCAGGGGCTTGTCGGTCAAGGGCTTGTCGGTCAGGCGGAGGACAGGCGCTTGGCGAACTCCGCCGCCGCCGCGCCCGGGTCCTCCGCGTCCGTGATCGCGCGTACGACCACCACGCGGCGCACGCCGTACGACATCACCTCGTCCAGGTTCGCGAGGTCGATGCCGCCGATCCCGAACCACGGCCGCGAGGTCTCCAGCGCCGCCGCGTGCCGGAGCAGCGGCGGGCCGGGGGCCGGGCGGCCGGGCTTGGTGGGCGTGGGCCAGATGGGGCCGCAGCAGAAGTAGTCGACGCCCGGCTCCGCTGCCGCGGCGGAAGCCTCGGCCGCGGAGTGGGTGGACCGTCCGATGACGATGTCGTCGCCGAGTATCTCTCGCGCGACCGTCACAGGAAGGTCGTCCTGCCCCAGGTGGAGCACGTCGGACCGGGCGGCGTAGGCGACGTCCGCCCGGTCGTTGACGGCCAGCAGTTTGCCGTGCCGGTCGCAGGCGTCGCGGAAGACTTCGAGGAGCGCGAGTTCTTCGCGGGCCTCCAGACCCTTCTCCCGCAGCTGGATGATGTCCACGCCGCCGGCCAGCACCGAGTCGAGGAACTCCGCCAGGTCGCCGCGGTCGCGGCGGCCGTCGGTGCAGAGATAGAGGCGGGCTTCAGAAACCGAGGGCTTGGGCACGCCGCTTGACCTCAGTATGACGGCCGGCCTTGATCGCCTCGATGGGCGATCCGGGCAGGGACTCGTCAGGGGTGAAGAGCCAGCGCAGCGACTCGACCTCGTCGTAGCCGGCGTCCAGCAACACGGTCAGCGTGCCGGGCAGGCCCTTCATCACATCCTTTCCATCGAGGAACACAGCGGGCACTTGTGGCCCGCCGCCCCCCCGGCGTACGCCGAGCAGCTTGTGGTCCTTGAGGAGTTGCTTGGCCCGCCCGATCGGAAGGTCTAGGCGCGAGGCCACTTCGGGGAGCGTGAGCCACTCGTCGACGAGTTGGTCGGTCTCCCGGTCGATCTGTGCAACAGAAAGCGTCACGAAACCACAACTACCACATGCCGTGCTTGCTCAAACAACACAATCCCGTAGAGGGACTTCTGGATCTACCAGGCGTTCCGCGTCGAGACGGTGTCCCGCGTCGATGATTCTGCGCCCCTGTACGAGGTCTCGCGGCCGGTCCACGGCGAGCACCGCGGCGAGGGCGTCGTCGGCCGTGAGCCAGACGGCCGACCACTTGCCCTCCGGCTCGCCCCGGTAGATCAGGCGCTCGCCTGCCAAATGATGACCGGCGTATTGCACCATGTGCCCGAACTGCTCCGACCAGAAGTACGGAACGGGATCGTACGGGACGTCCTCGCCCAGCAAGCTCGCGGCGGCCACCTCGGGGGCGTTGAGCGCGGTGTCCCAGTGCTCGACCCTGAGCCTGGTCTGCCAGCGGCGCGACCACCAGGCGGCGCAGTCGCCGACGGCGACCGTGTTCGGGAGGGAGGCGCGCAGGTGCTCGTCCACGACGACGCCGTTGTGGAGGTCGATGTCGGCGCCGGTGAGCCATTCGACGGCGGGGCGCACGCCGATGCCCGTGACCACCACGTGGGCGTCCACGAACTCGCCGCCCACCAGCCGCACGCCGCCCTCGTCCACGGAGTCGACCATGGTGTCGAGCCGCAGGTCGATGCCGTCGTACCAGCGCTCGGTGCGGGCCCCGATCTCGGCGCCGACGGCCGTCGCGAGCGGCGCCGGGCCGGCCTCGATCACGGTCACCGCGCACCCGGCGCGGCGGGCGGCGGTGGCCACCTCCGCGCCGATCCAGCCGGCGCCGATGATCGAGACGCGGGCGCCGGGGACGAGCATGGCCCTGAGCTCGTGGGCGTCGTCGAGCGTGCGCAGCACGTGTTGCGGGCCGTCGCCGGGCAGCCTGATCGGCTCGGCGCCGGTGGCGATGACCAGCCCGTCGTAGCCGAGCTCGCCCTCGGTGGTCTCCACGACCCCCTCGCGCAGCGCCTTGGCGCTGACCCCCGGCTGGAACACCACGTCGAGCGAGGCCAGGTCGGTGTCGACGTAGCTGGTGTCGGCGTCGCCGAACAGCACGGCCTTGGACAGGGGTGGACGGTCGTAGGGGCGATGCCGCTCCTCGCCGACCAGCGTGATCCGCCCGCCGAACCCGCGTGCGCGCAGCGCCTCCACGGTGCGCACTCCGGCCAGGCCCGCTCCCACCACCACGACTTCGTTCACGTTCATGACCCTAACGTGGGCCGGTGTCCGGGCGTCGCAGCGAGGCCGTAGGCTGGGGGCGTAAGACGCGCGGGAGTCCGGCCGTGACCGGGCTGAGAGGAAGGCTGCCATCGGGCCTTCGACCGCAAGACACCTGATCCGGATCATGCCGGCGAAGGGAGCGCGAATGGATGTGATCGTGGGCGGCGGGGTCGTCGGCCTCTCGCTGGCCTGGCGGCTTGCCCGCGAAGGGCGGCCCGTCACCCTGGTGGACCCGGCCCCCGCCTCGGGGGCCTCACACGCGGCGGCGGGGATGCTGGCGCCGGTCAGCGAGGTCACCTACACGGAGGTGCCGCTGCTGCGGCTCGGCGTGGCGTCGCTGCGTCGCTGGCCCGCCTTCGCCGCCGAGCTGGCCGCCGACGCGGGGCTGGCCGGCCCCGAGGCCCTGGACCTGCGCTCCGAGGGAACTCTCGACGTGGCGTTCGGGGCGGACGACCTGGCCGCGCTGGACGAGCTGGCCGCGTACCTGGAGAATCTGGAGCTCCCCGTCCGGCGGCTGACCGGCCGCGAGTGCCGCCGCCTGGAGCCCATGCTGGCTCCCTCGGTGCGGGGCGGGCTGCTGGCCGTCGGCGATTCCTGGGTGGACCCGCGCCGCGTGACGGCGGCGCTGCTCGCCGCGCTCGACCGGCGGGGAGTCCAGCTCGTACGGGCGCGCGTCGGCGAGCTGCTGCGCGACGGCGGCCGGGTCACAGGGGTACGCCTGGAGCCGCCCGGCGGCGACGACCGGCGAGCCGAGCTGCGGGCGGAGCGGGTGATCCTGGCGGCCGGGGCGTGGAGCGCCGGGCTGGCCGAGGTGCCGGTCCGGCCGGTCAAGGGGCAGATCATGCGGTTGCGTTCGCCGCAGCCGCTGCTCACCCGGTGCGTCCGCGGCACCGTGCACGGCACGCCGGTCTACCTCGTCCCCCGGGGTGACGGCGAGCTGGTGGTCGGGGCCACGCAGGAGGAGATGGGCTTCGACACCAGGGTGACCGCGGGCGGGCTCTACGAGCTGCTGCGCGACGCCAGGGAGCTGGTGCCGGGCATCACCGAGCTGGAGGTCTCCGACGTGGTGGCCGGGCTGCGGCCGGGCACGCCGGACAACCTGCCGCTCATCGGCCCGAGCGGCACCCCGGGGCTGGCGCTGGCCACCGGCCATCACCGCGGCGGCGTGCTCCTGGCGCCGCTCACTGCGGACATCCTGCTGGGCGAGGAGGGCGAGCTCGCGGCAATGTGCTCGCCCGGGAGATTTCGGGATATTTCATGATTGTGATGATCAACGGGGCCTCGCACGAGGTGGCCGACGGCACGACCGTGGCGCAGGCCGTACGCACATTGACCACGGCCACCACCGGAGTGGCCGTGGCCGTCAACGACGAGGTGGTCACGCGGAGCTCGTGGGAGACGACGGCGCTCAGCGACCGTGACCGGGTGGAGGTTCTGACGGCGGTGCAAGGTGGATGATCTGATCATCGCCGGGGAGAGCTTCTCCTCCCGGCTCATCATGGGCACCGGCGGCGCGCCCTCGCTGGACGTGCTCGACCAGGCGCTGGCCGCGTCCGGCACCGAGCTGACCACGGTGGCGATCCGGCGGCTCGACCCGAACGCCCGCGGCTCGGTCCTGGACGTGCTGCGCAAGCGGGACATCAAGGTGCTCCCCAACACCGCGGGCTGCTTCACGGCCGGCGAGGCCGTGCTGACGGCGCGGCTGGCCAGGGAGGCCCTCGGCACGAACTGGATCAAGGTCGAGGTCATCTCCGACGAGCGGACCCTGCTGCCCGACCCGATCGAGACGTTCGACGCGGCCGAGCGACTGGTGGCCGACGGGTTCGTGGTGCTGCCGTACATCGGGGACGACCCGGCGCTGGCCCGGCGGCTGGAGCAGGCGGGCTGCTCGGCCGTCATGCCGCTGGGCGGGCCGATCGGCTCGGGCCTCGGCATCCGCAACCCGCACAGCATCGAGCTGATCGTGGAGGCCGTTTCCGTGCCGGTGGTGCTCGACGCGGGCATCGGCACGGCCAGCGACGCCGCGCTGGCGATGGAGCTGGGCTGCGCCGCCGTGATGCTGGCCACGGCGGTCACCAGGGCCCAGCGGCCCGATCTCATGGCGCTCGCCATGAAGCAGGCCGTGGAGGCCGGACGGCTGGCGCGGCTGGCGGGCCGCATCCCGCGCAGGCGCTACGCCGAGGCCTCCTCACCGATGACTCCCTGACCGGAGTGCCGATGCCCCCCTCCCCCGAGTGCCGACGACTCCCCGGCCCGAGTGCCGGTGGCCCCCGGCCCGAGTGCCGGTGGCCCCCGGCCCGAGTGACGATGACTCGCTGACCCGAGGGACACGTGGGGAGCTGGGACGTTCCAACGGGAACGTCTCAGCATCGGTTTCGGGCGGCGAGGCCCTCCCAGTGGCAAAACGCCCGTAAACTCAGCGGGGTGGATACGACGACTGCGGACCCCCTGGTCGGGCGGCTCCTCGATGGGCGCTACCGCATCGAGAGCCGGATCGCCCGGGGCGGTATGGCGACCGTCTACCTCGCGCTGGACGTCCGCCTGGACCGGACGGTGGCGCTGAAGGTCATGCACGGCTCACTGGCCGAGGACCCCGCGTTCGTGCGGAGGTTCATCGGCGAGGCCAAGTCGGTTGCCCGCCTCTCACACCCCAACGTGGTGCACGTCTTCGACCAGGGCACGGACAACGACGTCGTCTACCTGTCGATGGAGTACGTGCCCGGCAAGACGCTGCGCGACATCCTTCGTGAGCGCGGCAGGCTGCCCGCCCGCGAGGCGCTCGAGATCATGATCCCGGTGCTCGCCGCCCTCGGCGCGGCCCACCAGGCCGGGATGGTCCACCGCGACGTGAAGCCGGAGAACGTCCTGATGACCGACGACGGCCGGGTCAAGGTCGTCGACTTCGGCCTGGCCCGGGCCATCGAGGCCACCAACCAGACCCGCACCGGCGTGATGATCGGCACCATCGGCTACATGGCGCCCGAGCAGGTCACCACCGGCGCCGCCGACGTGCGCAGCGACGTCTACGCCGCGGGCATCATGCTGTTCGAGCTGGTCACCGGCCAGCAGCCGTACGACGGCGCGACGCCCATGTCGGTGGCCTACCGCCACGTCCACGACACCGTGCCCGCGCCGTCCTCGGTGTTCCCCGACGTGCCGCCGCTGATCGACACGCTGGTGACCCAGGCGACGGCCCGCGAGCCGGACCAGCGCCCCGCCGACGCGACCGCGATGCTCGTGGCCGCCGTCGACGCGCACCGGATGCTGCCGCGGCTGACCAACCCGCCGGCCTCCCACGCTCAGACGCAGGTGTTCAACGCCTCCGGCGCCGCCTCGATGCCCCAGCCCGCCCCCGCCCACACCTTGATCCAGCCGCGGGCGGAGGTGCCGCCGCAGCGGCAGCGGGCGGGGTTCAAGCCCAACTGGTTCCTGGTGCTGCTGGCCGGGGTGATGGTGGTCGCGGTCGGGCTGACCGGCTGGTACTTCGCGCAGCCCGAGATGGTCTCCGTCCCCGACCTGGTCGGCAAGAACCTGGCGCTGGCCAAGAGCAGCGCCGCCGCGGCCGGTTTCAAGGTCCAGGAGGCCGACGGCGTCAACAACGAGAAGATGGCCGCGGGCCTGGTCCTCAGCACCGACCCGGCGGCCGCCACCGAGGTGGAGAAGGGCACCACGATCACGCTGGTCCCCTCGCTCGGGCCCAAGCGCGTCGCCGTGCCCAACACCGAGGGCATGACCGGCGACCAGGCCCGGGCCAAGATCGCCGATGCCGGGCTGACCGTGGGCGTCGTCAAGCGGCTGGCCAACCAGGAGGTCGAGCGCGACAAGGTCATCCGCACCTCGCCGCAGGTCGGCGAGAAGGTGCGGGAGGGCGCCAAGGTCGACATCTACGTCAGCGCCGGCATGGTGATGCCCGACGTCAACAGCATGCCCAAGGACGAGGCCGCCCAATATCTCGGCGGTCTGGGCTTCCAGGTGCAGGTCAACGAGGTCGACGACGACGCCGAGCCGTGCACGGTCATCGCGCAGACGCCCAAGGCGAAGTCCGAGGTGGACAAGGGCGCGCAGGTCATGGTCACGGTGGCCCGGTGCCAGACGGACTTCTGGGACTGGTTCAACGGCGACAGGGACGACGAGGCCCGCGACGACCAGCAGTTCGCCCTGGTGCCGGCGGTGATCGGCAAGGAGGTCAGGGACGCCAAGGCGGAGTTAGAGGCGCTGGGGTTCAAGGTGCGGGTGCAGCGGCTGGGCAACCGCGGGGTGGTCCAGTTCCAGCGGCCGTTGCCCAACAGCGAGCGGCCGCAGGGGGCCACGGTCGTCCTCTGGCAGTGAGGTCCCTTCGGCGACACACGGGCGATCACCGGAACGCCCGCGCCGCCGGCAGGGAGCCGTCGCACGGGTGAGGCGGCGCTGAGGCTTGGGCGGCCGCCACGGCCTGGGGTTGGCGAGGCGGACGCGGGTTGGTCAGGGCGTCGCGAGGTGGCCGTGGAGGCGGACGCGGGCGAGGCCGCCGTCCGGGTAGATGTCCACCCGTACATGCGTGACCGGGTCAGGGTGGGCCAGGCGGAAGCGGTGCGGGGTGTCGGGCTGCAGGCGGGTCCTCGGGAGGAGCTCCACCTCCCGGTCACCGTCCAGGCCCGTCAGCGAGACCGCGCCCGGCGCGTTGAACAGCAGGTTCGTGGTGTCGATCTCGGCCAGACCGATCACGCCGCGCCCGGCCAGCCGGATGACCAGCCAGTCGTTCCCGTCGCCGCGGCGGCGGGCGGTCTCCCAGCCCTCCGCCTGGTGGCGGGCCAGGCCGGGGGCGATGGCGTTGTTGGGGGCCGAGTAGAACTCGTTGGAGCAGGCGGTGACCAGCGCACCGTTCGCGAGCGCGGCCAGGTCGAGGCCGAGCCCGTCGTACACGGACAGGTCGGGCCGGGCCTCCCCGTGCACCCGGAGGCGGGCGACGCCGCCGTCGGGGAAGATGCTCAGCCGCACGTGGGTGAACCGGCGCTCGTCGGTGACGGCGAAGTGGTGCTCGCTGTCGCCGGTGAGCTCGGCCCGGGGCACGATCTCCGTCCACGCAGCGGCCTCGAGCTCGGCCGGGGAGGGGTGGCCCTCGACCGAGGCCGCCTCGACGCGGGCGTGGGGCGGGTAGTTGCCCTTGAACCAGGCCGTGTCGATCACCACGCCGCGGATCACGCCGGGGACGCCGAGCCGTACCAGGGCCCAGTCGTGGCCGGGCGAGCGGCGGCGGCGGGTCTCCCACCCGTCGTAGACCTGCCCCTTGCTCCCGAACGTCTCCGCCTGGAAACCGGGCCGCCCCGGCCGGATCAGGCTCTCCTTCTCGGCGAACGACTCGTCGCTGGCCGCCACGACCGAGCCGCCGAGCGTGCGCAGGGCGAGGTCCGGCAGGGTGCTGAAACCTGGCAAACTACTGCTCTCCCAACAGGAATCGTCCGTGCGGCACGTCGTCCACGGGCCGCCCGCGCAGCCAGGTGGTCAGTACGGCGCCCTTGAGCACCTGGCCGTGGTACGGGGTGACCGGGTTCTTGTGGTGCAGGCGCGCGGCGTCCACGGGGTTGTCGGCGGCCGGGTCGAAGGCCACCAGATCGGCATCATTACCCGGCTTTATCCCGCCTTTTCCGGGAATGTCGGCCATCGCCGCCGGATTGCCCGACATCCAGCGCACCACGTCCCCCAGCCCGTGCCCCCTCCTCGTCGCCTCCGTCCAGACCGCGGGCAGCCCGAGCTGGAGCGAGGCGATGCCGCCCCAGGCGGCGGCGAAGTCGGGCACCTTGAGGTCGGCGGGCGAGGGCGAGTGGTCGGACACGACGCAGCTCAGCACGCCCCTGGCCAGCCCGTCCCACAGCAGGTCGCGGTTGGCCTCGGAGCGGATGGGCGGGCAACACTTGTACGCGGTCGCCCCCTCGGGCACCTGCTCGGCCGCCAGCGTCAGGTAGTGGGGGCACGTCTCCGCCGTGACCGCCACGCCCTCGGCCTGGGCCGACTCCAGCACTTCCAGGCAGGAGGCACTGGAGACGTGCAGGATGTGCACCCGGGCGCCGGTCCGCGCCGCCAGCCCCACCACCCGCGCGACGGCGCTGCGCTCCGACTCCCCCGGCCGCGACTCCAGGAACTCCCGGTACGTCGGCCCGGCCGGCTCCCCGAGCAGCGCCGGGTCCTCGGCGTGCACCACCATCACCCCGCCGACCGCGGCGACCTCGGTCAGCGCCTCCCGCAGCTCGGAGTCGCCGAGCGGCGGGAACTCCTCCACCCCCGACGGCGACATGAAGCACTTGAACCCGAAGACCCCGCGCTCGCGCAGGGGCGCGAGGTCCTTGACGTTGCCCGGCACGGCCCCGCCCCAGAAGCCCACGTCCACGTGGCACTGCCCCTCGGCGGCCCGCAGCTTGGCCTCGAAGGCGGCCACGTTCACGGTGGGCGGGAGGGAGTTGAGCGGCATGTCGAGGATCGTGGTGACGCCTCCGGCGGCGGCCGCCCTGGTCGCCGAGCCGAACCCCTCCCAGTGCGTCCGCCCCGGTTCGTTGACGTGCACGTGGGTGTCGACCAGGCCGGGGAGCAGGGCCAGGTCGCGCAGGTCGATGTCCTCGGCGGCGTCGAGCGGGGCGTCGTAGTCGTACAGGCCCGCGATCTTCTCGCCCCGCACGGCCACCGCCGCCGCCCGCTCCCCCTCGGGGGTGACGGTGCGGCGGGATCGGATCACCAGATCGATCATCTAGTCCTCTTGGAGATGGACGGCGGCCAGCCGCGCGGCCAGGCGTTCGAGCAGGGGTCCGGCCTCGGCCATGCAGCGCTCGGGGTCGGGTTCGAGGTCGATGAGGGCGTAGGCGGCCTCGATGCCGGCGGCCCGCAGCTCGTCGTCGGTGAGCGTACGGCGCCCGCAGACGGCCACCACGGGGACGCCCGCCTCGGCCGCGGCCCGCGCCACGCCGACGGGGGCCTTGCCGCGCAGGGACTGCTCATCGAGCGACCCCTCGCCGGTGATCACCAGCCGCGCGTCCTTGACCAGCTCGCCGAACCCGAGCAGGTCGAGCAGGTAGCCGATGCCGGGCCGGATCTCGGCGTGCAGGAACGCCAGCGCGGCGAACCCCACCCCGCCGGCCGCCCCCGCCCCCGGCGCGCCCGCCACGCCCATCGCGCGCGGCGTGTCGTCGTGCTCGACCGCGCCCATCAGCCCGTGAGTGGCGGTCGCGACGGCGGCCAGCCGGGTCAGACCGGCCTCCAGCGTCTTGACGTCGTCCGGGGTGGCGCCCTTCTGGGGCCCGTAGACGGCGGCGGCGCCGTGCGGGCCGAGGAGCGGGTTGTCCACGTCGCTGGCCACCACGAACTCCACGCCGGAGACGTCCGTGAACCCCGACAGGTCGATCCGGGCGAGCTCCTTCAGCGCGGCCCCGCCCCGGGGGAGGTCGCCGCCGTCGGCGTCCAGCAGGCGCGCGCCGAGCGCCTGCGCCATGCCCGCTCCCCCATCGGTGCAGGCGCTCCCGCCCAGCCCCAGGACCACGCGCTTGGCGCCCCGGCGCACGGCGTCCGCGATCAGCTCGCCCGTGCCGTGGCTGGTGGCGGTCAGCGGCTCGTGCCCGCCGGGGAGGCGGCGCAGCCCCGACGCCTCCGCCAGCTCCACCACCGCCGTCGCGTCGGCGTCCTGCCAGGCATACGAGGCGGAGATCCGCTCGCCGGTGGGCCCGGTGACCTCGATCGTGACCCGGCTGAACCCGCCGGCCACGGCCGCGTCCACGGTGCCGTCGCCCCCGTCGGCCACCGGCAGCTCCACCGTGGGCACGCCGAGCCCGGCCGAGACCCGGGCGGCCACCTCGGCCGCCGTCAGCGACCCCTTGAACTTGTCGGGGGCGACCAGAACCTGCTGAACCACTACGAACCCCTACAGGATGGTGAACAATGTCCTGACACGCCTTCCTGCCCGGTGCGAGCGGGCAGGAAGGCGTGGCCCATCATCTTGACACTGGTGTGTTCCAAGGAACCACACCGGTTCGCCGGCGGCCAGGGCGACCGCACGGTGCTGGTGATGCCGTATGGCATTAACCCGATCGTCCCGAATTGTTCCCCTGATGGCTTGGCGGGTACGGGAAGCTGATGCGAGGCGGAAACGACGAGGCGGTGGGCGTGAAGCAGGTTGCCCTTCCGGACACGGAGCAGGTTCGCTTGCTGGATTCGACGCCGGGCCTGATCGTGGACGACAGTGACGATGACGATCCGGTACTGCTGCGGCCTGACGGCAGCCCGTTCGACACCTGGCGCGAGCACTATCCGTATCCCGAGCGAATGCAGCGGCAGGAGTACGAGCGCGTCAAGCGGCTGCTGCAGATCGAGCTGCTCAAGCTGCAGTACTGGGTCAAGGCGAACGGGGAGCGGCTGGTCATCCTGTTCGAGGGCCGGGACGCGGCGGGCAAGGGCGGCACCATCAAGCGGTTCATGGAACACCTCAACCCCCGCGGCGCCACGGTGGTCGCGTTGGAGAAGCCGTCGGAGCGCGAGCGCACCCAGTGGTACTTCCAGCGCTACATCGCCCACCTGCCCGCCGCCGGGGAGATCGTCCTGTTCGACCGCTCCTGGTACAACCGTGCCGGGGTCGAGCGCGTGATGGGCTTCTGCACCGAGGCCCAGTGCCGCGAGTTCATGCAGCAGGCGCCGCAGTTCGAGGGGGCCCTGGTACGCGACGGCATCCGTCTGATCAAGCTCTGGTTCTCGGTGACCCGCTCCGAGCAGCGCACCCGCTTCATCATCCGCCAGGTCGACCCCGTGAGGCAGTGGAAGTTGTCGCCGATGGACCTGGCCTCGCTCGACAGGTGGGACGACTACACCGTCGCCAAGGAGGAGATGTTCCTCCACACCGACATCGCCGAGGCTCCCTGGACGGTCATCAAGAGCAACGACAAGAAGCGCGGCCGGGTGGAGGCCATGCGTCACGTGCTGAGCCTGTTCCACTACGACAACAAGGACTACGAGGTGGTCGGCGCCCCGGACCCGCTCATCGTCCGGTCGGCGGCCGACATCTTCGAGGAGGACCACACCGGCCTGCCCGCCTGACCGACGGGCGTCGCGGCCGGTTCTTCGACGCGGATGCGCCAGGTGACCCGGAAAGGTCAGGAGACCGTGCGGATGAACTCCTCCAGCGAGTAGCGGCCGTCCTGGTCGGAGTCGGCGGCCTGGCTCATCGCCCCCAGCGCCTCCGCCGGGAGACCCGGGAAGTGCTTCGTCAGCTCGGCCTCGCTGATGTAGCCGTCGCCGTCCGTGTCGATCGACGCGAAAGTGCTCTTGAGCTGCGCCAGCCGCTCGTCGGGGAGTTCCTCGGGCATGGGATCGCCTTCCTGCTCGTTCGGGACATTCCCACCCTAGTCTCCCGGTCAGTGGAGCTCCTTGGCGGCGGTCAGGCCACGTTCGTCCGCCAGCCGCATCAGCCGGCGGTGGGCCTCGGCGCCCGCGCGCCCGGCGGCGTCCTGGGGGACGGTCCGCAGCTCGCCGTCCTCGACCACGACCCGGCCGCCGACCAGCACCCGCGCCAGCGGCGGCGGGGGGCCGAAGACGAGCGCGCAGACCGGGTCGGCCACCGCCGAGGTGAAGGGGCCGTCGACGCGCCAGAGGGCGAGGTCGGCCAGCTTGCCGGGTTCGAGGGTGCCGAGTTCGTGCTCGCGGCCGAGGTTGCGGGCCCCGCCGAGCGTGGCGATCTCGAGGGCCTGGCGGGCGGTGAGCGCCTGGGGGCCGTACCTGGCGCGCTGGAAGAGCAGGGCCTGCCGCAACTCTCCCACGAGCGGCGTCAGCTCGGAGGAGGCGCTGCCGTCCACGCCGAGGCCCACGTTCGCGCCGCGGCGCAGCATCTCGGAGACGCGGGCGATGCCGGCGCCGAGCCGGCCGTTCGACGAGGGGCAGTGCGCCGAGCCCGTGCCGGTGGCGGCGAGCTTGCCGATGTCGTCGTCACTCAGGTGTACGGAGTGCGCGAACCACACGTCGGGCCCCAGCCAGCCCAGCTTCTCCATGTAGTCCACGGGGCGAAGGCCGAACTGGGCCAGGCAGTGCTCGTCCTCGTCCGAGGTCTCGGCGACGTGCGTGTGCAGGCGTACGCCCTTGGCCCTGGCCAGGGCGGCGGACTCGGTCATCAGCTCGGCGCTGGAGGAGAACGGCGAGCACGGCGCGACCGCGATCCGCAGCATCGAGGAGAACGACGGGTCGTGGTAGGCGTCCACGACCTCCGACGTGGCGGTCAGGATCTCGTCCAGCTCCTCGACCACGACGTCCGGCGGCAGCCCGCCCTGCGACTCGCCCCGGTCCATCGAGCCGCGGGCGGGGTGGAAGCGGATGCCCACCTCGCGGGCGGCCTCGATCTCGGCCGCGAACAGGTCGCCCCTGCCCTTGGGGAAGATGTAGTGGTGGTCGCTGGAGGTGGTGCAGCCCGACAGCGCCAGCCAGCCGAGGCCCGCCGTGGCCGCCCCGTTGACCACTTCGGCGTCCATGGCGGCCCACACCCGGTAGAGCGCGACCAGCCACTCGAACAGCGTCGCGTCCTGGGCCAGGCCCTGCGAGGCCCACTGGTAGAGGTGGTGGTGGGTGTTGACCAGGCCGGGGGTGGCCAGGCAGCCGGTGCCGTCGACCCTGGCCGCACCCGGAGCAGCAGGCGCGGGCCCGGGGCCGAGCTCCGCGATCCGGTCCCCCTCGATCCTGATATATCCGGATTGGATCTCCGGGCCGGCGACCGGCGCGATGTGGACGTTCTCGATGAGCAGGCTCACTCGGCGGCCGCCTTCCGCGACGCCGCCAGCCGTACCGCTTCGATGATCTTCTCGTAGCCCGTGCACCGGCACAGGTTCCCGGCCAGCGCCTCCCTGATCTCCGCGTCGGAGGGCCGCTCCACCCGCGCGATCAGGTCGTGCGCCTGCACCAGCAGCCCCGGCGTGCAGAACCCGCACTGCACGGCCCCGCACTCCACGAACGCCTGCTGGACCGGGTCGAGCCGGTCCTCCTCGGCCAGCCCTTCGACGGTGCGCACCTGACGCCCCTCGGCCTGCCCGGCGGCGACCAGGCAGGAGCAGACCGGCAGGCCGTCGAGATAGACGGTGCAGGATCCGCATTCGCCCTGCTCGCAGGCGTTCTTGGAGCCGGGGAGCCCGACGCGCTCGCGCAGCACGTACAGGAGGCTCTCGCCTTCCCAGACGTCGTCGGCGATCTCTTCCCGGCCGTTGACGGTGAAGGTGACGCGCATCAGGCGGCCCTCTTTCCCAGATGGTCGTTCCAGGCCCAGGCCAGCGTGCGGCGGGCCATCACGCCGATGGCGTGCACCCGGTAGGCGGCCTTGCCCCGTACGTCGTCGATCGGCGCCGCGGCCGCCGCGCACAGCTCGCCGAATCGCCTGGTCAGCGCCGGATCGAGCGGCGCCGTCCAGTCTAGTTCGCGGGCCAGCAGTTCTTCCGCCTCCAGCGCCCGGCGCGGCGTGGGCGCCGCGGAGCCGATCCCCGTGCCGACCCGCCGCTCGTCCGGGTGCAGCGCGATCGCGAACGAGCACACCGCGATCACCATGGCGTTGCGCGTGCCGACCTTGGAGAAGTATTGAGGCCCGGTCGCGGGCCTGACGTGCACGGCCCTGATCAGCTCGTCCGGCTCCAGCGCGCTGCGCTTGACCCCCAGGTAGAAGTCGTCGGCCGGGATCATCCTGACGCCGCGCTCGCGCGACTCCGCCTCGACCACCGCGCCGGCCGCCAGCAGCGGCGGGTGGCTGTCGCCGGCGGGCGAGGCAGCGCCGAGGTTGCCGCCGACGGAGCCGCGGTTGCGGATCTGCGGCGAGCCGACCGTGCGCGCGGCCTGGGCGAGCCCCGGCAGCGGCCCGGCCAGCTCCTCGATGATCCGCGCGTACGGCACCGCGGCCCCGAGCCGGCACATGCCGCCCACCATGGCCCACTCCCGCAGCTCGGCCACCTGGTTGAGGTCGAGCAGCGCGGCGGGCCTGCGCACGTCCATGTTGATCTCCACCATCACGTCGGTGCCGCCCTGGATGGGCACCGCGTCGGGCCGGTCCGCCTTGGCGGCCAGCGCCTCCTCCCACGTCGTGGGTCGCAAGAAGTCCATGTCTCCTACTCCCAGGCGAATCCGGCGCCGGGTGCGTCCTCCCGCAGCACGCTGCCCTCGATCAGGCCGTAAGGGCGGTCGGCGGCGTGGAAGACCTCGTTCTCGTTGGCCAGGCCGAACGGCGACAGGTCCACGGCGAAGTGGTGCCTGTTCGGCATCGCGAGCCGGATCTCGCAGATCTCGGGACAGGTGTTCAGGGCGCGCTCGCCCATGGCGTAAAGGGTCTGCTGGAGCGACAGGCTGTGGGTGTCGGCGAACGCGTCCAGCAGGCACTGCCGCACCTGCTCGTACGACTTGCCGTACGCGGGCGTCTCCCCCGCGTGCCGCCAGCGCGCGGCGACGGCGGTGGCCAGGACGCGGTCGGTGGTGGGCGGCAGCGTGGTGTACTCGTCCACGATGTAGCCGTGGAACTCCGAGCCGGTCGTGTTCATCAGCACCAGGTCCTTGAGCCCGGACACCACGGTGGAGCGGCCGTCCCGGTCGTGGTGGACGACGCACGTGCGCACCTCGCCGCCGTCGCGGACGAACGAGTGCGGCCCGCGGCGGGTCCACGCGTACTCGTCGATCTCGACCCTGGCGTGGTGGACGGTCGGCTGCGCCTGCACGAAGTGCCTGGCCAGCAGGAGGGCGAACTCCTCGATCTGGCCGACGCCGTGCTTCTTCGCCAGCGCGTACGCGGTGTTCTTCTGCGTGTCGGTGGGCAGGACGGCGGCGTTGTCGCCGGTCAGGTGGACGGCCTCCATGTCGCCGGAGAGGGAGGTGCTGACGTTGAGGTCCTTGACGTGGTGGACGGGGCCGTCCCTGACCACGCGGACGAGCCTGGTCTCCGCCTTGCCGTAGCGGTTGGGTCCGAGCCTGATGGACATCTAGCTCCCTCGGTAGGTGGAGTAGGCGTACGGGCTGAGCAGCAGGGGCACGTGGTAGTGCCGTTCGGGGTCGGCGACGGTGAAGGTGACGACGACCTCGGGATAGAACGTCTCCTCCAGGTAGGCCCCGGTGTCGAAGACGACCCGGTGGACGCCGGCTCCCGGGTTCCAGCCCTTGATGCGCCCGTCGTCGTCGGTGCGCCCCTCCGCCACCACCCGGCCCTCGTGCTCCAGGCGGACGTGGACGCCCCGCGCGGGCAGCCCGGTGACCGCGTTCAGCACGTGCGTCGAGAAGCTCATGTCCCCTCCTTCATGAGCTTGCGCAGCCGCAGCGCGGTGATCGCGGCCAGCTCGCCCCGCACGGCCGCCCGCTCGCTCTCCTCGTCGTTGCCCAGCCGCTCGCGCAGCCTGGCCAGCATCTGGGCCCCGGTGAGCCCGGTGGCGCAGACCAGGTAGACGTGCCCGAACCGGTCCTCGTACGCCTTGTTGCCCGCGGCCAGCGCCTGGCGCGCCTCCTCCTCCACCCCGGACTGCTCCTGGCGCGACCACGACGCCTCCCTGGCCTCGCCCGCCGCCCGCTCCCCGATCCTCGGGTGCGCCCCGAGCGCCTCCATCACGTCGTCCCACCCCAGGTCCCGGACGGCCGCCTCGGCGGTCGCGACGAGCTCGTCGACGTCGTCGTACGGCCGCAGCGCCGCCACCTTCGCGGCGAAGGCGCGCGAGGCGCAGCAGGCCAGCAGCTCCTCCTCGGCGCCGGCCGGGGAGCCGGCGTTGAAGTCGCTCAGCGTGTCGGGCATGTCAGAAGTACACACACCCGCTACGTGCCCGGTCCATCCGCGAGAACTCCGAAGCTGCCACCCCCGCGGCCAGGACTTTTCGTGTCATCATCCAACCGGCGTTCCGACGCGCCCGGTCCGCGCCGGCCCCCGGGATGTCGGGGCGTGCGCCTACACTGAGACCCATCATGACCCCAACATCCCTGATCGGCGGGCACGTACTCGTCGCGGGCGGCCTCGCGACGGGCGGCCTGGCATACATGGCCGAGATCGGCGCCGAGATGATCCAGGTCTTCGTGACCAACCCGCGCGCCTGGGCGCTCGCCGAAGGCAAGCCCGCCGAGGACGCCAAGCTGGCCGAGTCGGGCGTCGAGGCGTTCGTCCACGTGCCCTATCTCGCCAACTTCGGCTCGCCCAGCCCGGAGACCCTGGCCAACTCCATCGCGCTGGTGCGCCACACGCTGCGGCGCGGCGCCGAGATCGGCGCCAAGGGAGTCGTGGTGCACACGGGCTCGGCGGTCACCCAATCGCGCGACGACGCGCTGCGCCAGGTGCGCGAAAACCTGCTGCCGCTGCTGGAGGAGATCCCCGACGGCGGCCCCGACCTGCTGCTGGAGCCGATGGCGGGGCAGGGCGCCATGCTCTGCGCCACCGTCCAGGACATCGAGCCCTACCTGGCCGCGCTCGACTGGCATCCGCGCGTCGGCATCTGCCTCGACACCTGCCACGCCTTCGCCGCCGGCCACGACCTCGCGGCGCCGGGCGGGGTGAAGGAGACGTTCGACGCGCTGCACGAGATAGCCCCCGGACGGCTCAAGCTGATCCACGCCAACGACTCCAAGGACGTGTGCGGCGCCAAGAAGGACCGGCACGAGAACATCGGGGCCGGCCACATCGGCGCGCAGCCGTTCGCCGACCTCATGCGCCACCCGGCCGTGGCGGGGGTGCCGATCTGCATCGAGACGCCGGGCAAGGCGCCCAAGCACGCCGAGGACATCGCCCTGCTGAAGAAGCTCCGCGACTCCTGACCCGGCCGGCTCGTCGTGAAAGGGGCGCCTGCTCGCGCGATCCGGCCGCCCCCGAAGGGCCGAATCACGGGGCCGGCTGAGGGCCTCAGCAGGCGCCCCTTCACCTGACCGGCGTGGCGGGCCCCACCCCCGGATGGGGGCCCGGCAGCCGTGGTGACCTGGGCGGTCACCGGTGAAGCCGGCGCATCAGGCCTGTTGTGAGCCCCCCGGCTCGTCCCCCCCGATGCGCCGGAGTGGCTTTCGTTGCCGAAACACTACGGTCGCGATCTTGCGGGCGATACCCTGTTTTCGGACAGCTCGTTGAACGGTCCGTAGTCATCGATATACGGAGAGTGCTGTTACGATGAGCGGTCGCCGTGCTGCGACGAGCGGTAGTCCCGTGGGCCCGCGAGATGCTCGGGCAGGTGCATCCTGGCCATCATCCGCCCCACCCCGCGCGGCATCCGACCCGGTGTGACCAGGGAAATCATCACCATCGCGGCAAACGCGACCGGCACCGCCACCGGCGCGGGGTTGGACGTGAGCACGCCCATCTTCACGCCCGCCTGCTCCTCGACCACCAGCACCGCCGTCACGCCCCCGCCGAGCGCGAACCCCGCCGCCACCCCGGCGTCCGTCAGCCGCCGCCACCAGATCCCGAGCACCAGCAGCGGGCAGAGCGTGGCCGCCGAGAGGCTGAAGCCGAGCAGGACGAGCGCCACCGACGCCTGCGGCCCGGTGAGCGCCGTCAGGGCGAGCGCGGCCAGCAGCACCAGGCACACGGCCGCGCGGAAGGCCCGCACCCCGGCCCTGGCCAGGCACGCCGACACCGCTCCCCCGACCGCCACCAGCACGCCCGCCGTGGTGGCCAGGAAGGCGGCGAAGGCCCCGGCGGCCAGCGCCCCGGTGAGCGCGTCCCCCACGGGCCCTGGGAGCAGCCTGGCGGGCAGCAGCAACACGATCTCGTCCGAGGGCCCCTCGTGCACGTGCCCGTGCCCCAGAAGCCCGTACAGCGGCGGCACGACGCAGAACACCGCCAGCATGACCTGCGTCGCCACGATCGACCGCCTGGCCTCGCGCCCGTCGCTGTTGGTGTAGACCCGGACGATCACGTGCGGCAGCCCCATCGTGCCCAGCGCGCAGGCCACCAGCACGGTCAGCACGCCGGGCAGCGACGGGTCGCCCACCCCCGCCAGCCCCGGCTCGGCCGCCCGGTACGCCCCCTCGAACCAGGTGACGGACCGCGCGCCCGCCGCCCACCAGCACACCGCCCCCACCCCGGCGAACACGACCAGCTTCAGCCAGAACTGCGCGGCCAGCACGCTCGTCACGCTCCCCAGCCCGCCCACGCAGGCCACGACCAGCGCCGCCGAGGCGATGGCCACCCACCCGAGCCACGGCGGGAGCCCGGTCAGCAGCCGCACCACCGCCCCGGCCGCGTGGAGCTGCGCGACCAAGAACGCCAGCCCGATCACCAGGACGAGGAACGTGGCGGAGCGCCGCAGCCTGACCGATCTCAGCCGCCACTCGGCGAAGTCGGGCAGCGTGTACGTCCCCGAGTGCCGCAAGGGTGCGACGACCAGGGCGAGGATGACGACGAACCCCGCCGTGGCCCCCAGCGGGTACCACAGCATCGGCCCGCCCCGGGTGGCGATGAGCCCGGCCAGGCCCAGGCAGGCCGCGGCCGAGGTGACCTCGGAGGCGATGGCGGCGCCGTTCCACCAGGGCGGAACGGCCCTGGCCGCCACGGAGAAGTCGGAGACGCCGCTGGAGCGGCGCGGTCGCGCGGAGCCCACCATGACGCCCAGAACCAGCACGAAGGCGATCCCGGTCAGCACCGCGACGGTCATCTCTCCCGCCCCAGCCCGCTCATCTCTCCAGCCGCCCCGCCCGCCCCAGCCGCAGCCCGCTCACCTTTCCAGCCGCTCCGCGCGCCTCAGCTGCAGCACGGCCAGCACGACCCAGACCCCCTGCACGGCCAGCGAGAGCGCGAACCAGGCCCAGGGAGCGGGCACCCACACGGCGATCACCGGGACGCCCGCCAGCAGCGCGGCCACGGCGCCCACGGTCAGCAGCGCCTGCCGTAACTGCCGCCCCACGATCGCCGGCACGTCGGGCCCGCCGTCGTCCGGGTCGAACCGGTCGCGGGAGCGCCCGAGCGCGGCCGGCCTGCGGGAGACGATCACCCGCCGCTCCGCCGTCACGAGATCACGCCCCGGTGGTGGCGTACGAGCTGCTCGCGCACCTGCCGGCTGTGCCGCCTGCTGACCTGCAGCGTCTCGGTGCCGACGGTGAGCGTCACCCGCCCGCCCTCGAAGCGCAGCTCGCTGACGTGCCGACCGGAGACCAGCGTGCTGCGGTGGATGCGGATGAACCCGGCGTCCGACCAGCGCCGCTCCAGCGCGGCCAGCGACATGCGCACGAGGTAGCTGCCGTCGGCGGTGTGCAGCCGCACGTAGTCGCCCTTGGCCTCGGCGAACCAGACCGCCTGCTGCGGCACGAACCGGGTGCGCCCGCCCAGCTCGACCGGGATCACCTCGTCCTGGCCGGGCTCGGGCGCGGGCAGGGAGGTGGCCTCCAGCCGGCGCACGGCCTCGGCCAGGCGCTCGGCCCTGACCGGCTTGAGCAGGTAGTCGACGGCCTCCAGCTCGAACGCCTGCACCGCGCACTCCTCGTGCGCCGTCACGAACACCAGCCGGGGCGGGCTGGGGAACCCGCCGACCAGCCGGGCCAGGTCGAGGCCGTCGAGCCCGGGCATGCGAATGTCGAGGAACACCCCGTCGAGCCGCTCGCCCCCGCCGATCATCTGCACCATGTCCTGCAGCGCCGTGACGCCGTCGGCGGCGGTCGCGACGTGTTCGATCCGTTCGTCCTGGCGCAGCAGGTAGGCGAGCTCCTCCAGAGCGGGCACCTCGTCGTCGACGGCCAGGACTCTCAGCATGTCCTCCACGCTGCCGTATGAAAGCAAAGGTCACAAGCGACACGCCAGCTCAGTGTAATGAAATGACTACAACGAGCTAAGCTGACTCTTGGGCACCCGCAGCCGCACCTTGGTGCCCGCGCCCAGCGCCGTCTCCACGACGAGCCCGTAGCCGTCGCCGTAGATCTGGCGCATCCGCAGGTCCACGTTGGCCAGCCCGATGCCGCTGCCCTCGCGGGCCGGATCCTCGTCGAGCATCCGCCGCGCGCACTCCGGGTCCATGCCCGCGCCGTCGTCCTCGACCGTGATGTGCGCCTCCGGGCCCGCGTCGCGCACCACGACCCGCACCTCGCCGCTGCCGCCGCGGCCGCGCATGCCGTGCTTGATGGCGTTCTCGACGAGCGGCTGCAGGCACAGGAACGGCACGGGCACGGGCAGCACCTCGGGCGCCACCTGCATGCTGAAGCGCAGCTTGTCGCCGAATCTGGCACGTTCCAAAAGCAGATAGCGGTCGACGCAGGTCAGCTCGTCGGCCAGGGTCGTGAAGTCGTGCGCCCGGCGCAGCGCGTACCGGGAGAAGTCGGCGAAGTCGAGCAGGAGCTCGCGGGCGCGCTTGGGGTTCGTGCGGACGAACGAGGCGATCGTCGTGAGCGCGTTGTAGACGAAGTGCGGCGAGATCTGCGCCCGCAGCGCGCGCATCTCCGCCTCCAGCGCGCGCCGCCGCGAGGCGTCGAGGTCGGCGAGCTCCAGCTGGCCCGACACCCAGCGGGCGACCTCCGAGACCGTACGCACGAGCGCGGCGCTCACCTCGTCGTCGAAGGCCGCCAGCGTGCCCACGACCGTGCCGTCCACGGTCAGCGGCACCACGACCGCGCCGTGCGGGTCGCCCGCGAACACCTGGGACCGCCCGGCGGCCAGGGTCGCCCGGGCATAGGTGAGCACGTCGTCGGTGCACGGCCCCTCCCAGGCCAGCGCGGCCTCGGTCGAGGTGATCGCGACGGCCCGGGTGCCGAGCAGCGTGCGCAGGTGCCGTACGGCCTTGCGGGCGGAGTCCCGGTTGAGCCCGGCCCGCAGGGCGGGGGCGGCCATCGCGGCGATGTGCAGCGTGGTGAACGTCGCCTCGTCCGATCTACGGCCCTCCGGCAGCGCCACCAGGCGCCACCGGGCGCGGGCGAGCCCGTAGCCGGCGACGAAGGCCAACGAGGCCAAGGAGGAGGACAGCGCCACGCACGCGGTGGTCAGCACGGGGAAAACCGTAGCCAATACAGAGCGTGTCCGGGGGAAAACCAGGAGTGAAGTCTAGGGGGGTCCCTCTCCGGGTTCTTCCTGGTAGGAGTAGCGCTGCTCGCGCCAGGGGTCGGCGACGTTGTGGTAGCCGCGCTCCTCCCAGAAGCCCCGTCGATCTTCGACGAGGTATTCGATGCTGCGCACCCACTTGACGCTCTTCCACGCGTACAGGTGGGGCACCACGATCCGCAGCGGGAAGCCGCGGTCGGGGCTGAGCGGCTTCTCGTCGAGCTCCATGGCGAACAGCGTGTCCGGGGCCGCGAAGTCGGCCATGCGCAGGTTGGCGCTGTAGCCGTACTCGGCCCAGATCATCACGTGGCGCACGCCGGGAGCGGGCGGGGCGGCCGCCATGATCGTGGCGGGGGTGACGCCGGTCCACTCGTTGGCCATGAGCGAGAACTTGGTGACGCAGTGGAAGTCCGCGATGCGGGTGACCCGCGGCAGCCCCTCGAACTCGCTCCAGGAGAACTGGTGCTCCGCCCCGGACGCGGTGGCGCCGAAGACCCGGAAGTCCCAGCTCTCCGGTTTGAACCGGGGCACCCTGCCGTAGTGGATCACGGGTCGGCCGCGCGGCACGTACTGGCCTGGAGGCAGGCGCGACTCCTCCACGATCACTCTCCTCACCTGACTCGCCGTGTGGGGCCATCCTGCCATCGGATCGATGATGCTTCGCGGCCGGGTTCGGTGCGCTATCCTTACGGCCTATGCGCAACGCGTTCCTGTTTTGGTATGGCGACGGACCCGAGTCCGTTCGCCATCTGACGCTGCGCTAGCAGACAGGCGAACGAAGGCCCCGGGTCCGACAGGACCCGGGGCCTTCTGTGTTTCCGGACAAAGGAGAAGCTCAAATGGTGATCGTGATGGGCCCCGAGGCCACCGCGGATGATCTTTCGGCGATCGTGTCGGTCGTCCAGGCGGCCGGGGTCGAGGCTTTCGTCAGCAAGGGCGTGAAACGGACGATCGTCGGGCTGGTCGGCGACGTGACCCAGCTCGACCCGGTCACGTTGCGGGGCATGGGCGGGGTGCGCGACGTCATGCGCGTGTCCACCCCGTACAAGCTGGTCAGCAGAGAGAACCACCCGGAACGCTCCACGGTCCACGTGGGCGGCGTGCCGATCGGCCCCGACACCGTGACGTTGATCGCGGGGCCGTGCGCGGTGGAGACGCACCAGCAGACGCTGGACGCGGCCAGGATGGCGCAGGCGGCCGGGGCGGTGCTGCTGCGCGGCGGGGCCTTCAAGCCGCGTACGTCGCCGTACGCCTTCCAGGGGCTGGGCGAGCAGGGCCTGCGCATCCTGGCCGACGTGCGCGAGGAGACCGGGCTGCCGATCGTGACCGAGGTCGTGAACGCCCAGGACGTCGAACTGGTGGCCTCCTACGCCGACATGCTGCAGGTCGGCACCCGCAACATGCAGAACTTCGCGCTGCTGCAGGCGGTCGGGGCGGCCGGCAGGCCGGTGATGCTCAAGCGCGGCATGACCGCCACGATCGAGGAGTGGCTCATGGCCGCCGAGTACATCGCCCAGCGCGGCAACCTGGACATCGTCCTGTGCGAGCGCGGCGTCAGGACGTTCGAGACGGCGACCCGCAACACGCTCGACGTCTCGGCCGTACCGGTGGCGCAGCGCCTGTCGCACCTGCCGGTGATCATCGACCCGTCCCACTCGGGCGGGCGGCGCGACCTGGTGCTGCCGCTGACCCGCGCGGCCATCGCGGTGGGCGCGGACGGCGTGATCATCGACGTGCACCCGCAGCCGGAGCAGGCGCTCTGCGACGGCCCGCAGGCCCTGGTCGACTCCGACCTGGGCGAGCTGGCCCAGGTCATGAACGACTTCCCGGCGCTGCTCGGCAAGTCCGCCGCGGTCGCGGTCGCCGTCTGACCCGCTGATCCGATGCCGTATTCCGGCCTGCCACGAGCGATCCCGCGCGGATGTACGGCCGGCCGCCGCCACGAGCTGAGCGGCCGGCCGTACTCAGAAGTAACTTGAGTACGTGACCCCATGCGGCGGGCTGTCGCGCGGCGCGACGATGGCCGCATGACGAAGCCCATCCAACCCACGCAGACCACCGCGTACTACGTCCAAACGCTCCTGTCGTTCGCCGTCTCGCTGTCCTCCGTGGTGATCGCCCTGGTCTACCTGCCCGTCGAGGGGTGGGTAAGGGCGTTCCTCGGGCTCGGCCTGCTGTACGTCGTCACCTCGACGATCACGCTGTGCAAGGTCGTACGGGACCGGCAGGAGCTGTCGGAGGTCAGCCAGCGCGTCGACCAGGCGCGGCTGGACAAGCTGCTGACCGAGCACGACCCCTTCAAGGTCAACGCCTGAGGGGCGCTAGTCGAGGGTGTACTCCTGGATCGAGTCGGCGAGCTGCACGCACAGCTCCTCGGCGTCGAGCCGCTTCTCGATCTGCTTCAGGTCCTCGATCTTGGCCCGGGTCTCGGCCCGCTTGGGCGCCAGCAGCGAGCAGCAGTCCTCGTCGGGCAGCTCGGAGATCTCCAGCGTGCCGATGCGCCGAGCCTCGGCCATGATCTCGGTCTTGTCCCAGCCCACCAGCGGCCGCAGGATCGGCAGCTCCACCGCGTTGTCCTGGGCGGTGATGTTGGTCAGGGTCTGGGAGGAGACCTGGCCGAGCGCGTCGCCGGTGACCAGCGCGGCGGCGCGGATGCGGTGGGCGACCTCCTCGGCCGTCTTGAGCATGAGCCGCCGCTGCGCGATCACCGCCAGGCGGTCCTGGCCGGAGGTGCGGATCGACTGCTGCGCCTTGCCGAACGGCACCACCCACAGCCGCGACCTGCCCTGGAACCGGTCGAGCTTCTTGACCAGCGCGTACGCCTTGTAGATCGACTCGGAGGTGGTGAACGGGATGCCGGAGAAGTGCAGGAAGTCGACGTGCAGGCCGCGCCGCATCATCCGGTAGGCCGCCACCGGCGAGTCGATGCCGCCCGACATGAGCACCAGGGCCCGGCCGCTGCTGCCGACCGGCAGGCCGCCCTGGCCGGGGATGCCGCCGGTGAAGACGAACACCTCGTCCCTGTCGACCTCGATGGACACCGTCAGCTCGGGGTTCTTCAGGTCGACCGGCAGGCCGTACTCGTCGTTGATCGCGCCGCCCACGAGGCGGTCGAGCTCGTTGGAGTGCAGCGGGAAGCGCTTGTCGCGACGGCGGGAGCGGACGGCGAAGCGGGCGCCCCGCTTGGCCTCCTCGGTCTCGCCGACCAGCTCGAGACCGGCCTTCAGCACGGCGTCGGGGTCTTTGGCGACCCGCCAGGCCCGGTGGATCCAGACCAGCCCGGGAACGTCGGCGACCCGCTGGGCCACGGCCTGCGCCTGCTCGACCGTGGCGCCCTGGGGCAGGAAGATCGCGATCACGCCGTGCCGCTTGCGCACGTCGAGCTTGAGGTCGAGCGACCGGAGCGCGTCACGGATGTTGCTGATCAGGCGGCGTTCGAACAGCTCGCGGTTCTTGCCTTTCAGGACGATCTCGCCCAGCTTGAGCAGAACACATGGCTCGCCCAGGGCGGACATCGTCATGGTGGAACCTCCGGGAAGACGGGGAAGGGCACGCGTCGAAGGCAACGCCGCGCGCCATCGAGTTTAGTCCGCGTCCAGCCCGTGCTCGATCGCATATCGGACCAGTTCGACCCGGCTGTGGAGCTGGAGCTTGCGCAGCGCGTTCTGGACGTGGTTCTGCACCGTGCGGTGGGAGAGCACGAGCCGCTCGGCGATCTGCCGGTAGGACAGGCCCTTGGCGACCAGCCTGAGCACCTCGGTCTCGCGTTCGGTCAGCCGCGGCCCCTCGGCGGGCGCCGGCTGCGCGGCCAGCCGCCGGTATTCGCCGAGCACGAGCCCGGCCAGGCCCGGGGTGAACACGGCGTCGCCGTCGGCGGTGCGGCGTACCGCGTCGAGGAACTCCTCCCGGCTGGCCGATTTCACCAGATATCCGGACGCGCCGGCCTTGACCGCCTCCAGCACGTCGTCCTGCTCGGCGCTGGCCGACAACACCAGCACCCTCGGCGGCGGCTCCACCGCGGCCAGCCTGGCGGCCACCTCCGCGCCCGACATATCCGGTAACCGCAGATCGAGCACCACGACGTCCGGCCGCGCCGCCCCGGCCGCCCGTACCGCCTGCCGCCCCTCCCCCACGGTGGCGACGACCTCATATCCGGCCTCGGCGAGATCCCTGGCGACGCCGTCACGCCACATCGGATGGTCGTCCACCACCATCACCCGCACCATGCCGCAACTCTAACCGCGCGCCCCGGCCCCGCCCTCCGGCCGCGGCGCCCCCGAGGCGGGCACACTGATCTCGACCTCCGTGCCCTCCCCCACGCCGCCGGCGAAGGCGACCGTGCCGCCGAGGTCTTCGATCCGGCCGCGGATGGACTGGGCGACTCCCAGGCGACCCGCCGCGGCGGCCGCGGCCAGGCGGCCCTCGGCGATACCCGGACCCTCGTCCCGCACCGTCACCGTGATCGCGCCGTCCGACGACTCGGCGAAGATCCAGGCGCGGGCGCCGGGCCCGCAGTGGTCCCGTACGTTGTCCAGCGCCGCCCGGACGGCGGCGGCCGTCTCCGCGGCCAACGGCGCGGGCAGGATCATCGGCGTGGCGGGCGTCGAGACCGTCACCTGGGGCGAGGCGTGCGCCAGGAGGAGGGCACGCAGGTCGGCGGACCCCACGGGGACGGGGGCGGAGGCCGGGGCGACGAGCCGGCGCAGCACGGCCTCCTGCTCGCCGGCCAGCCGCCCCAGCTCCGCCGCCTCGCCGCCGATCTGCCGGCCGCGCCGCTGGACCAGGGCCAGCACCTGCAGGACCGAGTCGTGGATGTCACGGGCCAGCCGGTCGCGCTCGCGCTGGGCGGCCTCCATCTCGATGGCCCGCTGCATGCGCTCCTCGGCCTGCCTGGCCAGCCGGGCCACGTGGCCGACCACGACGCCCGCCAGGAAGAGCAGGACCGCGCCGTTGATCAGGATGGGCGCCTGGCCGGTGCGGACGCGCAGCCACAGGTCGCCCGCCGCGACGACGGCCGCCGCCACCGCGCCCAGCCGCCTGCCCCCGTGCACGGCCCAGGCCAGCACGGGAGCGGCTATCCACGTCGCGGGCACGGGCATGGTGCCCTCCGCGCCCTGGCCGGCGCCCTCGACGTACGGAGAGACCAGCAGGCAGGCCACGGCGACCAGCAGGTCGATCGCCAGCAGCGGCCACCGGCGCACCGACCCGGCCGAATAGGCGAACGTCGCCCCCGCCGTCCACAGCGCCATCACCCCGATCACCAGCCAGCCGAGCACGGGCTGCTCGTAGCCGCGGTGCTGGGCCATCAGCGCGGCCGCGTACACCAGCGACGCCACCCGGTAGACCGCGATCGCTCGCCAGAACGGGCCTTCGATAGCCATGAGCCCTTCTCATGTTCCGACAGAGAGGTTGACAGATAGTGGTGATATCCATGCGAATGGGACATCCCGGATGGCACAATCCGGGAACCCCTAATTACCAAGGACCGATAGATGACCTCCGCTGTGAATCATTTCACCTACGGCCTGCTGACCCCTCTGCTCGCCTACGTGATGTCCTGCATCGGATCCATGCTCGGACTACGGCTCACCGCCCAGGCGCACGCCTCCCGCGGCGGTTCCCGGGTGCGCTGGCTGCTGGGCGCGGCCATCTCGATCGGCGGCACCGGCATTTGGGTCATGCACTTCATCGCCATGATGGGCTTCGAGGTGGAGGGCACCCAGATCAAGTACGACGTGTGGCTCACCGTCGCCTCCGCGATCGTGGCCATCGTCGTGGTGGGCACCGGCCTGCTGCTGGTCTCGTACGGTGGCGGACGGGTCCTGGCGCTCCTCGGCGGGGGCCTGCTCACCGGCCTGGGCGTGGCCTCCATGCACTACCTGGGCATGTACGCGATGAACATGTCCGCCCACGTCTCCTACGACCGCCTCACCGTGGCCGCCTCCGTGGCCATCGCGGTCGTGGCCGCGACGGTGGCGCTGTGGTTCACGCTGCGCGTCAAGAAGCCCATCTGGATCACCCTCGCCGCCCTGGTCATGGGCGTGGCGGTCTCGGGCATGCACTACACCGGCATCTACGCGATGCACGTCACGGTCGACGCCGAGCCCGGCGTGGTCGCTGGTGCCGACGCGCTCGACTTCCTCGTGCCCCTCATGACCGTGATCAGCCTGATCACGCTGACCATGCTCCTCATGGTGATCCTCTCGCCCTCGGAGGAGGAGCTGCACGAGGACGCCGAGCTGGTCGCCAAGCTGGAGCTGCGCCGGCGGACCACCCAGCAGGAGCAGCTCACCTACCCCGCGCCGCCGATGCCGATGCCGGTGCAGCGCCGCCAGGCCATGCAGGGCCGCAGAAGATAGTTGCGCGGTCGGCGACTCCCTGTTCATACTCCCTTATCGGTGCGTAGGGGTTTGGGGTGGGGGTCGTGTCGCCGATCGATCATTTTTCCTTTGGGCTCTCAACGCCCGTGCTCGCGTACGTCATGTCCAGCGTGGGCTCCATGCTGGGCCTGCTGCTGACCTCGAGAGCCCGCCTCGCCGGCGGGCGCGAGCGTCATTTATGGCTGGTGGGGGCCGCTTTCGCGATCGGCGGCACAGGCATCTGGACGATGCACTTCCTGGCCATGCTCGGCTTCTCCGTGACCGGCTCGGTGATCCGCTACGACGTGCCGCTCACCGCCCTGTCCGCGCTCATCGCGGTCGTCGTCGTGGGGATGGGCCTGTTCCTGGTCTCCTACGGCGGCGAGCGGCCGGCCTACCTGCTCGGCGGCGGCGTCCTGACCGGCCTCGGCGTGGCCGGCATGCACTACCTCGGCATGTACGCGATGAACATGTCGGCCCTCGTCTCCTTCGACCCGTTGATCGTCTCCGTGTCCGTGCTGATCGCGGTGGCGGCGGCGACGGTGGCGCTCTGGTTCACGGTGCGGGTCAGCGGCGCACTCAAGATCGGCGGTGCGGCGCTGGTCATGGGGGTGGCGGTCTCGGGCATGCACTACACGGGCATGTACTCGATGTCGGTGGCCGTGCACTCCGACATGGTGCCCGTGCCCGGCGTCAAGGCCGTCGACCTGCTGCTGCCGCTGATCGTCGGCATCAGCGTGATCACCGTCGGGCTGCTGCTCGCCGTCATCCTCTCCCCCTCGGAGAAGGAGCTGCGCAGCGAGGCGGAATACCGGGATCGGCTGCGCGGGAACGACGAGGGCGCGCCGGAAGTGGATCTCTTCGGCACGCCCCGCGGTTGAGCTATCTCCCAGGTACGGCTTGCGACGCGTGGTGGGCCGCCGACTCGCCGCGGCGCAAGCCGTACCCTGAGGCGGGGTTGTCGTCGGTGATTGCCCCCGCTGGTTCAGAAGGTACGGCCGCGCGCTTGCAAGCGGCTTTCACTCAGCCGAAGAACACCTCCGCCTCGGAGTAGCGCGAGGCGGGCACGGTCTTCAGCTCGGCCGTGGCCTCGTCGAGCCCGACGCGGACGATCTCGGTGCCGCGCAGGGCGACCATCTTGCCGTAGTCGCCCTCGTGGGCGGCGTCGATGGCCTGCAGCCCGAACCTGGTGGCCAGCACCCGGTCGTAGGCCGTCGGGGTGCCGCCGCGCTGGATGTGGCCGAGCACCGTGGTGCGGGCCTCCTTGCCGGTGCGCTTCTCGATCTCCTTGGCCAGCCTCTCGCCGATGCCGCCCAGCCGTACGTGCCCGAACGCGTCGAGCTCGCCCGTCTGCAGCTCCATCTGGCCCTCGATCGGGTGGGCGCCCTCGGCGACCACGATGATCGGCGAATAGCGGGTGCGGAAGCGGGACTCGACGTATTCGCAGACCCGGTCGATGTCGAACGGCCGCTCGGGGATGAGGATGACGTTCGCGCCGCCCGCCATGCCGGCGTGCAGCGCGATCCAGCCCGCGTGGCGGCCCATGACCTCGCAGATGAGCGCCCGGTGGTGGGACTCGGCGGTGGTGTGGAGGCGGTCGATGGCCTCGGTCGCGATGTTGACCGCGGTGTCGAAGCCGAAGGTGTAGTCGGTGCCCGACAGGTCGTTGTCGATGGTCTTGGGCACGCCCACCACATTGACGTGGCGGTCGTACAGCTGCTTGGCGACGCCCAGCGTGTCTTCGCCGCCGATGGCGATCAAGGCGTCGACGCCGGTGGTGGCGAGGTTCTCCTTGATCCGGTCGACCCCGCCCTCAATTTTGATGGGGTTCGTGCGGGAAGAACCCAGTATCGTTCCGCCGCGCGGCAGGATGCCCCGCACGGCCTGGATGTCGAGCGGCATCGTGTCGCCTTCAAGCGGGCCGCGCCAGCCGTCACGGAATCCGACGAACTCGTGACCGTAGACGCTCACCCCCTTACGCACCACGGCCCTGATCACGGCGTTGAGGCCGGGGCAGTCGCCGCCCCCGGTCAGCACTCCAATACGCATGGCGGGTTCCTCCCGATGGGGGTCACCTTGATGTCAGACTCGCATTCTGCCCGTCGTCGCGGGCAGTGGTCTAGACCAAACGCCAGTCTGCCCAGATTGCGGGGGTATTTCGTGAGTGTGTTGGCCATTGACGCCGGGACGACAGGCGTGACCGCTCTCGTAGTCACTGAAAACGGACAAATCGAGTCCAAGGGCTACGAGGAGTTCGCACAGCACTTTCCTTCCCCCGGATGGGTGGAGCACAATCCCGAAGAAATCTGGCAAGCCACGCTCTCCGCGTGCGGCACCGCGCTGAGCGGGGCCACCGGCTCCCCGTCCTGCGTCGGGATCACCACCCAGCGCGAGACCGCCGTGCTCTGGGACCGGCACACGCTGGCCGCGCCGTGCCGGGCCATCGTGTGGCAGGACCGGCGCACGGCCGGGATCTGCGACCGGCTGCGCGAGGCGGGCCACGAGCCGCGCGTGTCGGAGCTGACCGGGCTGCGGCTCGACCCGTACTTCACCGCGACCAAGCTGACCTGGCTCGCCGAGCACGACGAGACCACGTGGGCGGGCGTCCGGTCCGGGAACATCGCCATCGGCACGGTGGACTCCTACCTCATCGCCAGGCTCACGGCGGGCGCGCGGCACGTGACCGACCCGTCCAACGCCTCACGCACCCTCCTGTACGGCCTCGCCTCCGGCGACTGGGAGCCGGAGCTGTGCGAGCTGTTCGGGGTGCCCATGGAGGCCCTGCCCGACATCGTGCCCAACTACGGGCCGCTGGGGATCACGGAGCCGTCCGCCTTCCTCGGGCTGGAGCTGCCGATCAGCGGGGTGGCCGGCGACCAGCAGGCGGCGCTGTTCGGGCAGACGTGCTTCGACGTGGGGGACGTCAAGTGCACCTACGGCACGGGTTCGTTCGTGCTGGCCAACCTCGGCGGGGAGATCGTCCGCTCCGACAAGGGGCTGCTGACCACGGTGGCCTGGCAGACGCCGTCGGGCGAGCGCACGTTCGCGCTGGAGGGGTCGATCTTCGTGACCGGGGCCGCCGTGCAGTGGCTGCGCGACGGGCTGGGGCTGATCGGCACGGCGCCGGAGTCCGAGGCCGTGGCGCGCACGGTGCCCGACAGCGGGGGCGTGGTGTTCGTACCGGCTCTGACGGGGCTCGGGGCGCCGCACTGGGACCCCGGCGCGCGCGGGCTGATCACCGGCATCACGCGGGGCACAACGCGGGCGCACCTGGTCAGGGCCACGCTGGAGGCGATCGCGTTCGAGGTGCGGGACGTGGTGGAGGTGATGACCGGGGGCGCCGTACCGGTGCTCAAGGCCGACGGCGGGGCCGCCTCGAACGACCTGCTCATGCAGCTCCAGGCCGACCAGCTCGGGGCGGCGGTGGAGCGCCCGGCGATCCAGGAGACCACGGCCCTCGGCGCCGCCTTCCTGGCCGGGCTGGGAGCGGGCGTGTGGGCCTCGCGGGCCGAGCTGCGCCACACGTGGCAGCTCGAACGCCGCTTCGAGCCCGGCCCGCGGGACGACGCCGCCTACGAGCGCTGGCGGGCCGCCGTCGAGCTGGCCTCCCGGCGATAGGACGCGCCCGCGGTGCGTCACCGCCCTCGTGCGTGGAAGACGCGGGCCGTCCGCGCGTACCCGATGGAGGCGGCGACGCGGTCGGCGGTCGCGGTGCCCAGCTCGCGTTCGGTCGGGCGCTGGCCGAGCTGGGCGTGACCAAGGAGCCCGCCGAGCGTGAGATCGTCCGGACGCTCGGCGAGATCCTGCGGGACACCATGGCCTGATCGAGTCCTGGTGTCCCGGGAGGGGCGCGTCAGGGGGCGCCGGCCGGGCCCTGGGCGAAGCGGGTCAGGAGGTTGGTGGTCGCGCGGCGGGTGAAGGCCGCGGCGCGGTCGGAGACGCCGTGGCCGCACCTCTCTCCGCGCATCGCGCACACCCAGCGCATCGTCCCCGACGCGAACACCCCCGCCCCGCTCGGCGCCACGTAGTAGGTGCTGTCGGAGTGGGTCGCCCGCCCGCCGCCGCAGGAGTACGGCGACTCCGCCAGCACCTGGACGTTCCCCGGCGACCCGCGCGACACCTTGTCGGACTCGACGCCGACCATCCCCGGGAAGCGCCTCCCCTTGGTCCCGGCGAAGATCCAGTGGTGCGGCCGCGTCACCCGGTAGGCGCCTTCCGCCGGGAAGCAGTCGTACATCTGCCCCACCAGCGTGCTCTCCGGCTTGGAGTCCCGCCACAGCCGGCAGAGCCGCTCCTTGTCGCAGGCGATCGTCCGGTCGTGCATCGCGATCCGCCAGTAGACGGCGTTCGCGCCGAGGAAGGCCAGGTTCGTGCCGGCGTCCCTGGCCGTCGTGACGACCGTACGCATGCCGGGCGACCAGTACTCGTCGTGCCCCAGCGACACCACCGCGCGGGCGCCGTCGAGCACGCCGGGCTTGAGGTCCAGGTTCGTCAGGTACGCCAGCGGCACGTGGCTCTGCTCGGCCACGGCCAGCGCCTCCTTCTCGAAGTCCAGGAAGAGCCGGGCGCCGTCGTCGTCGTACGGGCGGTCGAAGGTCACGGCGCGGGAGCGGTCGGCGTACCCGCGCGGGCCCGTGTAGAGGCTGTGGCCGCCCCACCGGTTGTACGCCTGCCAGGTGGTGACCGCGTTCACCATCACCACCCGGCCGGCGGTGGAGGCCGAGCGCACGGTGATCGGGACGTACCGCTGGGCGCCGGTCGAGGCGTCGAGCCTGATCAGGTACGCGCCCTCGGGCCAGCCCGCGGTGTCCACGGCGAGCGAGGGCCGCCAGTGGGCAGCGCTCACCGTGCCGCCCACGAGCCGCATCGGCGCCTGCCGTACGCCCTGGACGGCGGGCGACTCCCATACCTTGACGGGGTTCGCGCCCATGCGGAAGGCGCGCGCCGAGAAGCGCGGAGCGGTCGTCGAGACCCGCAGCCCGAAGCGCTCACCCGGCAGGACGCTCACCCGGTCGGCGTAGCCCTCGATCTCGTGCTCCGCGCCGAGCCGTGTGATGCGCCACGACTCCTGCACCTCCGCGACGGACGGAGGCGTCCCGGCCGGGTCCGGGCGCTGGACCCGGTCCGGGGCGGGAGCCGGGGGCGAGCCGCCGCACCCGGCGACGACGACCAGCGACGACAGCATGACGAGGATCTTTCGCACCCGTCCATGGTCATGACCGAACGATCCGATGAGCCGTGATTTGGCGAACTCCTTACATGATCAGCACACAGGCCGGGCTTTCGACCTCGTACGACTCCCCCGAGGGCTCGGGCACGCCGTCCTCGAGCCGGAAGACGGTGACGGCGTCCGAGTGCTGGCCGGCCACATACATGGTGGTCCCGTCGATGGCGAAGTGCCTGGGCCAGTCGCCGCCCGTCGGCACCTCCGCCACGTGCGACAGGTCGGCGGCGCGCAGCACCGTGATGGTGTCGGGCCCGCGGTTGGCGACGTACACGAGGTCGCCGGCGAGCTGGAGGTGGGACGGGGCGTTCTTGCCCTGCGCGCGCGAGGCGGGGACGACCGTGTGGCGCCCGTCGTCCTCGATGAGGGTGACGGTGCCGGCCAGCTCGCCCGCCACGTAGAGGCGCGATCCGGAGAAGGCGAAGTGGCGCGGGCCCGTGCCGGGCTCGAGCTTGATCGGCTCCAGCGCGGTGCCGTCGTAGCGGTAGCGGCGGATCTCGTCGGTGCCGAGGTCGGAGACGTGCAGGATCCCGTCGTGGAAGACGGCCTCGTGGGCGTGCGGGCCCTCCTGGCGCTCCGGGTCCGGGCCCGAGCCCTGGTGGCGCAGCACGATCGGCTCGCCCTCGAACGCGCCGCGATCGTCGAGGCGGTAGACGACGGCGACGCCGTCGCCGTAGTTGGCCGCCGCGAGCACGCTGCCGGTCGGGTCCACGGCGACGTGGCAGGGCAGGGAGCCTTCGCTCGGCCGCTCGTCCAGCACGTCGAGGGTCTCGCCCACCTGGAACGCGGTGAGCCAGCCGCGTTCGAGCTCGCCCGCCGCGTACAGCACCGGCAGGGTGGGATGGGCGGCCAGGAACGACGGCGAGGCCACTCTGGTGAGCCCGCCGCCGACCGTGACGATGCCGGGGCCGTATCCGCCTATGTAGACGCGCTTCACAACAGGGATCCTCTCATGGTTGACTGTAGCAATGAGTTCGTTGACAGAGGCAAGGGTCTCTGAGGTCAGAGCCTTCAACCGGTTCTATACGAAAGTGATCGGCGTGCTGCAGGCGGGCATGCTCGACTCGCCGTACTCGCTGACCGAGGTGAGGGTGCTGTTCGAGCTGGCGCACGCCGCGCCGATGGAGACCGGGGCGCTGCGCTCCCTGCTCGACCTGGACGCGGGCTACCTCAGCCGCATCCTGGCGCGCTTCGAGACCGACGGGCTGATCTCGCGCGAGCGCTCCTCGTTGGACGCCCGCAAGCAGCTCGTACGGCTCACCTCCGGGGGCACGCAGACGTTCGCGGACCTCGACAGGCGCTCGGCCGAGGAGATCGAGCGGCTGCTGTCCGGGCTGCCGGACGAGAGCCAGGGGCGGCTGGTGGCCGGCATGGCCACGATCAGGGAGCTGCTGGGCGACGGGGGCGCCGGGCAGCCGTACGTGATCAGGCCCCCGCGCACCGGCGACCTGGGCTGGGTCGTGTACCGGCACGGCGACCTCTACAGCCGCGAGTACGGCTGGGGCACGGAGTTCGAGCAGCTCGTCGCCAGGATCGTCGGCGATCTGGACTTCTCCCGGGACGCCGGGTGGATCGCCGAGGTGGGCGGGGAGCGGGCCGGCTGCGTGTTCTGCGTGCGGCAGGACGAGACGACGGCCAAGCTGCGGATGCTGCTGGTGGAGCCGTCCGCCAGAGGGCTGGGGCTCGGGCGGCGGCTCGTGGAGGAGTGCCTGCGGCACGCGCGGGCCGAGGGGTACAAGCGGATCACGCTGTGGACCCGCGACTGCCTGGTGAGCGCGCGGCGGATCTACGAGGGGACCGGGTTCGCGCTGGACTCGGAGGAGAGGGGCGTGGAGAACGGGGTCGAGGTCACCGAGCAGATGTGGTCACGCGACCTCTAGGCCACCAGTTGAGCGGGCCCGCCAGGCGCATCAGGCTCGGCACCAGCACCGCCCTGATCACGGTCGCGTCGACCAGCACGGCCACCGCCATGCCGACGCCCAGCATCTGCACGAACATCACCTGCGCCGTGGCGTAGGCGGCGAACGTGAGCGCCAGGATCCCGCCGGCGGCCGTGATCAGCGGCGCGCCCCGCTGCAGGCCGGTGGCCACGGCCTCCTCTGTGTCGCCGGTCCGGTCGTACTCCTCCTTGATGCGGGAGAGCAGGAAGACCTCGTAGTCCATCGACAGGCCATATGCGACGCAGAGCATCAGGATCGGGATGCTGGGGTCGAGCGTGCCCGTCGGGGTGAAGCCGAGGAGGCCGGCGAGGTTGCCGTCCTGGAAGACCCAGACGATGGCGCCGAACATGACGCCCATGCTGAGCAGGTTCAGCAGGGACGCCTTGAGCGGGATGATCAGGCTCCTGGTCATCCCGAAGAGGACCAGGAACGTGACGCCGAGCATGAGGGCCAGCACCAGGGGGAGCCGGTCGACGATGGAGGCGCGGTAGTCGGCCAGCTCGGCCGGGTAGCCGCCGACCAGGACCTCGAAGGGTGGCTCGACGGCGCGTACGGACCGGACCAGCCGCACCGGGTCGTCGGCCAGCGCCTCGGCGGACGGGACCACGGACAGCCAGGTGTCCCGGACCGACCCGCGCCGGAACCTCTCGGGGTCGCCGTCGCCCACCCGGTCGCCGTCCGCGAACGAGCCGGCGGCGGAGTCGACCTGGGCGACCCCGGGGAGCCGGGACAACGCCACCGCATACTGCGAAATATCGCCTGACGTCTGCTTTTTGGCGATTATCTGGATGGCGTCGGTCTCCTCCGCCGGGAAAGACTGCCGGATGATCTCCTGCGTCTGCCGGGACGACGCCTCCAGGGGCAGGATGCGGTCGTCGGCCACGCCGAACCGCAGCCCCAGGAACGGCGAGGCGAGCAGCAGCAGCACCGCCGTGGCCAGCCCGCCGAAGACCAGCGGCCGCCGCATCACCCGGACGGCCAGCGCGTGCCAGAACCCCGCGTCCCGCTCCGGCCCGACCCGCTTGGGGAGCACACTGGCCCCGATCGAGACCAGCACGGCGGGCAGCACGATCACCGCCGCGAAGAGGCCGCCGGCGACGACGGCGATGCCCGCGTACGCGAAGGATCTCAGGAAGTCGAACGGCAGCGCGAACAGCACGGCCAGGGACGAGGCCACGGTGAGCCCGCTGAACAGCACCGTCCGCCCCGCGTGCTCCACGGCCCCGGCCACCGCGCTCGCCCGGTCAGCGCCGCGCCGCGTCTCCTCGCGGAAGCGCTGGATGACGAACAGGCAGTAGTCGATGCCGAGCCCGAGCCCCATCGCGAGGGTCAGGTTCAGGGCGAACGTGGAGATGCCGGTGAAGGCCAGGGGCACCCGCAGCAGCGCCAGCCCGATCACCATCGCGAACACCCCGGCCAGGATCGGCGCCAGGGCCGCCATGGCGCGCCGCTGGTAGAGCCAGAGCAGCGCGAACGCCAGCGGGAAGATGACCAGCTCGGCCCGTACGAAGTCCTGCCTGGACAGCGGCACGGCCTCCCTGAAGACCTCCTCCCCTCCCCCGGCCCGCACCTGGAGCAGGCCGGTGCCCTCGGTGACCTCGGGCACGAGCCCGGGCAGCACCCGCCCGCGCACGTGGTCGGCGTCCCCGGGGATGCGCACCACGATCAGCGCGTGCCTGCCGTCCTCGCTGCGCATGGTGGCGGGCCTGCCGCGGGTCCAGTACGAGGCGGACTCGGCGACCCCCTCCCGCCCGCCGATCCGCGCGGTCAGCGCCCTGCCCTCGGCCTCGACCGCGGGGTCGTCCACGGTGCCGGCCTTCGCGGTCACCAGGAAGATCATGTCGGGGCTGCCGGTCCCGAACCGCCGTACCAGCTCGGCCTGCGCCCGGTCCGACTCCGACCCCGGCGCTTCGAACCTGGCCAGCGACAACCGCGGCACCGCTCCGGCCGCCAGCGCCGCGGCGACGGCGAGCACGACCAGGGCCAGGACGAGCACGGCCCGGCGGCGCCGGACGATAAGGAAGCCCAGCCTGCGCAGCGGCGGCCCGGCCGTCTTCGTGTGGACCGGCCGTGGCCGCGTGTTCAGCGCCATGTAGGGTGCCCCCGCCTCAAAACTCGGTAAACTACTCGTGTTTGCTCTCCCAATCAGAAATACAAGTGAATGCTCGCATTTGTCAACGAGGAGACCCATGCCTGAACGCACGGTCCGCCGGCAGGCGCGCGGCCTGAAGCGCATGGCGGAGATCCTCGACGCCGCCGAGTCGGTGATCGCCGAGGTCGGATACCCGGACATGACGACGAACCACGTCGCCACGCGGGCGGGGATGTCGCCCGGGTCGCTCTACCAGTTCTTCCGCAACAAGGAGGAGATCCTCGACGGGCTCGTGGCCCGCTACACCGACGACCGGCAGGAGTTCTGGGCCGCCCGGCTGGCCGCCGTCACCCCGGAGGTGCCGCTGGAGGCGCTGGTGGGGCAGGTGGTGGACGAGAGCGTCAGGTTCAAGGGCGCGTCACCGGCGTACTGGTCGCTCCTGTACGGGTCGGCGACGGGCGACCAGCTGGCCTCGGCCTCGCGGCGGCTGCACGACGACATCGCCCGGCAGGTCGCGGCCATGCTCCGCCGCCGCTCCCCCGGCCTGGCGGAGGAGCGCGCCGCGCTCATGGGGACGATGGCGGTGGCCATGGTGAAGGCGGTGATGCCGCTGGTCACCACCGCGACGCCGGAGCGCGGCGCGGAGCTGGTGGCGGAGCTGAAGCTCGCCCTGGTGCGCTATCTGGGCTGAGCGCGGACCGAAGCTCGCCCTGGCCCGCCATCTGGGCTGAGCGCGGACTGAAGCTCGCCCTGGCCCGCCGTCTGAGCTGAGCGCGGACTGAAGCTCGCTCAGCCGCGGAAGGGACCCGACACCTCGAAGGTGTGGCCCTCGGTGCGGCCGCGCCGGGCCGAGAAGTAGAGCCGATCGCCCTCCGGCGAGAACGCCAGCCCGGTCAGCTCCGCCCCGGCGTGCCCCTCCAGCCTGAGGAACGGCGTGACCGCGCGGTCGGGGGTGATGACGTCGATCTCCGTCGTCTCCCTGGCCACGTACAGGTCGCCGGAGGGGGCGGCGGTGATGGCGCGCACGCCCTCGCACAGCCGCTCGAGCGCGGAGGTCTGCGCGTCGTAGGCCCACAGGCCCGTGTCGCCCTTGGTCGTGAAGTAGCACACCCCGCCCGCGTAGTGGCAGCCGTCGCCGCCGTCGAAGTGGCGGGCGCCCTCGACCTGGTGGCGGGCCTCCGTGCGCAGCGCCGCCGGCGAGGGCACCACCTGCCACTGGCCCGAGGAGCACAGCACCTCCAGCGTGCCCTCCGTCAGGTCGCCCCAGTCGCTCGGCCGGAACCGGTAGAAGCAGCCGTCGGGCTCGTCCTCGGTCATGTAGACGACGCGCCGCTCGGGGTCGCAGGCGGCGGCCTCGTGCTTGAAGCGGCCCATGGCCAGGCGGGGGCGGGCGGCGCGGGCGCCGTACGGGTCGCACTCGAAGACGCGGCCGCGGTGGCCCAGCTCGCACGACAGCCAGGAGTGCCACGGCGTGGCGCCGCCCGCGCAGTTGAGGTCGGTGCCCGACAGGATGCGGTAGGCGTCGCCGACGGTGCCGTCGGCGCGGAAGCGCAGCGCCGACGCGCCGCCGAGCAGGGGCAGCTCGGAGTTGGACACGTAGATCCAGCCGGCGCCGTCGGGGAAGCAGGCGCCGCCGTCGGGGGCCGCGTGCCAGGTCAGCCCGGCGACCTTGTGGCCCGAGCGGGCCACCACCCTGCCGGTGAAGCCTGAGGGCAGCGCGAGGCCGTCGGCGCCCGGCAGGCCGAGCGGTCCGTACGGGCTGATGCCGCCCCGCAAGAGCGGGCCCGTGCGGAGGAGAGTCTTGTGGGACATCGTGGGGCCTCCCTCTAGGTGCCACGCTAGTCGACCGCACCGACATGAATGGCAGGGACTCGCGACATCAAACTCTGCGCAAACCCCGAACTCCCACTGCGCGATCATCCGGCCAACTCGCGTCGGCGGGCCCCCTGCCAGGGGTCGCGGCCCCGTCGGCGGGCATGTCGGCGCGCATGTCGGCGGGCATGCCAAAGCCCGGGCTCCCGTGCGGGCTCCCGGGCTTTCTGGCAGGTCAGGCCTGGGCCTGGAACATCCAGTGCTGCTTGTCGATGTCCTGCGCCACCGCGATGAGCAGATCCTGGGTGACCGGGTCGGGCTCGTCGGTGGCCCGGACGCGCTCGTGCATCCGCTTGCTGACACCGTCCAGCAGGTCGGTGATCGTCGCCACGACCTTGCCGTCCTCGATCCAGCCGGACTCCGGCTGCTGGAGCTTCGTGGACCTGGCGACCGTGGTGGAACGTCCGTCCGGGTTGATCCCGACGGCGACGGCGCGTTCGGCGATGGTGTCCATGTGGGACCTGGCGAGGTCGGTGAGCTCGTCGAGCTGGAGGTGGATCGGGCGGAAGTGAGGGCCGATGAGGTTCCAGTGCGACTGCTTGGCGACCAGCGAGAGGTCGATGAGATCGACCAGGGCACCTTGCAGGGCCCGCGCGACGGTGTCCTTGGCCTCTCCCGAGAGTGGGCCGGTGATCATGGCCATGTCCTGTTCCTCCCCATCGATAGGAGTTTTCCCTCTTTAGAACGACATGGCGGCGGCCATTCTTCCGCAACGTTGACAGTGTAACAATGACAGTGTCATTGTGGAGGTATGAGCGACACCTCCGCCACCACCGAGCCCATCGGTTGGACCATCGGCGAGCTGGCCGAGCGCGCGGCGCTGGCGCTGCGCGCGAGCTCGGACGGCACATCCGCCGGCAACGGCCGGGTCCGCGATGTGCCCGGCGAGCGGCTGATCAGGTGGTATACGACGATCGGGCTGGTGGACCCGCCGCTGACCAGGCGCGGCCGCATCGCCCAGTACGGGCGGCGGCACCTGCTGCAACTCGTGGCCGTGAAACGGCTGCAGGCCGCCGGGCACTCGATCGCCCAGATCCAGGCGGCCCTGGCGGGCGCCACGGACCGCATGCTGGAAACCGCCGCGGGTGCGGGCACTCCCCCCATGACCGGTGCCGTGCGCGACCGGGTGGGCCCTGGCTCGAGCGAGGCACCCGACGGCGCGCACCCGGCAGCCGGCGCCCGCCCGAGCAGTGGCGCGGCCAAGCGCACGGCGCCTGAGCGCGGCCCGACCGGGCAGGAAGCGGCCGAGCGCGGAGCGACGGATGCCGGTGGCGATGCACGGGCCGGTGGCGATGCACGGGCCGGTGGCGATGCACGGGCCGGTGGCGATGCACGGGCCGGTGGCGATGCACGGGCCGGTGGCGATGAGGTGCCGGGCACGGCCGAAGCCGGGCATGATCGGCATGGCGGCGATCGGGAGTCGGTGCGGGGGCGGTTCTGGGCTGAGCGGCCGGGGAAGGGCAGCGTGCGGGCTTCAGGGGCGGCACATCAGCCGACCGGGCCGGCCGACGGGCACCGCAGCAGCCCGAGCGCGCCCGGCGCGCCAAGCGGGGCGCATTCGACCGCGCCGGGCGGCATGCCCGAAAACCGGCCGGGTGGGGCGGTTGTCGTGGGGGTCAGGTTGGGGGACGGGGTGCGGCTGGTGCTGGACGCCGGCCGGGTCCCGTCGGAGGAGGACGTCCAGGCGGTGCTGGCGGCGGCAGGACCGTTGCTCGCGGTGCTCGAAGAAAGGGAGCTGATATGAAGATCACTTCGCTGGAGCCCGCACGGTGCCTGCCGGTGCCGGACGCCGGGTTCGGCGCGCTGCGGACCGAGCGCGGCAACCTGCCGCTCGAGAGCGTTGACGTGAACGCCGGCATCTCCGGCCTCATCGCCGGGGTCGAGGTGACGCAGGGGTTCAGGAATCCGTTCGACGTCACCCTGGAGGCCACGTACGTCTTCCCGCTGCCCGACCGGGCGGCCGTCACCGGGTTCCGGATGGAGGCCGACGACCGGGTGATCGAGGGCCTGCTGAAGGAGCGCGCCCAGGCCAGGGCCGACTACGACCAGGCGTTGCGCGAGGGCAGGCGGGCGGCGATCGCCGAAGAGGACCGGCCCGACGTGTTCACGATCCGGGTGGGCAACATCCTGCCCGGCGAGCGCGTCTCGGTCCGGCTGACCATGAGCCAGCCCCTGCCGTACGAGGACGGGGCGGCCACGTTCCGGTTCCCGCTGGTCGTGGCCCCGCGCTACATCCCGGGCAACCCCGTCGACGGCCCCTCCGCGGGCGACGGCGTCGCGTCCGACACCGACGCGGTGCCGGACGCGTCCAGGATCAGCCCGCCGGTCCTGCTGCCCGGCTTCCCCGACCCGGTCCGCCTGTCGCTGAGCGCGACCGTGGACGCGGCCGGGCTGGAACTGCGCGAGCTGGCCTCCAGCCTGCACGTGGTGGAGGAGGAGGGCCACACGGTACGCCTGCGCCCCGGCGAGCGCCTCGACCGCGACTTCATTCTGCGGCTGTCGTTCGACGCGTCCACGTCCCTGCAGCTCGACAGCCGCTCCGATCAAGGGGGGACCTTCGCGCTCACGGTCGTGCCGCCGCCGCTCCAGTCCACGCGCCCGCCGCGCGACCTGGTGCTGGTGCTCGACCGTTCCGGCAGCATGGGCGGCTGGAAGATGGTCGCCGCGAGGAGGGCCGCCGCCCGCATCGTCGACACGCTGACGGCCCAGGACAGGTTCGCGGTGCTGACGTTCGACTCGGTGGTGGAGGAGGCGTTCGAGGGCCTGGTGGAGGCCTCCGACCGCAACCGCTACCGCGCCGTCGAGCACCTCGCGCGGGTGGACGCCCGCGGCGGCACCGAGCTGCTGGAGCCGCTGCGCCGGGCCGTCGCCCTGCTGGGCGGCCGCGACGAGCGCGAACGGGTCGTGGTCCTGGTCACCGACGGCCAGGTGGGCAACGAGGACCAGATCCTGGAGCAGGCGGGCGGCGCCCTGTCGGCGATGCGCGTGCACACGGTCGGCATCGACCGCGCCGTGAACGCCGGCTTCCTCGGCCGCCTGGCCGGGCTCGGCGCGGGCCGGTGCGAGCTGGTCGAGTCGGAGGACCGGCTGGACGCGGCCATGGAGCAGATCCACCGCAGGATCGGCGCTCCCCTGGTGACCGACCTCTCCCTCAAGGGGCTGGAACTCGAGCCGGACACCGTGACGCATCTCGGGTCGATCTTCCCGGGCGTGCCGCTGCGCGTGTACGGGCGCCACCGCGAGGGCTCCTCGCTGACCGTGCGCGGCCTGGCGGCCGGAGGGCCATGGGAGGAGCAGGTCACGGGAGTGGCGGTGGACAATCCGGCCATCCAGGCCGTGTGGGCCCGCGCGCACCTGCGGGAGCTGGAGGACCGCTACGCCATGGGCGAGCACGACCTGGAGCCGCGGATCGTGCGGACGTCGCTGGAGTACGGCGTGCTGTGCCGCTTCACCGCGTACGTGGCGGTCGACACCAGGCAGGTCGCCGACGGAGGGCCGGAGCATCGCGTCATCCAGCCGGTCGAGCCGCCGAGCGGGTGGGAGCTGCCGCAGAACCCGCCGATGATGGGCTTCATGGCGCAGGCGGCGGTGATGGCCGCCCCGCCGGCCGCCCCGCGGATGCGGATGCCGGACCCCGGTCTCGGTTCCGCCGACGCGTCACCGGACTTCCTGACCGGTGGGCCGGCGGGGGGCGGAAGAGGGTTCGCCGGGCCTCCGAGGCCGGCCCCCTTCGCGCCGGGCGGGCCCCGTAGTGGTAGGGCGCCGAAGTTCGCGCCGCGTCCCGGTCACCCGCTGGACTCGGTCCGGCCGCAGCTGGTGGCCGAGCTCGACCGGCTGAAGGCGCTGCCCATGGCCGACCTGCTCTACCTGGCGGACCTGGGCTCGCGGCTGGCGGCGCTGGCGGCGTACCTCGGGGGCAACGCGGAACTGGAGACGCTGGCCCGCGAGCTGGAGGCCGCCGAGCAACCGGGCGCCGACGCCCAGGCCCTGCACGACCGGGCGGTGGAGGTCCTCACCACCCTCGTGGGCGGCTCCGGCCCGGGCGGGTCCGGCGGCCCTCGCCGCGGACCCTTCTGGAAGCGCTCTTAGGCCTGCTCCGGGGGCCCGGCCGGGCCCCCGGAGCAACTGGGCCACCGGATCGAGGCCCGGTCCTGCTCGACGGGCAGGTCAAGGCCGGGCGGGTGAGCGCCGAGGGCAAGGAGGTGGTACTCCCGCCTGGCGGCCCTCCCGGCCCCGGACCAGGCGTCGTGATCATGAACGGCGGGTGGCGGGCAAGGGCCGGGAAATTCACGGGAAGGCGTCTGTCCGACCCGGTCGCGCTGTTCTATCGTCACTGAGCATGGCGACCTCTCGCGCCCCGCTCCGCTTCGCCGAAGCAGTGTCCGCCACCGTCTCGGAGAGCGCCGGATCCGGCTTCTTCTTCGACTACGACGGCACCATCGCCCCGATCATGCGCGACCCCGGCGCGGTGTTCCCCGTGGCCGGTGCGCTGGAACGGCTGCAGGTGCTGGCCAGGCTCGTGAGCAAGGTCGCGATCGTGTCCTCCCGCCCGGCCGCGTACCTGCGGGACCGCTTCTCGGGCGCTCCCCAGCTGCGCCTGTTCGGCCTGTACGGCATGCAGACCGTCGAGGACGGCCGCGTGCGCACGGACGCCGAGGCCGAGCCGTGGGCCCCGGTCATGCGGCGGGTGGCCGAGGAGGCCGCCCGCGACCTGCCGCGCGAGATCCTGATCGAGGACAAGGCGCTGATCGTGGCGCTGCACTACCGCTCGGCCCCGGCGCTGCGCGGCGCGGTCGAGCGGTGGTCGTCCCGCAAGGCGGCCGAGCTGGGGCTGCGGGAGCAGTACGGGCGCATGGTCGTCGAGCTCAGACCACCCGTCGAACGCGACAAGGGCACGGTCGTCGCCCGCGAGATCGAGACGCTGACCCGCGCCTGGTACTTCGGCGACGACCTGTCCGACGGCCGGGCCTTCGACGCGTTGCGCGGCAGGGAGGAGCGGGACCCGGCCTTCATGGGCGTCCGGGTCGCGGTGGCGAACACCGAGACGGGCGACGAGCTGGCCCGCGTGGCGGACTTCACGGTGGAGTCCCCCGAGAACACGCCGGCCCTGCTCGACCACGTGATCAGCGCCTTCCCCGGCCGCCCTCCGGTGGTGGGCGCGGGCTCACGCCACCGGTAGGCGGCCACGGGCCCGCCCACGTGCTCGTACCCTGGTGGAGTGACTGCACTTGTCCTGGACGGCGGCCTGTCCACCCAGCTCGAACGGCTCGGCGCCGACCTCGGCGACGAGCTCTGGTCGGCGCGGCTGCTGCTGGAGCGGCCCGAGGTGATCCGGCGCGCCCACGCCGACTACTTCGCCGCGGGCGCCGACGTGGCCACGACCGCCAGCTACCAGGCCACGATCGCCGGATTCGTCCGGCGCGGCCTGGACGTGGCGGCGGCCGAGCGGCTGATCAGGCTGTCGGTCGAGCTGGCCGCGCAGGCACGCGACGAGGCCGGGCACGGGCTGGTGGCGGCCTCGGTCGGCCCGTACGGCGCCTTCCTGGCCAACGGCGCCGAATACACCGGCGACTACGACCTCGACGAGGACGGCCTGTTCGACTGGCACCTGCCGCGCTGGGAGATCCTCGCCTCGGCCGGGGCCGACCTGCTGGCCTGCGAGACGATCCCGTCCTATCCCGAGGCCCGGGTGCTGGCCAGGCTGCTGGCCCGCACGCCCGAGGTGAAGGCGTGGGTGAGCTTCTCGTGCCGTGACGGCGAGCGGCTCAACGACGGCACGCCGATCACCGAGGCGGCCGCGCTGTTCGGCGGAAACCCGCAGGTGGTGGCCGTCGGGGCCAACTGCACCGCGCCGCGCCACATCCCCGGGCTGATCTCGTGCCTGGCGGGCGGGCTGCCCGTGGTGGTCTACCCCAACTCGGGCGAGACGTGGGACGCCGGGCACCGCCGGTGGCTGGGGCTGGCCGACCCGGTGGAGTTCGGGCAGGCGGCCAAGGAGTGGCAGTTGGCGGGCGCGTCGCTGATCGGCGGGTGCTGCCGTACGACGCCCGAGCACATCGCGCAGATCCGCGCCCACCTCTCCTGAGACCCTGAGACCCTGAGACGCGGCCCTCTCCTGAGACGCGGCGGGACCCCGCGCGGGCGCGGGGTCCCGGTTCCCGGAGGAGAAGCCGTCAGGCGAGCGCCGACTCGGGGCGGCGGCGGGCCAGGACGTTGTCCAGGGCCAGCGCGCCCCCGCCCGTGAAGCCGACGGCCAGGCTGGCCGCGGCCAGCGCCAGGACGAACTCGTAGCCGCCCTCGCCGGCGCTGAACCCGCTCGCGCCGTGCACGAACACGATGGCGCCCACCATGTCGAGGGCCAGCAACGTGCCGGCGATCGGCAGCGCGGCGCCCAGGATCAGCGCGAGCCCGCCGGCCACCTCCAGCACGGCGACGGCGGGAGCGGCCACGGAGGCCAGCGGGATGCCCGCGGACTCGAAGAACTTGGTCGTGCCCGCGATCCCCATGGTCGCGAACTTCTGGTAGCCGTGGACGAGGAAGATCACGCCGATGGCGATCCTCGCGAGCAGCAGGACGACGGGGCGCGCCTGGCCGATCATGCGATCTCCTTAAGAGTGGTTCAGATTTGAACAACGACCCTAGCATTGATTGTTCAAATCTGAACGACAGTAGACTGAACCGGTGACGGACCCCCGATGGCTTGACGCGACGGAGATGGCGGCGTGGCGCGCCTTCCTGTCCACCGCCCACCTGCTCGAACGGCGGATCGAGGAGCAGCTCAAGGCCGCGGCCGGGCTGACGCATCCGCAGTACGAAATTCTGACGCGGCTGTCGGACACGCCGGGCCATCAGATGCGCATGACCGAGCTGGCCAAGGGTGTCGTGGTGTCGAAAAGCGCGCTGACGTACCAGATCACCCAGCTCGAGAAGGCGGGCCTGGTGGAGCGCGCCACCTGCCCCGGCGACGAGCGCGGGGTGCTGGCGGTGCTCACCGACGCGGGCGTGCGCTGCCTGGAACGGGTGGCGCCGGGTCACCTGGAGGTCGTGCGCGCGTACCTGATCGACCGGATCAGCCGCGAGGAGCTGCACACCATGACCACGGCCATGCAGAAGACCGAGACGGTCTTACGCGCCTCCGGGTGAGCTCACCCCTTGGCGGCGGCGCGCGCGGCGCGCTCCAGCTCGACCTTGGCGCTCGCGGCGTACTTGTCGACGTATTCCTGCCCGGACAGCTCCATCAGGGCGTACATGATCTCGTCGGTCACGGCGCGCAGCACCAGCCGGTCGTCCTCCATCCCGTAGTAGCGGGAGAAGTCGAGCGGCTTGCCGAACTTGACGCCCGGCCGGATCCCGAACTTGGGCAGCGGCCGCCCCGGCGGCATCATCTCGTACGTGTTGATCACGGCCCACGGGATGACCGGCGCCCGTGACTCCAGGGCGAGCCTGGCCACGCCGGTCTTGCCCTTGTAGAGGCGGCCGTCGGGCGAACGGGTGCCCTCGGGGTAGATGCCGAGGATGTGGCCCTCACGCAGGATGCGCAGGCCGGTGCGGAGCGCCGCCTCGCTCGCCTTGCCGCCGGAGCGGTCGATCGGCACGGTGCCGACGCCGCTGAAGAACAGCCGGGTGAAGAAGCCCTTGACGCCGCGCCCGGTGAAGTAGTCGGCCTTGCCGAGCGAGATGACCTTGCGGCGGATCTGCAGCGGGCCGAAGAAGTGGTCGGCGAACGACAGGTGGTTGCCGGCCAGGATCGCGGGCCCCTGTTTGGGCACGTTTTCCGAGCCCTCCGTCCACGGCCTGAAGACGGCGAGGAGGAACGGACCCAAGATGGCCTTGACCACCCAGTAGAACACTCCGGCACCTCTTCTCCAGCGCGTTACGTGTGAGCAGAGTCATCTTCCCACCTTGAACACGATGCTCCTACACCAGCTCTCGCACAAACACCCCGGAACGTGCGACGATCGGGCCGTTCCCGGAGGAACCTGCCCGGAATGAAACTGCATGGAGGAGCTGTTATGCCGCTCATGCCAGGCGCGGAGCCCTACCACCATCGAGCAGGCCAGGTCGGTGTGCTGCTCTGCCATGGGTTCACCGGCTCGCCACAGTCGCTGCGGCCCTGGGGGGAGTTCCTGGCCGGACACGGGGTGAGCGTCTCGCTGCCCCGCCAGCCTGGGCACGGCACCACGTGGCAGGAGATGAACAGGACGCGCTGGGAGGACTGGTACGCCGAGGTCGAGAAGGCGTTCGCGGACCTCCAGGGGCGCTGCCCGGACGTGTTCGTGGCGGGGCTGTCGCTGGGCGGCTGCCTGGCGCTGCGGCTCGCCGAGGTGCACGGCCCGGCGATCGCCGGCGTGATCGCGGTCAACCCCTCGATCACGAACGACGTGCCGCTGCTCAAGCTCGCTCCGCTGCTCAAGTGGTTCGTGCCGTCGGTGCCCGGCGTCGCCAACGACGTCAAGAAACCCGGCGTGACCGAGCTGGCCTACGACCGCACCCCGGTGAAGGCGGCGGCGTCGCTGCCCTCGCTGTGGTCGCTGGTGCAGGCCGACCTGGCTAAAGTGACGCAACCACTGCTGGTCTTCCACAGCACGGAGGACCATGTGGTCAAGCCGACGAGTGTGGCGATCATCCGTGCGAAGGTCCCACAGGCCACGATCGAGGAGCTAAGCGATAGCTACCATGTTGCGACGCTTGACAACGATGCCGACAGGATCTTTGCCGGGAGCCTCGACTTCATCCGGACACATGCCTCGGTACCCTTGCAGAGGGACTGATCGCACCCAGGGGGAAGTCGCGATCGCTGTGGAGAGGCCCATCTAGGTGACGCCCCAGAGTGACGAGGACGAGGTCTGGCGGCAGATCGTCGCGTCCTTCAACGACACCGCCGAGCGCGACTCGGCCGACCAGCCATGGCCGGACAGCGAGAACGTCCCCGCCGAGCCCACCCGCCGAGTGGTGAAACCCTCGGAGGAGCCCGAGCTCGACGAGGAGCCGTACAAGGACCCGGCGGACGACGAGGAGGAGGCGGACGAGGGCCACTTCGAGCCGCCCCCGCCGCCCCCGCTGCCCAAGCTCGACCTGCCCACCAAGCTGGCGTGGGTGGCGCTGTTCGGCGGCCCCGCCTATCTCCTGGTGGCCGCGATGGCGAGCTGGCACATGGAGGGCTGGGCGCTGTTCACGGCCGTGGCGGCGTTCATCGGCGGGTTCGTGGCGCTGGTGGTGCGCATGGGTGACGGCCCGCCCAACGACTCCGGCTGGGACGACGGCGCCGTGCTGTAGGGGCCCGCCGCTAGGACTTCGCGGTGGTGGTCTTGGGCGCGAACGACTCGACCACGTCGGTGTAGCGGTCGCGGGTGTCGACCGCGTGCCCGACCGCCCACACCGTGGCCTTGCCGGGCAGGTAGGCCACCGCCTGGAGGCGTACGCTGCTGCGGCCCCGCATGGCCCCGCCGCGGATGGTCGCGCACTCGCCCTTCTCGCAGCGCAGCATGAACGGCTCGGCGGCCCGCGCCGGGTCGTAGCCGGTGATCCAGTAGCGGCCCTTGCCGTCACCGGTCACGCCGTAGAGGCGGGCGTCGGAGACGGGCGTCGGCTGCTCGCTCCAGCGCTTGCCGTTCCAGGTGAGCACGAGCGGCGAGACCTCGCCGGGCCCGCGGTAGACGCCGCCGACGGCCACCGCCCGCTTGGCGCTGTCGACCTGCAGGTCACGCAGGTAGCCGCCGGGGATCGAGGGCACCGGCATGGACTCCCACGAGCCGCCCGAGTAGTGCATGATCAGCGGCTCGGAGCCGGTGTCGCCGACGGCGAACCCACCGGCCACCGCGTAGAGCGCGCCCTTCTCCGTGGTCTGCTGCACGGTCCAGGAGTTGCCCTGGCCGGTGAGGATGAGGCCCTGCTGGTCGCGGCTGCCGACCGCCACCACCCGTCCCGGCTTGGCGTCCACGCCGCCCAGCCAGTCTCCCGCCCGCAAGAGCGGGGTGGGGCGGCCGTCGTCGCCGGGGATGCCCTGCGGCCTGATCCGGTCGAACCCGCTGACGTCGCCGTGGGCCAGGTACGGCAGCCCGTCGTGCCCGTCGCCGACCGCCCACACGTCGGACGGCCCGGCGACGGCCAGCCCGCGCAGATTGCCGGCGGCGGTGGCGTCGCGGATGGAGACCTCGGACCAGCCGCTGCCGTTCCAGTGGCGGACGGTGCCGCGGTTCTTCCAGACGTCCCAGATCTCCTGCTGGCCGACCGCCCACACGTCGTTGGAGGAGACGGCCAGCACGTCGGACAGTGAACCGTCGGCCTGCAGGCGCGCGCTTGTCGACTGCTGCCACGCCTCCATGGTGGCGGGGCGGCGGGGTTCGGCATGCGCGGCGGGCGTGACCTGCGTCAAGGCCACGGACGTCGCCAAGAAGAAGGAGAGCGCACGCCGCTGATGGCGACGGGTCATGAGCAAATGCTACGGGCTGGGGGGCCGGTCTTGCCCGTTAGTGCCCAACTCGCAACTCTGCGACAACAGGCAGATGGTCACTGGCCCCGGCCAGATCGGCGATCGGGGCGTCCACTCCCCCGCACGACACGACACGCGCCTCGCGCGCCGCGAACACGCCGTCGATGCGCACGGAGGGCCGCGCCGCGGTGAACGTCAGTCCGTCGCCCTTGGGCGCCACGGCGTGGCAGTCGGCCAGCCGTCCGGCCAGGTAGCGCCAGGCGGGCTGGTGCGCCTGCTCGTTGATGTCGCCGCCGAGCACGATGGTCGCGCCGAACCGGGTGGCCGCGCGCTCCATCAGCGCCATGGCCTCGGCGGCGTGGTGCACCCTGGCCGGGCCGTTGAGGTCGAGATGGAGCGAGCCGACGGCCAGGCGGACCTCCTCGATCTCCACCACGGCGAGCGCGAGCGCGCGCCGTTCCAGCCCCACGAAGGCCCGCAGCGCGCGGCTCTCGGCGTGCAGCACGGCGACGCGCGGCCCGGCGAGCACGGCCACGCCGCCGACCCGGCCGGGGGTGGCCACGCGCAGGCCCGCCGCGGCGGCCAGTGCCTCGCGCCTGGCCCGCCAGCGGACGACCTTGGGCGCCTCCTGCAGGCACAGCACGTCGGCGCGCATGGCGGCGATGACCCTGGCCAACGCGGGCACGCTGTCGCGCAGCCCGCGTACGTTGTACGTGCCGACCCTGATCGTCAGCGCTGCCTGGCCAGGTCGGCCGCGCCCACCACCCCCGCGGAGGCGCCCAGCTCGGCCAGCCGGATCTCGGCGAGCGGCCGGTGCCCGCGGCCGGTGAGCTTCTCGGCGAAGGCCTGGCGGGCCCGGTCGATGAACAGGTCGGCGGCCCGCGAGACGCCGCCGCCCACGATGAAGCAGCCGGGGTCGAGAACGGAGGCCAGGTCGGCCATTCCCTGGCCCAGCCACTCGGCCAGGCTGGCGAACGCCGCCAGCGAGGCCTCGTCGCCCAGCCGGGCCGCCTCGGTGATCTCCTCGCCCTCGATCTTGCCGCCGGCCAGGCCGAGGAGGATCTTCGCCTGCTCCGGGTGGGCCTCGGCGATCTCCCTGGCGTCCTTGACGAGGGCCTGGCCGCTGGCGTACTGCTCCCAGCAGCCGACGTTGCCGCAGCCGCACTGGCGCCCGCCCGGGAGCACCTGCATGTGGCCGAACTCGGCGCCCATGCCCCAGCGGCCGCGGTAGAGGGCGCCGTCGACGACCAGGCCGCCGCCGATGCCGGTGCCCAGCGTGATGCAGACCACGAAGGACTGGCCGCGCCCGGCGCCGAACCTGCTCTCGCCCCACGCCATGGCGTTGGCGTCGTTCTCGACCACGACCGGCAGGCCGACGAGGCCGCTGATCTTCTTCTGCAGCGGCTCCTCGCGCCAGGCGAGGTTGGGGGCGAAGCGCACAATCGAGCGGGTCTCGTCGACGAACCCCGCCGCGCCGACCCCGACGGCCTCGATCTGCCTGCCCGCGCTCAGCTCGCGAACGACATCGGCCACCGTCTCGGCCACCAGGTCGGGGCGGTCGGCGGCGGTGGGCCTGAGTGTGTGTTCGACGATCACGCCCTTGTCGTCGACCACACCGGCGGCCACCTTGGTCCCGCCGATATCGACACCGATCGTGAGCATTGGCCCCTTTTCTCCCTATCCCAGATCTATGTGTTCCACGTTGCCGCCACCCTCCGGCCGGGTGGCGCGGCGGTCCTGCGTGTCCTCGCGCGGCCCGCGGGGGGCGGGCCTGCTCAGCGAGTCGAGCGCGCCGCGGAACGCGGCGAACAGCTCCCCGCCCGCGGCCATCAGGTGCCCCGTCACATCGGCGCCCGACTCGCGCTGGGCCGCGATGGCCCTGCACCACGGGCAGGCCCGGCAGATGTACTCGTCGTGGGGCTCGGACACCGCCTCTTCCCACACGTCGCGCTCCCTGCGGGCACCCCCGCCGGTGAACGAGTTGAACACGCTCTTGCCGACCTGGCGGGTGGCCCGCCCCTGGATCGACTCGAACAGCTTGCGTGCCTCGTCGGCGACGGTCCCGATCGGGTCTCTGTCGTTGCCGGTGTTGCTCTCGGTCATCTCGCCCTCCCTACGTATGGGTCGCTCATCCTCCTCAACTCATCAGGATGCGGATTCGCTCCCCGGGCTGAAACCTACCCGCAGCACGCCGTCGCGGAGCGCGGCCCCGGTGATCTTCCTGCGGGCCAGGGCCGCCGGTAGGGCCAGGATCCTGCGGTAGGGCCCGGCCGTCACGATCAGCTCGTCGCCCTTGCGGGCCAGGTCGACGTCGCCGCGGTCGGCGCCGGGCAGGGCCAGGACCAGCTCGTCGGCGTCCATCCGCAGCGGCGGATCGACGGCGTGGGCGGCGAACGGGTCGGACTCGGCGTACATCGCCTCGCCGACCTCGGCCAGCGCGTCCTTGCCGACGGGCTCGGCGGGCAGGTAGGGGATGACGTGGATGGGCAGCGGCGCGAACGACTGCTCCGCCTCGGCCAGCAGCCTGGACTGCGCCGCCGCCCACTGGGCGCGCCACTCGTCGGCGCCGTCGGAGGGGAAGACGCGGTTGGCGATGACGGCGTCGACGCGGTAGCCGTACAGGTTGAGCGAGGTGAGGGTGCGCCTGGCCTCGGCGAGCACCACGGACTCGGGTGTGAGCACGAGCCGCACGGAGGCGTGGTCGCCGGTGAGCAGCTCGCGCACCTCCATGAGGCCGCGATGCAGGCGCTCGCCCGCGCTCATGACCTCCTCGCCGGGCGCGCTGACGTGGGCGACGCTGCGCACGAACGGCGAGACGAGCCTGACGAGCCTGCGGCCGACGGGCATGAGCTTGCTGACGTGCCAGTCGAGCGCCTCGGGCAGGGCCAGCAGCCGCAGTGTCTCGGCGGTGGGCGCGCAGTCGACGACGATCACGTCCCAGCGGCCCTCGCGGGCGTGCTCGCGCAGCTCCAGGAGGGCGATGACCTCCTCGGCGCCGGGCAGCACGGTGATCTCCTCGGAGGTGATCTCGTCGAGGCCCAGCTCGCTCAGCACGCCCCTGGCGTACTGCTGCAGCTCGCCCCAGTGGCGCTCCAGCGACTTCTGCGTGTCCACCTGGTGGAGGTGCAGGCCCGGCGCGATCTCGCCGGGCTCGACGTCGAGCGCGTCGGCCAGCGAGTGGGCGGTGTCGGTCGAGACGATCAGCGTCTTGAGCCCGCGCCTGGCGGCGAGCGTGGCCGTCGCGGCGGCGGCCGTGGTCTTGCCGACGCCGCCCTTTCCGGTGAAGAGCAGGACCCTCGGGCTCAACTCAGCTGCCTTCGACGCGCTTCTTGAGGCCCTTGAGCGCGGTGTCCACGATCACCTTCTCGGCCTTGCGCCTGATCATGCCGATCATGGGGACGCTCAGATCGACCGTGAGCTCGTACGTCACGTCCGTGCCCCTGCCCGTGTCGGCGAGCAGGTAACTCCCCCGCAGCTCGGAGACCATCTTGCCCGGCTCGACCACCTGCCAGCTCACGTGGTCGTCCTGCCAGGTGTAGCCGAGGGTGTAGGTGTCACTGATCATCCCGGCGTCGAGGACGAAGCGCACCGTCTCCGGCCTGCCCTGTCCGTCGGTGGTGAGGACCTCGGCGCTCTTGACCTGCCCGGCCCAGTCGGGGTACGAGGGGAAGTCGGCGATGACCGCCATGACCTCGGGCCGGCCTGCGCTGATGGTGGTGCTCGAAGTGGTGCGATCAGCCATGCGACCACCGTAATGCAGAATCCCCTCGTTGCGGTGGATCGCCCCCGGGCGGCCCACCGCAGGCCGGGTCACCATTCGAGGACGAAAGGCACACCCCTTCCCCTGAAGTGGCCCACGTTCACGCATTCGGTGCGCCCGATGCGCGTGCGCGCGTAGAGCGGGTTGTGCACGTGGCCGAAGAGCGCGTAGCGCGGCTGGGTCCGCTCGATGGCCGCCAGGGTGGCCTCGCTGCCGCGCTCGAACCGCCTGGCCACCACGTCGTAGAGGAGCTCGGGCACGGCCGGCGGGATGTGGCAGCACAGGACGTCCACCTCCCCGACCGCCTCGACCTTGGCCGCGTACTCCTCGTCGCTGATCTCGTACGGCGTGCGGTAGGGGGTCTGCAGCCCGCCGCCCACGAACCCGAACCGCAGGCCGCCGATCTCCGCCACCTGCCCGTCGAGCACCTGGAGGCCGGGCCTGAGGTAGTCGCCCCACAGGCGCGGCAGGTCGACGTTGCCGTAGGTGAGGTAGGCCGGGGTGGGCATGGCGGCGAAGAGGGTCTCGTACTGGGAGCGCACGTGGCGTTCGATGTGCTCGCGCGGGTCGCCGTCGAGCGTCGCCCACAGGCGCGCGGACATGGCTCTGGCCTCGTCGAACCGCTTGGCCGTGCGCAGCGCGATGAACTCGGCGGCCCGCTCGGCGCCGAACAGGGTGGGGAAGATGCCCTGCGCGTGGTCGTCGTAGTCGACGAAAAGGATCAGGTCGCCCAGGCAGACCAGCGCGTCCGCCCCGTCGCCCGCCCTGGCCAGCGCGTCGACCCTGCCATGGACATCGCTGACGACATGGACCCTCATGGGCAAATCCTACTGAGGGTGGCTGCTAGCGTGAGCTGTGACACTACCCGCCCGTAACTTGACGCGGTAACGTCCAGGCGGTCCCCGAAGAGGAGTTGATCCGTTGCGCGAGTACAGCGTTCCCGTCCTGGTCGATGTGCCTGCCTCCGCAGGCCTGTCCGACACCGTGTTCAAGCGGGCCGAGCAGGAGCCGGGCGCCGTGATCATGCGCCGCAAGACGGACTCCGGCTGGCCCGTGGTCACCGCCTCCGAGTTCCGCGACCAGGTGGTCGAGGTGGCCAAGGGGCTGATCGCGGCGGGGATCTCGCACGGCGACCGGGTCGCGCTGATGTCGCGCACCCGTTACGAGTGGACGCTGGTCGACTACGCCATCTGGACGGTCGGGGCGGTCACCGTGCCGATCTACGAGACGTCCTCGGTCGAGCAGGTCAGGTGGATCCTGACCGACAGCGAGGCGAAGGCGGTGTTCGTCGAGCTGGACGAGCACGAGGAGACCGTCAGGGAGGCCGCGCCCGAGCTGAAGCAGGTCTGGCGGCTGGACGGCGCCCTGGAGGTGGGTGACGTCTCCGACGCGGAGGTGGATCGGCGGCGCGAGCAGGTGGGCATCGCCGACCTCGCCACGGTCGTCTACACCTCGGGCACCACCGGACGGCCCAAGGGCTGCCGCATCACCCACGACAACCTGCTCTTCACCGCCCGCAACGTGCTGCGCGGGCCGCTGGAGCCGCTGTTCGCCACCAAGGACCCGGCGGCCCTGCTGTTCCTGCCCCTGGCGCACATCCTCGCCCGGATCATCCAGGTGGTGCTGATCGAGGCGGGCGCGGTCATCGCGCACACCCCCAACATGAAGAACGTCGCCCCCGACCTGCAGGACTTCAAGCCCACGTTCCTGCTGGGCGTGCCCCGCGTGTTCGAGAAGGTCTACAACGGCGCCGAGCAGAAGGCCATCTCGGGCGGCAAGGGCAAGATCTTCGCCGGCGCCGTGGACGTGGCGATGGCCTCGAGCCGCGCCTCCGCCGCCGGCGCGCCGCTCGGGCTCCGGCTGAAGCACCTGCTGTTCGACCGGCTGGTGTACACCAAGCTCCGCGCGGCCACGGGCGGCCGCCTGTCGGCCGCCGTCTCCGGCGGCGGCGCGCTGGGCGAGCGGCTCGGCCATTTCTTCAAGGGCGTCGGCATCGAGGTCTTCGAGGGCTACGGCCTGACGGAGACCACGGGGCCGTGCACGGTCAACATGCCGTACGGCAACAAGATCGGCACGGTCGGCAAGCCGCTGCCCGGCGTGAGCCTGCGCATCGGCGACGACGGGGAGATCCTGGCCAAGGGCCGGAACGTCTTCCCGGGCTACTGGAAGAACGACGAGGCCACGGCCGAGGTGATCGACGCCGAGGGCTGGTTCCACACGGGCGACGTCGGCGAGCTGGACGCCGACGGCTACCTGCGGATCACGGGCCGCAAGAAGGAGATCCTGGTGACGGCGGCGGGCAAGAACGTCGCCCCGGGGCCGCTGGAGGACGCGCTGCGCGCCCACCCGCTGGTCTCCCAGGCCGTGATCGTCGGCGACGGCCGGCCCTTCGTCGCCGCCCTGATCACCCTCGACCCCGAGGCCCTGCCCGACGGGGCCTCCGCCACCGAGCTGCGCACGGACCCGGCGGTGCTGGCGCAGGTCCAGGAGGCGGTCGACCGGGCCAACCTGCTGGTGTCGAAGGCCGAGCAGATCAAGAAGTTCACGATCCTGGACCGGGACATCACCGAGGACAGCGGGCACCTGACGCCCACGCTCAAGGTCAAGCGCAACCTCGTCATGCGCGACTTCGCCAAGGAGATCGACGGGCTCTACGACGGGAAGCACTGACGGCTCAGGCGCCGTCGTGGTCACGCGGGGCCGGGCGCCTCGGCGATGAGGAGCTCGCCCACGTGCCCGGCCAGCTCCTCCCTGGCCGGCTGCGGCAGGCCTGAGTCGCTGACGAGCACGTCCGCCTCGCGCAGCTCGGCGATGGTGCTGATGCCGACCGTGCCCCACTTGGTGTGGTCGGCGGGCACGACGAGCCGGCCCGCCGCCTCCACGAGGGCGCGGTCGGTCTCCGCCTCCATCATGTTCGGGGTGGTGAAGCCGGCCCTGACGGTCATGCCGTGCACGCCGAGGAACAGCAGGTCCACGTTGAGCCGGTGGATCGCGGCCACCGCCACCGGGCCGACCAGCGCGTCCGACGGGGTGCGCACGCCGCCGGTGAGCACGACCGTCTGGTCGCCCCTGCCGGCGTGCCGGAAGACCTCGGCGACGCGCACCGAGTTCGTCACGACGGTCAGGGCCGGGACGGCGGCCAGGCGGCGGGCGAGGGTCCAGGTGGTGGTGCCGGCCGAGAGCGCCACGGTGGCGCCGGGCCGTACGAGGGCGGCGGCGCGGCGGGCGATGGCCCGCTTCTCCCCCTCCTGGCGCACCGATTTGACCGCGAAGCCCGGCTCGTCCGTGGAGCCGACGCTGGTGGCGCCGCCGTGCACCTTGGCCAGCAGGCCGCGCCCGGCCAGCAGCTCCAGGTCGCGGCGGATGGTGATGTCGGAGACGCCGAGCGCGCGCACCAGCTCGACCACGCGGACGCCGCCGTTCTGCCTGACGAGCTCCAGAATCGCCTGCTGACGCTGCTTGGCGAGCATCGCATCACCAGATCCCGACAGGTTCCGACACCGGTTCGATCGCATCATGACACGGCGTGGCTGCTGGGCAAGGTCATAGAAATGTGCGTTGACAGTTGGAAATGTTGGGTTTTCGCTGAATGAAGGTGAGTGAAGTCGGGGGGATTTGAAGGGTCCGGCTAGGAGGAACCCATCATGGACCAACGTCTGCCGATCTCCCGTCGCCATCTCCTGCTCGGTGCCGCCGCGCTCGGCGTGCCGGCCGCCCTCGTCGGCTGCGGCTCCGACAACACCCCGGCCCCCGCCGGCGGCAAGACCGCCGGCAACCTGGGGACCGTCACGATCGGCTCCAACGCCTCCGACGAGATCCCGAAGAAGTCCCTGGATACCCAGGTGAAGGCCTTCACGCAGGCCGCAGTCAAGATCAACACGGTGGACCACAACACGTTCCAGGAGAACATCAACCGCTACCTGCGCGGCACGCCCGACGACGTGTTCACCTGGTTCGCGGGCTACCGGATGCAGTTCTTCGCCGCGCAGGGGCTGGCGACCGACGTCTCGGACGTGTGGCGGGAGATCGGCGGCGACTACACGCAGGCGTTCAAGGACCAGTCGACCGGGACCGACGGCAAGCAGTACTTCGTGCCGGCCACGTACTACCCCTGGGCGGTCTTCTACCGCAAGAGCGTCTGGCAGGAGAAGGGATACCAGCCGCCGGCCACGCTGGACCAGTTCACCGCGCTGGCCAGGAAGATGAAGGCCGACGGGCTCATCCCGATCGCGTTCGCCGACAAGGACGGCTGGCCGGCGATGGGCACGTTCGACATTCTCAACATGCGGATCAACGGCTACGACTTCCACGTCTCGCTCATGGCGGGCAAGGAGTCGTGGACCGACCCGAAGGTCAAGCAGGTCTTCGACACCTGGCGGGGCCTGATGGAGTACCACCAGCCGGCCGCGCTCGGCCGCACCTGGCAGGAGGCCGGGCAGTCGCTGGCGCAGAAGAAGACCGGGATGTACCTCCTGGGGATGTTCGTCGCCCAGCAGTTCCCCGAGGCCGACCGCGCGGACCTCGACTTCTTCACCTTCCCCGAGATCAACCCGGCGTACGGGACCGACTCGATCGACGCCCCCATCGACGGCTACATGATCTCCGCCAAGGCCAAGAACGTGGACGGCGCCAAGGCGCTGCTCAAGCAACTCGCCCAGGCCTCCTCGCAGAACATCGCCACGAAGCTGGACCCGGGCACGCTGGCCGCCAGCTCCAAGGCCGACACCTCCGGCTACAGCGCCCTGCAGAAGCGCGGCGCCGAGCTGGTGTCGAAGGCCACCCACATCGCGCAGTTCCTCGACCGCGACACGCGGCCGGACTTCGCCTCCACCGTGATGATCCCGTCGCTGCAGTCGTTCGTGAGCAAGCCCGGCGAGATCGACTCCCTGCTGGCGAGCATCGAGAAGCAGAAGGCCAACATCTTCCGCTGATGGCAGTCAAAACCCGCCGCTACTCCGCCCGCGACGTGACCATCCTGGTCATCGGGCTGGGGATGGCCATCGTCGTCAACGTGGGCCTCATCTGGGGGCCCACGCTGGCCTCCGTCGGGCTCTCCGCCACCGACTGGAACGGCATCGGGCCGATCGAGTGGGCGGGCGGGCAGAACTACCACGACCTGGCGGCCGAATACCCGCCGTTCTGGTCGGCCGTCCGCAACAACCTGCTGTGGCTGGGCTTCCTCGGGCTGGTCGCGACGCCGTTCGGCTTGTTCTGCGCGGTGCTGCTGGACCGGCGGCTGCGGCTGTCGCGCGTCTACCAGAGCGCGCTCTACATGCCGGTCGTGCTGTCGCTGGCCGTCGTGGGCTTCATCGCGCAGCTCGTCTACTCCTCCGACTACGGCGTGCTGAACGCGGTGACCGGGCTGACCGTGGACTGGCTGGGCGACAGCTCGATCAACATCTGGGTCGTCATGGTCGCGGCCGGGTGGCGGCACGTCGGCTACGTCATGATCATCTACCTGGCCGGGCTGAAGGCGGTCGATCCGGCGCTGAAGGAGGCGGCGGCCATCGACGGGGCCGACGAGCGGCAGGCGTTCTTTCGCGTGGTGTTCCCGACCCTGCGGCCGGTCAACGTGATCGTGCTGGTCATCACGGTGATCGAGGCGCTGCGGGCCTTCGACATCGTCTACGCCATCAACAAGGGCAGGAACGGGCTGGAGCTGCTGTCCGTGCTCGTCACCGAGAACATCGTGGGCGAGGCCAGCAGGATCGGGTTCGGCTCGGCGATCGCGGTGATCCTGCTGGTGATCTCGCTGGGGTTCATCGTCACCTACCTGTCGCAGATGTTCAGGGAGGAACGATGACGCTCACGGCCCCGCCCGCCGCTCCCCCGGCCCAGGAGCGGCGCGCGCCGTCCCGGCGTCCGGTGCGGCCGCTGCGGATCCTGCTGCACGCCTTCCTGATGCTGGTGGCCCTCGGGTGGCTGCTGCCGCTCGCGCTGGCCGTCTACGCGTCGCTGCGCCCGTACGAGGAGACCGCCCGCCTGGGCTACTTCTCGCTGCCCGAGCACCTCACGCTCGGCTACTACGGGCAGGCGTGGTCCCAGGCCGAGCTGCCCCGCTACTACCTCAACACGTTGATCATCGTCGTGCCCGGCGTGCTGATCACGTTGTTCATGGCCTCGTTCACGGCCTTCGCCATCGCGCGGCTGCGCATTCCCGGGCGCAAGGCGCTGCTGATCGTGTTCACCGCCGGGAACCTGCTGCCGCCGCAGGTCCTCATCACCCCGCTCTACACCCTCTACACCCTCGTCCCGCTGCCCGCGTGGCTGTCGGACTCGCAGTCGCTCTACGACTCCTACCTGGGGCTGATCCTCGTCCACGTGGCGTTCCAGTTCGGCTTCTGCGTGTTCGTCATGGCGAACTTCATGCGCACGATCCCCGAGGAGATCACCGAGGCGGCGCTGGTGGACGGGGCCTCGGTGTGGAAGCGGTACTGGCGGCTGACGCTGCCGCTGTGCCGTCCGGTGCTGGCGGCGCTGTCCACGCTGCAGTTCACCTGGATGTACAACGACTTCCTGTGGGCGCTGGTGCTGATGTCGTCGGGCGACAAGCTGCCGGTCACCTCCGCGCTGAACAACCTGCGCGGCCAGTTCTTCACCGACTACAACCTGCTGGCCGCCGGGTCGGTGCTGGTGGCGCTGCCCACGCTGATCGTCTTCCAGCTCCTGCACAAGCAGTTCGTCGCCGGTCTGACGCTGGGGGCCACCAAGGGCTAGAGGAGGGTGCGAAAGCGGGCGGCCACGTGCTCCCACGCCCAGTCGCGGGCGATCCAGTCGCGGCCGCCCGCGCCCATCTTGCGGGCCTTGTCGGGGTCGGTCAGCAGCTCGACGATCGCCTGGGCCACCTCGCCCGGGTCCTCTCCGTCCACGACCAGCCCCGTCTCGCCGGGCCGCACGGCGTCGGGCGCGCCGCCGGACGCGCCGGCCACCACCGGTAGCCCGGTGGCGGACGCCTCCAGGAACACGATCCCTAGCCCTTCCACGTCCACCCCCTTCCACCGGGTACGGCACGGCATCGCGAACACGTCGGCGGCGGCGTAGTAACCGGGCAGGCTCGCGGCCGGCACCGTGCCGGTGAACCTGATCGACTCCCGCCCCGCCGCCAGGCGTTCCAGCGTCCTGCGGTGGGGGCCGCCGCCGACCAGCAGCAGCACCGCCTCCGGCACCGAGTGCAGCACCCGGGGCCAGGCCCTGATGAGCTGGTCCTGGCCCTTCCTCGGCACCAGCCGCGACACGCACACGACCACCGGCCTGCCGTCCAGGCCCAGCTCCGCCTTGGGCGCGTCGGGGCGGAACTGGCCGACGTCCACGCCGGGCGCCAGCCGTACGAGCTTGCCCGGCGGGACGGCGGCGACCAGGCGGCCGCGCGTGTACTCGCCCAGGTACGTCACCACGTCGGCGTGCTCGCCGATCCTGCGCAACACGGCGCGGAAGCCCGGCGCGCTCGCCCACGACGCCTCGTGGCCGTGGGTGAGCATCACCACGCGCCGCGCGCCCGCCCGGCGCAGGCGGGGGGCGAGCAGCCCGAGCGGCGCCGCCGCCCCGAACACCACGGTCTGCGCGCCGTGCTCGGCCACCAGCCTCGCCGCCCTGCGGGCGACGGCCGGCGTCGGGAGCATGAGCCGCGTCGGATGCCGCACGATCGGGAACGGCTGGAGCTCGTCGAACTCCTCGCAGCCCGGCCAGGCGGGCGCGTAGACGACCACGCCCGGCGTGCGCAGCGCGAGGCCGTGCACGAACGACTGGATGCCGCCCGGCCTGGGCGGGAAGTCGTTCGTGACGACGAGCACCTTGGGCCCCGCACCCGGCGTCGCGCTTGTCACCGCACGGGTCGCCGCACGTGTCACTGCACGGGGACGCCGTTCAGCTTGGCCCATGCACGGGCCATCGCGATGCGCTCGGGGCTGGAAGGATGGGACGCATAGAGCACATATTCCACCGCATCCGGCGACAAGTCGGAAATATTGGTGACTGCCAGGCGTTTCTGCATGGCTATGAACGTGGCCGGGTCGTGCGTGAGGTCCAGCGCATGAAGGTCGGCCCTGGCCTCGATGTGGCGGCTGATCAGGTTCTCGGCGGGGCTCATGAGCAGCGAGCCGAAGGTCATCAGGCCGATGACCGCGCCGACCGCGCGGGGATCGCCCAGGCCTGTGACGCCGGTGCGGCGGCGTACCAGGTCGAACACCCAGAACAGCAGGATCGCGCCGAGCGCGGCGCCCAGGGCGCCGATGAACGTGCCGTAGAGCACGTCGTCTGTCTTGGCGTGGCCCAGCTCGTGCGCCACGACCAGCTCGACCTCGGCCTTCGGGGCCTTGAGCAGCGTGTCGTAGACGACGATGCGGCGCGTGGCGCCGAACCCGGACACGTAGGCGTTCAGCGCCGTCGTCCTGCGGGAGGCGTCGGCGACCAGCACGTCCTCGACCGGCACGCCGTCCCGCTTGGCCATGTCCAGGAGCTCGGTGCGGAGCTGGCCCTGCTGCATGGTCGTGAAGTCGTTGAACAGCGGCTCGAACACCACCGGGTAGACGAACGACGCCAGCACCGTCAGCGCGAACGCGCCCACGGCGGCCGGGATCCACCACCGCCTGAACTTGCGGGCCAGCGCCACGAGCACCAGCAGCATCAGGCTGAGCATGAACGCGTCGACGCCGATGTTCTTCAGCCGGTCGCTTGCCCAGGACCCCCAGGTCTGGATGGACAGGCCGTAGCCGCGCAGCAGCGTCTCGCCCCAGATGGCGATCGGCAGCTTGATCAGCTGGGTGAAGAGAGTGATGACCACGACGCCCAGCACCACGCGGACCCACCAGGGGCCTTTGAGCCACGCCACCAGCTTCACGCCGAGCGGGGTGGCGACGAGCAGCCCGGCGATGATCAGCGTGAGGGCCAGCGAGAGGTAGGCAGGCAGGGTGCTGGCCGCGTCGAACGCCTCGGACCTGGCGATCTGCGCGGCGGTGAAGTCGCGGGCCGGGTCGGGCGGTCCGGAGGTCAGGAGGTGCCAGGGGGTGCTGAAGGCGGCCACGGCCGCGATCACCAGGCCGAGCAGCACGGCCGCCACCGCCGCCTGCCGCCTCAGCCGGCGCTCGCCGTCGGACTCCGGCGGCCCTCCCCCGTTCACGGACACACCCTCACCATGCCCCCGCCTTCCGCCGCCGCTCTCCCCCTTCACGAACACACCACCGCCGGCCACCGGACCCGCGCTCTCCCCTTTCACGGACGCGCCACCCCCGGACACCGGGCTGACGCCCTCCCCTTTCACGGACGCGCCACCTCCTGGCACCGGGCTGACGCTGTCCCCCTTTACTGACGCGCTCTCACCGTGACCGCGCGCCTCGCCACTCAGAGCCGCGGCGCCTCCGGCCTCCTCACCCTCCTTCGACGCCTCTTGCGACGCGTCGTCCACGTTCCGCCGTTCGCTCATCTGCCTCCCCCTCACGCGAGCTGGTCTCGCACGTAGTCGCGCCACCGTGCCGTCAGCGTGGCCGCGGAGAGGCCGAGCGCGGCGAGTGCTCGGTCTACGCCGCCCGCGCGGGCGTCACGGTAGAGCCTCACCAGCGTCCTCTCACCGAACCGGTCAGCCAGGAAGCGACACGCCAGCCAAGCCTCCTGGTACGCCCGGGCGAGCCGGACGGGGTCCCGCCCGTCAGCCGCGAAGGCCGCAGGTCCGGGCAATTCCCTCGGCAGCCTCCCGGCCCGCACCTCGGCGGCGAGCTCGGCGGCCGCGGTCCTCACGGGGAGCCCGGAGTCGCGGTAGCCGACGTAGTCGGCGAACCCCTCATAGAGCCATGGGGGCAGGCGGTTGGTGCCGGCGACGACGTGGGTGAGCTCGTGGGTGAGTACGACGTCCTTGCCGGTGGAGTTCAGCCTGGCGAAGAACTCGGGGACGATGATCACACGCCCGCGATCGGCCACCGCCGCCAGCCCGTCGACCCGCCCCACCCCGGCCAGCCCGGCCGCCTCGGCGGCGGACGAGGGAACGACTACGAGCGGTCGTACTGACCTTCCGAGCACGGCCGACACCCGCTGCCCCGCCCGATCAGCCCTCCGTGCGACGTCGCCGAGCTCGGCGGGTGCGGTGTGCCGGCCGACGACCACGGACCGCGCCCCACGGGCCACGACCTCGCCGTCACCCCACAGGCCGCGGACTCCGGCGGGAAGGATGGGGGAATCGGGGGTGGGGGCGCTGCCGGGGGCGACGGCGAGAAGCAGGACGGAGACGATCGCGGCCCGCCGACTCACCTGCCCTGACACGATGCCCGATCGTAGCCGCCCGCCGACCCATGACCGGCCACTCCGCACCCCGAACCGCGCGCCCGTGAGAGCCGTCCACCCGCACCGCATGCGGTGGCTGCGCGCCAGAGGACGGGGAGCCTGGCCCGTGAGCCGTGACCCGTGAGCCGAGCGGCTGTGGGCCTGTGGGGCCACGTGCGCGAGGCCGGGAGGCGGGCGGTGTGGGTGGGTGGGGTGGCTGTTTTGAGGGGGCGCCGTGGCGGTGGGTGCGTTGTGCGGGTCAGCGGGCGTCTTCCTGGAGGCCCTCAGCCAGGTGCGGCGGGTGGTGCCGCCCGTGCTCCGCCGTAAAAAAATGAAAGTAACAATGGGAGAGCCCCGCCCGGAGGAGCCGGGCGGGGCTTCTTCACATGCCGGGACGAACAGCGCCGACGAACGACGCCCGCCGCCATTCACTCAGCTTGTCGATGCGTACCCGTTCGCCTGTCCGAGGCGAGTGGACCATCTTGCCCTTGCCGACGTACATGCCCACGTGGCCGAGCCCCCTGAAGAACATCAGGTCGCCGGGCCGGAGGTTCCGCCACGAGACCTTGTTCCTGGTGCGGGCGAACTGGCTGGCCGCCACGCGTGGGAGCTTCACCCCGGCCTTCTTCCAGGCGTACTGGACGAGGCCGGAGCAGTCGAACGAACCAGGGCCTGTGCCTCCGTACCGGTACGGGTCACCGACCTGGTTCTTGGCCACGGCGACGGCCTTGCTGGCCTTCGCCTTCTGACGGGCGACCTTGGCCGCCCTCAGCGCCGCGGCCGAGGTCGTCTTCGAGGTTCCGGCGGTTGCGGCCGCCTTGGTCGTCGAAGCCGAATCGGTCGTGGCCGCCTGAGCCGTTGGGGCATGGAGGATCGCACCTCCGGCCGTCACGGTCATCGTGAGCGCTACGCCACTCAGGGCAATGCGGGACAGACGGGGGTTATGCAGGGAGGTAGACAGGATTTCTCCTTGACTCTTCCACGAATGCCTACCGGGTTAGCTGACGGATTCGGGCCTGGAAGTCGCCCTACGGCGCGATGTGCGCGCCGATTCACCCCCTGATCCCTGGGGAACTGGGATCGCTGGGTCCCCGGCTCCGTGCCTCCTGGCTGCACGGATTCGGCAGGCCAACCGTCCCGACCAATGTGTTGATATGGGGACATTTGGGCGGTTGACCAGCGGATCTTTATCTGTCTCACACCGGGATAGACCGGTGCGGGTTCGCGGGGGACATGGCTTGTTCACCGCGACGTCGCCAGAAGCTACGCCGAAGGGTCAAGGATCGGCAAAGCGGAACACCGCTTGTAAAGATCAGATAGTGGAGTCAGTAAGGAGGGAAATCCCTGCTGGAACACCAGGTTCCGTTACCAAAATGTGACGCTGCTCACATTTGTTTTCGCGCCCGTTTGTCAGGCCCCAAATGTCGCGTTTGTCACACTTGTTGTGACTCGTCAGGCACGCTGGATCGTTCCCATCGCCCATCGGCCGAACCTCGTTCGGCTGATGCGATCAACGATCCGGCGTCGTAGCTACGGGCGGATGGCGCCCACGAGGCGGCCGCCGTACGCCGAGAGTTTGACGACCTTGACCACGTCGCCCGTCTGCGGCGCGTGAACGATTCTCCCGTCGCCGGCGTAGATACTGACGTGACCCAAGCTCGAGCTGAAGATGAGGTCCCCCGGCTGGAGGGCGCTCAGTGAGACCTTGCGGCTCGCACCCCAGGCCCACTGCTGCCAGGTCGTGCGCGGCAGCGACACGCCCGCGGCGCGCCACGACGCCTGGGTCAGGCCGGAGCAGTCCCAGCCGCCCGGACCCGTCCCGCCGAACACGTACGGCTTGCCCACCTGGGCGAAGGCGAAGCGCAGGACGGCGGCGGCGTTGCCCGAGGCCGGGCCCGTGTACTGGATGCCGACGCTGTTCGGGTTGCCGGGGTTGTAGGCGCCCAGCTTCTTCAGGAGCTTCTTCTGCTCGGAGATCAGCTTCATGATCTCCGAACGCTCCTTCTCGACCCCGTCCCGTTCCCGGTCGGCCGCCTCCAGCGCCTCTTCCGCCTTGTCGCGTTCGACCTTCAGCCCGCGGTTCTCCCGGTCGAACGCGGCCAGCTTCTCCGCCCGCTCCCGCGAGAGCTGCCCGGCCAGCGCCAGGCTCATCAGGAAGTCGTCGGGGCGGTCCGCGCTCACCAGGCCGGGCAGGGAGGTCACGTCGGTGCCGAGCTTGTAGCTGTCGACGGCCATGCCGATCACCTGGGCGCGCAGGTCCGCGACCGTCGCCAGCTTGGTCTTGTAGCGGTCGTTCAGCTTGGTGTAGGCGCCCTTGGCGGCCTTGTACCGCTCGGTGGCCGTGTTGAAGCGGTCGACGACCTTGTCGGCCTTGTCGTTGAGCTTGTCGAGCTTGGCCTTGGCCTGTCCGAGGGTGGGCCGGGGATCAGCGACGGCGGCTCCCATGGGGGACAGGACCAGCCCGAACGCGAGACCCGCGGCCACCGGCACCCTGCCAAACCTCACTGTGTCGCCTCCCAGGGATGATATCTGGGGCGAATAGTACAGAAGTGGCGGGTGAGGTCACACGTTATCCGCCCAATTCGTAATATCCCTGGCGCAGCGCGGCAAATCCGCACGTAAGGGGTGCAGGTAATCTAGGCCCGGCCCAGCCTGCGCAGCAGCAAACCAGACGGAACGGGTCTGGCTCCCATCCGCCTGACGGACTCGGCCACCTCGCGGTCCGACGACACCACGGCCATGGCCCGGCCGGGCGGCTCGGCGCGTACGAGCTGGCGGATCAGATCGTCGGCGATCTCCCCCGGCTGGCTGAACAGCACCCGCACCCCGCGCGGCGCCACGACCTGCACCGGGGAGTTGAGCTCGGCCCCGTCGAACACGACGGTGACCTCGACCCTGGTCTGCGCCACCAGCCCGCCGAGCCCGGTCATGAGCCGGGTGCGCTGGTCGGCGAGGGTGAGCGTGCCGTAGCCGGTCTTGGTCACGTTGTAGCCGTCGATGATCAGGTGGACCTGCGGCAGGGCCAGGAGCTGGTCGAGGAGCTGCGGGTCGTCGTCGGCCAGCGCCCGCGCGGGCACCCCCCGGACGCCGGGCCGCTCGCCGGTGACCGCGGCGACCGAGTCGGCGGGCCGGCTGATCATCGTGGGCAGGGCGAGCTCCCTGCGCAGCCCGGCCGAGGCGTCCTGCAGCGCGTCGAGCAGCACCCGGATGCGGGCGTCCTCGATGCTCCTGCCCTCGCGGGCGGCCCGGCGCGAGGCCTCCAGCTGCTTCTCCACGTCGGCCAGCCGCTCGCGCAGCCGCCGCAGCTCGGACTCGCCCGCGGTGCCCGCGGCCGTGGCGGCCGACCTGGCGTCCTCCGCCGCGTGTTCCATCTCCTCGGCCCGCTGCACCGCGCCCTTGGCCCGCTCGCGGGCGTCGTGGAGCTTGCGCCTCAAATCAGAATTTTCCGCCCGGGCCGCCCTGATCTGCTCGCGCAGCCGATCGGCCTCCTCCTTGGCGGCGGTCTTCTGCGCGGCGAGCTGCTCGCGGAGCCGGTTGACGACCTCCTCGCGCTCCGATCCCTCGGCCGCCACGGCCGACTGCACCAGGTCCGTACGGGCGACCTCGATCATCTCCGCCCAGCCGGGCGGACGGGTGAGGTAGGCGGCCGCGGCCACGAGCACGGGGTCGGCGGCCGGTGGGACATTTCCCTCGGCCAGGGACGCCACCAATTCGGGCCAGCCGGCCTCCACCGATTCGGCCACCAGCTCGCGGAACTTCTTGTCGTTCTCGAGCTGCGCCGCGATGGGCGCGCTGCCGAGTTTGGCGCGTTTTCGGGGGTCGAACTTGGCGATCCCGCGAAGGGGCGGCGGTATGGAGGCAGCGGGCATCGTCCCGAGGACCTGGGACGCCAGATCGACGACATTGAGCCGCACCTGCTCGGGAAGCGGGCGAGACAGGCCTTCACCCGCTGAACTCATCCCACTTGTCCCTTCGTGACATGCCCTTTCAGACAAGGGTACGGCTGCCGCGTACCTGACCGTAACGGCCACCTCTCTCTAGACAAGCGCTTGGTTGGGGATATACGACTGAGCCGGGACGGGTGTTCACCCAGGAGGCCGACCATGGCAGAAGAGATCCGCACCTCCACCCGTGACCTGGTGGAACTGCGCGACAGCCTGGCCCGCTGGCTGCGCGGGAGGGTCGGCGCGAGCGCCTCGGTGTCCGAGGTGTCCAGGCCCGCCGAGAACGGCATGTCCAGCGAGACCCTGTTCTTCACCGCGACCTGGGGCGAAGGGCGAACGCGCTGCGTAGCCAGGCTCGCACCTGCGGTAGAAGCCGTTCCCGTGTTCCCCTCGTACGATCTTGGGGCGCAGTTCGAGATCATGCGCCTGGCCAGGCAGAAAGCTGGGATCCCAGCGCCCAGGGCCCTCTGGTTCGAGCCGGACCCGGAACACCTGGGCACGCCGTTCCTCGTCATGGAGCGCGAGGACGGCGACGTGCCGCCGGACGTGATGCCGTACACGTTCGGGAGCTGGCTGCTCGACGCGGCGCCCGCGGACCAGCGCAGGCTGCAGGACGCCGGCGTGGCGGTCCTGGCGGCGCTGCACCGGGCGGAGTTCACGCCCGCGGAGCTGGCCCCGTTCGGGGCCGCCGGGTTGCGCGCGCACGTCGAGGCGCAGCGGGGCTACTACGACTGGGCCCACGGCGAGCGGCCGATCCCGGTGCTGGACCGGGCCTTCCGGTGGCTCGAGTCGCACTGGCCGCAGGAGCCCGGGCCGGACGTGCTGTGCTGGGGCGACGCCAGGATCGGGAACATGATGTTCAGGGACTTCACCCCGGTCGCGGTGCTCGACTGGGAGATGGCCGCGGTGGGGCCGCCCGAGCTGGACCTGTCCTGGATGATCTTCCTCCACCGCTTCTTCCAGGACATCACGGTCTCCGCAGGCTTTCCTGGCATGCCCGACTTCATGCGCAGCGAAGACGTTTGCAGGAAATATCGGGAAATCACGGGGTACGAGCCTCGCGACATGGACTTCTACGAGATGTACGCGGCGCTCCGGCACGGCATCGTCATGGCCAGGGTGTGGCAGCGCCGGATCCACTTCGGCGAGCAGCCCAGGCCCGACGACCCCGACGACCTGGTGCTGCACCGGGCCACGATCGAGGAGCTCCTGACCCGCTGACTACGTGCCGGCGTCGTAGACCAGCAGCGCGACCTGGACCCGGTTGTTGAGGCCGAGCTTGGACAGGATGCGCGAGACGTGCGCCTTGACCGTGGGCACGCTCATGTAGAGCTCCCGTGCGATCTCGGCGTTGGACCTGCCCTGCCCCACGGCCAGCGCCACCTCCCGCTCCCGCTCGCTGAGCCGGCCGAGCAGCTTCCTCGCCCGTGAGGTACGGTCTCCCGCGGCGCCGTCGGACACGTGCGTGATGAGCTGCCGCGTCACCGCGGGCGACAGGATCGGCTCGCCCGCGGCCACCTTCCTGATGGCCTGCACCAGGTCGCCCGGCGCGATGTCCTTCAGCAGGAACCCCGCCGCCCCCGCCCGCAGCGCCCGCAGCACCTGCGCGTCGGCGTGGAACGTGGTCAGCACCACCACCTCGGGCGGCGCGGACGTGCCGCGCAGCGCCTCGGTGGCGGTCAGCCCGTCGACGCCGGGCATGCGGATGTCCATCAGCACCACGTCGGGCCGGTGCTCGGCCACCAGCGGCGGCACCTCGGACCCGTCGCCGGCCTCGGCCACGATCACGATGTCGTCGGCGCCGCCCAGGATCATCGACAGCCCCGCCCGCACCATCGCGTCGTCGTCGACGATCAGCAGCCTGATCATGCGTCCTCCCGGGTCGTCTCCACCGGCCAGGGTAGCCACGCGCGCACCACGAACTCGCCGTCCTGCGTCGCGCCGTGCTCCAGCCGCCCGCCCGCCAGCTCGGCGCGTTCGGTCAGCCCGATGAGCCCGGCCCCGGCGCCCGGGATGTACGGGACGTGGCGCACCCCCACGGGATTGCGCACCTCCGCCGACAGCCCCTCGCCCCGCGTGCCCGAGACGGCGACCGCCACGGGCGCCCCGCCCGCGTGCTTGCGCGCGTTGGTGAGCGCCTCCTGGACGATGCGGTAGACGTTGCGGCCGAGCCCTTCCGGCGCGTCGCCGCGGGCGCGCAGGTCGAGCCGGACGTCCATGCCCGCGTGGCGGCACTCCTCGACCAGCGTGGGCAGGTCGGCCAGTGTGGGCTGCGGCCGGTCGGGCACCGGGTCGTCGTCGCCGCCCGGCCCCGCGTGCCGCAGCACGCCGATGACCTCGCGCAGATCCTGCAGTGCCAGGTGGGCGTTGGTCCTGATCGCCCCGGCCGCCCTGGCGATCTCCTCGGCGGGCGCGTCCGGCCGGAACTCCAGCGCGCCGGCGTGCAGGCTGAGCATGGAGATGCGGTGCGCGAGCACGTCGTGCATCTCCCGGGCGATGCGCTCGCGTTCGAGCCGCTTGGCCTCCTCCGCGGCGCTGTCGGCCCGCTGCCTGAGCGACCAGACGAGCTGCCGCCGGGCCCTGACCACGACGCCCCACGCGAACACGGTCAGCACCAGCGCCAGGGACAAGGCCACCATCTCGCCGCGCTCCGCGTCGGTGTGGTACCGCAGCAGGATGAACGGCACGAGCGTGACGAGGGAGAACAGCATGACCGGGCCGGAGACCTTGAACGGCCGGTGCACCGCCACGGTGAACAGCCCGACGACCGAGGCCCCGCCGGCGAGCTCCAGATAGGACGAGAGCAGGGTGGCCACCAGAGCGAACCCCACCGGCCAGCGCCGCCGCAGCCACACCGCCACGCACGACAGCGCGCCCACCACCTGCTCCAGCAGTTGCAGCGGCTCCGGCTCGTCCTGGAGCTCCGGCAGGGTCATGACCGTGATGCCGCACGCGAGCAGGAACATGACGATGTCGACGATCCAGTCGCGGGTCGAGCGGCGCACCCGGCCGCCCACCCTGCCGTCGCCGAGCAGCACCGACGGCAGCGCCCACCGGTATTCGTGCGTCACGTTCACCGAGATTAGGCCCTGCCGAGGGTACGACGACAGCGACCAAAGTAGCTGCCGCGCGAGACCTACGGCCGACGCGGCCCCCGTGACCCGTGGACGACGCTGGAGACCATGAAAATGGTGCTGACGCTGCTCGGCTGGCTGCTGCTCCTGCAGGGAGTGGGCAGCCTGCTGAACACCCTGTTCGGTTGGTGGCGGTGGGCGCACGACCTGCTCGTGGTCAACCGGCTGCCGTTCCTGGAGGGCTACGAGGTGTTCGCGGCCATCGTGATCGGCGTGCTCGGGTTCGTGCTGCTGGCCGTGGTCGACTCGGGCAAGAACGCGGAGAGCGGCAGATGAACGCGGGCACGCCGGCCGGGCTGCGGCCGCCGCGCAACCAGGCCGATCCGCGGGCGGTCGCCTGGTGGACGGTGCAGGGGCTGATCCTCTTGGTGCCCGTGGCCGCCGCCGCGGTGGCGGCGTACTGGATCCTCACCTCGCGGCCGGTCTGGCTGGGGGCGTGCGTGGCGCTCTTCGCGGCGGGCTGCGTGGCGCTGGCCGTCGTGGCGCCGCGGGCCACCTACCGGGTGGAGCGCTGGGAGGTCACCGACCAGGCGGTCTACACCCGCAAGGGGTGGCTGACCCACACCTGGCGGGTGGCGCCGATGTCGCGGATCCAGCGGGTCGACACCGCGCGGGGGCCGGTGCAGCGGATGTTCGGGCTGGCTGACGTCACGGTGACCACGGCCTCCTCCGCGGGGGCCATCAAGATCGAGGCGCTGGACCACGCGGTGGCGGCCGAGCTGGCCGAACGCCTCACCGCCCTCACCCAGGCCACGCCGGGCGACGCCACGTGAACGACGACCCCTTTCCTGAGGAGGGCTGGCGGCGGCTGGCGGGGCGGAGCCTCCTGGCCTCGGCGGTCAAGTCGCTGGCGATCGTCGCCGGCGTGGTGGCCGGTCTCCTGCGCTTCCTGACGAGCCGGGACTGGCCGATCGGCGGGATCGCGGCGGTCTGCGCGGCGGCCGCGATGCTGGTCGTCTCCGCCGTGGTGGCGTATGACGTGGCCAGGCTCCGTACGACGCGCTGGCGGCTCACCCGGGAACGCCTCGAACTGCGCTCGGGCATCACTCTCCGCCGGCACCGCTCGATCCCGCTCGACCGCGTCCGCAGCGTGAACCTGCGGGCCGACCCGGTGGCGCGGGTGTTCGGCCTGACCGTGGTCAAGGTGGGCACGGGCGAGCACGCGGCCGAGGGGACCGAGCTCGTGCTCGACCCGCTGACCAGGCACGAGGCGGAGTCGCTGCGCCGTACCCTGCTGCGCCAGGACGAGCGGCCCGCGGCCGGCGAGGGGCCGCTGGCGGAGCTGCGCTGGTCGTGGATCCGGTACGCGCCGCTGTCGCTGTGGTCGTTCACGGGGGCCGCGCTGGTGCTCGGGGCGCTCTACAAGGCGCTGGACTCGTTCGGGGCCAAGAGGCTCGCCACAGAGGCGGCCGACGGGCTGTGGGACTGGGTGACGGCGCGGCCGCTGGTGGCGGTCCCGCTGATCCTCGCGGTGAACCTGGCCGTCGGCGTCCTGGGCGCCGTCCTGCTGTTCGCCGAGTCGTGGGGACGTTACCGGCTGGAACGCGAGCCCGGCCGCCTCCGCCTCCACCGCGGCCTGCTGACCACCCGGTCCCTGACCCTGGAGGAGCGCAGGCTGCGCGGCGTGGAGATCAGCGAGCCGCTGCTGCTGAGGCTGGGCGGCGGGGCCCGCGTCAAGACCATCGCCACGGGGCTCGGCAAGGCGGACGAGCACGAGACCGAGGACACCGCCGCCCTCACCCCTCCCCTCCCCCGCGCCCTGGCCTGGTCCCTCGCCACCAAGATCGCCAACACCCCCGCCGCGCCACCGACTCCCGCCGCACCCCGGACGGATGCGCTCGGCCTGCCCGGCCACGGCGCGGCCCCGGGCCGGCACCGGGCGACCGAGCGTGACGCGGGCGAAGCCGCCGGGCCGGACGCCGGCGCGGGCGGGCTGGGGATGGGCGCGCTGGTGCCGCATCCGGCGGCGGCCGGGCGGCGGCGGATCGTGCGGGCGCTGGTGACGGTGGCCGTGCTGGCCGCGGCCGCCGGCCTGGCGTCCTGGCTGCTCCCGTGGCAGTGGTCGCGGGCCGCCGTCTGGGCGATCCCCGCGCTGGCGCTGCCGTTCGGGATGTGGCTGGCCGTGGAGAGCGCCAGAAGCCTCGGCCACGCGCTCGGCCGCCGCCACCTCCTCACGAGGCAGGGCGCGGTGGTACGCACGACGATCGCGCTCGACCGCAGAGGCGTCTCCGGCTGGACGGTCACCGAGTCGTACTTCCAGCGCCGCAGCGGCCTGCTGACCGTCTCCGCCGCCACCGCCGCGGGCAAGGGCCACTACGACGTGGTGGACGTGGACCGCGGCGACGGCCTGGAGCTGGCGGCGCGGGCGGTTCCGGGCCTGCTCGAACCGTTCCTGGTCCGGGAAAAGAAATGAGCCGCGTGATCCCCCTCGGTTTGCCCATGCCCCTGTACTGGACAAACGTGATCGCGCGGCTCAGGTCCTGCAAGACATAAAGGTATTTGTCGCGCTTGCAAGCGGGTTGCAGCTCCATTAACCGTTGACAGGATGATCCGTCAGGGGGACGTGTCCCGCGCGCGGCCGTCACCGAGGAGGGGCGCCACGCCCCTCCTCGACCGGGTCTGCTCAGCTGCCCGCGGGCTGCTTCGCCAGCTGGGCCATGAACGCCTCGGCCACGGTGACCACGCCGTCCATCGCCTCCTTCTGCGGCATGAACACGACCTTGGGCGAGGTGGCCGGCTCCTTCTCGGGCCGCTGGTGGCCGGAGAAGTCGATCCTGACGACCACCGGGCCCTTGCGCATCAGCACCGTGCCGGTGGACGCGGAGACCTCGCGGCTGTGCCGGTTCTGGATGAACTGCTGGTACGCCTGATCGCCCATTCCCTTGAGATCGGTGAGCTTGCCCCAGGAGATGCCGCCGATGGACGACTCCTCGAACTGCTTGTCGCCGCCCCGCTCGCTGGCGTAGTAGCTCACGGCCGCGCCCACGTCGGCGGCGCCCGCCCGGTTGGTGAACCGGTGCACGGTGATCAGGACGCTGCGGATCTTCCTGATCCCCTCGCCCGCGCCGGGCACGTCCAGGTTGAGCCAGCGGCACTCGGTCTGGGCGTCGGAGCCGGCCTCGGTGCCGCGCGCCCTGGTGGTGGGCTCGGGCACGAGCCGCGTGGCCACCTCGGTCACGGCCCCGCACTCTCCGGGGAAGGCCGCCAGGACGGTCGGCGAGGGCTCGGGGCTCGCGCTCGTACTCATACTCGTACTCGGCGAGGCGGGGGCCTGCGACGGCTCCGGCTCGGCCAGCACGTTCGGGTGCTGCGCCTGCCAGGCCGCCATGCCCTTGGCGAAGAAGCCGGCCAGCCGGCTCACCTCGCGGATCGCGTTGTCCTCGGTGATCGACTGCGTGGTCTCGCTGGTCAGGATCGCCGCGTCCTTGCGCTGCTGGCCCGCCTGGTACTTGATCTCGATCGTCATGTCGCCGACCCGGGCGTTGGCCTGGCCGTAGGAGTACCACAGCAGCTTGCCGCTGCGGCGCCAGGTGTACTGGGCGTGCGCGGCGTCACCGACGCCCTGGATCTCCTTGATCGGGGAGACGTACTCCTTCTCGTCGGGCTTGAGCGAGGGCTTGGCGGTCGCGGCGTACCTGTCGCCGCCGTAGTCGACCTCGTACGAGTTCTGCGCCATGGACCTGCCGGTCTTGGCGCCGTCGGCCTTGTGCTGTTCGATCCGGACGTCGATCTCCCTGCTGCGCCAGAACTCGCCGAACGAGATGCGCCGGTTCTCCCATTTGCAGGTGAAGGAGACCGTGTAGTCGCCTTCCCTGGAGTCCTTGGTGACGGTCGCGCCGGGCACGAGCCGGTCGGCCTCCTCCGCGGACAGCATGGCGCACACGTCCAGGCCGACGGGCGCCGAGGAGGCGGCCCGCGACGGCCGCTCGCTCTGCGCCGCGGGCGGCTGGGAGGGGCGCGAGACCTTGCTGACCACGAAGTACGCGCCCACCCCGCCCATCGCGACCAGCACCACGATGGCGGCGGCCAGCGTGGGCAGCAGCCAGGCGGGCCGCCGGGGCGGCGGTGGCGGTGGCATCGGAGGCAGGGTCGGTGGCTGGTTGGGCGGCTGGGTGGGCGGCTCGAAGCGCCTGCCCGGCACCTGGTAAGGGGTGGTGGACGGCTCCCACTCGCTGCCGGGGTTCACTGGGACTCCTGGGGTTGCCCTGACTTGCGGGGAAACATGCTAGTCATCCCCCTTGCAAGGTACTTGCAGCACTCCCGCCCATTCTGGCAGCGGCCCCTCCCCGACGGCGCCCACTTCGAACGGCACGGTGCTCCGACGGGCTCACTTCGACAGGGCGGCCGAGACCAGGCGGGCTACGGCGAGGGCGGGCTCCTTGTCCGCCGGGGCGCTGACCGGAACGTTCTCGCGATGCCAGACCACCTCGCCGAGCACGTTGCTCGTACGGAAGAGCACCGTGCTGTCGGACGAGCCCGTCGCGTCGCTGTTGATGTAGGCCTTGAAGCTGTTCTGGATGATCGCCGACTCCCCGACCCCCGGGACGTCGGAGACCGAGCCGCGGACCTCGCGCATCACGGTGCCCTCCGCGCCGGTGCGGCCGGTCTTCTCGCTGGCGAAACGGCGCTGCGCCACCTGGGGGCCGCCGAGATCGCCGTCGGGCCGCTCCGCCCAGGCGCGGACGACGATGCGGCGGCGGCCGTCCTCCCCGCCGTCACGCAGGATCCACTGGCACTCGCCCGGCCGGGTGGCCTCGCGCGACGGCTTGGCTTTCATGATCTGGGCTGCCTGCTCGTCGGTGAGCAGCTTGCAGGGATCGGGCGCCTTGGCGAACCTCCCGGTCTCAGGCCCCTTGCCCAGCGCGCCCGCGGCGTACCAGCCGCCCGCGCCCAGCACCACGGCGGCGGCCAGCACGACGGGCACCAGCCACCGGCGGCGCCGGGGCACGGGGGCGGGCCCGGCCAGGGCGCTCAGCGCCTGGCGGACCTGGGCCGCCGTGGGGCGGGCCGCCGGGTTCTTGGCGAGCATGGCCATGAGCAGGCCGCCGAAGTCGCGGCCCGCCCTGACCGGCAACGGCGGCTCGTGCAGCAGCACCGCCGCCGTCACCGCCGCGGGCAGCGCCCGCTCGAACGGCGCGCGCCCCTCCACCGCGGTGTAGAGGCTGGCGCCGAGCGACCACAGGTCGGACGCCGGGCTGGAGGGCTCCTCGTTGAGCCGCTCGGGCGCCATGTAGCCGGGCGAGCCCGCGCCGCCGAACCTGCCGCCCTGACCGCCCATCGGCGTCGCGATGCCGAAGTCGGTGAGCATGGCGGAGCCGTCGAAGTCGAGCAGGATGTTCGCGGGCTTGACGTCCTGGTGGAGCATCCCGTGGGCGTGGGCGACCTCCAGCGCCGACAGCACGCGCAGCCCGACCGCGGCCACGAACCCGGGCGGCAGCGGCCCCTGATCCTTGATCACTTTGTCCAGCGAGCGGCCGGTGACCAGGTCCATGATGATCCACGGCTGGCCGCCCTCCAGGACGACATCGTGCACCAGCACGATCGCCGGGTCGCGCAGCCGTCCGGCCGACCTGGCCTCGTGGATCGCCATGTCGGCGAACTCGGCCCGCTCCCGCGGGGTGAGCCCCTCCGGCACGCGTACCTGCTTGGCCGCGACCTGACGGTCGAGGATCTCGTCGATGGCCCGCCACACCGTGCCCGCGCCGCCCTGCCCGAGCCGCTCGATGAGACGGTAGCGGCCGGCCAGCAGATAGAGGTCATCCGGCATTGCGCAACGCCTGCTCGCTCGTCTGCGCCGCTTTCAGCGCCCGCTGCTTGATCTCCTCGTCGGTGGGTTTGTCCCCGAGGGTGGTGAACTGCACGGTGACCACCAGGTTGGCCAGGCGGTAGTAGATCTGGGAGGTGTGCACACGGCCCGTGGGGCCCTTCAGCTCGAAGCCGAACGCCTCCTCGCCGACGCCGGCGATCTCGCGGACCGGGGTGCGCGTGGCCCGCTGCGAGGTCTTCGCGCCGATCTCGTCCCAGGTCCAGTCGACCGTGCCGGTCCTCGTCCACCAGCTCTTCTGGCCCTTGAAGAGCGCGCCGGCCGTGGCCGGGGTCATCGACCACGGGTCGACGGTGTCGGAGTCCTTCTGCACCTGCAGGCCCACACCCGTGTTGGCGAGCGTCCAGCCGCACTTGGGGCCGTCGCCGTCGGAGCTCGCCTGCGCCTTGGGCGGGCTCTGCGTACGCAGCAGCGCGCCCACCTCCTCCTGGCTGATCAGCTTGCACACGTCCATGGGCACGGTGAACGCGGCCGGCACCGCGCCCGCCCGGTCCCTGAGGACGAGGAAGGCGGTCGCGCCGCCCGCGCCAAGCACGAGCGCCGTCGCCGCGGCGATCCAGATCGCGGCCCTGCCGGGCCGCTTGACCCTGGTCGGCGCGGTCATGTCCTGGTTGACGGGCAGGTGCGGGGCATGCCCGCCGGCGGCCACCTGCCGGAGCGCGGACACGATCACCCGGGGGTCGGGGCGGGCGGCCGGCTGGTGCGCCATCATGGCCGCCAGCAGCGGCCCCAGCGGCCCCGGAGCGGCCGGTACGGGCTCCGTCAGCGTGGCCCGCACCCGCTGGGCCGCCGACCCCCCGTAGGCCGGCGCGCCCGTCAGCGCGACGTAGAGCGTGGCGCCGAGCGACCACACGTCGCTGGCGGGCCCGCCCGGCTCGCCGGCCAGCCGCTCGGGCGCGATGAACCCGGGCGAGCCGATCATCAGCCCCTGCTCGGTGAGCGTGGCCTGGCCCTCCTGCCGGGCGATGCCGAAGTCGGTGAGGACCACCCGCCCGCTCTCGGTCAGGAACACGTTGCCCGGCTTGACGTCGCGGTGCTGCATCCCCAGCGCGTGTGCCGCGATCAACGCCTCCAGCACGTCGGCGCCGACCCGCGCGGCATGATCGGCCGGCATGGGTCCGAACTCGCGGACCGTCTCACCCAGCGTGCGGCCCCGCAGCAGCTCCATGACCAGCCAGGGCCGCTCCTGCTCGACGACCACGTCGTGCAGCGCCACGATGCCGGGATGGCGCAGCCGCGCCGTGGCCTGCGCCTCGCGCACGGCCCGCATCACCGAGTCGGAGCGCTCCTTGGGCGACATGCCCTCGGCCAGCGTGAGCTCCTTGACCGCCACCTCGCGGTCGAGCATCTCGTCCCTGGCCAGCCACACCTTCCCCATGCCGCCCGCGCCGAGCGGGCGCAACAGGGCATAGCGGCCGGCAAGTCTTCCCGAGGACATACAGGGAAGGGTAACTAAGGATCAAGAGCGGTGGTTATTCGTTCCTGTCGGTCTCCCTCTCTATGGTCTTGGAACGTGGACGCGGTTCAAGGCACTCTCGACGAGCTCGGCACTCCGCTGAGCGAGGTCACTTTCGTCGTTTTCGACCTCGAGACGACCGGCGGCGCCCCGTCCGACGACGCCATCACCGAGATCGGCGCGGTCAAGGTGCGGGCGGGCGAGGTGCTGGGCGAGTTCTCGACGCTGGTCGACCCAGGAGGGCCGATCCCGCCGTTCATCTCGGTGCTGACCGGCATCACCGACGCGATGGTCGTGGCCGCGCCGCGGATCGAGGCGGTGCTGCCGAGCTTCCTGGAGTTCATCCGCGGGGCCACGCTGGTGGCCCACAACGCCGGCTTCGACACCCGCTTCGTCAAGGCCGCCTGCGCCGCCCACGGCTATCCTCCGCCGGCCAATCCGGTCGTCGACACCGTCGACCTGGCCCGCCGCGTGCTGACCCGTGACGAGGTGCCCAACGCCAAGCTGGCGACGCTGGCGAGGTTCTTCCGCAGCTCCACCGAGCCGTGCCACCGTGCCCTGCAGGACGCCAGGGCCACCGTCGAGGTGCTGCACGGGCTGATCGAGCGGGCCGGCTCGTTCCAGGTGCACACGCTCGAGGAGCTCAAGTCGTTCGTCCGCGCCCCCACGCCGGAGCAGCAGCGCAAGCGCCACCTGGCCGACTCGGTGCCGCACGCCCCCGGCGTCTACTTCTTCGAGGACGAGCGCGGCGAGGTCCTCTACATCGGCAAGAGCACCAACCTGCGCAACCGCGTACGCTCCTACTTCACCGCGGGCGAGACCCGCCCGCGCATCCGCGAGATGATCGGCATCGCCGAGCGGGTGCGCCACGTCGTCTGCGCGACCGGCCTGGAGGCGGAGGTCAGGGAGCTGCGCCTGATCGGCGGCGCCAAGCCGCGCTACAACCGCCGTTCCCGCTTCCCCGAGAAGGTGGTCTGGCTCAAGCTCACCACCGAGGCGTTCCCGCGGCTGTCGATCGTCCGCGAGCTCAAGGACGACGGGGCCACCTACCTCGGCCCGTTCGGCAGTGCCCGGCTGGCCGACGAGGCCCGCATCGCCCTGCATGAGGCGGTCCCCCTGCGCCAGTGCACCCAGCCCGTCACGCTGCGCACCCGGCGGGCGGCCTGCGTGCTCCACGAGATGGGCCGCTGCGGCGCGCCCTGCGAGGGCAGGGAGAGCCAGGAGGAATACGCGCTCCACGCGGAGAGCGCGCGCCGGGCCATGACGCTCGACGCCTCGCTCGTGTTCAGCGCCGTGTCGGCGCGCATGGAGCGGCTGTCGGTGGAGCAGCGCTACGAGGAGGCGTCGGTCGATCGCGACCGGCTGGCGGCCTTCGTCCGTACGGCGGCCCGCATGCAGCGCCTGAGCGCCATCACGCGCATCCCGCAGCTGGTGGCCGCCAGCCCGGCGTTCGGCGGCGGCTGGGACATCCACGTCATCCGGTACGGGCGGCTGGCGGCGGCCGGGGTCATGCCGAAGGGCGCCCATCCGACCCCTTTCGTCGCCTCCCTCACGGCCACCGCCGAGGCGGTCATCCCGGGCGCCGGCCCGATCCACGCGGCCAGCGCCGAGGAGACCGAGTGCATCCTGCGCTGGCTGGAGTCGCCCGGGGTCCGGCTGGTGGAGGTGGAGGGCGAGTGGAGCCTGCCCGCCTGGGGCGCCGCCCGGCACAAGGCCCGCATCGACCTCGCGTACCGCCATCTTGATCAGCCCCGTAATCGGGAGGGGCGACCTTTGAGGTGAAACGATAGAGTTGATGCATGGTCACGGCTATCGTCCACATCAATGCAGAGGTAGACCGGATCCCGGAGGTCGCCCAGACGATCGCCGAGATCCAGGGGGTCAGCGAGGTCTACTCCATCACCGGCGAATACGACCTGCTGGCGATGGTGCGGGTGGCGGCGTACGAGGAGATCGCCGAGGTGGTCCCCGGGCGGATCAACAAGGTGGCCGGGGTGCTGCACACGGAGACGCACATCGCCTTCCGGGCCTACTCCAAGCACGACCTGGACGCTGCCTTCTCCATCGGCTTCCCCGAGGCCGACTGACCCACACGGGCCGACCCCCACACGGGCCGACCCCCACCGGCTGCCCCCCACCGGCTGCCCCACGCGGGCTGACCTCATCGGCTGCGGCGGCCTGACTGTCGATGCGCCGCTCGGGACCTCTCGGGCCGAGGGCCCGCGACCGGCGCGACTTCCGGCGCCCGACCGCGCCGTCTTCCGGCGAGCCCGCCCCTCGGCCGTGCCTTCGGCCGGGGTCCCCCACCGCGTGCGAGCGCCTGTGACGACACTCCCAGCCCTCCACCGGGCACGCCCGCGCATCCCAGGCACGGCCCGCTCGCCGGACACCGTGATCCCGCGGCGCGCTCCCCAGGCACGAGACCTCGCCGGGCGCCCGGCAACGCCCTCTTCCCCGGCAACGAGAACGGGATGAGACGGCGACGGGCCCGGACGAACGTGTCGTCCGGGCCCGGGCCGTATGTGGCGAGAGGTGATGTCAGTGCGTGAGGCTGCGGTCTTCCTCGCCACCGGAGCCGATGGCGGCGTGCTCTTCCTCGTGCCCGTGCCCGTGTCCCTCGTCCAGCGGGATCTTCTCCCCGCCGTACGCCTTCGACATGCGAGCGCGCAGCTTGCCGAGCGGACCGCGCATGCCCTTCGGCGGGATGCCCGCGGTGTCCTCGGCCACCGGCAGCATCGCCACCGGCTCCTTGCCCCGCATGTGGGCCTCGATGTCGTCCGCCGGCGGCGTGTGGACCTCGATGAACTCACCATGCGGCAGCCGCTTGATGACGCCCGACTCCACGCCGTGCGAGACGACCGCGGCGTCGGAACGCTGCAGGCCGAGGCAGATGCGGTAGGTGATGAGGTACGCCAGCGCCGGCGCGACGAAGACCAGCACCCGGCCGGCGTACGTCGTCACGTTGAGGCTGATGTGGAAGTTCGCCGAGATCTCGTCGTTGGCGCCCAGCAGCCACAGCACGCCGTAGAACGTGATGGCCGACATGCCGATCGAGGTGCGGTGCGGGTTGTTGCGCGGCCGGTCCGCGATGTGGTGCTCGCGGTGGTCGCCCGTCACCCAGCGTTCGAGGAACGGGTAGAGCGCCAGGCCCGTCATGACGATGCCCATCGGCACCAGCGCCGGGATGATCACGCTCAGCGGCAGGGTGCCGGCATGGGAGGTGCCGAAGAGGTTGATCTCCCACGGCACCATGATGCGCAGCGCGCCTTCGAGGAAGCCCATGTAGAAGTCGGGCTGCGAACCCGCTGACACGTCGGCGGGCGTGTAGGGGCCGAACAGCCAGATCGGGTTGATCTGGGTGAACGTCGCCAGACCCGCCACCGTGGCCAGCGTGAACAGGAAGTACGCCCCCGCCTTCGCCATGAAGGCCGGGTAGAACGGCGCGCCGACCACGTTGTGGTTGTTGCGCCCCTTGCCCGGCATCTGCGTGTGCTTCTGCACCCACATGAGCACCATGTGAGCCGAGATGAGCGCCAGCAGGATGCCCGGGATGAGCAGGATGTGCAGCGAGTAGAACCGGGCGACGACATCCCCACCCGGATATTCCCCGCCGAACAGGAAGAACGTGATGTACGTGCCGACCAGCGGCAGCGAGATCGCCACACCCTCGGTGATCCGCAGACCGGCGCCGGAGAGCAGGTCGTCGGGGAGCGAGTAGCCGGTCAGACCCTCGGCGAGCGCCAGCGTCAGCAGCAGCACGCCGATGATCCAGTTGAGCTCGCGCGGCTTGCGGTAGGCGCCCGTGAAGAACACCCGCAGCATGTGGACCATCATGCCGGCCACGAACATCAGGGCCGCCCAGTGGTGCATCTGCCGGATGAGCAGACCACCCCGGACGTCGAAGCTGATCTCCAGCGACGACGCGTAGGCCTCCGACATCATGACGCCCTTGAGCGGCGCGTACGAGCCGTCGTAGGCGACCTCCATCATGCTGGGCTTGAACCAGAACGTCAGGAACGTACCGGTCAGCAGCAGGATGACGAAGGAGTAGAGCGCGATCTCACCCAGCAGGAACGACCAGTGGTCCGGGAAGATCTTGCGCAGGTTGCGCTTGAGGAAATTGGCCCCGCCCAGGCGGTCGTCGAGGAATGTCGACGGCCCGGCGATGGCCTTGGGCACGGCGGTCAGATCGCTCATGCCTGGCCTCCCTTCTCCCTGGCCGCGCGCTCGGCGTCACCGCGTTCCCAGTAGCTCGGGCCGACCGGCACCTGGAAGTCGCCCTGGGCGATCAGGTAGCCCTCGGCGTCGACCGTGATCGGCAGCTGCGGCAGCGGCCTGGCGGCCGGACCGAAGATGACCTTCGCGCCGTCGGCCGCGTCGAACGTCGACTGGTGGCAGGGGCAGAGGATGTGGTGGGTGTTCTGCTCGTACAGGGCCGCGGGGCAGCCCACGTGCGTGCAGATCTTGGAGTACGCCACGATCCCGTCGTGCGTCCAGTTCTGCCGGACGCCGCTCTTGAGCTCCTCCGGGCGGAACTTGATCAGGATCAGCGTGGCCTTGGCGAGGGCGTTGAGGTCGTGCTGGTAGCCCTCGGGGACCACCGACAGGATGCCGCCGGGCGAGTTGAAGTCGGCGGCCCGGATGGGCTGGCCGGTGCCCTCGACGACGAGCCTGAGCGGCTTGCCCTCCTTGGTCTTCTCGCCCCAGACCGTGTGGCGCAGCAGCTTGTTGAACTTCGCGCCCGGCATCTTGCTGTTGTCGAGGTCGCGCAGCAGCACCACCGGCACGAGGCCGAGGGGCGCGGCGGCCAGCAGCAGCGTGCGGCGCATCAGCTTGCGCTTGACGAAGCCGCTCTCGTTGGCGCCCTGGACGAACGTGTCGGCGACCACCTCGCGGTCGTCCTCGGCGGAGGCCATCGGGTGGCGCTCCTGGACCAGGGAGTACTTCGGCATGATCATGCGTACCCAGATCACGATGCCGATCGCCAGTCCCAGGATCGCCACGGTCAGCGAGGTGCCCAGCGCGAAGTTGGACACTCCGGTCGCCTCGGGGCTGCCGACCTGGAAGACCACGTAGGAGATGATGAACGCGATCGCGGCCAGGAACGTGATCGTGAAGCAGAGCGCCACGATCTTCTCGGCCTTGCGGGCCTTGCTCTCGTCCGGCAGCGTGACGCCGGGGACGTCCTTCTCGACGTCCGGGGCCTCCGCGGTGCCGAGCATCGAGGTGCCCGGCGCGGGGGTGCCGATGACGCGCTTGGGTACGCGCTCATCGGGCTGCTCGATCTCGTGCTCGTTGTCTGTCATGACTTCTGTCGCTTCTTCGCGGTGATCCAGATGGCGGCGAGTGCGAGGACACTGAGGCCTGCGATCCACGCTACGAGACCTTCGGTCACCGGGCCAATGCGCCCGAGGCCGAAACCTCCCGGGTCCTTCTGCGCGCGGACCTGCGTGATGTAGGCGATCATGCTGCGCTTCTCTTCGGGCGTGATGGTCGAGTCGTTGAAGACCGGCATCGCCTGCGGGCCGGTGACCATCGCCTCGTAGATCTGGGTGGGGGTCGCCGAGTTGAGGTTGGGCGCGTACTTGCCCTGCGTCAGGGCCCCACCGGCGCCGACCCAGTTGTGACACTGGATGCAGTTGGCGCGGAACAGCTCGCCGCCCTTACCGGCGTCGCCGAGCTTGGCGTCGACCTGCTCCTGGCCCGGGACCTGCGGGCCGCCGCCGAGCGACTGCACGTAGGCGCCGATCTGCCTGATCTTGGTCTCGTCGACCCAGGGCGCCATCGGCTTGCGCGGCGCCTGCGGACCCGGGTTGGCGGCGGGCATGCGGCCGGTGCCCATCTGGAAGTCGACCGCCGCGGCGCCGACGCCGACGAGCGTGGGCGCCGTCTTGGTGCCCTCCGCGTTCATGCCGTGGCAGCTGGAGCAGTGCTTGACGAACAAGCTCCTGCCCTCGGCCACGTCATCGACCTTGCCTGCCGCCAGTGCCGCGTCGGCAGGCTTACCCGCCTGGACAAAGGCGGCGTATACCATCCCGACCAGCGCCAACGCCAAAATCAGGACGGCATATCTCGCGAGGGGATGCCGCCGCCAAGCGGTGATCCTAGTCACAGAGATCCCGTTCCTTAACGAATGATGTAGATGGTCGCGAAAAGACCAATCCAGACGACGTCTACGAAGTGCCAGTAGTAGGACACGACGATCGCGCTGGTGGCCTGCTCATGCGTGAAGCGCTTCGCGGCGTACGTGCGTCCCAGCATGAACAGGAACGCGAATAGGCCACCGGTCACGTGCAGGCCGTGGAAGCCCGTCGTCAGGTAGAACACCGAGGTGTAGGGGTTGGCGGACAAGGTCGCGCCCTCTGATGCCAGCTCGCCGTACTCGTACAGCTGCCCGGCCACGAAGACCGCGCCCATGAGGAAGCTGACGATGTACCAGAAGCGGAGCTTGCCGACCTGCCCCTTCTCCGCGGCCCACACGCCCAGCTGGCACGTCACACTCGACAGAACCAGGATGATCGTGTTGGCCGTCGCGAACGGGATGTTCAGGTGAGCGCCCTCGGCGGCCTCCAGGCCGACCTTGTGGAAGGCGGGGCCCCAATCGAAGCCGTTGCCCACGCTCACCGACCGGATGGTGAAGTACATCGCGAACAGCGCCGCGAAGAACATGAGCTCAGAGGACAGCCAGACGATCGTCCCGACACTGACCAGATTGGGTCTGCGGTACGACTGTGCTGTCGTCGTCGAAGTTATTGCGGATGCTGTCGCCACGGGCAGCATTATTGCGGCTTCGGTGGTCGGTCCCGCGCACGACCCCCCGGTTAGCAGGTACAAACCGGGAGGCAACCTGGGAGAATCGCCTCAAAACCCCCTGTCAGGCATGGTGGCCTGGGAATGCACACCGGCGCACCGGTACGATCCGAGGTGACCATACTGCTACAAGGGATAGCGAGCGCGACAGTGACCTCCACTGGGAGCACCGACGACACGATGAGGGTCCTCGTCTACAGCGACGACGCCGCCACCAGGGCCGAGGTGATCCAGGCCATCGGCAGGCGCCCCGCCGCCGACGTACCCCTCGTGGAGATCGTGGAATGCGCCACCGAGCCCAAGGTCCACCAGTGGCTGGGCTCGGGCGAGATCGACGTGGCCGTCCTCGACGGCGAGACGCAGCCCGCGGGCGGCATGGGCGTCTCCCGCCAGGCCAAGGACGAGGTCTACGACTGCCCGCCCGTCTGCCTGATCATCGCCAGGCGCGACGACCGCTGGCTGGCCGACTGGTCCAAGGCCGACGCCGTGGTGCCGCAGCCGCTGGAGCCCATGGTCCTGGCCGACACCGTGGCCGACCTCATGCGCCGCCGCTCCTCGACCCGACTCAACGCTAAGTAGGTGCCCATGGACTCCCGGACGACCTGGCCCACCCTGCTGTCCGCTCTCCTGTCCGGAGAGCACCTCACCTCCGACGAGTCGGCCTGGGCGATGCGGGAGATCATGTCCGGCGCCGCGACGCCGTCCCAGATCGCCGGCTTCGTGGTGGCGTTGCGCGCCAAGGGCGAGACGGTGGCCGAGGTCGTGGGCCTGGCCCGCACCATGCTGGATCTGGCCACGCCGCTGAGCGTGGAGGGGCCCGTGGTCGACGTGGTCGGCACGGGAGGCGACCGCGCCCACACGGTCAACGTCTCGACGATGGCCGCCATCGTGGCCGCCGCCGCGGGCGCCCGGGTGGTCAAGCACGGCAACCGCGCCGCCTCGTCCTCGTGCGGCGCCGCCGACGTCCTGGAGCACCTGGGCATCCGGCTCGACCTCACGCCGGAGCAGACGGCGCGGGTGGCCGAGCAGGCGGGCATCGCCTTCTGCTTCGCCCCGGTCTACCACCCCGCGCTGCGCTTCGCCGGGCCGACGCGCAAGGAGATCGGCGTACCCACGATCTTCAACTTCCTCGGCCCGCTCACCAACCCGGCCCGCCCGGCCGCCCAGGCCATCGGCGTCTTCGACGCCAAGATGCTGCCCGTGCTGGCGGGCGTCTTCGCCGAGCGCGGCGTCAGCGCGCTGGTGTTCCGCGGCGACGACGGGCTCGACGAGCTGACCATCGCGGACACCTCGACCGTCTGGGTGGTCAAGGAGGGCACGGCCACGCAGACGACCTTCGACCCGTCCGTGCTCGGTATCCCGCGCGCCGACGTGGGCGCGCTGCGGGGCGGGGACGTGGCCTTCAACGCCCAGGCCGTGCACGACCTGCTGCAGGGGAAGACGGGGCCGGTGCGCGACGCCGTCCTGCTCAACGCGGCCGCGGCCCTGGTGGCCCTCAACGGGCCGGGCGACGACCTCGACGCCGCCATGACCGACGGCTACGCCCGCGCGGTCCAGGCCGTCGACTCCGGCGCGGCCGCCGCCACCCTCGACCGCTGGATCGAGGTCAGCGCCACCGTCAACGGCGCCTGACCGCCCATTTCGAGGCGCGCCCCAGCTGAGGGGCGCGCCTCCCTCTGGAAGTACGCCCTCCGTCCGCTGCCGCTGAGGCGCGCACGCCGCCGCAGCGCCGGGGTCCGTACGACGGCGCGGGGAGCGGATCGGAGCAGCGGCCGGCCAGTGGCTTCACCCTCGCCAGGCTCTCCCCCGCGGGCGGCCGCCCCCGTCCCGTCCCTCAGCGCCACGCAGACGGCCTGGCCCCTCCCATCCCCGGGGGATGCACCACTTGGACGACGTCGCGACGCTGAGGCGCGCACAGCGGCGCGGAGAGCGGGCCGGAACGGCGGGCACACCTCCCCGGCGCGGCGACGGCTCGCGTCGGCCCAGGTCACGCAGGGCGCCGGACCCCGGTGCTTGCGAGCGCGCCGAGGCATCGCCGATCCGGGGCAGCGCCGAGCCGGAGCGCCGCTGAGCCCAGGGCGTGGCGAGCCCGGGCTGTGGCGAGCCCGGGGCGCGTTCAGCCTCGTGTGTGGCGATCCGGAGCGTGGCCGGCCCCGAGTGTGGCGGGTCGGGGCGGGCGTCGGCGGGTCGGAAGGCGGTGGCCTAGGCCGTGGTCGGCGGCGCGAATCGGTATCAGAACGTGATGGTCGGCCCGTCCTTAAGCACGCTCCACTTGAGCCACTCCTTCCAGTTCTCCTGCCAATGCCCCCACCCGTTCGTGGGCTCCAGCTTCCGCGGCGACCCCGTGATGATGATCGGATCCCCGATCAGCGTGTTCTTGACGAACCAGATCGCGTTCTCCGGGCTGATGTTCACGCAGCCGTGGCTGACGTTCGAGTTCCCCTGCGACCCCACCGACCAGGGAGCGCTGTGCACGTACTCGCCGCTGTTGGAGATGCGGACGGTGTGGTAGACCATCAGTGAGTAGTAGCCCGACTGGCCGGGCCCGATCCCGGGCGAGGTCATGAGCGTGGAGTCCTCGCGCGACATCGCCAGGTGGATGCCGCCGGTGGTGTAGTACTTCCACTGCCCGCCCTGCCCCGCGCTCATCGGCATCTCCCGGATCTTCTTGCCGTCGCGCCGGACGTACAGGACGTGCTCGTCGGTGCTGCCCTTGGTGATCTGCGAGCGGCCGATCTTGAAGTCGAGCCGTACGTCGCGCTTGCCGTACAGGCCGGGGCCCCCGCGCACGCCGGCCAGCTTCGCGTCCAGCCGCACCTTCGTGTGCGCGGGCCAGTACTCCAGCGGCCGGAAGTCCACGTGGCTGTCGTCGAACCAGTGCCAGGCGCCCTCCACGGGCCTGGAACTGCGAACCGTGAGGTTGCGCTCGACGGACACCCGGTCGGCGACCGGCTTGTCGAAGGCGATCATGATGGGCATGCCGACGCCGACCGTCAGTCCGGTGTCGTCCTTGTTCGGGGTGATGGTCTGGATGTCGAACGTCTTGTTGCCCTTGATCGTGGAGAACGTGCTGGTGGTCTGGGTCTGCTTGCCCGCGGCGTCCGCGGAGACGGCGGTGATCGTGTAGTTCGCCCCGGGGCGGGCGGTGACGGTGCTGCGCCAGTTGGTGCCGTCGGCGCTCAGGACGCCCTTGAGCGCCCCGGACTTGCCGCCGTCCACCCGTACGCTCTTGAGCGTGCCTCCACGGGCCGAGACGACCACGGGCTGGTCTGTGGCCACGTTCGCGGCCTTGTCCTGCGGAGAGAACGTCACAGCGGGCCCCTGGGCCCCGCCGGCCATGGCGACCCCCTCAGGCTTCGGGGCCGAGGCCCCCGAGCACGCCGCCAGCAGCGCCAGCGCCAGCAGGCCGGCCGATCCATTCGCTACGCGCCCCACGTATGACTCCCTCGTCCGACAACGAACCCCTTGCCCTGCTCACCACCCTGTGTGCCCGAAAAGGCCCTTAGCGGCGGTCCGCATAGCAGACTTCTCATTACTACCCTCAGTGATCGAATAACCACATCGGATCACCGTTAAAGAACACAAAAAAACGGGCGTCCCCCCTCAAGGGAGACGCCCGCTCAGGCAGCCCGGGTCAGTGCGAGAAGTTGCCCCGGTAGTACTGGAAGACGAAGCCGATCATGGCCATGATGACCAGGAAGATCCCGATCAGGAACATCCAGAAGCCGATCACGAACCCGGCGAAGGCGAAGGCCGCCGCCAGGCACAGGAACAGCGGCCACCAGCTGCTCGGGCTGAAGAACCCGATCTCGCCCGCGCCGTCGCTGATCTCGGCCTGCTTGTCGTCCTCCGGCTGGGCGCCGATGCGCCGCGCGGTGAACATCAGGTAGTAGCCGACCATGAACGCGAACCCGACCGAGATCGCCATGGCCGTGGTGCCGACCGGCTCACCGTGGCCCGTCGCCGCCTTGGTCCAGAACCAGTAGGCGACGTCGACACCGGCGAAGAACAGGCCGCACGCGAGGAACAGCCAACCCTGGACCTTCATCAGGCCTCGACCTCCGATGCCGTCGGCTTGGCGGACACGTGCGGGTAGTGCAGGTCGAACGCGGGACGCTCGGACCGGATGCGCGGCAGCGAGGTGAAGTTGTGCCGCGGCGGCGGGCAGGAGGTCGCCCATTCGAGCGAGCCGCCGTAACCCCAGGGGTCGTCGACGGTGACCTTCGGCGCGCTGCGCCAGGTCTTCCAGACGTTGTAGAAGAACGGCAGCGTCGAGGCGCCCAGCACGAACGCGCCCACCGACGAGATCATGTTGAGGTCGGTGAAGCCGTCGGCCGGGCTGTAGTCGGCGTAACGACGCGGGAAGCCGAGCATGCCCAGCCAGTGCTGGATGAGGAACGTCGTGTGGAAGCCGATGAACAGCAGCCAGAAGTGCAGCTTGCCCAGCTTGTCGTCGAGCATCTTGCCGGTGAACTTGGGCCACCAGAAGTAGAAGCCCGCGAACATGGCGAACACGACGGTGCCGAAGACCACGTAGTGGAAGTGGGCGACGACGAAGTAGGTGTCGCTGATGTGGAAGTCGAGCGGCGGCGAGGCCAGGATGACGCCCGTCAGGCCGCCCAGGAGGAACGTGACGAGGAAGCCGACCGAGAACAGCATCGGCGACTCGAAGGACAGATGCCCTCGCCACATCGTTCCGACCCAGTTGAAGAACTTCACACCGGTCGGCACCGCGATGAGGAACGTCATGAACGAGAAGAACGGCAGCAACACCTGCCCGGTCGGGAACATGTGGTGCGCCCAGACCGTGATGGACAGACCGGCGATCGAGATCGTCGCGACCACGAGGCTGATGTAACCGAAGACGGGCTTGCGGCTGAAGACCGGCAGGATCTCGCTCACGATGCCGAAGAACGGCAGCGCGATGATGTACACCTCAGGGTGTCCGAAGAACCAGAACAGGTGCTGCCAGAGCAGCGCGCCTCCGTTGTCGGGGGCGAAGACGTGCGTGCCGAGCTTGCGGTCCGACTCCAGCACGAGCAGCGCGGCGGCCAGCACCGGGAAGGCCATCAGCACGAGCATGCTGGTCAGCAGGACGTTCCAGACGAAGATCGGCATGCGGAACATGGTCATGCCGGGCGCGCGCATGCAGATGATCGTGGTGATGAAGTTCACCGAGCCGAGGATCGTGCCGAGGCCGGACAGGGCCAGGCCCATGATCCACAGGTCGCTGCCGATGCCGGGCGAGTTGATCGCGTTGGACAGCGGCGTGTAGGCGAACCAGCCGAACGAGGCCGCGCCGCCCGGCGTGAAGAAGCCGGACACGGCGATGAGGCTGCCGAACAGGTAGAGCCAGTAGCTGACCATGTTGAGGCGCGGGAACGCCACGTCGGGGGCGCCGATCTGCAGCGGCATCAGCTCGTTGGCGAAGCCGGCGAACAGCGGCGTCGCGAACATCAGCAGCATGATCGTGCCGTGCATGGTGAACAGCTGGTTGAACTGCTCGTTGCTGGTGAACTGCATGCCCGGCTGCGCCAGCTCGGCCCGCATGATCAGCGCCATGACGCCGCCGATCAGGAAGAAGGCGAAGGACGTGATCAGATAGAGGTGCCCGATGATCTTGTGATCAGTGGAGGACAGCCACTTGGCAATCACCTGGCCCTTGGTGACGGGCCTGGCCGGCGCGCGAAGGGGTTCGTGGATGGCGGTCACTGGGCACTCCCAGCCTGGTTCGAAGCGATGTACTGGTTCCACTCGTTCGAATCGACGAGCTTCACGTTGAACAGCATGCGGCTGTGGTCGACACCGCAGAGCTCGGCGCACCGGCCCGCGAAGATCCCCGTACGGCCCAGAGTGGTGATCTCGAACTTACGGCCCGGGTTGCCTTCCTTGATGCCGGGGATGACGTCCCGCTTGAACAGGAACTCCGGCACCCAGAACGAGTGGATGACGTCGTCGGTCGACAGGTCGAACTCGACCTTCGTGTTCGTCGGCAGCTTCAGCTGGGGCCCCTGGTGATAGTCGCTCACCGGCGTGCCGGCGACGGGGGCCAGCGTCTTGCCGTTGACCGTCGTGGTGAAGCGCCAGCTCCACTGGAAGGCCTCGACCTTGACCTTCACGGTCGCGTCGCCGTCCACCTTGGCCAGCACCTGGCTGTCACGCGCGGTGAAGAAGAAGAACACCGACACCATGACGAGCGGGATCAAGGTGTAGAGCATCTCGATCGGCAGGTTGTAGCGCACCTGCGGCGGCAGATCGGCCGAGGACTTGCGCTTGCGGTGGAAGATGGCCGCCCACACGATCAGAAAGATGACGACCGCACCCGTGGCGAGCGCGGCGATCCAGGCCCCGTTCCACAGAGTCTGGACCACGCCCGCCTGCTCGGTGACATGGTCGGGAAGAAGACCACGAGACCAGTCGGCCTTCGGAACGTCATTAGCACACGCCGTAGCAGTGGCCAGCAGCAACGCCAAAGCGGCGGCACGCGGCACCCTGCGCCGGGCCAACGAACGCCGCATCGTACGGCGAGTCGGACTCACGGATCGCCTACCCCACAGATGAAGCCCAAGAGTCTTTCTCTTGGGCGCTCTTATTTCCAGATGCACAGCTGATTGCAGACACATTAGCGTGCAGGTGCTTCGCCCTACCGCGCGACCCCTCGATGGCGCCGCAAGTGGGACGATGAGTCTCGTGGCGTATTTCGACGCGGCTTCGAGCGAGCCGCTCCACCCTCAGGCACGCGAGGCGCTGCTGGCGGCGATCGACGTCGGCTGGGCCGACCCCGCGAGACTGTACGGCCAGGCCCGCCGCGCACACCTGCTGCTGGAGCAGGCCCGCACGGAGGTGGCCGAGGCGCTCGGCGCGCGCCCGGACGAGGTGTCGTTCACATCGTCGGGCACGCAGGCCGTGCATCTCGGCGTGCTCGGCACCCTACACGGCAGACGCAGGGCCGGGCGCCACCTGATCACCAGCGCGGTCGAGCACTCCAGCGTGCTGCACGCCGGTGGCGTGCACGAACGCGACGGCGGCACGACCGAGACGGTGGGCGTGGACCTGACGGGGCGAGTGGATCTCGAGCGGTTCACCGAGGCGGTCGCCCGGCCCGGCACCGCGCTGGCCTGCCTGCAGACGGCCAACCACGAGGTCGGCACGGTCCAGCCGGTGGCGGAGGCGGCCGCGGCGTGCCGGTCCCACGGGGTTCCGCTGCTGGTGGACGCGGCGCAGACGGCCGGCAGGATGCCGATCCCGCCCGGCTGGTCGGTGCTGACGGCCAGCGCACACAAGTGGGGCGGGCCCGCGGGCGTGGGCGTGCTGGTGGTGCGCAAGGGCACGCGGTTCCGCTCGTTCCTGCCCGAGGACGAGCGGGAACGGCGGCGGGTGCCGGGGTTCGAGAACGTGCCCGGCATCGTCGCGGCGGCGGCCGCGCTGCGCGCGATGGCCGCGGACGCGGCGCAGGAGCAGGCGCGGCTGTCGGAGCTCGTGGCCAGGATCAGGGAGACGGTGCCGAAGATCGTCCCGGACGTCGAGGTGATCGGCGACCCGGTCGACCGGGCACCGCACATCGTGACCTTTTCGTGTCTGTACGTCGACGGCGAGGCCTTGCTGACCGAGCTGGACAAGGCTGGTTTCGCTGTTTCGTCAGGAAGCTCGTGCACCGCTAGTACGCTTCGTCCATCGCACGTTCTTGAAGCGATGGGCGTGCTGACGCATGGCAATGTCCGGGTGTCGCTGCCCAGGGGCGCCTCCGCGGCGGAGGTCGACAGATTCCTCGCCGTGCTGCCCGATCTGGTGCGCCGCATCCGGCAGGACGCAGGAGTCGCATGACCGAGGTTACCCAGCCGGCTTTGACGATCGACGCGCTCGGGAAGAAGTGCCCGATCCCGATCATCATGCTGGCGGAGCAGATCAACTACGTCCCACTCAACGCGGTGGTGGCCGTGCTGGCCGACGATCCGGCGGCCTACACGGACGTGCCGGCCTGGTGCAGGCTCAAGTCACACCGGCACGTCGGCTCGTACGAGCTGCCTGAGGGCGGCTGGGCCATCCACGTCCGGCGCAACTACTGACATTCCCCCCGAAAGTGGGGTAGAGGCTTCCCGTACGAAGTCACCGACTTTCGGGGGAAAGCCATGACCAGAGGACATCCGCACGAGACCGCCCGTGACGTGATGCATCCGGGGGCCGAGTGCATCGGCGCGCACGAGACGCTCGACCGGGCGGCCCAGCTGATGCGCAACATGAACGTGGGGGCACTGCCCGTGTGCGGCCCCGACGAGCGGGTGAAGGGGATCATCACCGACCGCGACATCGTCGTCAAGTGCATCGCCTCGGGGCACGACCCGTCGAGGACGACGGCGGGCGAGCTGGCCGGGGGCCTGGTCTTCGTCACCCCGGAGACGTCCGTGGACGAGACGCTCACGCTGATGGAGCAGCACCAGATCAAGCGGCTCCCCGTGCTGTCGGACAACCGCATCGTCGGCATGATCACCGAGGCGGACCTGGCCAAGCACCTGCCGGACGACAAGCTCGCCGAGTTCCTGCACCACGTCTACGCGAGGAGCTGAGCCGTGCGGGCCGCCCCGGGGCCGCTCACAGCGGGCCGGGGCGGCCGAGCGGCGCCTACGGGTGGTAGCAGCGCACGTGATCGGCGATGTCCGCCGTGGCCTCCTTGCCGTACGCGGCGCCGAACCGCTCGAGGAAGACCTGCTGCCCGAGCTCGTACTCCTGGCCGCCGACGCGCTCGAGCACGTGGGTGGCGGTCAGGTTGCCGACCTGGCCGCAGCGCTCCAGCGGCAGCCCCCAGGCCAGCCCCGACAGGAACCCGGCGCGGAAGGCGTCGCCGACGCCGGTGGGGTCGGCCTTGCCCAGCTCGGGGGCGGGGGCGACGTGGATGGACGGCTCGCCCCTGCGGTCGATGACGGCGCCCTTGGGGCCGAGCGTGGTGATCCGGACGCCGACCCGGTGCAGGATCTCCTCGTCGGACCAGCCGGTCTTCTGCTCGATGAGCCCCTTCTCGTAGTCGTTGGAGAAGAGGTAGGCGGCGCCGTCGACGAGCTGGCGGATCTGCTCGTCGGCCATGCGCGCGAGCTGCTGGGAGATGTCGGCGGCGAACGGGATGCCGCGCTGGCGGCACTCGTCGGTGTGGCGCAGCATCGCGTCGGGGTCGTTGGGGCTGATCAGCACCAGGTCGAGGCCGTCCAGACGGTCGGCGACGGGCTTCAGCTCGATCAGCCGGGCCTCTGCCATGGCCCCGGTGTAGAACGAGGCGATCTGGTTGTGGTGCTCGTCGGTCGTGCACAGGAAGCGCGCGGTGTGCTGGGTCTCCGAGATGTGCACGGAGTCGCAGTCGACGCCGTGGCGCTCCAGCCACGAGCGGTAGTCGGCGAAGTCGTTGCCGACGGCTCCCACGAGAACCGGCTTGAGGCCGAGGCAGGCCATGCCGAACGCGATGTTCGCGGCGCAGCCGCCACGACGGATCTGAAGGTCATCGACCAGGAACGAGAGTGACACCCGATCGAGCTGCTCGGCGATGAGCTGTTCGCCGAAGCTTCCTGGGAAGGTCATCAGGTGGTCTGTCGCGATTGAGCCGGTAACGGCGATGCGCACGGGATTCTTCTTCCTCGTTGTCAGCAGGCCTATGAGCCCCACGAGAATACGCGAAGGTCCCGCACGCACAAAGGCGAGCGGGACCCGGCGGCCACCGACTAGTTGAAGGAGTCACCACAGGCGCAGGAGCCCGTGGCGTTGGGGTTGTCGATGGTGAACCCCGACTTCTCGATCGTGTCGACGAAGTCGATCGAGGCCCCCATCAGGTAAGGAGCGCTCATGCGGTCGGTGACCACGCTGACGCCCCCGAAGTCCGACACCACGTCGCCGTCCATCGACCGGTCGTCGAAGAAGAGCTGGTAGCGCAGGCCGGAGCAACCACCCGGCTGCACGGCGACCCGCAGCTGCAGACCTTCCTCACCCTGCTGCTCAAGCAGGCTCTTGACCTTGGCGGCGGCCGCGTCAGTCAGGATCAGGCCCTGCGCCGTGGTCTCGCTGCTCTCAACCGTCATCTGCTGACTCCCTAACCCGGCTGTCTGTTTTCCGACGTCCTACTAATGACGCTACCAACACCTGGCCCATGCCACACATTCCCAGGGTCGCCGCCCCCCGGAATAAGTAGGTATCCCCCATATGTCATGATGAGTATCGTCACTTCGACGATAAGGGGGTTTGGCCATGGCCACCCAGACTGGGCTGCCGCTCTACGTCCTCGGCCAGGGCGCCGATCCGCACAGCGAGAAGGGGGTCGAGTGCCCGGGCGAGCTGCCGCCCGCCTCGGACCCCGACCTGGTGGAACGGGCCCGCAAGGCGAAGGAGGCGCTCGGCGACCGGCTGTTCGTGCTCGGGCACCACTACCAGCGCGACGAGGTCATCCAGTTCGCCGACGTCACGGGCGACTCGTTCAAGCTCGCCCGGCTCGCGGCGGCCAGGCCGGAGGCGGAGTTCATCGTCTTCTGCGGCGTGCACTTCATGGCCGAGTCGGCCGACATCCTGACCGGCGACCACCAGAGGGTGGTGCTGCCGGACCTGGCGGCCGGCTGCTCGATGGCGGACATGGCCACGTTCGACCAGGTCGAGGAGTGCTGGGAGGCCCTGGAGGACGCCGGCCTGGCCGATCAGGTGATTCCGGTCACGTACATGAACTCCAGCGCCGACATCAAGGCCTTCTGCGGCAGGAACGGCGGCGCGGTCTGCACCTCCTCCAACGCCCGCCGCGCCCTGGACTGGGCGTTCTCGCGCGGCGAGAAGGTCCTGTTCCTGCCCGACCAGCACCTGGGCCGCAACACGGCGGTGCTGGAGATGGGCATGTCCCTGGAGGACTGCGTCGTCTGGAACCCGCACCGCCCCAACGGCGGCCTCACCCAGGAGCAGCTGGAGCGGGCCAGGATGATCCTCTGGCGCGGCCACTGCTCGGTGCACGGCCGCTTCACGGCGGAGTCGGTCGACGACGTGCGCGCGCGCATCCCCGGCGTGAACGTCCTGGTGCACCCGGAGTGCCGGCACGAGGTCGTGCTCAAGGCGGACCACGTGGGCTCGACCGAGCACATCATCCAGACCCTGGAGGCGGCCCCCGCGGGCTCCAGCTGGGCGATCGGCACCGAGCTGAACCTGGTCAAGCGGCTGGCGCAGATGTTCCCCGACAAGAGCATCTCGTTCCTGGACAAGACGGTCTGCTACTGCTCGACCATGAACCGGATCGACCTGCCGCACCTGGTGTGGGCCCTGGAGTCCCTGGTGCTCGGGGAGGTCGTCAACCAGATCACGGTGGACGAGGACACCGCCCGCTGGGCCCGGGCGGCCCTGGACCGCATGCTCGCCCTCCCTTAACCCCCCTCTAATCCGTGCCGGCCACGAACGCCCCCACCGCGGCCCGGAAACCCTCCGGATCCTCGACCCAGGGCAGGTGACCGGCGCCCCGCAGGGTCACCCGTGAGGCGTCCGGCAGCGCCCGCTCCAGCGAGTCCACCGCCCGGCGGGGCCGGATGTCCTCGGCCCCGTCGACGATCAGCACCGGCACCGCCAGCGCCGCGCAGGCGTCCCGCAACGCGGGTGTGCCCCAGTCGCGCCTGCCCTCGGCGTTCAGGACGGCGTTGCACTCGAAGTTGACGCCGAGCCAGGGGGTCGCCATGCGTTCGGCGTGCTCCATGGACCGGCCGCGGTCGGCGAAGTCCGCCGTCCACTGCAGCACCGCGAACTCACGGTCCTCGGCGGCCGTGCGTTCGCGGCTCTCCAGCGCCGCCCAGCGCTCCACGTCCCCGCTCACCGCACCGCGCAGGCGGAGCCGGTACTCCTCGCGCCAGGTGTCGCTCGGGTCGATGCCCGTGCCGGAGACGTAGACCAGGCCGCGTACGCGCTCGGGGTGGTCCAGGGCGTACCGCAGGGCCAGCTGGGCGCCCCACGAGTGGCCGAGCAGCACCATCGACTCCAGGCCGAAGTGGCGGCGGACGGCGTCGAGGTCCGCCACCGTCCGGGCCGTCGAGTACGGGCCGACCCGCTGCGAGCGGCCGCAGCCGCGCTGGTCCCACCGGTGGACGGCCGCGACGCCGGACAGCAGCCCGGCCACGTCCTCGAAGGTGTCCCACAGGCCCGGCCCGCCATGACAGAAGACGACGGGACGGCCCTCGCCGCTCCGCACCGCCCAGAGCCGCACGCCGTCGTCGGTCAGCACCGTCTCGTCCATGGAGGGCATGATCCCGCGTGGGCGGGGCTCAACGGAAGGCGGCGGCGTTGCGCCGGGCCCAGGCGGCGAACGGCTGAGGGGCCCGGCCGAGCACGCGCTCGACGTCCGGGCTGATCCGCCGCTCGGCCTCGGTCGGCTCGCCGAGGATGTCCAGCGTGGTGTCCGCGACCGGCGGGGGCATGAACGCCAGCATCTGCGCGCGGGCCTCCTCGCGGGTCTGCTCGACGAACGCGACCGGCTCGCCGATCGCCTGGCCGATGGCCTCGGCGTTCTGCCGCGGGGTCACCGCCTCCGGCCCGGTGAGCTCGTAGGTCCGGCCGTCGTGGCCCGGCTCCCGCAGCACGGCGGCGGCCACCGCGGCGATGTCGTCGGGGTCGATGATCGGCAGCCCGACGTCTCCGAACGGCGCCGCGACCGTGCGGTCCGCGCGGATCGACCCGGCCCAGGCGTACCTGTTGGAGGCGAATCCGCCCGGCCGCAGGATCGTCCACCGCGCTCCCGAGTCGACGACCGCGCGTTCCACCTCCGCCCCGAAGCGGCCGTGGGACGCGCTGTCGGGGCGGGTCACCACGCCCTGCGAGGAGAGCAGGACGATCCTGCCGGGCCCGCTCACCGCGGCGACGATCTCCTTGGGCTCGACGGCGAACAGGTCGCCGCCCGTGAGGAGGAACACCGCGTCCGCGCCCTCCAGCGCCGCGCTCATGCTGCCGGAATCGGCCAGGTCGGCGGCGACCGCCCGCACGCCCTGCGGCACGTCGGCGTCGGTGATGCGGCGGGACACGGCGGTGACCTGCTCCCCCGCCTCGGCCAGCAGCCGGACCAGCGTCCGCCCGACGTTCCCCGTGGCTCCCGTGACAACGATCATGATCTCTCCCAGTTGTTAGTTAGTCGACTGACTCACTTGAGGGAGACCATAGCACGGCTCTGCCGCATATAGTTAGTCAGGTGACTGACTCAACGGGTTCGCGGGCGAGAACCGCGGCCGCCAAGCGCCAGCGGCTGATGGCCGCCGCCGCCCAGGTCGTGCACCGGCAGGGGGCGGAGCGCACCACCATCGCCGACATCGCCCACGCCGCCGACGTCCCCGTGGGCAACGTGTACTACTACTTCAAGACCAAGGACGACCTGGTCGCCGCCGCCCTCGCCGAGCACGCGCGGCAGCTGGAGCTCCTCACCGACCGCCTGGACGGGCTCGACGACCCGAGGGAGCGGCTGAAGGCCCTCGTGGAAGGGTGGGCCAGCCAGCGCGACCTCGCGGCCCGCTACGGCTGCCCGACCGGGACACTCGCCGCGGAGCTGGACAAACGCCCCGAGGGCGGCCTGGACGCGGAGGCCGGCCGCGTCATCCGGCTGCTGCTGGACTGGGTCGAGCGCCAGTTCCGCGAGCTCGGCCAGCCTGACCCCTGGGACCTCTCCCTGACGCTGGTGGGCGCCTACCAGGGCATGTCCCTGCTGGCCAACGCCCTGCGCGACCCCGACGTCATGACCCGCCAATGCGCCCGCCTGCTCGACTGGCTCGACTCCCTGCCCGAGGCCCCCGCCGCCTGACGGCCTCGACCCCGCCGAGCACGTACTTCGTGACGTCCGCCGCCCTCTTCGTGAGGTGGGCGGCCGGAGGTAACGGACTCCGATCCTTTTTCGCGGCATCCGCAGGAGGCCGGGACACCATGAGGATGTCCTGACGATCACCCTCCGCGGAGCCGCACGGAGGGCTCCCACGTGGAGAATCTCCAGAAGGAGCGATCATGGAACGTCCGTCGAGGCGGGGATTACTGGGTGGCGCCGCGCTGGTGGCGGGTGCCGTGACGTTGCCCGCGTCCCCCGCCGGAGCCGCCGTGTCATCCGGCGGGCCGGTCACGGGACCGGTCACCGTGTACCCGGCCGACCCCCGCTACCAGGAGCTGACCGTGGGCTACAACCAGCGCTGGGTCGGCGCGCCCGACTATGTGCGCGTGGTCAGCTCGACCGCCCAGGTCGTCGCCGCGGTGCAGGAGGCGGTCGACGCGGGCAAGCGGATCTCGGTGGTGTCCGGCGGCCACTGCCTGGCCCCGTTCGTGTTCAACTCCGACGTGGACGTCGTCATCGACCTGTCCGGGCTGGACGAGGTGTACTTCGACCAGCAGCGGGGCGCGTTCGCGGTCGAGGGCGGCGCCCGGCTGTCGGGCGTCTACGACACGTTGTTCAAGAAGTGGGGCGTGACCATCCCCGGCGGGATGTGCCCCACGGTCGGCATCGGCGGCCACGCCACCGGCGGCGGGTACGGCTTCCTGTCCCGGCAGCTCGGAGCCGTGATCGACCACCTGGCGGCGGTCGAGGTCGTGGTCGTGGACCGCTCGGGCACCGCCCGAGCCGTGACGGCCTCGCGCGATCCGGGCGACCCCAACCGCGACCTGTGGTGGGCGTGCGCCGGCGGCGGGGGCGGCAACTTCGGCATCGTCACCCGCTTCTGGTTCCGGACGCCGGGCACGACCGGCTCCAACCCGAGCCGCCTGCTCGTCAACCCGCCCAAGGACGTGCTGCTCAGCGCCGTCGGCATCCCGTGGAGCATGCTGGACCGCACGAAGTTCGCCACCCTGGTCACGAACTGGGGCGCCTGGTACGAGGGACACGCCGCGCCCGACTCCCCCGCCAGGATCCTGTCCGGCGTCGCGTCGCTGGCGCACCGCTCGAGCGGAAACGTCTTCCTGCTGACCCAGGTCGACGCCACCGCCCCCGACGCGGCGCGGATCCTCGGCGACTACCTGGGGGCCCTGACCGCCGGGCTCGGCGTCGACGCCGTGGTGGCGGCCCAGCCGGCGCAGCGGCTCCCGTGGTTGCGCGCGGTCAAGTTGATCGCCGCCAGCATCCCCTCGTTCATCAACCCGACGCTGCGCGGCTCCTCCAAGTCGGCCTACCTGCGGCGCTCGTACACGGCCGGGCAGGCGGGCGCGATGTACGACGCGCTCACCCGTACGGACTTCGCCAACCCGGCGGCCGCGGTGACCCTGGCCGGGTTCAGCGGCGGCGCGATCAACGCCGTCCCCGCCACGCGGACCGCTCTGGCGCACCGCGACGCCGCGTTCTGGACGCTGTTCGAGACCCAGTGGCAGGACCCGGCCGCCGACGCCGCCAACATCGGCTGGCTGCGCGACCTGTACGGCTCGGTGTGGGCGGCCACCGGCGGCTACCCGGTGCCCGGTGACCAGGCCGACGGCTGCTACATCAACAACCCCGACCCCGACATCACCGACCCCGCGTTCAACCGCTCGGGCGTGCCGTGGCAGACGCTGTACTACAAGGGCAACTACGCCAGGCTCCAGCAGGTCAAGGCGGCCTACGACCCCCGCAACGTCTTCCGGCACGCGCAGTCGGTCTCGCTGCCGTAGCGGCACCTGGCCAAGTGCCGCACCGTACTTGACTTTGTCAGCGCGGCGCCGCCGGGCCCGCTTCCCGGCGCGGATGCGCGCTCCTAGCGTCGGACACACCGAGTGACGAAGGAGAACACCGTGATCCATCAACTCATCTTCGCCGCGCCCAAGCCCGGGATGACGGAGGAGGAGTTCCAGCAGTACTGGCTGAACGTGCACGCCGTCCGGTACGCGAGCAAGATCCCGCAGATCAGGAAATACCTGATCGGCACCCGGATCCCGCTCCGGCCCGACGAGGGCGAGCCGCTGTGGAGCGGCGTCGCGGAGATCTGGCTGCGCGACGAGCGGGAGCAGCTCGAGTCGCTGCAGACGCCCGAGTTCCTGGAAGGCGCGCGGGCCGACGAGCCGCGCTGGGCGGCGTTCTGGCGCACGCTCGTGCTCGACACCGACGCGCACGAGACGGTGCCGGGGCCCGAGCTCGCCCCGCCGTCGGGCGTGAAGCTGATCGTGCTGGTCAAGCGGAAGGAAGGGCTGCCGCTGGCCGACTTCAGGAGCGCCGACCTCGGCCCGCACGCCGAACTGGTCGCGCAGGTGCCGGGGCTGCGCCGATACCTCCAGTGCCACGTCAGAGACGGCGCGTACGCCATCGGCGAGGCGGTGCTCGACGCCGCCCACCTCCTGTGGTTCGACGACCGGGACGCCATGGAGGCCGCGCTCGCCTCGCCCGAGTACGCCAAGGTCGTGGCCGACATGGAGACGCTGGTCGAGCCGAGGTACGTGCACCGGATGGCCGTCACCGAGCACTGGGTCATCGGGCCGGAGAGCCGCTGATGTCCGCCGGTGACCAGAAGAGGGAATACGACTACATCGTCGTGGGCGCCGGCGCGGCCGGGGCGGTCGTCGCCGCCAGGCTCGTCGAGCGGACCGAGGCACGCGTGCTCCTGCTGGAGTCCGGCGGCGACGCCGGCCTGGCGGCCATCCGCCAGACGGGCATCCCCGGCATGGCCTCGCTGTGGCAGGACCCCGCCGTCACCTGGCCGTACGTCACGGTCCCGCAGGCCGGGCTGGGCTGGCGGACGATCCCGCTGCCCCAGGGCAAGGTGCTGGGCGGCGGCAGCTCGGTCAACGCCATGCTGTACGTCCGGGGCAACCGCCGCGACTACGACGGCTGGGCCGCCCAGGGCAACGAGGGCTGGTCGTACGACGAGGTGCTGCCCTGCTTCAAACGGGCCGAGGACTACGAGGAGGGCGCCGGGCCGTACCACGGGGCGGACGGGCCGATGAAGGTGGCCCGCCTGTCGTCGATGTCGGAGGTGTCGCGCGCCTTCCTCCAGGCCGCCTCCGATCTCGGCTTCCCCGGCGGGGAGGACTGGGACTACAACGGCGCCGCGCAGGAGGGCGCCTTCGCCTACCAGTCCACCAGGACGAAGGACAACCAGCGATCGAGCACGGCGTCCGCCTACCTCGACCCGCTGCGCGGCCATCCCCGCCTCACCGTCGAGACCGGCGCGACGGCGACCCGCGTGCTGCTGGACGGCACGACGGCCACGGGCGTGGAGTACCTGCGCGACGGCGCGCTCCACCGCGCCGGGGCGAGCGCCGAGGTGATCGTCTCCTGCGGCGCGCTCGCCACGCCCAAGCTGCTGATGCTCTCCGGGATCGGCCCGGCCGAGGCCCTGCGCGAGCACGGGCTCGCGGTCGCCGCCGACCTGCCCGGCGTCGGCGCCAACCTGCACGACCACCTCATCCTCGGCGTGGCCTACGCCGCGCGGTCGATCCTGCCGCTGCCCGAGCTGCTGGCGGAGGCGGGGCTGTTCCCGCCGGACGACCCCGATCTCCAGATGCTGTTCGGCCCTGTGCAGTTCGTGGCCGACGAGTACCGCGTCGACGGGCCCGCCTTCACCTTCGCCCCCGTGCTCGCGCGGCCGCGCAGCAGGGGCAGGCTCGCCCTGCGGTCGGCGGACCCCGCCGACGCGCCCCTGGTCGACCCCCATTACCTTGAGGACCCGGCCGACCTGGCGGCGCTCGTGCGCGGGATCGAGCTGTCCAGGGAGCTGGCGCACAGCAGCTCGATGTGCTCGTTGCACGACCGCGAGAGCGCGCCCGGCCACGGCGCCGACCTGCCCGCCTACGTCCGCGCCACCGCGACCACCGTGTGGCATCCGGTGGGCACCTGCCGCATGGGTCGCGACCCGCTGGACGTGGTCGACGCGGCGCTGCGCGTGCACGGCGTCGAGCGGCTGCGCGTCGCCGACGCCTCGATCATGCCGTCCATCCCCGCGGGCAACACCGCCGCCGCCACCGTCATGATCGGGGAGCGTGCGGCCGACCTGCTCACATGAAGGAGCCGACCGTGCCAGACAGCTACAGGTACATCGTCATCGGCGCCGGCGCGGCCGGATCGGTGGTGGCCGCCCGGCTCAGCGAGGATCCCGACGCCTCCGTCCTCCTCCTCGAGGCGGGCGACGCACAGGTCACCGACGCGGTGACGACGCCGTGGCGGTGGAACGAGGTGCTGCTGACCGACCTGGACTGGGCGTACATGAGCGAGCCCCAGCCCGGCCTGGACGGCAACCGCGTCTACTCGGCCGCCGGCCGGGGCCTGGGCGGCACCTCGAACATCTACCACATGATGCACACCAGGGGCCGTCCCCAGGACTACGACGACTGGGCCTACCACGGGTGTCCCGGCTGGTCCTTCGACGACGTGCTGCCGTGGCTGCAGCGCCTGGAGGACCAGCGCGACGGGCACAACCCGCTGGCCGGCAAGGACGGTCCGATGACCGTGGCCGACGCGGGCGAGACGGGCAACCCGGTGTCGGAGACGTTCATCGAGGCCTGCGTGGAGCTCGGCCATCCGCGCCTGGACGACTTCAACGCGGGCCTGTTCGGCGCGGGCTGGCACCACGTGAACATCAAGGACGGCCGGCGCAGGGGCGCCCGCGAGTCGTACCTGGATCCCGCGCTCGACCGGCCCAACCTCACGGTGCTGACCGCGGCCCTCGCGGCACGGCTGCTCTTCGAGGGGACCCGCTGCGTCGGCGTGGAGTACCTGCGCGAGGGCCGCACGCACACGGCGCGGGCCGAGGCCGAGGTGGTGCTGTGCGCGGGCGCCATCCAGTCGCCCAAGCTGCTGCTGCTGTCGGGCCTGGGCCCGGCCGGCGACCTGGCCGAGCTCGGCATCCCGGTCGTGGCCGATCTGCCCGGGGTCGGGGCCAACTTCCACGACCACCCGCTGGTCATCGGGCCGATCGGTTACCTGGCCGAGCCGGGCGACGACCCGCGCGGCAACGTGACCGAGGTCGCGCTCTTCTGCGGGTCGCAGGACGGGCTGCCCGTCCCCGACCTGGAGGTCGCGCTGGTGCACCGCGCGCCGTTCGGCGAGAAGTTCTTCGCCAACGTCATCCGCCGCGTGCAGACCGGCCAGCCGGTCGCGCCGGTGCGGGAGCTGGTGGACCCGCACGTGATCCTCAGCCTGACCGGCCTGGTGTCGCCGGTCTCACGGGGATGGGTACGGCTGGCGGGCACCGACCCGACCGCCTACCCGCGGATCAACGCCAACTACTTCGGCGACCCGGTCGACCTGGAGCGCACGGTCACCGCCGTGGAGGTCGCCCGGGACATCTACCGCACCAAGGCGTTCACCGGCCGGTGGGGGCTGGCCGAGGTCGCCCCCGGGCCCGGCGTGACCACCCGCGAGGAACTGCGTGCCTGGGTGAAGGCCAACACCGGGTCGTACTACCACTTCGCCGGCTCCTGCCGGATGGGCACCGACGCCTCGGCCGTGGTCGACCCCCGGCTGCGGGTGCGCGGCGTGGAGGGGCTGCGCGTGGCCGACGCCTCCGTCATGCCCTCGCTGGTCAACGCGCATCCGCACACCACGGTCGTGATGATCGGCGAGCGCGCGGCCGACCTCGTCCGTACCTCTGGGTAGAAGTCCAACAGGTAGAAGTCCCATAGGTAGCAGCGAGAGTGCCAGCACAACCTCGTCCTGTCAGCCGGCCCGGAACATTTCAATAATTCGAGGAAAGGGGGATGTTCGATTTATAGGGGTTGGTCGCATGGCCATCTACTCGGATTTGCATTCGCGAGAGTTTTGGCTCTCTCCTTTCTGTGAGGACCTGTTCACGTCCTTCCTCCGCTCCGATCAGCGCCGATGGGGCGAGGTCTACGTCCACGGCCTGGTCTCCGTCCCGGGCCGCAAGTCGATCCGCCGGATCTCCAACCACGTCGTGGGGCGACCCGTCGACCAGTGCCTCCAGCAGTTCATCAACCAGAGCCCCTGGGACTGGGCGCCCGTACGGCAGCGCCTGGCCCAGCTGCTCGTCGAGGCGATCCGCCCGAAGGCGTGGGTGCTGGAGGAGGTCGTCTTCCCGAAGAACGGGTCCAAGTCGGTGGGCGTGGCACGGCAGTTCGCCAACTCCGCGGGCCGCCTCCTCAACTGCCAGATCGGCCTGGCGGTCGTGATGGTGGGAGAGGACGGCGGCTGCCCGGTCAACTGGCGGCTGCTGCTGCCCCGCTCGTGGGACGAGGACGACGGCCTGCGCAGCCGGGCCCGCGTACCGGCCCACGAGCACAGCCGGCCGCACTGGCGGCACCTGCTGCAGGCCGTCGACGAGATGGTGGTCGACTGGGGGCTGCCTCCGGCGCCCATCGTGGTGGACGGCAGGTCGATGCCCGGCGTGGAGCTCCTCCTCGCCGGGCTCGCCGAGCGCGGGCTGCCCTACCTCGTCCGCGTCTCCCCCGGCACGCTGCCGGCCGGCGGGTCCGGTCTGCCCGCCCGCCCGGTGCTGGAGCCGTTACGGCCCCGGCTGCAGGTGGTGCAGGGGCAGGCGGGCACGCGGCCCCTGTACCAACAGCAGGGGCAGGGCCACCGCTGGTACCCGCGCTCGGGGGCGCGGGCGATGTGGCTGACCGACCTGGGCCGCAACCGGGTGTCCGACCTGGCAGGACTGGTCGGGCTGCGCAACAGGGCGGCGTCCGTGCTCGCCTCGGTCGCCGCCGAGTCCGGCCTGCAGCACTTCGAGGGCCGCTCCTTCCAGGGCTGGCACCACCACGTCACGCTGGTGTCGGTGGCCCACGCGTACCGGCTGCTGGGCGGCCTGGACGGACGGGAATCGGAGGAACTGTGCCTGCGCCCGCATGGCTGACCGCCCGGCTCTCCGCGATCGAGCTGTTCGCCGGGCTGTCGGACGAGCAGCTCGACTGGCTCGCGTGCGCCGGGACCGTCAGGGAGCTCGGCGACGGGCAGGCGCTGTTCGTCGAGGGCGCGCCGGCCGACGGCTTCTACATCCTGCTGGACGGCGAGATCGTGGTCTCGAAGCTGGTCGGCGGGCGGGAGCAGGTGCTCACCCGGCACCTCGGCGACGCGCTGGAGCACCAGTTCATCGGCGAGCTCCCGCTGCTCACCAGCGACGAGTACCTGGCCACCGCGCTGGCCGTGGGGCCGGCGCGGGTCGTGGCCTACGGCAAGGACGCCTTCTTCGACATGCTGGAGCGCTGCCCGCAGGTCTGCCGGGTGCTGCTGCCGGTGCTGGCCGGGCGCATCAACGCCATGGAGCGCCAGGCCGGGCGCAGCCGCATGCTGGAAGGGCTGGGCATGCTGGCGGCCGGCCTGGCCCACGAGCTGAACAACCCGGCGGCGGCCGCGCTGCGGGCCGCGCGGGAGCTGCGCGACCTCGCGCCCCGGCTGGCCGCCACCGCGGTCGAGTGGGGGCGCACGGGCGAGGAGAGCGAGGTGCGGCTCGTCGCGCGGTTCCAGGACCGGGTGGGCTCCGGGGCCGCGCTGGACCCGCTGGAGGAGGCGGAGGCGGCCGACGACGTCGCCGACTGGCTCCGCGAGCAGGGCCTCGGCCCCGACCGGGCCGTCGAACTGGCCGACGACCTCGCCGAACACGGTGTGGACCGCGCCGCGCTCGACGAGCTGGCCGCCGGGCTGCGGCCGGACGCGCTCGCCGCGGCGCTGGCGTACCTGGTGCCGGTGCTGCGCATCCGGACGCTCGCCGGCGACGCGGCCGAGGCCGCCGAGCGGGTGGTGGAGCTGGTACGGCGCACCTCGGCGTACACGAACCTGGACCGCGCGCCCCAGCGGGACGCCGACCTGCGCGAGGGCCTGGAGGCCACGCTCGCCCTCATGGCGCCCAAGCTGCGCAACATCCGCGTACGCCGGGAGTACGGCGGCGTCCCCGACCTCCAGGCCTTCCCCAGCGAGCTCAACCAGGTCTGGACCAACCTCATCGACAACGCCGTGGACGCCATGGGCGGCGAGGGCGAGCTGACGATCAGCACCAGGCGGGAGGGCGACCACGCCGTGGTGGAGTTCCGCGACACGGGCCACGGCATCCCCGCCGAGGCGCTGCCGAACGTGTTCCAGCCCTTCTTCACCACCAAGGACCTGGGCAAGGGGACCGGTCTCGGGCTCCACGTCAGCATGGACATCGTGGCGCAGCGGCACGGCGGCACGATGGAGGTCGACTCGCGGCCGGGCGACACGCGGTTCGTGGTGCGGCTGCCGCTGGCCCGGGTCCCCGAGTAGGGGGGTCAGCTCTCCGAGTGGTAGCGGTGGATCATCGACACCGCCATGGCGCCCTCGCCGACACCCGAGGCCAGCCGCTTGACGGAGTTGGCGCGCACGTCGCCGGCCGCGAACACGCCCGGCACGCTCGTCTCCAGCAGCAGCGGCTGCCTCGGCAGGTCCCAGCTGGCCAGCCCCGCCACCGGACCGAGGTCGGGGCCGGTCAGCAGGAAGCCGTGGGCGTCCCTGCGCACGAGGTCGTCCAGCCACTCGGTACGCGGCCGGGCGCCGATGAACACGAAGACGTGCTCGGCCTCCCGCGTGGTCAGCTCGCCGCTGCGGGTGTCGCACAGCGTGATGCGCTCCAGCCGGTCCACGCCGCCGGTGGCGACCACGCGGGTGTTCGTCATGACCGTGACGTTGCCCGTCGCGGCGATCTCGTCCACCAGGTACGCGGACATGCCGCTGGCCAGGCTGTCCGCGCGCACCACCATGGTGACGTGGCAGGCGTGCCGGGAGAAGTGCAGCGCCGCCTGGCCGGCGGAGTTGGCGCCGCCCACGATCCACACCTGCCGCCCCACGCACGACTCGGTCTCCGTCAGGGCCGCGCCGTAGTAGATGCCGGCCCCCTCGAAGCGGGCCGCGTCCTCGGCGTCGAGACCGCGGTACGACAGGCCCGGCGACAGCAGCACGGTGGCCGCGGTGATCTCCTTGCCGTCGGACAGGTTCAGCACGCAGGCCCGGCCGGCCCGGCTCAGCCGCCTGGCCTCGACCGGGGCCAGCACGTCCACACCGAACCTGCGGGCCTGCGCCATCGCGCGGTTGGTCAGATCGACGCCGGAGATGCCGGACGGGAAGCCGAGGTAGTTCTCGATCCGGCTGGAGGTGCCGGCCTGGCCGCCCGGGACGTACGCCTCGATGAGCAGCGTCGCCATCCCCTCGGACGAGGCGTAGACCGACGCGGCCAGCCCGGTCGGGCCGCCTCCGACGATCGCCACGTCGTAGTGCGGGTGGCTGAGCTCCGTCGCCAGGCCCAGGGCCGCCACCACCTCGCCGTGCCCGGGGCGGGCCATCCGGCGCCCGTCGGGCAGCACGACCTCGGGGACCTCCGGGGCGCCCGGCTCCGCCTCCTCGAACCTGAACGGCAGGCGGTAGCGGGTCAGCAGGTCGCGCAGCCGGTGCGTGGCTGGCGCGAACCGGTGGCCGACCAGGCGGATCCCCTGGTACGGGGGCTCGTGGGCGGACTCCCAGTCCGACAGCAGGTCGTCGAGCACGGGGTAGAGCCGCTCCTCCGGCGGCTCCCACGGCTTGACGAGATAGTGGTCCAGCCGCACCTCGTTGATCGCCGAGATGGCGACGCTCGTGTCGGCGTAGGCCGTCAGCAGGACGCGGCGGGCGGCGGGGAAGCGCCGGCCGGCCTCCACCAGGAACTCGATCCCGGTCATCTCGGGCATGCGCTGGTCGGAGAGGATCAGCGCGACCTCCTCACGGCGCTCGCGCAGCCGGTCGAGGATGCGCATGGCCTCCACCGGCGACCTCGACGCCACCACCCGGTAGCGCTCCTGGTAGGCGCGGGACAGATCGCGCCGCACCGCGCGGAGCACGTGATCGTCGTCGTCCACGGCCAGCAGAACCGGCCGCCGCTGCTCGGGCATCACGAGCCTCCAGAATCGGCTACGGCCATTGTTCCGTCATTTTCCGCGCGGCCGCCCCCGGCACCTGACGAAGTGCCGGCGACTTTCACGGACTTGACGGAATAGGCGGGCCGGGCTTGTCCTGGAAAACCACATATTGTTTGAATCCACGCATGACGCGCACCATTCTTATTGTTCTCTCCGAGTACGGATATTGGGGAGAGGAACTCGTCGGCCCGCTGGCCGCCTTCGACCGGCAGGGCTACCGGAGCGTGTTCGCCACCCCCACCGGCAAGCGCGCGCGGGCACTGCCGCCCAGTCTCGACCCCGGGTACGTGGATCCGCCGCTGGGCCGCTCCGTGACCACGCCGGAGGTGGCCGTGGCCGCCAGGCAGCTCGACGAGTCGGACCGGCTGGACTCCCCGGTCAGCCTCGCCGAGTGGATCCCCGAACGCCCCTACAACAGCGAGGACGGATACCTCCGCAAGGTCGAGGCCTACTACCGGGAGCTCGGCCGGCTGGACCGGGACGTCGACAAGTACGACGCCCTGGTCCTCGTGGGCGGCAGCGGCCCGATCGTGGACCTGGCCAACAACGGCCGGGTGCACGACCTGATCCTCTCCTTCGTCCGGGCGGACAAGCCGGTGCTCGCCGAGTGCTACGGCGTCGCCTGCCTGGCCTTCGCCCGCGACTGGGAGGACCGTGCGAGCATCCTGCGCGGCAAGCACGTGACGGGCCACTGCAAGGAGTACGACTACAAGGACGGCACGGGCTTCCTGGGAGTGGACTTCAACATGGGGCCGCCGCCGTACCCGCTGGAGTACATCCTGCGCGACGCCACCGCGCCCGACGGCCGCTACCACGGCAACGTGGGCAAGGAGACGTCGGTCATCGTGGACCACCCGTTCGTGACGGGCCGCTCGACCCCCGACTCGTACCTGTCCGGCGAGAAGCTGGTCGAGGTGCTCGAGTCCGGCCTGCGCCGGTACGGCTGGTGACCATGGCGACCCGTCCCGCCAAAGAGGCGATCTTCGAGCAGTTCGCGGCCGACGGCATCTCGGTGATGTTCGGCAACCCGGGGACCGTGGAGCAGGGGTTCCTGGACGTGCTGGAGGAGACGCCGGGCTTCCGGTACGTGCTGGCGCTGCAGGAGTCGGCGGCGCTCGGCATCGCCGACGGCTACGCCCGCGCCACCGGCGGGCCCGCGCTGGTCCAGCTGCACAGCGGGGTCGGCCTCGGCAACGGGGTCGGCCTGCTCTACCAGGCCAAGCGCGGCCACTCGCCGCTGGTGGTGATCGCCGGCGAGGCAGGGGTGCGGTACGAGGCCCTGGACGGCCAGATGGCGGTGGACCTCGTGGCGATGGCCCGGCCGGTGACCAAGTACGCGACCAGGGTGACCCACCCGGGCTCGGTGCTGAGGGTGCTGCGGCGCGCGGTCAAGATCGCGATGACGCCGCCGCGCGGGCCAGTCTTCGTGGCACTGCCGATGGACGTGCTCGACGAGGACACCGGCGAGCCCGCCGTGGCCAGCACGATCCCCAGCCGGGCGACGGTGCCCGTGCCTGAGGAGCTGGAGCGGGCCGCGGCGGTGCTGCGCGCCGCCCGGCGGCCCGTGGTGCTGGCCGGGGACGGGGTCTCGGTGTCCGGCGCGCAGGAGGAGCTGGCCAGGGTGGCGGAGGCGCTCGGCGCCCCGGTGTGGACGGTGAACTCCTCGGAACTGACCATCGACACCACCCACCCGCTGCACCGGGGCGACCTCGGGCACATGTTCGGCGAGCACAGCGCCGCCGCGCTGGCCGGGGCCGACGCCGCGCTCGTCGTCGGGACGTACCTCTTCCCCGAGGTCTTCCCGCTGCTCACCAGCCCCTTCCCGGAGGCGGCGAAGATCGTCCACATCGACCTGGACGACTACGAGATCGCCAAGAACCTGCCGGCCGACGTCGCGCTCGTCGCCGATCCCAAGCCGACCCTGGCGGCGCTGGCCCGCCTGCTCGGCCCCGCCCGCCCCGAGTCCCCCCTCGAGTCGGCCCGCGAGCCGGCGGAGGTGTACGGCGAGACCATGATGGACCTGTTCGCCGGCGAGCTGGCCGCCCGGGCCGGTGACAGGCTGGTGGTCTTCGACGAGGCGCTGACCTCCGCCCCCGCGCTGCTCAGGCGGCTCCCGCCGCGCCGGCCCGGCACCTACTTCCAGACCAGGGGCGGCTCGCTCGGCGTCGGCATCCCCGGCGCGATCGGGATCAAGCTGGCCCGCCCCGAGGACGAGGTGGTGGCCTTCACCGGCGACGGCGGCAGCATGTACACCATCCAGGCCCTCTGGACCGCCGTCCGTTACGGCGTGGCCGCCCGCTTCGTGATCTGCGACAACCGCCGTTACCAGCTGCTCGACGACAACCTCGAACAGTACTGGCGCGAGCGCGGCATCGCCGCGCACCCCCACCCCCAGGGCTTCGACCTGTCCCATCCCCAGATCGACTTCGTGAAGCTGGCCGCGAGCCTGGGTGTCCCGGGCGTCAAGGTGAGCAAGCCCGCCCAGGTGGAGGCGGCGGTCCAGCGGATGCTGGCGACGCCGGGGCCGTTCCTCGTCGATCTGATTACCACCTGAGAGGTACACCGTGCGTGAGAAGCGATTGGCCGGGCGCACCGTCGCGATCCTCATGGAGAGCGACTACGTCGAGCAGGAGCTCCACTACTACCAGCGGCGTTTCACCGAGGAGGGGGCGCGGGTCGAGTTCCTCACGCGGTTGTGGGGACAGGACTCGCTGACCTTCCACGGCCATGAGTTCAAGGAGCCGTTCACGGTGAGCGGCGACCTGGAGAGCGCCGACCTGAGCCGGATCGACGTGCTGATCGTGCCGTCCGGCATGGTCTCGGACCGGCTGCGCTACACCGAGGACGTCCACGAGCTCGCCCCCGCCGTACGGCTGCTGAAGGAGGCCTTCGAGGACCACCGGATCGTCAAGGGCATCATCTGCCACGGCCTCTGGCTGGCGGCGCCCATCGCCGAGGCGGTCAAGGGCCGCCGCGTGACGTGTCACAACAACCTGGTCGGCGACGTGCGCAACATGGGCGCCGTCTACACCGACCAGGACGTCGTGGTGGACCGCGACCTGGTGACCGGCCGGACGGCCGAGCACTGCGCCGCCTTCGCCCGCATGATCATCGACCTGGTGGCCGCCGACCGCGGCTCCGAGACGGTCTACCGGCCCGACTTCACCTTCTCCGACCTGGTGGCCGGCTACGTCACCGGCTTCGAGCACGGCGAGATCAGCCTGCGCACCAACGACGGGCGGCCGGTGCGGGTGCGCCTGACCGGCACCACCTCCGCCGAGTTCGTGCGCAACCTCTCGGAGCCGTACCTCGACGCCTCGGCGCACCTGGAGCAGCTGCTCACGCCGGGCACCTACGTGTTCGTCAAGGGGATCTTCTACCACGAGAACGGCTCCTACACGATCGAGGCCAAGACGCTGATCTTCCTGGGCAGACAGCCGGGCCAGTACGCCTTCGAGCAGCCCGACTGGTGGGTCAAGCAGATCCGCGAGCTGGGCAGGTTCTACCGCAAGGCCCAGTTCGGGGCCGACGGCCCGATCGACTACTCCGCCTACCGGACCATGCTGCGGCTGGGCGGCGAGAAGGCCGGCCAGGACGTGCAGGAGACCGACACGATCTCCCGGATGATCTACGGGATGTCCTCGGCCTACATGCTCACGGGCGAGGAGGACTTCCTGGAGGTGGCCGAGCAGGGCACCGCCTACCTGCGCGAGCACATGCGCTTCGTGGACCGCGACGAGGACGTCGTGTACTGGTACCACGGCATCGACGTGCGCGACGGGGTCGAGCGCAAGCTGTTCACCTCCGAGTTCGGCGACGACTACGACGCGATCCCGATGTACGAGCAGATCTACGCCCTGGCCGGCCCGACCCAGCTCTACCGGCTCACCGGGGACCCGCGCATCGCCTCCGACATCGACGGCACGCTGCGGCTGTTCAAGAAGTTCTTCCACGACCCCGAGCGGGGCGGCTACTACTCGCACATCGACCCGATCCTGCTCAGCCCGCACCACGAGTCGCTGGGCCCGAACCGGTCGAGGAAGAACTGGAACTCCGTCGGCGACCACGCCCCCGCCTACCTCATCAACCTGTTCCTGGCCACCGGCGACGAGCGGCACGCCGACATGCTCGAGGAGACGTTCGACCTCATCGCCAAGCACATGCCCAGGAAGGACAGCCCGTACGTCCAGGAGCGCTTCCACGCCGACTGGACGCCGGACACCACCTGGCACTGGCAGCAGGACCGGGCGGTCGTCGGGCACAACCTCAAGATCGCCTGGAACCTCATGCGGATGATGTCGATCCGGCCCAAGGACGGCTACCGGACGCTGGCGACCGAGATCGGCGAGAAGATGCCGGGCTTCGGCAGCGACCCGCAGCGCGGCGGCTGGTACGACGTGGTCGAGCGCAGGCTCGGCCCCGGCCAGCACGTCCACCGGTTCGTCTGGCACGACAGGAAGGCCTGGTGGCAGCAGGAGCAGGCGATCCTCGCCTACCAGATCCTGGCGGGGCTGGTGGGCGAGGAGGAGTTCACGCGCAGGGCACGGGAGTCGGCCGCCTTCTACAGCGCCTTCTTCCTCGACCACGACGAGGGCGGGATCTACTTCAACGTGCTCGCCGACGGCCACCCGTACCTGCTCGGCAACGAGCGGTTCAAGGGCAGCCACTCGATGAGCATGTGCCACGCGGCCGAGCTGTGCTTCCTGGCGACCGTCTACCAGCGGCTGCTGATCGACAAGGAGCCGTTGACGCTGTGGTTCCGGCCGCGGCCCGACGGGTTCACCGACCGCGTCCTGCGGGTGGCGCCCGACGCGCTGCCGCCCGGCCGGGTCCGGCTGGAGTGGGTGGAGGTGGACGGCTCGCCGTACCAGCTCTTCGACGCCGCGGCGATGACGGTGAAGCTGCCCGACTCCGCCTCGCCGATGACGGTGCGCGCCCATCTCGCGCCCGTGGAGGAGTGACATGGCCATGCGACTGCGGAAAGAGCTGCGCGGCGGCGTGACCGTCATCAGCCTGGACGGCCAGCTGGACAGCGAGACCTCGCCCCAGGTCCAGCAGGACCTGCGGGCGCTCCTCCCCGAGGACGGGCTGGTGGTCCTGGACCTGTCCCGGACCCTGTACATGTCGAGCGCGGGGCTGCGGGTGCTCCTGCTGGTCTACCGGCAGGCCCAGCACGGCACGGTACGCCTCGCGCTGACGGGCCTGTCCCCCGACGTGCGCGCGATCATGGAGGCGACCGGCTTCCTCGGATTCTTCACCGTGGTCGAGTCGGTGGAGCAGGGCGTGGAGGCGTTGACTGTATGACCATCCTGGAGCCGATCGACGCTTACCCCACGCAGCGGATCGCCGGATACCCCGTGCGCGCTGGGCGGTCGCTGCCGTTCGGCGCCACGCGGGTGCCCGGGGGCGTCAACTTCTCGGTCTACTCCAACCACGCCACCTCGGTGACGCTGGTGCTCTATCGGGAGGGCGAGCCCGAGCCGATGGCCGAGCTACCCTTCCCGGAGACGTTCCGGGTGGGCAGCGTCTACGCGATGACCGTGTTCGGCCTCGACGTCGAGCGCCTGGAGTACGGCTATCGCGTGGACGGCCCCCGCCGGCCGTGGGAGGGCCACCGCTTCGACCCGGACCTCGTGCTCAGCGACCCGTACGCCAGGATGCTGACCGGTCACGGCCCCTACCGGCACAGGTCGCGGGTGACGCTCGACGACTTCGACTGGGAGGACGACCGCCCGCCGCACCTGCCGCACGAGGACCTGGTGATCTATGAGCTGCACGTGCGCGGTTTCACCAGGCACGACTCCTCCGGGGTCGCGGCGCCCGGCACGTACGCGGGGCTCGTGGAGAAGATCCCGTACCTGCTGGAGCTGGGGGTCAACTGCGTCGAGCTGATGCCGGTGTTCGAGTTCGACGAGACCGACAACGTGTTCACCGGCGTCAACTACTGGGGGTACAGCCCCATCGGGTTCTTCGCCCCCAAGGCGTCCTACGCGGCCACCGGCCGGGACCACATGCAGGTCGACGAGTTCAAGCACATGGTCAAGGAGCTGCACCGGGCGGGCATCGAGGTGCTGCTCGACGTGGTGTTCAACCACACCGCGGAGGGCGACGAGCGCGGCCCGGCGATCAGCTTCAAGGGACTGGACAACGCCACCTACTACATGCTCACCCCCGACGGGCATTACTACAACTTCAGCGGCACGGGCAACACGCTCAACTGCAACCATCCGGTGGTGCGCGGGTTCGTGCTGGACTGCCTGCGCTACTGGGCCGCCGAGTGCCATGTGGACGGCTTCAGGTTCGACCTGGCGGCGATCCTCGGGCGGGGGTCCGACGGCGAGCTGCTGCACAACCCGCCGCTGCTGGAGTCGCTGGCGTACGACCCGATCCTGCGCGACCGCAAGCTGATCGCGGAGGCGTGGGACGCCGCCGGGCTCTACCAGGTGGGCAGCTTCCCCCACTACAGCCGCTGGTCGGAGTGGAACGGCCGCTACCGCGACACGGTGCGCAGGTACGTCAAGGGCGATATCGGCGTCACCGGGGAGCTGGCCACCCGCATGGTCGGCTCGCCCGACATGTACAGCCGGAGGGGCGTCGCGGCCACGGTCAACTTCGTCACCTCACACGACGGGTTCACGCTGCGGGACCTGGTCTCGTACGACCACAAGCACAACGAGGGCAACGGCGAGGGCAACAGGGACGGCGACGACGCCAACAACTCCTGGAACTGCGGGCACGAGGGTGTGACCGACGACCCGGCGGTGCTGGCGCTCCGCGCCCGGCAGCAGCGCAACGCGCTGCTGCTCCTGCTGGCCAGCCGGGGCGTGCCGATGCTGCTGGCCGGCGACGAGCTCGGCCGCACGCAGCTCGGCAACAACAACGCCTACTGCCACGACGGGCCGATCACGTGGCTCGACTGGGGGCTGCGGGAGGAGAACGCCGACCTGTTCCGCTTCACGCGGCACGCCATCGCCTTCCGGCGGGCGCACCCGGTGCTGAGGGGCGGCTCTCCCGGATCGGTCCACTGGCACGGCGTGAGCGCCTGGTCACCGGACTGGTCGGCGCACTCGCGGGTGCTGGCCGCGCTGTTCGACGGGGGCGGGAACGACTGCGTCTACGTCGCCGCCAACTCCCACTGGGAGTCGCACACGCTCGAACTGCCGCCCGCGCCGCGCGGGCAGACCTGGCACCTGTTCGCCGACACCGCCGCCGCCCCGCCGATGGACGCCTTCGAGCCGGGCTCGGAACCGCCGCTGGCCAACCAGTCACAGTTGTCCATCGGCCCCAGAAGCGTCGCGATCTTGGTCACGCATTAGCGAAAGGAACCATGTCATGTCCTTCAGGATGAAGATGAGCGTGGAGGGCGACACCGCCACGATCCGGCTGGCCGGCGAGCTCGACGGCAGCTCCGCCCCCGAGCTCAACGAACTGGTGTCGCAGGCCGTGGGGCGGCAGGTGGGCAAGCTGGTGCTGCTCCTCGACGAGCTGACGTACATGTCGTCGGCGGGGGTGCGCTGCCTGGTGTTCGCGCACCAGAAGCTGCCGCGCGGCTCGGAGATCACCTTGGTGGGGACCAATCCGGAGGTGGCCGAGACGATCCGGCTCACCGGCTTCGACCGCAGCATCGTGATGCAGTGATGCTCGCCTGCCGGCTCAAGATCGATGTCCAGCACGTGTCCCTGCCGGGTGTGGTGGCCGATTTCATCGAGGCGCTGGCAGACGGGGCGGGGCTGACCTCCCGCCAGGCGTACTGGCTGCGACTGGCGACGGACGAGATCACCACGAACATCGCCCAGCACGGCTACCGGGGCGGGGCGGGCGTCGTGGAGCTGTCCGGGGAGATCGAGGACGACCGGCTGCGGGTGAGCATCGAGGACGACGCTCCGCCGTTCGATCCCGCCGGATACGATCCCGCGCCGCGGCTGGCGCTGCCGCCCGCGCTGCGCGAGGAAGGCGGCTACGGGCTGCTCCTCGCCATGGGCAAGGTGGACGAGTTCCGCTACGAGTACGTCGGCGGACGCAACCGCAACACCCTGATCATGCGACTGCTTGGAGGCGCGAATGCCGACGGCTCTGGTGGTTGCCGAACCGGCTAACCCCACGTCCACCGCGGTGCTCGAACTCAACGGGGCACTGCGCGAAGAGGGCTTCGACGTCCAGCTCGCCGTCCCGGACGACCTGGTCCTGCGCCACCCGCACCCCGATCTGCTGCTGATCTCGGCGGCGCTGGGGCTGCAGCGGATGGCGCTGGTCAGCCAGCGGTTCCTGGTCGACGGGCGGATGCCCACGATCGTGGCCTTCCCCGACGACGACATCGCCGCGCTGGAGGAGTGTGTGCGCGGCGGGTTCGACTACGTGACCCGCCCGTTCCTGCCCGGCCTGCTGCGCAGCAGGGCGAACTCCTGCTGGGAGCGCTATCAGCTCAGCACCACGGTGGAGGAGATGGCGGCGCTGGCCAGCCTGCGGGAGTACGAGCGCGAGCTGCGCATCGCCCGCGACATCCAGGCCGGGTTCCTGCCGGAGTCACTGCCGAGGCTGGACGGATGGGAGATCGCCGCCAGCTTCCGGCCGGCCCGGCAGGTGGCCGGCGACTTCTACGACGTGTTCACCCTCGTCAACGGGCGCCGGCTGGCGCTGGTGGTGGCCGACGTGTGCGACAAGGGCGTGGGGGCGGCGCTGTTCATGGCGCTGATCAGAACGCTGCTCCGGCACACGGCCGAGCACACCGGGTTCGTCCAGGACGTCAGCGACGACGCCGCCGTGGCGCTGGACGGCTCGCCGGGAGAGTCCGCGCTGCCCCTGCTGTCGCTGGGGGCGGGGCCGCTGATCCAGGCGGTGGTCGGGACCAACCGGTACATGGCCCGCAATCACATCAAGCAGGCGTATTTCGCGACGATGTTCTTCGGGGTGCTGGACCCGTACTCCGGGGACCTGGTCTACATCAACGGCGGGCACAATCCGCCCGTCGTGGTGCGGGCCGACGGCCGCCAGACGATGCTGCCGCCGACGGGGCCCGCGGTCGGGATCCTGGCCGACAGCTCCTACACCCTGGGTCACGTGCAACTGGGGCCCGGCGACGCGCTGTTCGCCTACACCGACGGGGTGGTCGAGGCCAGGAACTCCGCCCACGGCCTGTTCGGCACCCCCCGGCTCCAGGAGGTGCTGGGCGGGGCCGGGGGGCACGCCCCCGGTCTGCTCGCGGCGGTCGACACCTCGGTGCGCACGTTCGTGGGGGCCGCCGAGCAGTCCGACGACATCACCACTCTGGCGCTGAGCAGGAACCCCTCCTGAGGGGACAGGCCCGGACCACGGCCGCGGCACGTGGTCCGGGCCTCTCACGCGGCGACCATCGACATGGCGACGGCGACGTCCCAGCCGGAGGCAGGCTCCCCGCCGTGGAAGCCCTCCGCCAGCAGCGTCGCCTCATCCGCCCGCCCGGCCAGCAGCAGCGCGTCGATCAGGTACGCCGTCAGATGCGCCGCCAGCCAGGGCGGCCCCGCCTCCGCTCCCCCGGCGGTGAGCGCGAGCGCGCGCCGCAGGTGGAAGACCGCCTCTTCGGGCCGGGTCCGCAGGCGGGCCATGGCCTGCGCCGCGTGCACGAACAGGGCGGTCTCCCTGTCGGTACGCGTGATCGTGCCGACGTCGTCGGCGGAGCGGCCGTTCAACGCCATGATCCAGGCCCGGTAGGCGAGCAGCAGCGGCCGCTGCGCCGGCCCGGCGGCCACCGCCGCGCGCAGCAGGAACTCGGCGGCGGCCTCTGGCCGGCCCTGCCCGCAGGCCAGGTTGACCGCCCGGGCGAGCGCCAGGTGCGGCGTGCTCTCCACCATCCTCTCGGGCAGCGAGTCCAGGAACGACATGCTGTCGCGCCCCCTGCCGCGCAGCAGCAGCAGGTGCGCCAGCGGCACCGAGACAGTGTGCCCCTCGCCGCACCACGCCGCCGCCTTGCACAGCTCGAAGGCCCGGTCGAAGGCCAGCGCCGCCCACGCGTCCCAGGTGGCCTTCACCAGGTGCGGGGTGGCCGCGGACGGGTCCATCGGCGGCAGCCACTCGGTGGCGCACTGGAACTCCCACCCGGCGGCGCCCCGGGTCAGGCGTTCGGTGAGCCGGCGCCCGATCAGGAAGTCGTGCAGCAGGCGGGGGTTGCCGCCGGTCGCCGAGTGCAGGGCACCGGCGGTGGCCTGCCGTACGTGGCCGCCGGCCAGCTCGGCCAGCAGGGCGGCCACCTCCTCGACCGCGAGCGGCGGCACGTCGACCGTGTACGCGCCCGGCTCGAAGCGCAGGCAGTCCACCGGATCGGGGCGCCGTGCCGCGGGCCCGGACAGCGTCGTGACCAGCACCCTGGCCCCCGGGCTCCCGCCCGCGGCCGTGCGCAGCGCCATCAGGCTCTCGTCATCGCTCACCTGCGCGTCGTCCATGACGAGCAGCAGCGGACGGCCCCCGGCGGCCGCCTCGACGCGGGCGGCGACCTCACCGGGACCGTCCGCGGCACGCAGCCGGACGATGTCGTAACGCGCCGCCTCGGACGATTCGAGCGCGCGCTCCACCAGCCGGCTGCGGCCCGAGCCCGGCTCTCCGGCCAGGACAATCGGGCCTGCTCCGGCGGCCCCGAGGGCTGACCGAATCGCGGCGATCTGCTCGCTCCGGTCGATGAAATGCCACTTCATCTGGTTAATCCCCTCAATTGAATGGATTAAATTCATGCTTTGGGAACAATGCCGTAACGTCAATGCCGAAATGACGCAATCGGGCTAGAGGTGACAAATATTCCGTGAGGCTTCTAGACTCAGCCTTGCGATCCTGATCTGCTGACGCGGTGGAGGCACTCACGGGGGGTTCTGTGTCAGGCGACGGCTGGAGCCGGCAGGAGCTCGCGCGATTCCTGCGCAGCAGGCGCGCACGGGTCACGCCGGGGCAGGTGGGCTTCCCCGAAGGGGGGCGCAGGACGAAGGGGCTGCGGCGGGAGGAGGTGGCGGTGCTCGCCGGCCTCAGCCCGACCTGGTACACGTACCTCGAGCAGGGGCGTGACATCAGGCCCTCCATCCAGGTGCTCGACAGCCTGGCCCGGGTGCTCGACCTCAGCGAGGACGAGCGCCGCTACATGCACACGCTGGTGCACGGCCAGGTCACCAACCCGCAGCCGCTCGAGGGGCAGACGTGGTCGGGCGACGTGATGGGCCCGCTGGTCAGCCTCATGAGCGCCAGCGCCTATCCGGTCTACGCCACCGACATCCACTGCGACCTGACCGCCTGGAACGACGCCGCCGCCGAGTGGTACGACGACTGGGGCAGCTACACGCCGGAGCACCGCAACATGCTGCGCTGGCTGCTGGTCTCGCCCACGGCGAAGGAGCGGCTGCCCGACTGGGAGCGCGTCACCTGCGACGTCATCGCCCGGTGGCGCTCGGAGCTGGCCAGGTGGCCGCACGACGAGCGGCTGACCGCGAAGATCGCCGAGTTCTCCCAGCTGAGCCCGCTGTTCGCCGGCCTGTGGCGCAAGCACGAGGTGCAGGAGCACCGCAGCCTCACGCGCCGGTTCCGGCATCCTCGGCTGGGCCTGCAGACCCTGCGCATGGCGCTGATGATCACCCCGGACGAGCCGCTGGTCGGGCTCGTGATCCATTTTCCGATGCACGCGGGCGAATAACGCGGTTTTCACCGCCCCGGTATTTCGTCATCTGTTAATTGACACCCACGTGGGCGAGCCGGACCTTAGGTGATGTCGTTCGGCCAACCAACAAGGGCGCCCGGGCACCGTCGAATTCACGATGACCCGGGCGAGAACGGGAACGGGGCCCCATGTACAACAACAGCGGGCGAGATCCCATCGCCATCGTCGGCGCCGCCTGCCGGCTGCCCGGTGCGCAGAGCCCGACCGACCTCTGGCAGATCGTCAGCGGGGGCCGGGACATGATCGGCGTGATCCCTCCGGAAAGATTCGACATCGAAACCACCTCCGGCCGCCGCCGGCCCGATGTGCTGCGGGGGGCGGGCGGCTACCTGGACGACATCACCGGGTTCGACGCGCGCTTCTTCGGCGTCACGCCGTTCGAGGCCCTGCGGATGGACCCGCAGCAGCGGTTGCTGATGGAGGTCACCTGGGAGGCGCTCGACGACGCGGGCATCCCGGCCGAGAGCCTGGCCGGGAGCGACACCGGCGTCTACACGAGCCTGCTGTCCTCGGGGTACTGGGACCTGCTGCGCCGCTCGGGCATGTACGACATGCACGCCGCGCTCGGGGCGGCCGTCAGCGGCATCTTCCCCGGCCGCGTCTCCACCCAGCTCGACCTGCGCGGTCCCAGCATGGGCGTGGAGGCGGCCTGCGCGACGTCGCTGCTCGCGGTGCACATGGCCTGCCGGGCGCTGTGGTCGGGCGAGATCGACCTGGCCATCGTCGGCGGCGCGAACCTGCAGATCGTGCCGGACCTGTATTTCGCGCTCGCGGACGCCGGCGTGCTGTCCAGCTCGGGCCGGTGCAGGTTCGGCGACGTGTCGGGGGACGGGTACGTGCGCAGCGAGGGCGTGGTGGCCCTGATACTCAAGCCGCTCTCGCGGGCCCTCGCGGACGGGGAGCACCCCTACGCGACGATCCTGGGCAGCGCCGCCACCCACGACGGCCGCACCGGCGGCTCACTCGTCTCCCCCGGGCTGGAGGGGCACGAGACGATGCTGCGCAAGGCCTATCTCGACGCCGGGGTCTCCCCTGGCGAGGTCGACTACGTCGAGGCCCACGGGCCCGGCACCCCCGTCGGCGATCCGACCGAGCTGGCCGCGCTGGACCTGGTCATGCGGGAGGGGCGGGACCCTGAGCGGCGCTGCCTGGTCGGCTCGCTCAAGTCCAACATCGGCCACACCGAGTTCACCTCGGGGATGGCGGGGCTGCTCAAGACGGCCCTGGCGCTGCGGCACCGGACCATACCCGCGACGCTGCACGTGGTGGAGCCGCACGCCGTCCTGCGGCAGCCGACCGCGGCCGTCGAGCTCGCGCTGCTCACCCAGGACTGGCCGGACCGGGGGACGCCGGCCCTGGCGGGCGTCAACTCCTTCGGCATGTCGGGGACCAACGTCCACCTCGTGCTCTCCGAGGCGCCGCAGGCGGCGCGTCCCCGGCTCGGCCAGGGCCGGCCCAGCTACGTCCTGCCCCTGTCGGCGCGGGACCCAAGGGCGCTCGACGAGCTCGCGGGCGCGTACGCCGAGCTGCTCGACACGGTGACAGAGGGGACGGGGGCCGACGACGCGGGACCCGGCCTCCACGACGTGTGCTTCAGCGCGGGCGCCCGGCGCTCGCACCACGAGTACCGGCTGGCCGCGGTCGGCGACGACGCGCGCTCGCTGGCCGCGTCCCTGCGGGAGTTCCGCGCGAACGGGCGGGGTGACGGGCAGTCGGTGCACGCCGGCGAGCGCCGCGCGGCCCGGCGGCCGAAGGTGGTGTTCGTCTTCCCCGGCCAGGGCGGCCAGTGGGCGGGCATGGGCAGGCAGCTGCTGGCCGCCGAGCCGGCCTTCGCCCTGCGCCTGCACGAGTGCGCGCGGGCGGTGGCCGCCGAGCTCGGCTGGTCCCCCGTGGACGTGCTGCTGCGCGGCGAGCGGCTGTCGCGCGTGGACGAGGTGCAGCCGACCCTCTGGGCGATGCAGGTGGCGCTGGCCGCCGTGTGGCGCGAGTGGGGCGTGGAGCCCGACCTGCTCATCGGCCACAGCATGGGCGAGATCGCCGCGGCGGTCACCGCGGGCGCGCTGAGCGTGGCCGACGGCGCGGCCGTGGTCGCCAGGAGGAGCCGGCTGCTGCGCGAGCTGCGCACGCCCGGCGCCATGTGGGCCGTGGCGCTCGGTGCGGAGGCGGCCCAGGAGGCGATCGGTGAGCACTCCGGCCAGGTGAGCGTGGGGGTGGTCAACAGCCGTCACTCCACGGTCCTGTCCGGCGACCCCGCGAGGCTGGAGCGGATCGTCGCTCCGCTGCGCCGCGACGGCGTCTTCTGCCGTCAGGTGGACGTGGACTACGCCTCGCACGCGCCGCAGGTGGAGCCGGTGCGCGAGGCGCTGCTGGAGGCGCTGTCGAGCGTCAAGCCCGGCCCCTGCGCCGTGCCCATCCACTCCAGCGCCCGGGACCGGGTCGTCGACGGCACGGAGCTGGACGCCGGCTACTGGTTCGAGAACCTGCGGCTGCCCGTGCGCTTCGCCGCCGCCTGCCAGGCCGCGCTCGCCGACGCCCGGCCCACCGTGTTCATCGAGATGAGCCCGCATCCGGTGCTGCAGACGGCGCTGGAGGAGGAGGTCGAGGCGGCGGGCGCGACCGCGAGCGTGGTGCCCTGCCTGCGGAGGGACGTGCCGGACGCGGCGGCCCTCAGCGCGGCGCTCGGCCAGGCGTACGTGCTGGGCTGCCGTCCCCGATGGGACCGCGTCCATCCCGAGGGCGAGTACGTCCGGCTGCCCGGCTACCCCTGGCAGCGGCGGCGCTTCTGGCCCGGCTCGGCCACCTCCCCCATTCCTCCCGAGCCCGCCCGCGAACCGGCCCGCGAACCGGCGCCGGCCGGACGCCCGGATCTGGCGGCCCTCTCGGAGACGGAGTTGACCGCCGTGGTGACCGACCTGGCGTCCCAGGTTCTCGCGGTGCCCGGACACGAGATCGGGATGGACGTGCCGCTCACCCTGCTGGGGCTGGACTCCGTGCTGGCGACCAGGTTCCGCGAGCGGGTGCGGCGCGAGCTGGGCGTGGATGTGCCGGTCCGCAGCCTGCTCGGCCCGGGCACGCTGCTCGACCTCACCACCGAATTACGCTCGGCGGCCACCGTGTGAGGCGCGGCCGCCGCTGTCGAGACGGGGCTCCGGGTCGTCCGGAGCCTCGTCTCCGCTCTTTTGAAGGTGGCATTCCGACTGCTAGCACTAACTAATTCTTGGGCATTCCAGTCAAGAGCCGGAAGGATACGGGCATGGTGACAGCCGTGTTGGGAACGCTGGCCGGCGCCGCGCTCGTGGCGGCGGTGTGGCTGAGCGTCGTGCTGACCGTGTTCACCCCCCGGGGCAGGCCGACCCGGCTGGTCCGCGGCGTCCTGCGGGCCTTCGCCGGTCCCATGCTCGCGATGGCCGGCCGGGTCCCGCCCGTCCTGCGGGAGCCGCTGCTCGACCTGTGCGGGCCGCTGGCCGTCGTCACGGTGGCCGCGATCTGGCTCGGCGTGTCCTCGGCGGGGTTCGCGCTGCTGGAGGGCACGCCGCTGCGCGAGGCCGAGTGGGCGTCCAGGCTGCTGATGGTGGCGGCCATCACGACGTACCTGGGGCATTTCCTGGCCGCCTACTCCCGGCGGGAACGGCTGGTGGCCAGGCTGGCCGGCAGCGTGTGCAACCCGCGCGACGCCGACACCATGCTCGCGTCCTACCTCAAGACCGGCTCGCGCGACCACCTCGACACCATGTTCGCCGAGTGGACGGTGTGGATGGCCGAGGTGGAGCACTCCCACCTCGCCCATCCGGCGCTCACGTTCCGCCGCCCCGCGGGCGACCTCGACTGGCTCAAGGCCGCGGTCATCGTCCTTGACGTGGCCGCGCTCATCGAGGCGCTCGCGCCGAGCTGGGCTCCGGCGCACACGAAGGCCCTGCTCGCGACGGGGACGCGCTGCATGCACCGGCTGACCCACGGGCTGTGCATCACGCTGCCGCCCATCCCGGTCAGCCTGCAGGGGCGGGAGGAGCGCAACTTCTCCGACACGCTGCTGCTGGCCCACGAGGCGGGGCTGCCGGCCGAGCGCGACCCGATGGAGGCGTGGACCGTCTTCCAGGACCTGCGCACCGGGTACGCGCCGCACGCCTACGCCATCGAGACCCGGCTCCGTTACGACCGGGTCGAGGAGCCGGACGACGTCGGCGACTGACGCCCGCCGGAGTGCCCGGCCCCGGTCACGGTCTGTCCCGGATAGGCGATGACGCCGCTGAGACCGGCGCCCTCGGCGACGCGTACCTCGTGGCCGAGCGCGGTGAAGCCGTCGATGACGGCCGGGCGCTCCAGCGACGAGTCCACCCTCGCCATCACGCCCACGTACGCGTCGCTGAGCCGCGCGCCCGGCCCGATGATCGCGCCGTCCAGGCAGGCCACCCGTTCCAGGCGGCACCACGGGTGCAGGTCCGCCTCGTCGCCGACGTAGGAGTCGCGCAGCACCACGCCGGGGCCGATCTCGACGTCCCGGCCGATCCACGCGCCGGGACCCACGTGGACGAGCCCGGCGGCCAGCTTCTCCGCCAGCGTCAGCCCGCTGACCTCGTCGCGGCGCGCCAGCGAGGAGGGGTGGATCACGGGCGTGTCCGGCAGCCGCAGGCTCGGGAAGCCGCCGGCCAGGGCCTCGGCCATGGTGAGCAGGTAGTCGCGGGGGTTGCCCAGGTCGCCCACCTTGGCCAGGGGCGAGCACATGACCCGGTGGCCGCGCGACACCAGCCACGGCAGCAGGTCACCGCCCCAGTCGAGCCCCCGCCCGGCCAGCGCCGCCAGCTCGTCGGTGGCGCCCAGAGCGCGCAGCCTGGCGCAGTCCACCAGGTAGAGCCCGGCGTTGATGGGCACCCTGTCCAGGTCGGCGGTCACCGCCGCGATGGTCTCCAGGGGCGGCTTCTCGATGAACCGCTGGATCCGGCCGGCGCCGTCCGCGAGCACCAGCCCGTACGTGCCCGCCACCTCCGCCGCCGTCCGATGGACCAGGCCGACGGTCACCACCGCCCCGCTCGCCAGGTGGTCGCGCACCAGCGCCGCCAGGTCGAACTCGAACAGCGAATCGGTCGGCAGCACCAGAGCGTGGCCGAGCAGGCCGTGCTCCTCGATCACGCTGAGCGTCGCCTGCCCGGAGCCGGTGTTGAACCGGTCCGTACGCGGCCGCGAATAGCGCACCGAGACCCCGAGCCGCTCGCCGTACCCCAGCGCCTCCTTGACCTGATAACGATTCTCCCGGCCGTTGGCCGCCACGTGGAAACTCGTTATTCCCTGGTCGCGGAGGCCCGCGACGAGCCATTCGATGACCGGCCGCCCGAGAAAAGGGACGGCGGCCTTGCTCCTTATGTGACCGGAACCTTCGAGGGTGAGCGGGCGGGCGCGGAGGCCGCGGCCGCCGGCCAGTGCGATGGCGGCAATAGAAGGCATGGCAACCTCCAAGGACAACGGGCGGTGACTTATTCGTACCATTCGCTCCGGGAATATGGCCCGTTTCGGCCGCCGAACGCCGGGATTTCGTCAGGTCCGCGTCTGACAAAAGCACCGTGGTTTCCGTTAAGTCAGGGTGCCGCCGACGCGGGCCGGATATTTATCGTGGGCCTCCCTGACGTGTCTCGCCGAGGAGGAGACCGTGCGCGCAGCCGTCATCACGCAACTCAACTCTCCATGGGAGTTCCAGGACCTCGCCGATCCCGAGCCCGGGCCCGGCCAGGTCGTCGTACGCATCCAGGCGTGCGGCATGTGCTTCAGCGACGTACTGGTCCACCGCGGCCACTGGCCGGTGCGGCTGCCGATCGTGCCGGGGCACGAGCCGGTGGGCGAGGTGGTGGCGCTCGGCCCCGGCGCCACCACCCTGCGGGTGGGCGACCGGGTCGGCGTCTCGTGGATGCAGCGCGGCGAGGGGCGCTGCATCCAGTGCCAGAGCTGGCATCCGGTGGCCTGCTCGCACACCACGACCTGGATGGACATGGGCGGCGGCTACGCCGACCTGATGGTGGCCTGGGAGTCGGGGTGCACGCTGCTGCCCGACGGCCTGGACTACACCGACGCGGCGGTGGCCTTCTGCGCCGGCTTCACCTCGATGAGCGGCCTGCGCAACGCCGACCCCCGGCCGGGCGAGCGCGTCTGCGTGCTGGGCGTCGGCGGGCTCGGGCACATGGCGGTGCAGCTGGCCGCCGCCATCGGCCTGGAGACGGTCGTGCTCACCACCTCGCCCGACAAGGCGGAGTACGCCAAGGAACTGGGCGCGGCGGAGGGCGTCGTGGTCGGCGACGACCCCGGCAAGGCGCTGGCCGACGCCGGCGGCGCCGACATCATCCTGGCCACCACCACCTCGGCGGACCTGGTCGCCCGCGTGCTGTCCGGCCTGCGCTACGGCGGGCGGCTGGTCACGATGGGCGTCACCGGCCCGCTGAAGATCGACGACATGATGACGCTGCTGTTCAAGCAGTGCTCCATCAAGGGCAGCACCCACAACAACCGCTCCGACCTGGTCGAGGTGCTCACGCTGATGGCCGCGGGCAAGGTCAGGCCGCGCGTGGAGACCTACCCGTTCGCCGAGGTCAACGAGGTGCTCAAGCGGGTGGAGGCAGGCCAGGTGCGCTACCGCGCCGTACTCACCCCCAACTGAGGAGGATCCCCGCATGTCCGAGCCCCCGATCGTCATAGCGAACCGGGAGCACCTGTGGTGGCTGCTCAACGAGGCCTCACAGCTGGAACACATGATCCTGAGCCAGTACCTCTTCGCCGAGGCCAGCCTCAAGAACGGGACGGAGGACGGCCTGACGGCCGAGCAGGCGGACGCGGTCGCCCGCTGGCGCAGGGTCCTGCACTCCATCGCGGTCGAGGAGATGCTCCACCTGGCGCTGGTGTCCAACCTGCTGGCCGCCATCGGCGCGGCGCCGACCTTCACCCGCCCGAACTTCCCGCAGCGCTCGGGATACTTCCCGTCGGGCATCCAGCTCGATCTGCTGCCCTTCGGCGAGCAGGCGTTGCGCCACTTCCTGTACCTGGAGCGCCCCGAGGGCATGCAGTTGCAGGACGCCGAGGAGTTCGAGCCGGTGCCGCCCAGCCGCGTCCGGCTCGACCCCGCCGACCTCATGCCCAGGGGCCAGGAGTACGCGACGATCGGCCACCTGTACCGCGGGATCGAGGAAGGGCTGCGGGCGCTCTGCGCGGAGCTCGGGGAGCGCGCCGTGTTCGTCGGGTCCCCGCGCGCCCAGGCCACGCCGGAGCTGTTCCGCTGGCCCCAGCTCGTCGCGGTCACGGATCTGAAGTCCGCGTTCACCGCGATCGATCTCATCATCGAGCAGGGCGAGGGCGCGCGTGGCGACTGGCAGCAGGCCCACTACGGGCGCTTCCTCGCGGTGTGGCGGGAGTACGAGGAGCTGCGCGCGCTCGATCCGGGCTTCGACCCGGCGCGACCGGCGCTCGCCGCCTACCTCAAGCAGCCCTACGACATCGTGGAGCCCCAGCCGCTCATCACCGACCCCGGCACCCGCCGCGCGGCCGAGCTGGCGGCGGTGGCCTATGAGCTGGTGCTGCACCTGCTGACCAGGTTCTTCACGCACACCGACGAGAGCGAGGAGCAGCTGGGCCTGCTCGTCGGCACGTCGATCAGCATGATGGCCGAGGTGCTGCGGCCGCTGGCCACCGCCATGACCACCATGCCCGTCGGCCCCGAGCACCCCGGCCGAACGGCGGGCTTCGCGTTCGAGATGTACTACGCCATGAGCAACTTCGTGCCCTGGCGCGAACCCTCCTGGGCGCTGCTGCACGAGCGCATGAGAGTGCTCGTGGAGCGCTGCAGGGCCGCCGAGAAGGCCGGCGGACCGGCGTCCGCGGCCGCCGCGGCGGCCGGCGTCCGGGCGGCCGAGCTGGCCGAGCGGGTGCGCGCGCACGTGCCGCCGGCACTGCTCCCGTCGTAGGACTTCACGAATTACCTCGCGCCGCCCGGCCGACTTGCCAATGTACGACCCGGCTCTTTGACGTCGGCCGGGCCGCCGGAAAAAGAATTGACTCATGCGAGGTGTGATGGAAACCAGCGCCGAATTCACGGTCGCCGAACTCTCCGGCCGATGGCGCAGCCCGGTCGCCGCCGAAGTATTCCCGGGAATATTCGGGGTGGACGACTTCTGGCTGCACAGTCCTTTCTGGGCCATTCATTTCAATGCCTACAAGGACCCCGGCTGCGACAGCCGGCTCTTCGAGCTCATCATCACGGGCATGTTCGAGCTCCTCGGCCCCAGCGAACAAACGCCCGGCGCGCGCGACGCCGATTTCTCCCGGACCAAGGTCTGCCTGCGCCTGTTCGACACCGGGCTCGTCGCCGGCGCCGACGAGGTGAAGGCGGGCGACGGCAACTGGCAGCCCGGCGAGTGGCAGGACGTCTCCCACGGCGGCTGCTCGATCCTGGACCTGCCGGGGGTAGACGAGTGCCCGCGGGAGTACGACCTGCTCGGCCTGGCCCGCTCGCACGGCCGGGACGAGGATCGGCTCTACTTCGGCCAGCGCCACCACGACGAGCTCGGCTCGATCTGGACCCGCCGGGCCCCCGGTCTGCTCGACTACTACGTGGTCCGCGTGGTCGGAGCTCCGCCCCAGGTCGGGGATGGCGCGGAGTGGGGGCCGGCGGAGTGGACCCACGTCACGAGCTCGTACACCCTCACCCCCGACGATCGGAGACACTCGTGACCACCACCCAAGCCGCAGTCGTCGAATCGCCGGGAGCGGCGTTCACCCTCCGGGACGTCGAGCTGGACGCCCCGCGCCAGGGAGAGATCCTCGTCCGGATGAAGGCCGCCGGCATCTGCCACACCGACCTTACGGTGGCGGCGGGGCACATCCCGTTCCCGCTGCCGGGCGTGCTCGGGCACGAGGGGGCCGGCGTCGTGGAGGAGACGGGCCCGGGCGTGACCAAGGTCAAGCCGGGCGACCACGTCGTCCTCACCTTCACCTCGTGCGGGAGCTGCGCCTCCTGCCGGATCGGCCACCCCGCCTACTGCACCACGTGGATCCCGCAGAACCTCATCGGCGGCAAGCGGCGCGACGGCAGCTCGCCGATCAGCAGGGACGGCGTCGCGCTCGGCGGCCGGTTCTTCGGCCAGTCGTCGTTCGCCCGCCACTCCATCGCCGACGAGCGCAGCGTCGTCAAGGTCGACCCGGACCTGCCGTTCGAGCTGCTGGCCCCGCTGGCCTGCAGCGTCCAGACCGGCACCGGCGCGGTCTGGAACACGCTGCGCCCGGAGGCCGGCACGTCCATCGCGGTGATCGGCACGGGCGCGGTGGGCCTGGCCGCCATCATGGGCGCGGCGCTCACCCCGGTCAGCCAGATCATCGCCGTGGGCCGGCAGGCTGCGCAGCTCGAGCTGGCCGCCAAGATCGGCGCCACCCACACCGTCGACTCGACCGGCCTCGACCTGGCCGACGAGCTGCGGAAGATCACCGGTGGCGCCGGCGTCGACTACGTGGTCGAGGCGGTGGGCAACCCCGACGTGCTGCGCGCCGGCATCGAGGCGCTCGCACCGCGCGGCGCGGTGGCCGTCGTGGGCGCTCCGCCGTACGGGGTGGAGGTCTCGGTCGACGTGCACCGGCTGCTGCCGGGGCGGCGGATCCTGGGCGTCTGCGAGGGCGACAGCGACCCCGACCGGCTCATCCCGCTGCTGGCGCGGCTGATCCGCGGCGGCCGGCTGCCCGTGCAGCCGCTCATCAAGGAGTACGACTTCGCCGACATCCAGGCCGCGGCGGACGACTTCAGGTCCGGCAAGAACATCAAGACGATTCTGCGGTTCGACGCGTGAACGACGTTTGGAGCCAGGAATGAACACTTTCGAGCTCGGCGACTTCCCGCTCACCTCGGGTGACACGCTGCCCGGCGCCCGGCTGGCGTACCAGACCTTCGGTGAGCTCAACCAGGCCAAGGACAACGTGGTCGTGTTCCCGACCTTCCTCGGCGCCCCCGCCGAGGTGCTCAACGGCTGGATCGGCGAGAACCGCGCGCTCGATCCCCGCACCCACTTCATCGTGCTGCCCGGCCACTTCGGCCTCCCGCCGTCCTCCGCGCCGAGCAACACCCCGTCGCGGCCCTTCCCGGTCGTCTCCATCGCCGACGACGTCATCGCCCAGCAGCGGCTGCTGGAGGAGGTCTTCGGCGTCCGCGAGATCCGGCTGGCACTCGGCTGGTCGATCGGCGCGATCCAGGTGTACGAGTGGGCGCTGCGCTTCGGCGACCTCGTACGGAGCATCGCCCCCATCGCCGGGGCGCCCACCCCGCCGCCGTGGACCAAGCTCTGGCTGAAGACGGTGGTGGAGGAGCCCATCACCGCGGACCCCAACTACGCCGGGGGCGCCTACACGGACGCGGCGAGCGTCAGCGGCGGCCTGGCCCGGGTCGGGCACGGCTCGGCGCTGACCGCCCCGCCCCGCACGTTCTACTACGCCGGCGCCGACGTCTGGCGCACCCTGGGCTTCGACAGCGTGGACGCGTTCGTCGAGGGCTTCTGGGAGGGCTTCTGGCTCCCGCAGGACCCCAACGACGTGGTCACCCAGGCCCGCAAGGCCCGCGCCGCCTGGCCGGGGGCCGAGGGCGAGTCCCTGCGGGAGGTCCTGGGCCGGATCAAGGCCAAGACCACGATCGCCGGCTTGACCGGCGACGCGCTGTTCCCGCCGGACGAGCTCAGGCAGTACGCCGAGTGGATCCCCGGCGCGACGTTCCGCCAGATCGACAGCGTCTACGGCCATCTGGCCACGTTCGGGCTGGCCGAGCCGGACGTGAAGGCCATCGACGACGTCATCAGACACGCGCTGGAGAGCTAGCCGTGGCCGAGGCGGAGTTCGTCAGGTTCCTGGAGGCGGCCCGGTCGGATCCCGGTCTGCTGGCCCGCTACTCCCCCATGGACCTTCCCCGGGTCCTGTTCCACGCCCGCAACGACGGGTTCGCCTTCACCGAGGACGACGCCGAGCGGGTCATCGGCCGGCTGGAGGCGGACGTCGTCATCCACAAGGACGGGGAGCCGTTCGACGGGAGCAGCACCCTGTGGCGGCACATGTGGGGCGCGCGTTACCTCGACTACCTGGTCGACCACGTGGTCGCCCGCTACTCCCGCGAGGAGCTGGCATGAGCGAAGCCAACGTCATCGGGTTCCTGCGCGGTCTGGCCGAGCGGCCGGACCTGGTCGACCGGCTCAAGGACAAGTCCAAGGACGAGGTCATCGCGGCCGCCGCCGCGGCCGGGCAGCCGTTCACCGCGCAGGAGTTCAACTCGTTGATCTGGGAGCTGGAGGGGCGGCTGGCGCACGAGCGCGGCGAGGAGTTCAACGAGCGGTTCCCGCTCTGGGGCCTGCTGTGGGGCCGGTACTACCTGGAGTTCCTCGTCTTCGACCTCGTCCCCAGCCTCGACGAGACCGGCCTGCTGGTCGGATTGGAGCGCAAGCCATGATGCGAAACGCCCTCTACATCGGGCGCGAATGGAACGTCGAGCACAACCTGCGGGCGCCGGTGACCGGCGCCGAGCTCAGGTACACCGTGCTCGGCGAGGGCGAGCCCGTGCTGTGCATCCACGGCACCAGCATCGCCGACAGCCTCATCACCCCCATGCGGTTCTACCCCCCGCTGCTGCAGGACTACCAGCTCATCAGCTACTACCGGGCCGGCTACAACGGCAGCACGCTGGACAAGCCCGAGCTGAGCATCGAGGGCGGCGCGCAGCACGTCGCCGAGCTGCTCGACCACCTGGGCATCGAGAAGGCGCACATCATGGCCTTCTCGTTCGGCGGCGTGATCGCCTTCCAGTTCCTGCTGTCGTACCCGGAGCGGGCGCACAGCGCGATCCTGCTGGAGCCGTACCTGCCGCGTGAGGCGCCGGACGCGATCCAGGCCAACATCGACGCCTACATGAACGCGATGAAGCTGTACGAGACGGGCGACAAGCTCGGCGCGGCGCAGCTCTACATGGAGGCGGTGTGCGGGCCGAGCTTCCTGCCCGCGGTGGAGATGACCGGGCCACTCGACGTGTGGGACCGCGTCGAGGCGTGCGTCGACACGACCTTCACCGTCGACTTCCCGGCTATCTCGCAGTGGGGCTTCAAGCCGTCGGAGGCCGACCGGCTGGTCACGCGGAAGCCGGACATGCCGGTGCTGGCGGTGATGGGCCTCGACAGCGAGTCGGCGATGCCCGGGTTCCGCGACGCGCAGCGCTTCCTCATGAACTGGCTGCCGCAGGCGGAGCGGTGCGGCATCCCCAACGCCACGCACGGGCTGCAGAGCATGAACCCGGTGGCCGTCGGCGAGGCCGCCCACACCTTCCTCAAGCGCCAAGCCCGTCTTACGGCGCTCCGCGGCCAGATGTGCCACTCCCCACAACAAGGACGATGCCAGCGTCAGGGCCATGCTCGCCCCCAGGCC